>CAWCAN010000001.1:0-269433 GCA_963793615.1 uncultured Chloroflexia bacterium
GCTCGCCTACGAGTTCTTCACCGGTCGCGCGCCCGCGACGACGGATGTCGTTTCGGAGCCGCCGGGCCCGGTGCAGGTGGGCGGCCGTGCCGTGATAGGCCAGTTCGACCGACGCGTCCGCGTAATTTCGATCGAGGCGGACCGCCTGCTGCAACTGCCCCGATGCCGTCTCAAGGGTGTCGAGGACCGGATTCGGGACCACCAGTGCGCCTTGAGCCACAGGTTGTCGGCCTCGAGGTTGGTCGTGCCGTGCTCGACGAAGATGGCGTCCTTCTGCAGCCCGAGCTTCGGCATCAGCGCGTGCACGATCTGCCGTGCGATCGCGTTCTGGATGTCGAAGATGTCCTGCATCTCGCGGTCGTAGCTCTGCGAGTACAGGTGGAACCCGCTCGCGACGTCGATCAGCTGCGCCGTCACCCTGACACCCTGAGCTTCGGGCCGGAGCGGCGCACGCTGCCCTCGAGCACGTGGCGCACGTGCAGTTCCTCGGCGATGCCGTCGCCGAGATACTGCTGGTCGTGTTCGGCGCTCAAGTCCCGGAACGACAGCACGGCAATCGAGGGGGCGGCGGATGACTCCACTGCCGGCGCCGGTGGCGCGACAGCGTTAGAAACGGGCAGCGGTGTCGCGTCCTTCGGCACCGGCGGCACCGGCCGCACGCCCTCCGGGGTGATGTCGAATCCCCAAGCCATCAGGCAGGCGACAGGGAAGCCGACGAGCACGAATGTGGTGGTGAACTTGGGCACCCACCCCGGCGCGCCGAAGTTCTCGAACAGCAGGCTCAGCACCTGCAGCGCAAACCAGCCGATGACGGCGTACGCTGCCGCCGCCTTGAGTACCCCGCGGCGGCGCAGCTGCCGGGAACGACCCCAGGCCGATGCCCACCCCCCTGTGGGTCGGATGCTGCTCGCCGTCCTTAGAGGTCGCTTCCTGCAGGATCCGTTCGCAAATTCCGGTCGTTTGCCACAACGCCAGTGGTCGGAGCCGCGGTCGCTACGCCGCGCCCGAAACCGCCCCGCTCAGGCCGCCTTTGGCACCACGTAAGCTTTCAGCTTCTCGATGAACTGGCTCTCGCCGGCGCTGACGCGCACGCCGTCGATGCCGAGGAAATCGCCCTCACGCGCTGCACGCGCCACGCGCATGGCCGTGGACAGGACGAATTCCTGATACAGGGAAACATCGTCCGGCTTCCCCTTGGTCGCGAGTGCAACAAGCGCCTCGCGCATCGACTCGAGCGCTCGCTCCTGGATGCGGGCAGGCGTGCGTTCCTCGTCCGGCAGTGTGTAGATCCACGAACGGACCGACTCCTGCGCCTCGAGGATCTCCGACGCGTCGGCAATCCGTCGCAGCAGCGGATGCGTACTGTGCATGGCTTCCACGATGCCTTTCAGCCCCGCATGACGCTCGAGCATCGAGTCGAGGGTGCTTCCGCCCGCGCCCGACACCGCAAGCATCACGAGGTGAGGCGTATTCCGGATGGCAGTCCATTCCTCGCTGACGAGTTTGTCGCGTGTGAGCATGGTGATTCTCCTGATATAGACGGCAATGCAATCCGTCTTGTGCGAGTCTCCGATACAATTCTGCGCCCGATTCGAAACGTGGTGAACAAGCGCAGCACGTTGCGAACGCTTCTCGTATGCCGGCACCTGCCCGATCGAGTGCACGACCTGAAGATGGCGGTCTGAATCGCCCGCCATGGCTGCCGATAGTCCCGGGTCGGTTCAAAGTGCCGCGGCAGGTACTCGTAGGCGTCGCCCAGCTTGGCCGGATCGTTTGAATCCGGCGTGTCCGAGAGGGGGTTCCCCGCGCGGGCCACCCAAGAATCCTCATGTTGATCTGGTCGCCGATGTCAGGCTTGCCTTTGAGGGCCACCATATCGGCGAAGCTGGCGCCAGAAGGCACGCGCGAGATCTGCGTCAGGGTCTCGTCTCTAAATGAGACAACCGCAGCTGGTGGCCTCATCTGGCGTGGCGCCGGCCCACCTTTATCTTCGTTGCGATGGCACCAGCTGACCGCGGCGGATTTTCCGGCTCGTAGAGTTGTAGTCCGACACCCTCAAGCCGTCTCGAGACCGGCCGGCCGCATGGATCTCCGCGAGCTCATCCTCGTTGCGCTGGACGTCTGGTGAATCCCGATCGACGGTCCGGACGAACGTCTAGGTTCCTGTTACGTCGCGCTGAAGTTATCGTCAATCCAGGCTCACGGATATACTGAGTCGGTTCGACAGAGCTGGCGACGCACAACGACAACCCACGACAGGGAGACGACTTTGAAGATCGATGCGTGGCTGGCAGAGCTGAAGATTCCGCGTGAGAACTATCGGCTTGTGATGCTGCTGCCGATGGTCTACGTTGCCTGGGCTGACGGCAGGATTCAGTCGGCTGAACGGAAGCTGATCCTGCAGATCGCCTCCGATCGCGGGCTGCTCGAGAACGGCGGACGGGAGACGCTCGATCAATGGCTGAGCGTCGCGCCAAGCACCGCGAGACTGCGGACGGACCTCGCGATCCTGAACGAGCTGTGCAGCAGCCATTCGAAGACCGACGATGATTTCGACGCCGACTGCTCGCAGCTGCTGGTCGCTTACTGTCAGGACGTTGCAGACGCCGCTGGCGGCATGCTGGGCCTGAAGCCAGCGCGCCATGAATCGGAACAGGCAGCGCTGAAAATGATTGCGACTGCGCTCGATTTCAAGAGCGCAAGAAACTGGCGAGCCCGGTTGAGCTGATGCGACGGCCGCGAGCGGCCGCGCTGTGACTCGACCGGCGAGACCAGCACCCTTCGTCCAACTGATCGCACTATCACCCCCGCTTCGACGGGTCCTTGGAGAGCGCCTCCGATGAACAGCCTCTTTGAGCCAACCACGCTTGCCGGCCTCGCGTTGCAGAACCGCGTCGCCATGGCGCCGCTCACCCGGAATCGGGCCGACGCCATGGGCGTGCCGAAGCCCTTCGTGCGCGACTACTACGCCCAGCGCGCCAGCGCCGGACTCATCGTCTCGGAGGGCACCCAGACGAGCTTCGCCGGCCAGGGCTATTGCCGCACGCCCGGCATCCACACGCCGGAGCAGATCGCCGCCTGGAAGGGTGTGACGGACGCTGTGCACGCGCGGGGCGCAAAGATGTTCATTCAGTTCATGCACTGCGGCCGCATCGCACACCCGTTCAACCGCCAGATTCCGGATGCCCCCGTCGCGCCATCGGCCGTCAGGCCCGCCGGCCAGATGTGGACCGACCAGAAGCAGCTCCAGGACTACCCCACCCCGCGCGCGTTCGAGACCAGGGAACTGCCGTCGCTGGTCGACGAGTTCGTTACCGCGGCACGCAACGCGATCGCAGCCGGCTTCGATGGCGTCGAGCTGCACGCTGCCAACGGCTACCTGCTGAACCAGTTCCTCGCCTCGAACACCAATCTGCGGACGGACGGCTACGGCACCTCGCTGCAGGGACGCATCCGCTTCGTGGTCGAAGTCGTCGAAGCGGTCGCCGCGGCGATCGGTGCGGCACGGACCGCGATCCGCGTCTCGCCCGGCCACATGTTCAACGACCTGGTGGACGCCAATCCGCTCGAGACGCACCGCGCGCTGCTCGATGCCCTGCCCACCGCCGACATGGCGTACGTGCACGTGATGTTGCCGGACGCTTTCAGCCCGAAGCTCAACAATGCCGGCGACCCGCAGGCCGTGCTGCCCACCCTACGCCCACACGTGAAAGGCGCCCTGATCGCCGCCGGCAATCTCACCGCGGCCAGCGCCACGGCGATGCTCGACTCCGGGCTGATCCAGCTCGCCGTGTTCGGACGGCCGTTCATCGCCAACCCGGATCTCGTCGAGCGACTGAAGGCCGGCGCGCCGCTCGCCGCGCTGCGCGAGGACCTGCTCTACACGGCGGACGCGGAAGGCTACAGCGACTATCCGGCGCTGGGCTCGTAACAGACCTTGTCGAAGAACACGCAGCCGCTCCCGTGCTTCTTGGCGCGGTACATGGCTGTGTCGGCGCTCCTGACAAATTCATCGCCAGTAGTGCCGTCGAGAGGAAAGACGGCGACTCCGATGCTCGCGTTGACGACAAACTGCCGGCGACCGACCGCGATGGGCTTGGCGATGTTGGCGGAGACCAGGCCGGCGAGTCGTTCGATGTTTTCCTTGCCCTTCGGATTCACCAGCAGGTAGAGGAACTCATCGCCACCGTTGCGGCACACCGCATCTTCTTCGCGCGAGTGCCGTGACAGGCGCTTTGCCACCTCCTTCAAGACCGAATCTCCTGCGGCATGCCCATGCGTGTCGTTGATCGTCTTGAATCCATCGAGATCGAAGAACATGACGGCCAGCGTCCAGTCGTGGCGTCGGGCCAGAGAGATCGCAGTCGATAGCCGATCGTCGAAGAGGTCGCGATTGGGCAGCCCGGTCATTGAGTCGTGCAAAGCCCGTCGCCTGGCAACTCTTTCTTCCTCCTGGGAAGCGGCCAAGGCCGCCTGTGTATCCGCGAGCATTTCCCTGGACTCGGTCAATGCGATCTCGGTCTGTGCAAGGTCGTACCACCGGCGATCTTGTCCTTCATGATTTCGTTGGCGGTGGCCAGATCGTCCGCGCAGGTCTCGACCTTTGCCTTCACGTCGTGGCTCTGTTCCAGCGCCAGATCCAGTGCATCGGGAGCATCGGCACGAGACGTCTTTTCAACTCGATCCGATGTCATGTCACACCTTCGATCGACCTGAGGCGGTCAGTACGCGAAGTGTGCCAAGGGTGCCGCTCGATCCTGTGTGCGTTACCGAACCGAACTCCCGGAGTTGGGCCGTTATGCTTTACCGCCATTGGGCGGGCGAGTGTCCACGCCCCCTAAGCCGGAGCGCCGTATGCCTGCCAAGTCCGAACCCCAACAGAATCACCTGCTGGCTGCCCTGTCGCCAGAAGTCCAGGGTCGCCTGTTCCCGTACCTGGAGCTGGTGCCGCTGCCCTTGCGATCCGTGATGTATGAGTCCGGCCGCGCCATGCGACACGTCTATTTCCCGACCGATTCCATCATCTCGTTGCAGTACGTGATGGAGAATGGCGCATCGACCGCGATACTGGTGGTGGGCAACGAGGGGCTGATGGGCATCACGCTGTTCATGGGTGGGGAGAGCACGCCGATGAAAGCCCTTTATCCCATCTGGTGCCGAATGACTCCGGAGGATATCTTTATATCCACGCAGACAGCGCTTTCCGAGTTGGCACTATCCGGTTGCACGACTGCCTCGGATCATTTGTACATATATCCCAATGGTGCCAGGCTGGATGATGAAATCGCGGGTGCGCAAGAAGTGGGAATCCGCTTGCATGCATCACGAGGCTCGATGAGTGTGGGAGAAAGTAAGGGCGGTACTCCACCGGACAGTATCGTTGAGGATGAAGATGATATCTTAAAAGATACCCAGCGTTTGATTGAACAATATCACCAGGCAGCACCCGGGGCGATGGTTCAGGTGGTAGTTGCACCTTGTTCACCGTTCAGTGTGACTGGTAATTTAATGAAAGAATCCGCCCGGTTGGCAAGACATTTTGGTGTTCATATGCATACACACCTGGCGGAAACGCAGGATGAAGAAGTGTATTGCCAGGAGAAATTTGGATATCGTCCACTGGGTTACATGCAAAGCGTTGATTGGGTGGGCGAGGATGTATGGTTTGCCCATTCCATATATATCAATCAGGAAGAAATTGGGGTATTCTCGAAACATGGCTGCGGGGTGGCACATTGCCCCAGTTCAAATATGCGGCTTGCTTCGGGGATTGCACCCCTATGGGAATATATCCAGGCGAATGTAAAAGTTGGTTTGGGAGTCGATGGCTCTGCCAGTAATGATGGTTCGCACTTATTGGCTGAAGCCCGCCAGGCTATGCTGCTGGCGAGACTGCGCGCTGGACTTTTGGGTGCTTCCCTATCCTCACCGGATGCCATGCCAATCTTTACTGCCCGGCAGGCATTGGAACTGGCAACCAGGGGTGGGGCTGCGGTACTTGGCAGGAAAGATATCGGTTCGCTGGAGCCGGGTAAATGTGCTGATTTTTTTGCAATTAACTTAAATCAATTGGAATATGCAGGTGGTTTGCATGACCCTGTTGCAGCCATTTTATTCTGTGCCCCGAAAAACGTAGATTGGAACGTTGTTCATGGGAAAGTTGTCGTAAAGAATGGGCAACTGGTTAATGTAGATGTGCCCCGACTGGTCGAAAAGCATAACCTGGCAGCGTCCCGTATCAGTGGAATTCCATTACCTTAAGCATAGCGTTTAACCAGGAGTGTACATGCAATTAGCATATTACAGTTCTAAAGCATTGGTGGATTGTGCCATGGGGCGTGTTCCTGCCGACCTGGTTATTCGTGATGGACGTTGGGTTTGCGTTCAAACTGGTGAAATCATTGAGCATACCGATATTGCAATTGTAGACGGACGTTTTGCCTACGTGGGCGAAAACGCAAGTCATACCATCGGGAAGACTACCCGGGTCATCGAGGCTGCTGGAAGGTTTTTAGTCCCCGGTTTACTGGATGGTCACATGCATGTTGAATCCGGAATGTTGACAGTTTCAGAATTTGTGCAGGCTGTACTACCCCACGGTACTACATGCATGTTCATTGATCCCCATGAGATTGCCAATGTATTTGGATTCGCGGGGTTAGGTTAATGCTGGAGGAATCCCACCTGCAGCCTATTCATGTGTTTGTGCAAATGCCATCCTGTGTACCTTCTTCACCGGGTTTTGAAACACCTGGTGCCACCATCGGACCCGCAGAAGTGGCTGAAGCCATGACCTGGCCGGGTATTGTCGGGTTGGGTGAGATGATGAATTTCCCGGGTGTTATCAGTGGAGACGAAAAAGTTCATTCTGAGATGGCAGTCACCCGCCAATCTGGAAAAGTAATTGGCGGGCATTATGCGTCCTCTGATCTGGGTCTGCGATTTCATGGTTATGCTGCTGGTGGACCCCAGGATGACCATGAAGGCACAACTCCGGAAGATGCGATTACCCGCGCCCGACAGGGTATGCGGGTGATGATGCGGTATGGCTCCGGCTGGAAAGATGTAAAGGAACAATCCAAAGCCATTTTGGAACACGGGTTGGAAAGCCGTCTTTTCTCACTCTGCACGGATGACTCCCATTCGGAAACCTTGGTTAATGAAGGTCACATGGATCGTGTCATCCGGCATGCCATTTCTGAAGGAATACCCCCCATGATGGCTATTCAAATGGCGACCATCAACACTGCTGAACACTTTGGAATGACTCGCGAACTGGGAATGATTGCCCCAGGCAGGCATGCTGATGTGGTTTTGGTTGATGATTTGGATAACTTCCAGGTTAAATCTGGTGGTTGCTCGCGGCGAAGTCGTTGCTGAAGATAATCACATCCTGGTTGAAACGCCAACCATGCGGTATCCGGAATGGGCATTACATTCTGTACATCTTCCCCGCATGCTTACCCCGGATGATTTTCGAATCAGCGCATTGCGTGATTTTCCACATACCGCCCACGTAATTGGAATTGTTGAAAACCAGGCACCAACACGCCATTTGCTTCTGACGGTTATCCCGGAAAATGGTGAAATTCGTTCAGACTTGAAACGGGATATCCTCAAGTTGGCTTTAGTTGAACGTCATCATAATACTGGCAAAGTCCAAATGGGACTTGTACAGGGATTTGGCTTTACTTCTCCTTGCGCAGTTGCCACCACCGTTGCCCATGATGCTCACAATATGATAATTGTCGGTACAGATGATGAAAACATGGCAATTGCAGCCAATCACCTGGCTGCCATGGATGGGGGACAGATTGTAGTGAAGGAGGGTAAAGTCATAGGTAAGGTAATGCTTCCTATTGCCGGGTTAATTTCTTCCGAACCTGCCAGGAAGGTGGCTGAGGCTGCCGGTAGTGTTTTGGCAGGTTTTCAACAATGCGGTTGTAATTTACAAAACCCAAACATGCAATTAAGTTTATTAGGACTGGTGGTGATTCCCGAATTGCGTATATCGGATCTGGGATTGGTGGATACCACAAAATTCGATTTTGTTCAGTTATTGGAGTGAACCTGTACCTGGTTCACCGTTACAACTAGGATAGATCTTAAAGGAGGACTGGAATTCCAGAAATAATAATGAAATGCCTGTAAATGAATCGCTTCATCCCTTTCAAAGGCTGCAACAAGAACTGGCTGTTCTGATTGCAGAAACACCTGCTGGTGACCGTCTGTTATCAGAACCAGAATTGGCACACCAACTGGGTGTATCCCGCGCTACTTTACGAGAAGCCATGCGCACATTTGAAGGGCAGGGGTTAATCCGAAGAAGGCAAGGCGTTGGAACTTTCGTAGTTGGTCGTTCCAAAGTAATTGAAACCGGGTTGGAGGTTCTCGAAAGTATCGAAACCCTGGCTGGGCGCATCCAATTGGATGTTTCCATGGGTGCACTCCGCATTCAACACAATTATGCAGATGCGAACCAGATCGAAGTTTTTAATGTGCCTGAAGGTACAGAGATGGTTCAGGTCAGCCAAATCATACTGACAGAATTGCGTCCGGTGGCTTACCTGGTTGATGAATTACCCGCTGAAATGCTGACAACCGAAGAACTGCGAAATGGATTTACCGGATCGGTTTTGGATTTATTACTGACCCGGGGAAATTTAAAACTGACAACTTCGGTGGCAAATATCCAGGCAGTGGCAGCAACTTCTGAAATTGCCCGGGCATTGCAAATTCAGCGCGGAGATGTTCTATTGCAAATGTTCAGTAAATTGTACGATGCTACTGAGCGGATCGTTGATCTTTCAACAAGCTATTTCCTACCCGGTTACTTTCGTTTCCATGTGGTACGCCGGGTAGAAGGAATACAAAAATAATCAAACTATATTCAGGAGGTATTTGAAATGCGCAGTTTTGCAGGTCGAGATATTCTTTCGTTAAAAGATTTCGAAAGAAATGAATTTTTCCATGTTTTGGAAGTTGCCAAAGAACTTGAACCCATTGCACGCAACCGCCGCAATGTAGACATGCTCGCAGAAAAAACGATGGTAACTGCATTTTATCAGCCAAGCACCCGCACCCGACTGGCACATGAAGCCGCCATGCACCGCCTCGGTGGGCATGTTACCGGTTTTTCTGATGCCAAAATGACCCGTGCCGGCGACTGGTACCAGGAAAGTATTAAAGATACCGTAAAAATGCTCGAGTTTTATGGCGATGTCATTGTTATGCGCCACTTCCAGCAAGGTGCACCTCACGAAGCCGCCAAGTGGGCTTCCGTGCCGATCATCAATGGTGGTGACGGCTGGGGCGAACACCCCACCCAGATTTTAACTGACCTCTTCACCGTATGGACTGAAAAAGGCCGCCTGGATGGACTTAACTGGCTCGCAGTCGGTGACATGCGCATGCGCACCATGCATTCGCTGGCTTATGCACTAACCCAGTTTGATTGCCCGATTACTTTCGTTGCTCCACCCGAGATGTCGCTTACGCCCGAATTTAAAGAAGAATTAAAAGCATACAATCTCAATTTCACCGAAGCCGAGCATGTTGACCAGGCAATCGCCAAGGCGGATGTCATCCTGGTTGAGCCAGTGGTTCAACCAGATTACACCAAATCCCGCCAGGAAGCCGGCGAACATGGCGAAACTCCCAGCAATTACAAGATTACCCGCCAGCTTTTATCCACCAAGGCAAAATCAGATGCCATTCTGCTGCACTCCCTGCCCCGCATGGATGAAATTCCAGCCGATGTGGATATCACCCGCTGGTCACGCTACTGGCAGGAAGCCTATAATGGTGTTGTGATGCGCATGGCGCTGCTGGCACTGGTTATGGGGAAAATGGAATAATTAAATTTTCTTGCTCCATCCTGTAGTGTCACAGGATGGAGCAAGATTGCAATGGAGAGAAATTATGCAAACATATTTACATGGTCGTGACTTAATTGGCGACCTCGATTTCAGTAAAGAGGAAGTCGAAACAGTTTTGGATGTGGCATTCGATTTGAAACGCAAGCGGGCATTGAATGAATCCACAGCATTGTTACGGGATAAAGTCCTGGCAATGTTGTTCTTCTTCAGCAGCACCCGCACCCGTGGTTCATTCGAAGCCGGCATGGCTCACCTGGGTGGGCATGCTGCATTCATCGAAAGCCGAACCACACAGATTTCCCATGGTGATACACCAAAAGAAATCGGCGAAATTTTTGGACGCTATTTTGATGGTATAGCCATCCGGCATGTCGATTGGGGTATTGGCAACAAGTATCAAAATGCAGTGGCTCAGGCATCCCGCGTTCCAATCTATAACATGCAGTGCGAGGTATACCATCCTTTCCAGTGCCTGGCTGATTTAATGACCATCGTGGAGAAAAAAGGACGCGACCTGCGCCGCAAGAAGATGGTTGTCTCCTGGGCGTATGCAGCATCTTACCAAAAACCGATGTCGGTACCCCAGAGCCTGGTAATCCAGATGCCGCGTTTTGGGATGGATGTTGTTTTAGCGCATCCACCAGAATTCAAATTAATGCCAGAGATCATGGATATGGCTCGCGAGCAGGCACGTAAATTTGGTGCTGGCTTTGAAGTGACTGATGACATGGAAGCAGCCTTTAAAGATGCCGATATCATTTACGCCAAGTCCTGGGGTGCCATGGTGCATACCCCCGATCCTGAAGAAGGTGCCAAAATCATTAAGAAGTACGAGCACTGGATTACGGATGAGCGCAAGATGGCACTGGCAAAACCGGACGCCATTTATATGCATCCTCTACCCGCTGACCGCAACATTGAAGTTACTGACGGCGTAATGGATGGTCTGCAGTCTGTTGTTTATGACCAGGCAGAGAACCGTATGCATGCCCAGAATGCCGTCATGGCATTAACAATGGGATAACCTTTACTACTTCACCAGGAAAAGTTCACCTGGTTGAATAGTAAGATATTGTGATTTGAATACTTGTTGATTTGAGGTAGTATGACTAAGAAAATTGCTGTTGTCGCCATTGGCGGAAATTCGTTGATTAAGAGATAAAAATCACCAGACGGTTGAAGATCAGTATCAGGCAGCCAAGGAAACCACCTTTCACATTGCCGATATGATTGAAGCCGGCTGGGATGTGGCTATTGGGCATGGAAATGGACCGCAGGTTGGTTTCATCCTGCGCCGTTCAGAAATAGCAGACAAAGTGGAAGGTATGCATGAGGTTCCATTGGATGTGTGTGGTGCTGACAGCCAGGGAGCGATCGGGTATTCCCTTCAGCAAACCCTGCAGAATGAATTACACAAACGTGGAATTGATAAACCCGTCGCTACCATCGTTACCCAGGTAGCCGTGAACCGCAATGACAAGGCGTTTACAAACCCTTCCAAACCCATTGGTGGTTTCATGGACGAAGCAGATGCCAGGCATCGCGAAAAAGATTTGGGCTGGAATATTGTTGAAGATGCCGGCCGCGGCTGGCGCCGGGTTGTGGCATCTCCCATTCCAGAAAAAGTTGTGGAAATCAAGGCAGTTGAAACTTTGATTGCTGCAGGTGTGATTGTGGTGACTGTTGGCGGTGGTGGAATTCCTGTAATTGAAAATGAAGACGGGTCATTTGAAGGTGTTGCAGCGGTAATCGATAAAGATTTCGCCAGCAGCCTGCTTGCCCGCCTGATCAAGGCTGACTTGTTCCTCATCTCCACGGCGGTTGAAAAAGTTGCCATCAACTTTGGTAAACCCGACCAAAAATGGCTGGATAAAATGACAGTGGCTGAAGCCAAACAATACCTGGCAGAAGGCACCCACTTTGCCAAAGGCTCCATGGCTCCCAAAATCCAGGCAATCATCTGGTACATGGAAAATGGCGGCAAGCAGGCTTTGATCACCAACCCCGAAAACATCGGGCGTGCATTAAAAGGTGAGACAGGCACCTGGATAGTTCCTTAAGATATCGCTTTTATCGGGAAGCAAATTTGCTTCCCGATAAGTTTTCTCATCTTAAAATTTTATGGCTCGATTGGGTTTAATGGTATAAATATGCTGTTAAAAGGGTTTCGTAGTTCTGGTACGTCTTTATTCACCAGGTATAAGGAGGTGATTTCTCCAATTAGTGATTCCCCTGATATTTATATTCCCATACGTATTCCAATCGAAATATCCAATTATGGAGGAGAAAATGAACTGTAAAACTGCATGGATTATGCTCAGTGTACTTGTAATGATGAGCATGCTATTAACTGCTTGTGGTCCGAAAGCAACCGAAGCTCCAGTTGTAACTGAAGCCCCAGTGGTGGAAACCGAAGCCCCAGTTGTAGAGACCGAAGCCCCTGTTGTGGAAACCGAAGCCCCAATGGAACCAGGTCCAATGACCTTTGGTATGCTTCTGGTTGGTCCTTCCACAGATGCAGGTTGGAGCCAGGCACATTATGAGGCAGGTCTGTATGTCCAGGATAAACTCCCTGGCAAAACAATGATCTTCCTCGAGAATGTTTATACTGGTTCGACTGCACATACCCAGACACCCGCTGAACTTGCTGCCGATATGGCTACCAAGGGTGCAAAACTGGTTATCTTTAATTCTGATGACCAAAAAGATAACGCAGTCAAATTTGCCCAGGAAAATCCAGATGTGTATGTAATTCATGCCTCTGGTGATACCTCCTGGAAAGAGGGCAAGAATTACGTTGAACTGCCCAACCTGAAAAACATCATGGGCGAGATGGAATACGGCAAGATGATTGCCGGTTGTGCTGCTGCCCTGACCACACAGACTGGCAAGATTGGTTTCCTTGGTCCATTGATCAATGATGAAACCCGTCGTTTTGCTGCATCAGCCTACCTGGGCGCAAAATACTGCTGGACGAAATACCTTGGAAAAGACCGCTGCTGACCTGGAATTCAAGGTTACCTGGATTGGTTTCTGGTTCAATATTCCTGGTGTAACCCTGGACCCGACACAGGTTGCAGACGATTTCTATAACACTGGCTATGATGTGGTAATCAGCTCCATCGACACCACCGAAGCACTCACCGAAGCCAAGAAATTTGCTGCGGATGGGAAACAGGTCTGGGCGATTCCTTATGACTTTAGCGGTGCCTGTGAAGGTGCTGATGAAGTTTGCCTGGGTGTACCTTACTTCAACTGGGGTTTCATGTACGTTGATGCGATTAATTCCATTGAAGATGGTACCTGGGAACCCTCTTTTGAGCTCGTTGGTCCCGATTGGGCGGATATTAATAATCCTGACACCTCTGCAGTTGGTTTCAACAAGGGTGGAGCGCTCTCTGCTGACAATGCTGCACTGGTTGACAAGTTCATTGGTGAATTGGGTGGCGGTCTGAATTTGTGGACCGGTCCCATCAATCTGCAGGATGGTACAGCATATCTTGCGGATGGCGTAGTAGGAACCGATTTGGAAGTCTGGTATCTTCCTCAGTTGTTGGAAGGTATGGAAGGCCAAAGCGAGTAAGTTAAATCAGCATGTGGGGGAAGGGTAAACCCTTCCCCCACATTTTTGTTTATTGAGGGAAATTGATTGAATATTTCATTCTCACACATACATAAGTGGTTTGGAAAAGTTCATGCAAATGATGATATTACCCTGAATATTTCTTCAGGAACCATCCAGGGTATTTTGGGGGAAAATGGTGCTGGTAAAAGCACGCTGATGAAAGTATTGTCAGGATTCATCCAGGCAGAATCGGGAGATATTCTGCTTGATGAGAAGGTAGTAAAAATATCTTCTCCCGAAGATGCAGTAAAGCTTGGGATTGGCATGCTGCACCAGGACCCGCTTGATTTTCCCCCGATGAGAGTAATTGATAACTTTCTGCTTGGAAGACCCGGGGGACTGTTCCCCAAAAATAAAGAGGTGGAACAGGATATTCTTCGTCTTTCCAGTGAATTCGATTTTCAAATAAAACCGGAAACTTTTGTTGAGATTCTAACCGTAGGTGAACGTCAGCAGTTGGAAATATTGCGGCTTCTGTGGTTGGGTGTCAAGGTTCTGATTTTGGATGAACCCACCACCGGTATTTCTGCAAACCAAAAAGAAAAATTATTTGCCACGCTGGTTAAATTAGCCGAAAAAGGGCTTTCGGTAATTTTCGTTTCCCACAAATTGGAAGAAGTGGAAGAATTGTGCAGCCGTGTGGCAGTATTGCGACAGGGAAAATTAGTGGGGGAAGTTATTCCCCCTTATGTTACGGACCAATTTGTAAATATGATGTTTGGCAAGTCTATTGAAATTGGGGAAGAGAAAACCACTTCTCGAAGTGAAAGCCCATCTGTGAAATTGGAAAACATCGGGTTGGAAGACTACCGCCTGCGCTAAGGGATATCAACCTGGGAATTACGAACGGTGAAGTGATTGGTTTGGCTGGGATGGAAGGCTCAGGTCAAAGATTATTTTTGCGCATGTTGACTGGATTAATGCGGCCTGTGAGCGGGACAATTCAGATTGACGGTAAAAATTTCGCAGGAAAGCCTTATTCTGCTTTTCAAAAAGGCGGGATCGCCTACCTGCCCGCCGCGAGATTGGAAGAAGGTTTAATCCCCGGGCTTACATTGACGGAGCATTTTATTTTATCGGAAGAACATAATGAATTGTTTGTCGATCAAAAAAGTGCCCAGGTGCTTACGGAACAGCGTATTCGGGAATTCTATATTAAAGGCACCCCTGTCAGTCGGGTTGAGCAGCTCTCTGGTGGGAAATCAACAGCGGGCATTACTGGCACTCTGCGGAATCGGTTTAAGCTAATCCTCATGGAACATCCCACCCGTGGTCTGGATATAAAATCTGCCATCTGGATCTGGTCAAAGATGAAAGAGCGCTGCAAGGAAGGCACAAGCATCGTGTTTACATCTTCAGACCTGGACGAAATTATCCAGTATAGCGACCGGATCCTGGTATTTTTTGGAGGTTTGGTTTCCAAACCAATTGATGCGAATAAAACCACCGTTGATGAATTGGGTCAATTGATTGGCGGCAAGGGATGGTAAAAGACATTACAGGAGTCAGTGCATGTCATTAGAACCTCAAGCAGGTAAAACTCCCGCAATTTTAAAAAGTGCGACCTGGATTGATTTGGGCATCAGGGTGTCTGCTGTCGTTTTAGCGCTTTTATTCACATCTTTGGTCTTAATCATTGCCAAAGCAGAACCCCTGTTAGCCTATAAAAATATCATACTGGGTGCTTTTCAGACAACCATCAAATTTACATCTGTTCTAGCAGCCTGGGTACCGTTGGTTATCGTAACTTCCGGTCTTTTGTTTACTTTTACGGCTGGTTTATGGAACATTGGAATGGAAGGTCAGATAATTTTGGGGGCAGTGTTCACAGTTGGCGCATTCCGATTGCTTGACCAGAACCAGTTTGCCGCCAAGCCTGGTAATCACGTTCGCATTCCTGGCAGGTGGTTTGGGTGGCATTTTGTGGGCGTTATTCCCGGGATTAATGAAAATCTACGGCGGGGTAAATGAAATCTTTGGCGGTTTGGGATTGAATTTCGTCGCCAAGACCGTTGCTATCTGGTTAATTTTTGGTCCCTGGAAACGCCCAGGTGTGGCATCCGGAAGTGGTACTGAATGGATCGACCCGAAATTCCGCCTGCCTTATATTGAGGGCACCAATATCAGTCTGACCATTTTAATCATAGCCATCTTCTGTGCGATTTTCGTGGCGGTCATGTTGAAAGGAACGCACTTCGGCTTACGGCTGAAGGCGATCGGGAAAAACGACCGGGCTGCCTTTGTTCTTGGAATTCCAACCACCCGTTATTTCCTGCTGGCATTTGGGCTTTGCGGCTTGTTTGCAGGAATTTCAGGCGCAATATTGGTGACATCCAAGCAATTCAGCTTGATACCAGATGCCGGCTTCGGTTATGGTTTCCTGGGATTGTTGGTGGCAATGCTGGTGAATTATCACCCATCTGGTCCACTCTGGTGGCATTCTTCTTTGCTGCATTGAGTGTCGGTAACGTGGAATTGCAATACATGGGATTAAATTCCTACCTGGCAGGTGTACTGCAAGGATTTTTAGTTTTATTTGTTGTAATGGTAGATGGCGTCAGAAAACGCCTGATAAGGAAACAATAGGAGCAGCCGATGGATAATGCTACCCTGACAACCCTGGCTGGAATTGTTGAGTACGCAGTGCCTGTATTATTTGCTTCGATTGGTGAAAACTTCACGGAAAAAGGCGGAGTGATCAACCTCTCGGTAAACGGCACAATCTTATTATCAGCCATGGCAGGATTTGTAATCGCTTTGACAACGAGCAGCATTCTGTTGGGCTTTTAGCCGGTGCTGTAGTAGGGGCGCTGGTTGCAGCCATTGTTGCTTTCAGCAGTATTACCTTGAAGCAATCACAGGTGGCAATTGGTTTTGTGCTGGCGCTCCTGTGCCGTGACCTTTCGTATTTTTTGGGTGCACCCTTCACCAATAAACCCGGGCTTTTCATTTCCAAAGTGCCTTTGCCTGGATTATCCGAAGTACCGATTATCGGACCAATATTTTTCAATCACTCACTTGTCGTTTACGCTTCCTATCTGCTGATTGTGGTGGCATACATATTCATGTTTAAAACCAAACCTGGATTAATGCTGCGGGGAATTGGTGAACGACCGACTGCAGCATTTGTGCGTGGTGCAAATGTGAATGCATTGCGCTATTTTTACACTATTTTGGGTGGTGCCCTGGTTGGATTGGCTGGTCCGATGTACTAGCCTGGCAGTGAAAATTGGATGGAGGGGTCAGCTTTCCGGTCTGGATGGAATTGGCTGGATTGCGCTGGCGATTGCCATTTTTGGCGGCTGGCATCCATTGCGGGTGGCACTTGGGGCATATTTTTTTGCTGCCTTGCAGCAATTGGGAATTACGCTTCAATCCAATCCCCAGATTCCAATTCAAATTTTGCAGGTTGCCCCATTCCCCTTGATGATCCTGACTTTATTACTTGTCAATATTGGTAGGGCTGAATGGGTGGAACGGAACTGGCGGCCATGCCGGAAAAATCCAGAAAAGTGGTATCTAAAATACTGCGGGCTTTGCGAACATCCCCGCCTGCTTCCCTGGGAATTCCATTTGAAAATGAATAAAAGTAAGGCTATTTAGTTATCAAATTTGTGATTTGAGGAGACCATGAATTATTTTAGTGGATATCACTGCTCGATTTGCGGTAAAGATTACCAGCCAGATGAAGTAACATATACCTGTCCATAGGATGGTGGTAACCTGGATGTAGTTCTGGATTATGAACGATATTCGGAAGAAATATCAAGTTGAAGATATTATTTCCCGCACGATTATCTCCCTGTGGCGTTATTTGCCATTGTTGCCAGTGAAAGATCCCGGAGGTGAAGGCACTCCGCTGCGTTCTGCTGGCTGGACACCCATTTATACACTGCACCGGTTTAAAAAGAAACTGGGTTGCAAAATTTCTGGATCAAAGATGAAGGGCAAACCGACTGCATCCTTCAAAGATCGTGCCAGTGCAGTGGTGGTTGCCCGTGCCCGGGAGATTGGAGCAGAGGTAGTTGTAACAGCTTCGACCGGAAATGCCGGGGCTGCCCTGGCAGGATGTCGGCTGCGGTTGGACAAAAAGCGATCATTTTTGCACCCAAAACAGCACCACCGGCCAAAATTGCCCAATTACTGATCTTTGGTGCCAGGTAATTCTGGTGGATGGCAATTATGATCAGGCATTTGACCTGACGATTGAGGCATGCCAAAGAATTTGGCTGGTATTGCCGCAATACGGGCTACAATCCATTCACTGCTGAAGGCAAGAAAACGGCTGCATTTGAAATTTGGGAACAGGTATTATTGCGGCATTGAACCAGGATGCAAACCGCCTGTATTTTTGTTTCAGTGGGGGATGGCAATATCATCTCCGGAATTCATAAAGGATTTAAAGATCTTGCAGACATTGGGTTGGCTGGAACAGATGCCGCGGCTGTTTGGCATTCAATCTGAAAGATCCGCTGCGGTTGCGAATGCTTTTTTTGCCGGAACCGAAGATATCATTCCGGTTGCTGCCACGACAATTGCCGATAGCATTTCAGTGGACCTGCCGCGAGACGGTGTGCGGGCAGTACGGGCGGCTACGCAAACGATGGAGCATATATCATGGTCCCGGATGAAGACAATCATTGCGGCAATAGCCGAATTGGGCAAAGTTGGAATATTTACTGAACCAGCCGGTTCTACTGCTTATGCTGGATTGATGAAAGCCTTAAAGCAGGGAATGATCAATTCAGAAGATCCGGTATTGGTGGTAAATACAGGAAATGGATTAAAAGACGTTCGAGCTGCCATGAAGCTGTGACTGCCGCGCCGATCATCGAACCAACGATTGAACCGACCCTGCTGAAAGTAAATTTAAGCGACGCTGAATAGGTCAATAGAGGAATAAGATCAATGAAACCAACTTTCTCGATCATCGCTCCAGTCTATAACGAAAAAGATTGCCTGGATGTACTTTATGACGCGTATCAGTGAGGTAATGGACACACTAGTGAAGCCTGGGAACTGGTATTGGTTGATGATGGCTCCAAGGATGGTTCGACCGAAATAATCCGCGAACTTGGCAAACAAGATACGGGTACGACCGGTAATTTTTGCCCGAAATTTTGGACACCAAATCGCAGTGACCGCAGGGTTGGATTACTGCCGTGGCGATGCAGTTGTGATCATTGATGCAGACCTGCAGGACCCCCCGAAGTGATCCTGGATCTGATCGAGAAAGTGGCGGGAAGGATACCAGGTGGTTTATGCAATTCGTTCAGAGCGGGAAGGCGAAACCTGGTTTAAAACTGTCACAGCTTCCCTTTTCTACCGGATGATCTTCCGCATCACGGATGTAAAAATCCCACTGGATACCGGGGATTTCCGCTTGATGGACCGCAAAGTAGTCGATGTGATGAAGAAAATGCGCGAAAAGCATCGTTTCTTGCGTGGCATGTCTGCCTGGGTTGGTTTCAAGCAGATGGGCGTTACCTACAAACGGGCAGCCCGATTTGCCGGGGAAACCAAATATCCCTTCAAGAAAATGATCAAGCTGGCATTGAATGCCATCACCAGTTTTTCATATTTTCCGCTGCAAATGGCAACCTATGTTGGTTTTATTGCTGCCGGGTTGAGCATCCTTGCAATTCCGGTTGTTATTATTATGCGCATGGTCGGATCGCAGGCATTTCACCGGGCAGGCATCCACCTTATTGGCAGTTTTATTCCTGGGCGGGGTGCAATTGATTTCTGGGAATTTTGGGAGAATATATCGGCCGGATTTATGATGAAGTTAAAGGGCGTCCGCTTTATATTGTCAGTGAAGCACCAGATGAAACTGATCACAATATCATGAATAGGAGAGATATAAATGACTAAAATTGATTTAACCGTTCATCCAGATCGACTTGAACGCGCACGTGCAAAGCGTGCCCAAGAACGCAATATTATTATCCCAACGTTTGCACAGATGAAGAATCCTGCATCTGATCCCTGCAAAAGTGAAAGCAGAATTGAAGTCGATTGGATTGTGGGATGTCCATCCGCGCAACCTGTTCCGCATCAACTGGAAAAATCAACCGGTTGCAACAGGGCGGCGGTTTTGGCGGTGTAAATTATATTGAATTTCCTTCCACTTGACCGGAACGAATGCCCGCATCATTGCCCTGGTAGGAAAATGGTTCCCGACCGGCGCTCACAAAGTTGGTGCAGCATTTGGCTGCTTGGTTCCACGCCTGGTAACAGGTCAGTTTGACCCGACCACCCAAAAAGCAGTCTGGCCTTCCACCGGGAATTATTGCCGGGGTGGAGCTTACGATTCAGCCTTGCTGGCCTGCGAATCCATTGCCATCCTGCCGGAAGGAATGAGCAAAGAACGCTTTGAATGGCTTTCAAAAATTGCCGGTGAAGTAATTGCCACACCAGGCACCGAATCCAATGTCAAGGAAATCTTCGACAAATGTTGGGAACTGCGCGAATCTGGTCAGGATCTGATGATCTTCAACCAATTTGAAGAATTTGGCAATTATCTGTGGCATTACGAATCACCGGTCATGCCATGGAAGAAGTTCTGAAACAGGTAATGGGTCCCAAAGATACCTATCGCGGTGTGGCTTTGACCACTGGTTCTGCCGGAACCATCGCCTGCGGTGATTACTTGAAGCAGGTCTTCCCGACCAGCAAGATCATTGCCAGTGAAGCGCTGCAATGCCCAACCTTACTCAAAATGGTTTTGGTGCCCACCGGATCGAAGGTATTGGCGACAAACATGTGCCGTGGATCCACAATGTAAAAAACACTGACTTTGTCACTGCGATTGATGACAATGCTGTGGTCAATATGGTGCGCCTGTTCAACGAACCGCAGGTCGAAAGTACCTGGCAAAGAAGGGTGTTCCTGAAGCAGTCATTGTCACAATTGGATCTGCTCGGATTTTCCGGGATTGCCAATGTGCTTTCTGCCATCAAGTTTGCCAAGTAGAACGAACTGGGTGAGAACGATATCGTACTGACCGTCTTGACCGATTCAATGGAATTGTACGGCAGCCGCATCGACTGAATATCGCAAGAGAATTTGGCGCATTTTCTGACAATGATGCCGCCGCAGCATTATGCTCAGTCATCTGATGGGCATTCAACCGATAATCATGCTGGAACTGACCTACCCGGATCGCAAGCGTGTCCACAACCTGAAGTATTACACCTGGGTGGAACAGCAAGGAAAAACTTACGAAGAAATTCAAGCCCAATGGTATGACCCCAATTATTGGACGGATATCCAATGCCAGTTCCGGAAATTGATCAATTAATCGATGAATTTAATGATAAAGTCGGGCTGGTGAAAAACTATCACTAAGACTATCGAAAAAAGTAAACCGAAACCATTGTTCGGTAAATAAAGAATAATATTTGCAAAAAATCCCCGTTGATGACAATGACGGGGATTTTTTAGAAGTGGTAAACTTACCCTATGCCAATATTTCCACCACCTTCGGCGCTAATACTGGTAGGCGTTATGCCGAATCCCCGCGATCTTGAAATCGCCCGAATCCTCGGGTGGTATCGCATCCCGTTTCGCTTTGCTCCCAAAGTGGTGAATGTTGATTTTCTGGCGTTTTACCAGACAGCCGCTTTTGGTGAAGAAATGCGATGGCAAATTCGCTGTTTCGCGCCAGTTACCGGGCATGAACTCACCACACGGGCTGAATTGTTCCGCGATCAACCAGATCACCCAGGGCAAATGAGGAGTATTACAAAATCCAGTTGGGTCCGATGCAGGAATTGGAACAACCCATACGGGCGGATAAATGGAAAAGAATCACGTTTCTCTATACCACGGGCGACTTGTTTGCCAGGGCAAAAACTGGAAATGACCTGGTTGTGCGTTCAGAAGAACGCCAGGTTCTCTGGCAGTCACTGCGGGAACGGCAGTTAATAGCGGTCAATACCAATCTGGGGAGATTTCCACTTTTTCTATCGACCCCAACTTCCTGGCTATGTTGGGCGAATTCGATCAACTGGCGGAGGAAGCCGTACGATATTTGGAGGAATCATGACTTTGCTCATTAAAATGGGGACTCTCATTACATCCTCCGAAACATTTAATGCTGACATCCTGGTGGAAGGCGAACAGATAAAAGCCATCGGCAGGGATTTACAGGTTCCTGAAAATTGTCACGGTGGTGGATGCAAGCGGGATGCTGGTCATGCCGGGGGGTGTGGATGTTCATGTGCACCTGGATTTACCCATGTTTAACACCGTATCTTCTGATGATCATTACACGGGAACCAAGGCAGCCGCATTTGGAGCAACAACAACCGTAATAGACTTTGTTCCACAAGATTTAAAACCGTTGCAGGCAAATGTGGAAAAATGGCGCTCCAAGGCTGACCCGAAAGTGGCTGTGGATTATGGTTTCCATATGAACATCACCCACTTTGATGAACAAGTAGCCAATGAAATCCCTGGTTTGGTGGACATTGGAATTACCAGCATAAAAGTATTTACCGCCTACAACAACCGGCTACGACTTGGATGATGGCAAGATATTTAAAGTCATGCGGATTGCCAGGGATGCTGGAATATTGACCATGCTTCATGCGGAAAATGGGGACATCATTGATGTTTTGGTGGAAGAGGCACTTCAAGCAGGATATACCGAACCCATCTGGCACGCAAAAACCCGCCCAGCCTGGGGTGCTGTTGAAGCCGTATTGCGGGCTGCATCGCTATCCGCCCAGGCACAGGCTCCTTTGTATATTGTGCATGTCAATGTTGGGGGTGAAGTGGACCAGATTGCGTATGCACGCAGCAAAGGGCTGCATGTAATGGGGGAAACCTGTCCCCAGTACCTGTTTTTTACAGAAAAGGATTTATTAAAACCAGATGGTTCGAAATGGATTTGCTCTCCCCCCATGCGGACCGAAACCGATAATATGAGAATCTGGCAGGGTATTGCGGAAGAAACTCTCCAGGTGGTATCAACAGACCATTGTCCATTTTTCTTTGACGGCACCAAACCAATTGTTTACGAAGGAAAACCGGTTCAGATTGCCGGAAAGGAATTGGGAAAGGCGATTTCACCAAAATTCCAAACGGGTTGCCTGGATTGGGTGACCGTATGCCCATTATGTGGACTTTTGGTGTCGGTTCGGGAAAAATGACTGCCAACCAATTTGTTGCCATGAATTGCACCAATCCTGCCAAAATTTTTGGCATGTATCCCAAAAAAGGGACGCTCCTGCCAGGTTCTGATGCAGATATTGTCCTGTGGAATCCGGAAAAAGTGGTGCAATATGGTGTAAAACACGCTCAACATCGCACAGATTACAACTTGTATGAAGGATGGCAATTAAAAGGGTATCCTGAAAAAGTATTTCTGCGCGGCAGGCTGATTGTGGATGGTGAGAAGTGGTTTGGAGGACCGGGTGAGGGGAAATTTATTAGCAGGCTTCCATTTGGAGCATTAATATAAAATGCTGCTAGTCGTGGTTCCAGTCTTGATTTTAATTGTTGCTGGTCTGACTGTTTTGACCTTGCACCAGTTAAAAGTAAGTATTGGATACATCTGGCTGGTTACACTTGGAAGCAGTATTGCTGCCTGGTTGATTCTGTTTATTGTAAATTGGGATAAAGTACCACCCATAATAAGCGAGTTTTGGAATTTACCTGGCAGTATTGGTTTTCCGATTGGTTTCGATCTCGATAAGTTTTCCTGGCCATACGCTTTTAGTCTCTCCGGGCTATTGGTTGCTGTGTTATTGACTGCCGCGGTGCGTTTTCAATTTAAATCCGATCCAGGCAATTGGGCATCCAGCCTTTTTATGGGTGGCGCCGGGTTGCTGGCAGTTTTTGCAACAACACCGTTGAGCATGGTGCTTGCCTGGACAGCGGTGGATATTATTGAGCTGGTCATCTTAATGGTTCTCGAACGGGAGAAATCACTGAACCAGAGGACAATTCTGGCATTTGTGGCGAGATTTGGGGGAACTTTTTTAGTTCTTCTTGCAATGATGTCCGCCAGAAAGCAGGGCGTTGTCCTTGCAATTGAGAGTGCATTACCCCCTCAGAGCGTTTATTTACTGGTGGCAGCAGGTTTAAGGCTTGGAGTCATTCCACTCCATTTGTCCTTTACCAGTGAACCCATTGTAAGGCGAGGGTTGGGTACGGTACTCCGATTGGTTCCCCCAGCTGCCAGCCTGGTGATGTTGGGCAGACTGCCACCTGCGGTTGTTCCGCCTAATGCAGCAGTGTATGTGTTACTCTTTTGTATCCTCGCAGCAGGATATGGTGCGGTGATGTGGTTGTTTTCAAAAAATGATATGGAAGGGCGGCCATATTGGATGATTGCCCTGGCAGGATTGGCAATCGCTGCAGCAGTACGGGGTCAACCAGAAGCTTCACCTGCCTGGGGTGTAGCAATGATGATCATGGGGGGATTGGTATTTCTTTTCAGTGATCGCCGTAAACCCCTGGTGGCAATTCCACTGGTGGGGCTGGTAGGGTTAACCGGATTACCCTTTACACCAGTTGCCAGCGGGCTGCCAGGTTTGAGTGTATTTCCATTTAATCTTCCGGATGTTTTCTTTATTGTTGTGCATGCCACTCTCCTGGCGGGAACCTTTCGCCAATTGATGAGAAAAGAAGAAGTGGCAGGGCTGGAGCGCTGGATGGTTGCGGTTTATGCGTTTGGTCTGGTCATTTTAGTACTCTGCCATTGGATGATTGGATTATTTGGTTTTACCATAGCCAATATGGAAGGTATCTGGTGGGCTGCAGTAATTGCCATTATTCTGGCGATTATTATTGTTGCGGCATCCTGGTGGTGGCAAAGATCAGGTTTGACGGTATTTTTACGGAATGACAATAGGCTGGCATTAATCCGGAAAACTGGCAGAATATTTTTCAACTTGTTTCAGTTCGACTGGTTGTATATTTTTATCGGCTGGTTGTTGCGCATTCTGCAAAACCTGGTGAATTTCCTGACCCGCTTGCTGGAAGGCGAGGGGGGAGTTTTGTGGACATTGCTGCTTATCATCCTGCTGGCATCTTTCCTGGCAACGGGAGTACAACCATAATGTTTGAGCGTTACATCTCCATCTCACTTGCTCTTGCTTCTGGTTAGCACCATGTCGTTGCTGCTTGTTTCCCGCTTTCGACTGGCACTTGTTGCACTGGGTGTGCAGTATCTTGCCATGTTCTGGTTTACTGCCACAGCACTGCCTTTGGGCATGGCAGCCGTTAAACTGCTGGTAGGCTGGATGATTACAGCTTTGTTTGCATCCATGGCAACTACAACCGCATCAGGGTGGGATTCCGAGAAAATCCTTTCCGGTAAACTCCTGCGCTTTGGGGTGATGGTCATCATGTGGGTGGTAATTTATCTTGCAACACCTTTTGTTTCCATCTGGCTGCCTGTTAACGAAAACCTGTTAATGGGTGGTTTAATCCTACTCTCTGGCGGGTTGATTCAGATCGGGCTTTCCAATCGGATTATGCGCATTTGCTTTGGATTGCTGACATTAATGAGTGGTTTTGAAATAATTTATGCTGCATTGGAACCCTCCGTATTGGTTTCCGGTATGCTTGCCCTGGTTAATATAGGTATCGGTCTGGTGGGTCTGTCTCTTGTTGTGATTAAAGGCACCGAAAATGAGGTAATGGAATGAACGCACCCTTGTTATGGGGCGGATTACCCCTTCTGACTGGCATCATTCTCTGGTTTTTCCGGGGATATCATCGCAGGTTAATCATTGCCGGTATCTTTTTTTGCGGGCTATTTGGATTGCTTGCATATTGGCTGCCATTTGAAAATTTGCTTCAAATCGGAGGAAGCGGTTTTCGAATTGAAAGTACATTGAATATTTTGGGGCGGCAATTTGTTTTGACTGAATCCGAAAGACCAATTTTGGTCTTGCTGTATGGTTTTGGGACGATATGGTTTGCGGGTTTATTGGCTGCACCACAGGCTGGGCGGATGGTGCCATATGGGCTGGCAATTCTTGGATTGCTGGTGACATCCATAGCTGTGCAGCCTTTTTTGTACGCCGCTCTAATAATTGAAGTTGCCGTTCTTCTTTGCATCCCAATGCTGGTTTCCACCGGGGGTAAATCCGGTAACGGTATATTACGGTTCTTTATATTCTTGACTCTGGCGGTTCCCTTCATGCTTCTGGCTGGTTGGGCAGCAGAAATTGCCGAAGCAAATCCTGCCAACCCTGGTTTTATTAGCCGGGCTGCCATCTTCCTGGCGCTTGGATTCTCTTTCTGGTTGGCGGTTTTTCCATTCTTTACCTGGGTTCCCATGTTGGTAGAAGAATCAAACAGCTATGTATCAGGCTTTATCATTAGCGTACTTTCGGTTGTGGTTTTATTCCTGGGTGTACATTTTCTCAACAGCTATGGCTGGTTAACAACCCTCTTCCTCCTGCCGCCGGTTTTACGACTGGTTGGTGGTTTGATGATACTAACCGGTGGGGTCTGGGCTGGTTTTGATCGGAATATCAAGCGATTGCCAGCGCATATCACCATTATGCAAAACGGTCTGGCGATTGTGGCTATTGGGCTTACAGGACAAGAACCCTTGCTCATTTTTTCCGGGTTATTCATTCCCCGATTAATAATGATGGCATTTCTTTGCCTGGCAATTTCCATTCTGGACCATAATAAAAAATTAGAGGCAGGGGCTTTTTATTCGCATCCCGCCACAGCGTTAATCGTCTTGGTTAGCATTTTTTCTTTTGCTGGGCTTCCCCTATTGGCTGGCTTTCCATCCCTTTTGATATTGATAGAGAGGCTGGCGCAGCAATCCGTTTCCACCGTTGGAATGGCCGCCATTGGCATCCTTGGATTACTGGCTGCAGGAATCCGTCATTTTATCAGTATGATGAAGAGGCCTTCTGTAGAGGATGAAGCAAGGGAAACCCTGAGTGTAAAGATAATCTTTTTTTCTGGTTGTGCAATTTGTATCCTGATTGGGTTATTCCCGGGTAAAATCATTCCCATTGCAGCATCCTTGGTGCAGTCGTTTCAAAACTGGCAATAATTAGAATAGTTGAGGTGATTATGGACCTGGAACAAATTACCAAACGCCTGGAATGGTTGGATGAAGAAAGACGCAGGGATAAGAACACCATCGCGTCCCTGGAAGAGCGGCTGGGATTATTGGAAAACAGTTCAACCCAGCAATTACAGCAGGTGAATGAAATTTCCGGGGATGTTGCCCGTATGCAGGCAATGGAAACCCGCTTAATGGATATTGATGCTTCCATCGGAAAGATGCGCATAGAATTAGGACGTTCGATTGAAGCGATTGAAAAGCAACGCTCCGAGCGGGAACGTGAAAACGAACGAATTCGCCTCGGTGATGTTGAACAATTAAATAAAAACTCGCAAGAAATTCACCAGGTTGCTGAAAAATTAGATTTAATTAAAAAAGATATCACTACCCGAAAAGAAGAAGAAAACCGATTGGTACGCCTGGTGGATGAAACAAAAAAGCTTGTTGAAGACAATGCCCGATTGGACGAGGAATCACGCCGTGCTTTAAAGATGGCTGAGGATAACCGGCGTACGGATGCGAAACGATTAGCCGATTTACAGGGTGAGGTTGCTGCACTTCGAAAACGACTTGAGGAACAGCGTGGTAAACAGGATGTTTTTTCTGAAACTTTGCGCAAGATTGATTTAAAAACTACTGAATTGCAAAACTCTGATACAGAACGTAAACAGTTGCAGCATACCTTTATGGAAAAACAAAACCTGGCTAATGTTGAACGGGATCGATTATGGAAAGATTGGCAAACCCGATTTGATGATATTGATAAAAAATCTACATTGCTGGACACCCAGATACAATCGCTCGAAGCAACTATCCGAGCAGTAAAACGATCCCAGGAGTTGCTGGATGAGGTAACCCAACGCTTTGAACGGCGGATCAACGAAATCACAGAGATGCAGCGATTGGGTGAAGACCGTTTTCGAAACGAATGGGTGGCATTTAAAGCAGATGATCAAAAGCGATGGGCAAATTACAGCCTTGATGCAGGATGAGCAGCAACGGGAAAGTACCCGTACAATGCAGAAAATAAATGAACGGCTGATTGCCCTGGAGGATACCTCCCAGGAAATCCAATACCTGTTGCAAAACTCGCTGGAACAGGCTAAAAAGCGTATGCAGGAGATATCAAAAACACTTGGTCAATGGAACGAAGGTAACGATTCAGAGTAGGGGGATGGTGTGCGGGTAATTGGAACTGCCGGTCATGTTGACCATGGAAAATCCACGCTCGTAAAAGCCCTGACCGGAATCAATCCTGACCGTCTGCGCGAGGAGCAGGAACGGGAAATGACCATCGAGCTTGGTTTTGCCTGGATGACATTACCAGGTGAAATGGAAGTCGGGATTGTGGATGTACCAGGGCATCGTGATTTCATTGAAAACATGCTTGCGGGGGTTGGCAGTATTGATGCTGTTATTCTGGTAATTGCAGCGGATGAAGGTGTAATGCCGCAAACCAGGGAGCACCTGGCTATTCTCGATTTATTGCAAATCCGCACCGGTATTGTTGCACTGACAAAAATTGATTTAATCGATGACCAAGCCTGGCTGGACCTTGTCAAGAACGACATTCAGGCAGTGCTTCAAGAGACAGTCCTGAATGATGCGCAAATTATCCCTGTATCAGCCCGGACCGGCATTGGTTTGGATGAACTACGAAACAACCTGGCACAAATACTTGCCGATACTCCCCAGCGACCAGATTTAAATCGACCGCGCCTCTCAGTTGACCGGGCATTTACCCTTTCGGGATTTGGAACCGTGATAACCGGAACGCTCCTGGATGGCAGCTTCCACCTGGGGGATGAAGTGGTACTTTTGCCGCAAGAAATAAAAACCAGGATACGAGGTTTGCAAACCCATAAACGCAAAGTACAGACTGCACACCCAGGCAGCCGGGTTGCTGTCAATATTACAGGTGTTGACCTGGACCAAGTAAAGCGTGGGGATGTTCTTGCTCAACCAGGAAAATATCAGCCTAGCAGCAGAGTGGATGCCCAGATACGGCTGCTGCCCGATGTCAGTGCTTCCCTTCAACATAACCAGGAGATGAAGTTCTTCGTCGGTGCCACTGAAGTGCTTGCCAGGGTCAGAATCCTGGGGAAGGAAGAAATTAAACCGGGAGAGACCGGATGGGTGCAATTGGAATTTAAAATCCCGGTTGTCTCCGTGAGGGGCGACAGGTATATCTTGCGTCGACCCTCACCGGGGGAAACAATTGGCGGCGGAATCATTCTGGATCCACATCCGGGGAAAAGGCATAAACGATTTCAATTGGACGTATTGGATAGACTGGCAGCCCTGACACAAGGGAATCCGGAGGATTTATTGCTCCAGGCTGCCTTATCCATTGGATTGGGTACCCAGAAACTACTTGTAGAAAAAGTACGCCTGGATGAAGAAACTGCACTGGATGCATTGAATAACACTGGTGAAGTCAAAGCAGCTCGTATATTTGAACGAGAATCCAGGCTCGAATAATGATAATCTCATTATTGCTGCCAGCAGTTTACAGTCCTTATTACAACGAGCACAAGATGAAATCCGAAATTATCATCAAACTTTTCCATTGCGGCATGGAATTCCACGCGAAGAGCTAAAGAGCAGGTTAAAACTTGCCCAACGGGAATTCATTGCACTGATTTCTTTCTGGCTACTATCAGGAGGTCTAAAAGGTGGAGCTGCCTGGCTGGCTTTACCTGAACACCAGGTAAAATACTCGGCTGTCCAGCAGCAGAAGATAATGACCCTCATGAATAAGTTTGAAACTGCACCGTTCAACCCTCCCGGCATTAAGGAATGTATCGAGGAAGTTGGACTTGATGTGGTTAATGCGCTGCTCGAGGATGAAACCTTGATCAAGACTACGGAAGATGTGGTATTTCGAACCAAAGACATGAATAAAATGAAGGATTGGGTTGTGACCACCATTCGTGGGCAGGGGATGATAACTGTTGCGAATTTTCGAGACAATTTTCAGACCAGCCGGAAATATGCACTTGCGGTATTGGAATACCTGGACCGGATTGGATTTACAGTGCGCGAGGGAGATAATCGCCGCCTGGTTGGAAAATAGGAGAGCTAATCGACCTTCCTTCAAAGAATCCTTGTAGAATTTGTTGACAGGTTTACCAGCACACCGTATAATACTCATTCGTCTGCCCTGGCGGAAATGCTGGGGCAGTTGAATGTATGCCAAGCTTCCCCGCAACCCGGCGGTTCAACATCACGCAGAGTATGCGGTGAAGTGAAGATTGGAGAGGATAAACCATGAAATACGCAATTGTTGAAAGCGGCGGAAAGCAATATAAAGCCGTTGAAGGTGGGGCGATAGAAGTTGATCTTCTTTCGGTTACGCCAGGAGAAGAAGTCGTTTTGGACCAGGTATTACTGGTCGTAGAGGACGGCAAATTCTCGATTGGCACCCCATTCGTTAAGGGTGTGCGCGTCACCACGAAAGTGGAAGACCACATCAAGGGTGAGAAAATTGATGTTTTCCGATATCGTCCAAAGAAACGCATTCGCGTTAAAACCGGACATCGCCAGAAATACACCCGCTTAATTGTTGAAACCATTGGTAAGGAGTAGAAATAATGGCTCATAAAAAAGGTGGTGGTTCCAGTCGTAACGGCCGCGATAGCAATTCACAGCGGCTGGGTGTCAAACGTTATGGTGGAGAAATTGTTCTTTCAGGCAATATTCTCGTTCGCCAGCGTGGCACCAGTATCAAACCTGGCTTAAATGTTGGTAGAGGTAAAGACGACACCCTGTTTGCCACTATGGATGGACAGGTTGTTTATGCAACATTACCCAATGGCCGGAAAATGGTCAGTATTGAACCGGTCAAAGCCGAGTAATTCAATTTTCTCAGCACCGTAACTGACATATTCAATTACGGAGGTTGAGGATAAGAAAGGTTTTTAAAATGAAGAAGGGCATACACCCAACTTATTACACCGACGCACAGGTTGTTTGTGCCTGTGGCAACACATGGACTACTGGATCAACCAAGCAAAGTATTCGAACCGAAGTTTGTTCCAAATGTCACCCGTTCTTTACCGGTCAGCAGCAGCGTTTATTGGATGTTGAGGGTCAGGTAGACCGCTTCTATCGCCGTTTACAGGCTCGCCAGAGCATATGTTGAAGATGTGAAAACCCGCGAGGAAGAACGAACTTCCCCGGCACGTCCCATTGCAGAACTTGAGCTAGGCAATCGCCCAACTGAAGCACTTGCAAAAGCAGGGTTAAACACTGTTGGTGATGTTATGGCAAAATTTACCGAAGGTGAACAGGTTTTACTGGACATTCCTGGATTTGGCCGCAAATCGTTAATCGATATGAAGAAACGACTTCGCCAACTTGGGTATGAAGTACCTGAACCAACCCCGTAAGACACTTATTTAAATACTCCAGAGACGCAGATATACTGCGTCTCTGTTGTTTTAAAGATAATGTTTTCGTGTACAATCCTATCAATTCCATCGCAGGAGGGTTTTGTGAAACATCATACTGGTTCAATTGAAGTGGTTTGTGGTTCCATGTTTTGTGGGAAAACCGAAGAGTTGATCCGTCTTTTACGCCGGGCTGTCATTGCCCGACAAACCGTCCAGGTATTTAAACCTGCCATTGATATGCGCTATGATAACGGCGTTAAAAGTGACTTCCCATGCTGGTATGGCTTTTGATGCCATCCCTATTCAGAACGCAGCGGAAATACTGGAAAAATTGCATAAAGATACCACGGTGGTTGGAATAGATGAAGCCCAGTTCCTGGATGCGGAAATCGTACCGATTGTACAAAACCTGGCAGAGCGGGATTACGTGTGATTGTTGCTGGATTGGATACAAATTTTCGGGGTGAACCCTTTGGTTCCATGCCGGTTTTAATGGCAATTGCTGAAACCGTTCAAAAGCTGCATGCAATTTGCATGGTCTGCGGCGAGCCTGGAACACGTACCCAGCGGTTGGTGAATGGAAAACCCGCCCGCTATGATGAACCGATTGTTGTTGTTGGTGCTGCAGAAATGTATGAAGCACGCTGCCGAAAACATCACGAGGTGCCACGGGCTTAGGAGATCGAATGAAAGATTACCATGATTTTTTGTCTGAAGTATTAGTTGACCCGGAAGCACTCCAAAAGCGGATCGGTGAAATGGGGGCAGATATCAGCCGCGATTATGCTGGCGGGAAATTGTTACTGGTATGCATTTTGCGGGGCGGGGTCATGTTCTTAACCGACCTGATGCGTTCAATCACGATACCGCATGCCATAGAATTTATGGCGGTGTCTTCATATGGTGTTGGCAAACGTGAATCTGCTGGTAATGTGCGCATTACGCTGGATCTGAATATCGATATCAGTGAATGGGATGTATTGATTGTGGAAGATATTATTGACAGCGGGCATACCCTGTCTTCGGTGCTCGAAATGCTTTCAACCCGCCGACCCAAAAGCCTGGCAGTTTGCACGTTACTGGATAAAGCAGAACGCCGGGAAGTGGAAGTCCCCATTCGTTACCGGGGTTTTATTATCTCCAATAAGTTTGTTTTTGGATATGGTCTTGACATTGATGAGTTTTACCGAAACCTGCCTTTCATCGGGGTGGTAGACCTGACGAAATTTACTCCTGAATAAGTTTGGAATAGAGATTAATTCCTTAGAATTCCATGTTTGACAATAATGAACACTTTCTGACCAATTTACAACCCATCCTTGAGCTGTTTCCTGCGTCCATCCGGAATCAGCAGGGGGTATACCTGGTTGGAGGTTGTGTCAGGGATGCCTGGTTGGGAAAAGCCAGTCATGACATTGACCTGGTGGTCATGGGCGATGTTCATAAGGCTGCCAGGCAGACAGCCAGGCATTTGGAAGGTGCCTGTTTTCTCCTTGATGAAGAACGAAACACCTGGCGGGTCTTGGGAAACTGCAGGGTGAATTGCTGGTAATCGATTTTGCTGCTCCACGGGCAATAACCCTTGAAGATGATTTATTCCTGCGGGATTTTTCCATCAATGCCATGGCGGTTCCGGTTCTGGAACCTGCCCGATTATTGGACCCGTGCAATGGCATTTCTGACCTTCAAAAAAAAGTAATTCGGGCGAGCAGCCCAAATTCTTTCGCAAACGATCCTGTCAGAACAATCCGGGCAGTACGGTTTGCCGCTGACCTGCATTTTCGGATTGAACCGCAAACCTTGAAGTGGCTGAAAGAGTCGGTAAACAAAATTCCGAACATTTCCCCGGAGCGGGTAAGAGATGAAATTTTCAAAATTTTCGAAGGCAATCAACCAGCAGCAGCCATACACGTTCTGGATAAATTAGCGATTATTGAGACAATCTTTCCGGAAATAATCCCACAACAAAGATTACCGCATGCGGATACTGACTCTGTGGATATGTGGCAGCACACGCTGAAAGTGGTAAATGGGCTTCAGTCTCTCATCAAGGTATTGGTAGGAACCTATCATCCAGAATCGGCTGCAAACCTGGTTTTGGGAAACGCAGTGCAGGAATTGGGAAGATACCGACAACCTCTCGAAATTTTACTTAAATCCTGCCTGGTACCGGATCGCCCACGACGGGGACTTTTATATATGGTTTCTTTGCTGCAAAACGTCAGCAGTATTGAAGCAAAGCAGCCAGATGAGAACGGTTCTTCCCAATTACCAGGACACGTTCAGGCTGATTTGCGCATTGCGGAAAAGATATGCCAGCAGTATAAACTGAGCCGTGAAGAAACCCACTGGATTGTTCAGGGTGTGCAAAGCCAAAAAATCATCCATGAATTAGCCGCAAGGAAAACTCGATAATTCGCCGCTGGGAGTTTACCGCATTTTCCGCCAATATGGCGAAGTAGTGATTTTTGCCTGCCTGATTGGGCTTGCAGATACACTTGGAAAATATCAGCAGCAACCACCGCAAGATATCTGGAAGGCAGAGCTGACTGCAGCCAGGTTGTTATTATCTGCCTGGTATGAAAAACATGCCGAACTGGTTGATCCACCTCGTTTGATGGATGGCAGTGAAATAATGCAATTGCTCGAGATTGAGCCTGGACCTGAAGTGGGTAAACTGATTGAAGAGATACGGGAAATGCAGGTATCGGGGGTTATTCAATCCCGCTGCTGATGCATTTAACTGGCTGGCGCAGATAAAAGCTCAGAAAATCTAAAGTGCAATTGTTGGTGTCTATTTATTGCCTGCGGAATTTTTTACGGGTAAATTTCATCCAGCATGGGTTCATAAAAACAGCGGCAGCCATACTGGTGGGAACATCCTTTTACTGGAAGGACGGGTACTTCGCCTTTTTCATATGCCCGCTGGGTTTCTTTGCAAGCGGGACAGGCATCTTCGTTGACCGCGATACGAATCATACGCACCCGTGGATTAGATTGCATGCGTGCCAGGGCTGCTGCCCGGGTGGAATAAATCGCCAACTCAGCCTGGCAATTGGGGCATAACGTGGTTTCATCAGGGGATTGCGTATTACAACGGCTGCATGTTTGCATAGAATTTACTCCAGTAGATTAGTCTCATTTTACTCTATTCCCCCGCTTGACCGCCTTTCCAATTTTGTAAGTATTCAAACCCCTTTCCGACTGGAAAGGGGTTTGTGGAATGTGACGCCAGGATAGTAAATAAGGTATTTGTTAGATGGAGTAATGGGATGCAAATTGAGGAAACGGTGCGATTCTGCGGGAGGAAGAAAGAATTTTTGCAGCCAGAACACGAGCACTGATCGGTTTAACCAGGTAATCATCTGCCCCTGCTTCAAGCGCTGCAATCAGCGTTTGCGAATCATCCCGCGCCGAGATAATAAAGAGGGGAGCGGTACTGAATTGCCTGATAATTGCACAGACTTCGATCCCGGTCATTTCATCCAGTGAATAACTCACCAGGATAATATCGGGTTGCGTTTTGTTCGCCAATGCAATACCTTCACTGCTGGAGCCTGTATATGTTACCGATAATGATATTTCCGTCTGAACCTGTTGTATAACATTCAGTAATGCCGGATCATCATTGATGACCAGGAAATTCATGTGTTCCTCCAAATATATTTTCTACCTCCATTATCATGTATACTTGTCATTCTGAACCTTTCAAGTGGTTTACAAAATTTTATAAAATCCAGTTTTCCATGATGAACAAATGTACGTATTGGCTTAAAGTATCAATTATCCTGTTTCATTTCAAGATATGGTAAAATGCTCTAGTTTTGGCAAAATTTTAACTCCCACGTGGAGATGCAGGACTAATTACTCAGGAGGTCGTCTGTGACAAAAAAATGGGTTTATCTCTTTACTGAACTTAACCAAGCCGAAAAGTATGTAAACGGAGATTGGGAAAAAGTTCGCGGTTTGTTGGGTGGCAAGGGTGCCAACCTGGCTGAAATGGTGCGCATCGGTGTACCTGTTCCTCCCGGCTTCACCGTTACAACGGAAGCCTGCAATGCCTATACTTCTGGCGGTTCGAAATTCCCGGCTGGAATGTGGGATGAAATGATGGCTGCCCTGAAGGTCGTGGAAGAAGAATCGGGTAAGAAATTTGGCGATTCCAAAAACCCGCTTCTGGTTTCCTGCCGTTCGGGTGCAAAATTCTCCATGCCCGGTATGATGGACACCGTCCTCAACCTGGGTCTCAATGATGACACTCCGCGTGGCATGGTGGAATTAACCGGTAACGAACGTTTCGTGTATGACTCTTACCGCCGCCTGATCCAGATGTTTGGCTCGGTTGTACTTGAGATTACCGACGAAGCATTTGAAGAAGTTCTTGACGGCTACAAGGAAAAGAAAGGCGCCAAAGCTGATACTGATTTGGATGCTGCCTCCTTGAAAGAACTGACTGAAAAGTTCAAAGCCGTTGTGAAAAAAGAAAAGGGATTCGATTTCCCGCAAGATCCTTTCAAACAGCTCGAACTGGCAACTGAAGCCGTTTTCCGCTCCTGGATGGGAAAACGTGCCATTGATTATCGCCGTGCAACCAACATTCCTGATGACCTGGGTACTGCCGTCAATATTGTTACGATGGTCTTTGGTAACATGGGCTGGGATTCTGGCACTGGCGTTGCATTCACCCGCAACCCTGCAACCGGTGAGCGCAAACTGTATGGTGATTACCTGCTGAATGCACAGGGCGAGGATGTGGTTGCTGGTATCCGAAACACTGAAAAGATTGAAACCCTCGGTGGTCCGATGCCGGAAGCCTACAAGCAATTCCTCGAAATTGCTGACAAACTGGAAACCCATTATAAAGATATGCAGGATGTCGAGTTCACCATCGAACGCGGCCGCTTATGGATGCTGCAAACCCGCAATGGGAAACGAACCGCTGCCGCAGCAGTCCGTGTTGCAGTTGAACTTGCAACTGAGGGAATGATCTCCAAAGAAACTGCACTCGACCGGGTTACCACCAGCGATGTAGATACCCTGCTTCATCCGCAATTTAACGGTGAAGCCTTACGGAATGCACGCAAAGAAGGCAAATTCTATGCCTCCGGTGTAAATGCCAGCCCTGGTGCTGCAGTTGGTCAGATTTACTTTGATGCTGATAAAGCCGAACAGATGGCAAAAGAACACAAGCAGGATGTCATCATGGTGCGTCCATTTACCAAACCTGATGATGTTCATGGTATGTTGGCTGCAAAAGGCATTCTTACCAGCGAAGGCGGCGCTACCTCCCATGCTGCAGTTGTTGCCCGCCAATTTGGTGTTCCCTGTATCGTTGGCGCACAATCCGTTCGCATTGACCTGAACAAACGCATTATGACCACCAATGGTGTGGTTGTAAAAGAAGGGGATTGGATTTCACTGGATGGCGGTACCGGAGAAGTATTCCTGGGTAAACTGCCCCTGACCAGTCCTTCGCTTGAAGAACAAAAAGAACTCATGACCCTGCTGACCTGGGCAGATGAAGTATCCAGCCGCAAAGGCATTCGTGAGAGTGTAAACGGTTCTCCCACAACCGGTTTAGAGGTTTGGGCGAACGCAGATTACCCGGCCGATGCCCGCCGTGCCCGTTCCTATGGAGCGCGTGGTATTGGACTTTGCCGTACAGAGCATATGTTCTTTGAGCCCGTCCGCCTGCCAACCGTTCAGAAGATGATCCTGGCTGACAACTCGGCAGACCGCACAGCCGCGCTGGATATTCTACTCCCGTATCAGCGGGCGGATTTCGATGGTTTATTCGAAGCCATGGATGGTTTCCCGGTTATCATCCGCCTGATTGACCCACCACTGCATGAGTTCATGCCCGATGAAGAAAAACTTTTCGAAGAAATTATCACCATGCGGGTAAAGGGTGAAACGAAAGGTCTTGAAGAAAAAGAAAAAATGCTATCCGCCATCCGCAATTTGCATGAATCCAACCCGATGATGGGGCTGCGTGGTGTGCGCTTGAGCATTTACATGCCAGAAATCGTTGAGATGCAGGTCCGTGCCATTTTCGAAGCAGCAGCGGACTGCACCTTGCGCGGCATTAATGCCAAACCTGAGGTTATGATCCCGTTAACCGGCACAGTTGGCGAGTTGGATTGGATTCAGCCCCGCCTGCTAAGGATTGCTTCCCAGGTAATGGAAGAGAAAAAAGTAAAATTTGCCTATAAATTTGGTACCATGATCGAAATCCCACGTGCAGCCGTAACCGCTGGTGAGATTGCCAAACAGGCTGAATTCTTCTCCTTTGGTACCAATGACCTGACCCAGATGACCTTTGGTTACAGCCGGGATGATGCTGAGCGCAACTTCCTCGTGCAATACGTGGAAGAGAAAATTCTTCCCAAGAACCCCTTCCAGACACTTGACCGGGCTGGTGTTGGTCGATTGATGGAAATGGCTGTGCAGGAAGGTCGTAAAGTCCGACCCAATCTGGAAGTTGGTATTTGCGGTGAGCACGGTGGTGACCCGGAATCGATAGAATTCTGTCACATGATTGGTAACAACTATGTAAGTTGTTCACCCTTCCGTGTACCGGTTGCCCGATTGGCTGCTGCCAAGTACGCATTAAAGTACGCCAAGAAATAGTTCTTTCGTCAGAACTGGCAGGGGAGCAAATCGCATCCAACATTGCTCCCGCTCCTCTGCCGTTTTGTAAAATAAACAAACGGGATGGTTTCAAAACCATCCCGTTTTTAAATCTTATGTGTATCGGTAATTATTCTACTGTCTCTGGTTGCTGTACAGTTTCTTTTGATTGAATTCCAGCCATCATCAAGCCCAATTCTTCCGTGGTGGCACATGCCCCGTCCACGATGCCGACAATTTCACCTTCATAAATGACGGCAATCCGGTCAGACAGGGCACGAATTTCATCCAGGTCTTCCGAAATAAGCAAGGTGGCGGTACCTCTTTCCCGCTGGGCAAGCAGGCATTGATGAATATACTCACTGGCACCAATATCCACACCGCGGGTTGGTTGGGCGGCAATCAATACACTGGGTTCCCGCGATAATTCACGAGCCAGGATGAGTTTTTGGATATTACCCCCGGAGAGGTTTTTGAGGGGGGTATTATTGGAGGGGGTTTTTACATTATATTGCTCAACCAGTTCGGATGTTTTCTTATCAATTAATTTGAAATCCAAAAATGTACCATGAGAATATGGCGCCCGGTTATGATCCTGCAGGATGATGTTATCTGACACCGAAAAATCTTTTACCGCCCCGTCCTTCATCCTTTCTTCGGGAATAAAGGATTGACCAGCCAGGATGTGTTGGTTTGGTGAAGTGTTGGTTACATCTTTCCCATTCAAAAATACTTTTCCCTGGCGTATAGGACGCAATCCATTAAGTGCTTGTGCCAGTTCGCGCTGTCCATTACCAGAAACTCCTGCCAGACCAAGGATTTCACCCGAACACACCTCGAATGAAATATTGTTCAGTGCATCTTTACCACGATCGCCAGCCACAGAGAGATTTTCGACTTTTAACCGAACATCGCCCGATTTCTGTTTGGCTTTGGTATATTGCAAAATTACAGGTCTGCCGACCATCATTTGAGCCAGTTCTGTCTTGGTGACGCCTTCATTTTTGAGGGATCCCACCACTTTGCCGTCCCGCAGAACTGTAATCCGGTCGCTGATATCGACTACCTCATGCAGTTTATGGGAGATAAAAATCAGGGCATGTCCATCTTTAGTCATCTGACGGAGTGTTATAAAAAGTTCATCCACCTCTTGTGGAGTAAGCACTGCGGTTGGTTCATCCAAAATGAGCAAATCTGCCCCGCGATAGAGTGCCTTCAAAATTTCGACTCGTTGTTGTTCACCGACAGCCAGCTGCCAGACATACGCATGCGGGTCTACCAGCAGGTGGTATTTCTCGCTAATTTCAACCAGCTTCTTTTCCACCCGATCAAGATCGAGGATGGGTCCACGGGATGATTTCAATCCAAGGGCAACGTTTTCTATCACGGTCAAAGAAGGAATCAACATGAAATGCTGGTGAATCATCCCAATGCCGGAAGCAATCGCATCCTGCGGGGAATGAAACGATACTTCCTTGCCATCAATAAAGATTTTGCCTTCATTGGGGCGGTATAACCCATAGAGCTGGCGCATCAGCGTGCTTTTGCCAGCTCCATTTTCACCCAGCAGGGCGTGGATTTCACCGGTGTGCACATCAAAGTCCACGTGGTCATTCGCCAGCACACCCGGGAATTTTTTTACAATCCCCTCCATGCGCATCTCTTGAATTTGATGGATTTCTGTCAGTGGTGCGTTGTTTAATTCCATATTCTACATAATCCTTCTTTACCCTGCCGCAAAAGTCTTTTTAGAAAGTGCTGTTCTGGCAGGGTCCGGATGGTCTGAAACTCAGACCATCCGGAATAGTGATGATAATTTACTTCTCTACTGGTCCAGTGAGCGGGTCAATGGAGCCATCCATGATACCTGCGATGGCTGCATCAATCGCGGCCTGGGCTTCAGCGGGGATTTCAATCGCTGGATTGTATTAAATCATCAGACCGCCATTTTTGAAGGTCAGGGTGTAGGCTTTGTTGCCCAATACACCTGCCTTGCGGCTGGCAATCATGTCTTTGATAACGCCTGTCCAGTCATATACCTGGCTGGCAACCACAGTTTCGGGTGCCAGGTTGGTCTGATCCCACTGGGTACCAAACCAATAAGCGCCTTTATCTTTGGCGATACCGATTGCACCCACAACGGATTGTGAAGAACCGGTCAGCATGTCTGCACCAGCAGCAATGTGAGTCTCGGCTGCGCCTGCCATCAGGGCTACGTCAGAGAATGAGCCTGTATAGGTAACCTGTACCTTGCCTGCTTCATTTTGGACCATTGCGCCCATTTTGAAGCCGTCAACATACAACTTGGCATCACCTGCTTCTACAGGACCGCATACGCCCAATACACCACTTTCGGACATGGCAGCGGCTAATACACCCAATGCGTATCCACCTTCCTGGGCTTCAGCCTGGTAAGCAAATACGTTATTGATTCCATCTGCCTGGAAAGTGTCCAGGGATGTACCCCAGGCGAAGCTTGTTTCGGGGAATTCTGGAGCAATTTGCTGAAGGGAGGTGCCATATTGGGAACCATGAGCAATCACCAGGTCATATCCCTGGGAAGCATAATCGCGGACAGCAGCAGCGGCATCGGGTACTTTGAACATGCCTTCTGAGTAGGCGATTTCCATTTTTGCTTCGCCGCCCATCTCTGCCTGAACTGCTTTCAAGCCATCAAACATGGATTGGCTGAATGCAGCATCAGTGATGGCGCTGGGCATGACAACCGCAACCCGGAAAGGTTTTTCTTCAACAACTTCCGTGGTCGGGGTAATCATGATTATTTCCGGAGTACCGGCAACAATACGGGTCACTTCGATGGGTGGTGCCTGGGTCGGGGTGGCACAGGCTGTCAGCGAAAGCGCTAACATGATGACGAGCATTCCAAAAATCAAACTTCCTTTTTTCATTTTTCCTCCAAATTGGTTAATTCGATTGTTTCAAAATTGATCCAATGGCAACTTCCTCGTCCTCTTCTTTAACTGCACCTCCTTTCAAAACGGAGAGAGATTTGAAAACGTATTTAGTTTTCGCCTCGTTCAAATATCTTGGTTAATGCCGCAGGTGCGGATGCCCTCCGGACAGCAAATGCGAGGGCTGCAATCGTAAGCACATAAGGCATCATTACTGCAAAATCAGAGGGTATGTTAATCCCTTTGACCTGGATCCATAATTGAAATGCATTGACAAAACTGAAGATAAGGGAACCAAACAAAGCACCCGTTGGTTTCCAGCCTCCAAAATATACCAGTGCGACTGCGATGAAGCCCATGCCATTGGTAATGTTCTCCTGGAAAAGATTGATCAGGGCTATCGACAGGGAAGCGCCTGCTATCCCAGCCATGACACCACCCAGTGAAACCGTAAAATATCGTACTGCTGTTACACTCACACCAAGCGAATCGGCGGCTTGCGGATTTTGTCCGACGGCACGAATTTTCAGCCCGAGGGTGGTTTTATTAAGGACGAAGCTGGAAATGGGTACCAACAAATACGCACCATATACAAGCAGATTATGATTGAAGAAGGCTTCTCCAAAATACGGGATGTCGCCAAGGAGCGGAATTTTGATCGGCGGGAAACCTGAAATGGATTCTACCCCGCCCATGGTAAGTTTAAATAATAGTGTGGAAAGACCCAAACCAAAAAGCTGCAAACCGATACCGCTGATACCTTGTTCGGCTTTTAAAGTAATACTGATAAATGCCATCAACAACCCCATCAGTAAGCCGGTTATCGCAGCAGCCAGCAATCCCAATCCGAGCGAGCCTGACTTCATACCCACATAAAAGCCGGTATATGCTCCCATCAGCATGATGCCATCCACCCCCAGGTTGAGAACCCCGGATGCCTGGGCAAAGGTTTCACCCAGGGATGCATATAAATACGGGGTCGCAAGGCGGATGCCTGAATAAATAATTCCAAATAAAACCGGTAGTGCAAATAAATCAGCCATTAGTCTGTCTCCTGCGGGCACGATACCGTGACCAAATTTCTGCACTCACCACAAACAGAACAATCATTCCGAGTATTGTATCAATCAATGCAGATGGAACCTGCATGGCACGCTGCATTTTATTGCCTCCAACCAGCAATCCGCCAAATAGGATGGATGCCGGTATGGCTCCCAGGGGATGCAGCTTGCCGAAGAGGGCAGCAACAATACCAGAAAAACCATAACCTGCTGAAAGCCCTTCCATCATACGATGCGACACACCCATGACCTCCACGGCACCTGCCAGACCGGCGAATGCGCCTCCCAGGATGAGGGATAAAGCCTGGTAGAAGGGTACCGGGATGCCTGCATAGCGGGCTGCATCCGGGTTTAACCCGACAGCCCGAATGCGGTAGCCAATGCTGGTACGCCATAAAAAGATATAGGTTAGAACTGCCAAAACCAGGGCAATGATTGCGCCTGAATGCAATAACGTTCGGGGTACAAGTTTTATGAGCCAGACAGACTTGGGCAGCAAGGCAGATTGCGCAATTTGTGTACCTGCTTCAAGTTCTGCAGGGTCAATCATGGGACCACGCAAAAGGAAATTGGCAAGTTGAATGGCAATGGCGTTCATCATGACTGTGCTCAAAATTTCGTTGACACCCAACCGTGATTTGAGAACACCGGGTAATCCGCCCCATACGGAGCCTGCCAAAACGCCGCATATCATAGAAAGGGGGAGTATGACGATTCTCGGTAAATTCGGAAAACCTACAGAAAAAGCAGTGGCAGCAAGCGCACCTGCAATAAACTGACCTTCACCACCAATATTGATAATGCCACCCCGAAACGCGATACAAACACCCAGCCCGACCAGAAGTAAAGGTGTGGCTTTGACCAGCGTTTGGGTTACACCGGATACATCTCCGAATGCTCCCTGCAATAATGACCAGTAAGCTTGCAGCGGATTGACTTTGAAAATGAGCAGCAACAATGCACCGATGAGCAATGCCATTGGGACTGCCACCAGGGGTAACAAGGCATCAAATGTCTTGTTTACCAGTTCTTTATAGTTTCTCTTTTCCTGCATGGGTCATGCTACCCTTTCATGGTTCAAGGTTACTTGTGGCTTGCAAGAAGTGCAAACTACTTTATTCCTACTGCGCACGGGTTCTCACCAGATGCATGGGTAATAATTTATCATTATAGGTGTTGATGCCAAACACAACCGGGATACCATTGGAAGTGTAGAACACATCCTGGAATTGGATAAGGGGAGTTTCATTTTGGATCATGAATAATTGAGCCAGCCTGTCGTTTGCCTGGATGCTGTGAATATCCGAAGTGGAATAACTCAATTCCACCCCGGCGTGCTTAATCATCAAATCATAAATGGACAGGTTAATGGGTGAGTGCTCATCCAGACCTGTTATTAAATGCCTGGGAATATAGTTTTGCGAATAGATGACCGGAGAAGAATCGGCAAAGAAAAGCCGTTGTACTTCGAACAACGGCGTATCAGGTAGAACTTCAAGGGCGCGAGCCAACTCAGCGGATGCCATGCTGATGGCGGTCGAAAGCACCTGAACGGAGGGTGTATAGCCGCTATCCTCAATCAATCGTGGGAAGCTCCACAAGTTTTTCAACTGCGTGGTGAACTCAAACACCCGCTTATTAATGAAGGTACCATCGCCATGCCGGCGAATAATGACTCCTTCACTTACCAGGGAGTCCATGGCATTACGGATACTGGTACGGGAAACGCCGAATTCATCTGCCAGGGTTGCCTCGGATGGCATACGGCATCCAGCAGAATAGATACCCTGCTGAATTCGATCGCGGATTATCTGGTTTATTTGCTCAATGATAAATTCCGGCTTTTTTAATGCCATTTTTATTAATTATCAAACGATAACGAGGGAATTCCTGACAGACGGCTAACGTCTTACATCTTTCCTATAATAATAGCAATTTTTGTTTTTCAAGTCAACTATGACTTTTTTCTTAATCGTAAAAATACATTCACTTTCATAATTGCATGCCTGTCAAATGAAAGCAGAATTGGTTTTAGGACAATTCTGGTATAATTTTCTTGAAAATATACTTCCCCATGGAGGGTCTCCGGTCATGGAGAAAAAAGAATATCTCGAACTGTATCACCAGATGGTTGTAATCCGCCGGCTTGAAGAACGAGCTGCGGAACTATATCAGCAAGGCAAAATCGGGGGATTTTTACATTTATACATTGGGCAGGAAGCAGTAAGCACCGGTCTGGTTGCAGCCCGCAAACCGGAAGACCGGGTAATTACCGCCTACCGTGACCATGGTGTTGCCATCAATTGCGGGTTAACCGCAAATGAAGTAATGGCAGAATTATTGGGTAAAGCCACGGGTTGTTCAAAAGGCAAGGGCGGCTCGATGCACATGGCTGATGTGAACAAGAACTTCTGGGGCGGGCATGCCATTGTAGGTGCTCACCTGCCATTGGCTGCCGGGCTGGCGCTTGGTGATGCATATCGTGAAAAGAAAGCCGTTACGATTTGCATGTTTGGCGACGGGGCAACCAATATTGGTTTTTTCCACGAAGCCCTCAACCTTTCCAAGGTGTGGAACCTGCCCGTTGTGTGGGTATGTGAAAACAATCAATACGGGATGGGTACAACCATTGAGAACTCTTCTGCCGTATCTGAAATCCGCCGAAAAGCAGATGGTTACGGGATGAAGAGTGAATTGGTGGATGGCATGGATGTTTTGGCAGTGCGAGAAGCTGCCCTGCGGGTGTACGAAGAAATCCGGAATGGCAGCGGTCCCCAATTTATGGAAATTAAAACCTACCGCTTCCGGGGTCACTCGATGGGTGATCCGGAGCGCTATCGTAAACAGGCTGAAGTGCATGCCTGGCAGGAAAACGACCCGATCGGTTTGTATCACCTGCATTTAGTCAAGAATAAGATAGCAACTGAAGCCGAGCTTAAGAAACAGGTTGCCCAGGCAGAAGCAGAAATACTGGCAGCGGTGGAATTTGCTGAATCGAGTCCCGAACCGGCACCAGAAGCACTGTACGAAAATGTGTACGTGGAAAATTAGAGGAGCAAAATAGCTATGGCACGTATCACTATGCGCGAGGCAATCTCACAGGCATTGTGGGAGGAGATGGAACGAGACCCGGATGTATTCATCCTGGGGCAGGAAGTGGGCATTTGGGGCGGCACGTACGCAGTTACCAAAGGTTTTTATGACCATTTTGGTGCTCGCCGGGTACGGGATACCCCCATCGCTGAAAGTGCAATTATTGGTGCAGCAATTGGTTCATCCTTGACCGGTCTACGACCAGTGGCAGAGTTGATGACAATCAACTTTGCGTTTGTTGCCATGGATCATATTGTTAACGAAACAGCCAAACTGCATTACATGTTTGGCGGACAGATGGTACTGCCGCTCGTAATTCGTACGGTTGGCGGTGGTGGACGGCAATTAGGCGCCACCCATTCCCAAACACCCGATGCCATTTTTGCACACTTTCCCGGACTAAAAGTAGTCTCTCCCGGCACTCCTGCGGATGCAAAAGGATTGTTAAAATCTGCAATCCGCTCCCAGGACCCGGTATTATTTATTGAGCATGCCACCCTGTACCAGATGCGGGGTGAAGTTCCTGATGGTGATTATGTTGTTCCCATCGGAAAATCTGTGGTACAAAGACCCGGACGGGACGTTACGATTGTTACCTACAGCAAAATGCTGGAGATATCCCTCAAAGCAGCCGAGAAGCTCGCAGAAGAAGGTGTGGAAGCAGAAATTGTTGACTTGCGTTCTTTGCGACCCCTGGATATGGAACCCGTGATTGAAAGTTTCAAAAAAACCAACCGGGCAGTGATAGTTGAAGAAGGCTGGCCATCCTACGGGGTAGGAGCAGAAGTTTCCTCCCGAATTTATGAACAGGCGTTTGATTATGTGGATGCTCCCATCAAACGGGTAGCACAAATTGAAGTTCCTCTTCCCTATAACCGCACCCTTGAACAGATGGCAATTCCCAATGTTGATGATGTTGTGGCGGCGGTCAAGGAGGTGTTGTAATGGCTGAAGTAATCACAATGCCCAAACTGGGATTTGATATGGCTGAAGGTACGCTGGTACGCTGGGTAATTGCCGAAGGTGAGGCAGTTACCAAAGGGTGCTGTGCTGGCGGAGATTGAAACGGATAAGGCAACCGTGGAAGTGCAATCCAGTGCGGATGGCATTATTTACCGCCACCTGGTCGAAGCAGGAGCCGTGGTTCCGGTGGGTACATCCATTGCAGTTGTATCTGCACCTGGCGAAAAAGTGGATGAGAGTAAGTTTGCTGTTGGCGTTGAGAAGAAGACGGAGACTGAAGTTGACCCAAAGACAAAAGATAAAAAAGCCGAAAAAGAAATTAGGAAATTGAACCTGAACCTGAAATAAAGGTTTCCAAAGAATCCGCTGCTTCGAAAGTACAGCCTGCTGCAACCGAACCGGATATGCTGCGGGTTTCACCAATTGCCCGCACGAATGGTGATTGAGAATGCACTGAATATTGATGGTGTGACCGGAACCGGACCAGGCGGCAGAATTGTAAAACGGGATGTGGAAGAAATCCTGCGTCGCAGGCGCGAACCAGGCACTGCTCCTGCCCAGGTATACGAGGGAAAACCAACACCCAGTTTTATCCAGGGCATTATCCCGGCGGATGAAGTAATTCCGCTGGACCGGCTGCGGACAGCGATTGGCAAGCGCATGCTTGAATCGCGCCACAGCATTCCCCATTTTTATGTCACCCATGAATATGATGTGGATGCCTTGATGGACATGCGCACGCAAATGAACAACGTACTGCCTGAAAATGAAAAACTTTCGGTTAATGATTTCATCATCAAGGCGGTTGCTCTGGCACTGCGGCAATACCCCAACCTGAACGCAACCTTGCAGGATGATTCCATCATCCGCAAGGGACACGTCAATGTCGGCGTGGCTGTGGCAGTGGAAGGCGGACTGTTGACGGTAGTGGTAAAAGATGCCGACCAGAAATCCCTGCGCCAGATTTCGGGTGAAGTGAAAGAAATGGTCGCTCGTGTCCGATCAGGGAAAGTAAAAGTGGAGGATATCGAAGGCTCCACTTTCTCGATCAGCAACCTGGGAATGTTTGATGTGGAGCATTTTATTGCCATCATCAATCCACCCGAAGCCGCCATCCTGGCAGTTGGGTCTGCCCGGCAGGTGGCAGTGGTGAAAGAGGGGGTAGTGCAGGCAGGGATGCGAATGCGGGCAACGCTATCGGCTGACCACCGGATTTCGGATGGTGCCGAAGCCGCACAATTTTTGCAAGCGCTTGCCAAATGGGTTGAGAACCCGGCAGGCATGATGTTGTAACGACAACCCGCTCAGAACCACTTCTGGGCGGGTTTTTCTTTTCGCGCACCCATTGAAATGAGACAGGGTTTACACTACAATAACGATAACTTTTATCTGGTTTAGGAGGAAGAATATGCAAAAACCCGAAATGGCTTTGCGTGAATTACTTGCCCAGGCAGATATTGAAGTCGGCGGCAGCAACCCCTGGGATATCCAGGTGCATAATCCTCGCTTTCTACGAGCGGGTGCTGCAAGGTGCCTCCCTTGGTTTGGGTGAATCCTACATGGATGGCTGGTGGGATTGCGAAGCCATCGACCAATTTATAACCCGGGCACTTAAAGCCCGTTTGGAAGAAAAAGTTGTCAACAACCAGCGCCTGGTTTACCAGGTATTACGAGCCAGGCTGTTCAACCGGCAATCCTCGTGCCCGTGCCTACCAGGTTGGCATTCAGCATTATGACCTGGGGAATGACCTGTATTCTGCCATGCTCGACAAGCGCTTGGAATATACCTGCGGGTATTGGAAAAATGCTGCAACGCTGGATGAAGCCCAGGAAGCCAAGCTGGACCTGGTCTGCCGGAAAATTGGGGCAAAACCAGGCATGAAAATTCTGGAACTGGGTTGCGGCTGGGGCAGCTTTGCCAAATTTGCAGCCGAGAAATATGGTGCCTCGGTGCTGGGTGTGACTGTCTCGAAGGAACAGGTGGCACTCGGCATGGAGCTGTGCAAAGGTCTGCCGGTGGAATTGCGCCTGCAGGATTACCGGGAGGTGCAGGGCACTTTCGATGCTGTCATATCCATTGGCATTATGGAACACGTCGGGTATAAAAATTATCGCACGTATATGGAAGTGGTCAACCGCTGCCTGAAAGAGGACGGGGTTGGCTTTATTCATACCATTGGCGGAAATAAATCCATCAAAACCGGCGAACCCTGGACAGACCGGTATATCTTTCCCAACGGTATGCTGCCATCCATCAGCCAGCTGGGAACTGCAATGGAGAACCTGTTCGTGATGGAGGACTGGCAGAACTTTGGACCTCATTACGATCCCACGCTAATGGCATGGCATGCCAATTTTGAAAAAGCCTGGCCAAACCTGCAGGCAAAATATGGGGAGCGCTTTTACCGCATGTGGCGCTATTACCTGTTGACCAGCGCCGGTGGTTTTCGTTCCCGCAGCCAGCAACTGTGGCAGATTGTGTTCACCCGCAGAGGAACACTTGCAGCCGGATTGCCGGATTTCCTAGGAGAACGAATGATCGAAGCCGATGTAATTATCGTTGGTGGTGGACCTGGCGGGGCTGCCTGCGCCTGGCGGCTCAAACAGCATGGGATGCATCCATTGGTTTTGGACCAATCCGCCTTCCCGAGATTTAAACCGTGTGCCGGATGGATCACCCCCCAGGTGCTGCACGATCTTGACCTGCAAGAAGGTCTACTTCCACCCGGTTTAACTCATTTTTCCAAGTTTGATGTAACCATTCGCAATTTCCATTTTAAGTTACGCACCAACCAGTATGCCATCCGCCGGGTGGAGTTTGATGACTGGCTGTTGAAGCGGGCAGAAGCAGAATTTGCCCTTCACACGGTAAAAGGGATCGAGCAGGTCGAGGACAGGTATGTGATCGATGGACTGTATGCAGCGAAATACCTGGTTGGTGCAGGCGGAACCCACTGCCCGGTGGCGAAGACTTTTTTCCAGGAATCCGCACCCAGGGATAGGGGAGCCTTGATCGTGGCGCAGGAAGAGGAATTTGCGTACGATTTAGCCGATGACACCTGCCGGTTGTGGTTCCTGCAGAATAAGCTGCCTGGCTATGCCTGGTATGTTCCCAAAGCGAATGGATATGTTAATGTGGGCGTAGGCGGCAGCGCTGAGGGGCTGAAAAAGAATGGAGATTCGCTCAAACGGCACTGGAACTTGTTAACCGAAAAACTGGACGAAATGGGGCTGGTGCGCGGGCATACCTATAAACCTGTTGGGCACAGTTATTACCTTCGCCGCAAAGGTGCTTCCATCCGCAGTGGAAACGCGTTTATCGTTGGTGATGCCATCGGACTGGCAACTGTCGATATGGGGGAAGGGATTGGGGCAGCCATTCAAAGCGGGCTGCGGGCTGCGGATGCGATTGCGGGCGGGAGAGATTATTCAGTTGAGTCAATTCCCCGCTTTTCATTTCCATCACTTTTAGGTTGGAGGCGGTGAGTGGGCAAGAATAGGTAATCCGGATGTATCAGATTAAATTGACTGAAACTTTTACCTGGAACGAGTTAATCATCCATTTCTTTTGTCGCAGTTTTCCCCTGGGTGTAAGTCAAATATGCTCGCGAAAAGACCCTCTCAAAGGGAGATGGATTTCCTGAAGCATCCAGGCGGGTTTCAATTTCTTTTACTTTAAAATCCAGGTCTTCCAGCAAACGCCGGTTGACGGCAATCAGGTCTGCCAATAATCCAATAATAATCACTGCCGTACCCAGGATGAATAGAGCCAGGGCAAGTAAAAGTGATTGCACATGCCCGGTGCCATTACCTTGAAAATAGAAAAACAAAAAGCGTACCCCCAGTACAAATGTTGCAAAAATGAGCACCACACCCGGGGTTACAAAGAATCGAAACGGTTCATACGTCATAAAACTGCGAATGATGGTGGAGAAGGAACGGGTCAGGTACCTGGGGATGCTGGAAATCAATTTGGAAGAGCGCAGGTTCTTATTTGTTCGGATGGGAACTGAGACAGTTGGCAGATGCATTCTGCCTGCCTGGATGACAGTTTCCAGCGTATAGGTATAGTGATTGAAAACGTGGAGGTGCATGGCTGCATTGCGGGTAATGGCTCGAAACCCGCTGGGAGCGTCTTCCACGACCGTCTGGCTGACCCTGCGAACCACCCAGCTGCCGAATTTTTGGAGGATTTTCTTAATGGGCGAGAAATGGGCGGTATTTTTAATGGGTCGGGAGCCAATCACGTACTCTGCTTCCCGTCGTAAAATCGGATCGATCAGCTTTTGAATGTCCTCCGCGCAATACTGGTTATCTGCATCCGTGTTCACGATAATATCCGCCCCAAAATAGAGACTGGCATTGATCCCGGAGATAAACGCCTGGGCTAATCCCAAATTTTTGATATGGGATACAACATGGTGAACACCGCCTGCGATGGCAGCCTCAACGGTATGGTCAACACTGCCATCATTGATTACCAGCCATTCAACCGTGTCAACCCCATTAAGCATAAGGGGAAGTTCTGACAGGGTAACCGGGAGCGACTCTTCTTCGTTGAAACAGGGAATCTGGATAATCACTTTCATGGAATACCTGCATTATTGTAGACAGTAGAATTTTCTCACCGAACCTAAAAGGATTATATAATAATTCAGACTACCTCAGGATTTAAGCGGAATACTCAAAAGCAATTATCTTTGTAATAGATGAAAGTAAACAGTCTCATGGAAATTATACAAAGCATAATCAGTTATTTTAAATTGGATTTTTGGTCCATCTGGGGTCTTGGTGCACAGGGTTTCTTCTTTTTGCGATTAATTATTCAATGGTACCGCTCAGAGAAAGAGCAGAAAACGGTTGTGCCATTGAGTTTTTGGTGGATGGGAATTATTGGTGCCGTCATGCTCTTTTGTTACGCCATCATCCGCCGGGATCTCGTTTTTATCATCACCTCCATTCTCCAATTAATCATTTATTCACGGAATTTGAAAATAGCGCTCGGTTCCAAGGCGAAACTTTCCATTGAATAAACCAAACCAGATATTGACTGAAGTAACTGGAAATTTTGAAGATAAGTATCACAGCAGGAATTTGATTTCCAAATTTCTGGTCAATAATTATCTCCACACGTTTCGGGCGATCCTTGAGACCCTGGCGATTATTCCCACTTCCAGGATTTGCGAGGTGGGATGCGCAGAAGGGGAGTTGATAAAAATCACCCATTCGGTTTTTCCAGACGCTGCCATGTTTGCCACGGACATATCCGCTGATGAAATCGAAAAAGCCAGAAGCAACTGCAAAACTTTGCAGGTCGATTATTCGGTCCAAAATGCAGAGCAGCTAATGGAGTATCCTGATTCCGCCTTCGACCTGGTGATTTGCTGTGAAGTGCTGGAGCACCTATCCAATCCCGGTCAGGGATTAAGCGAGTTATGTCGAATCAGCAGCAAATATATCCTGGTGTCCGTTCCCCATGAACCCATCTGGCGCATGTTGAATATGGTGCGGGGAAAATATTTCAGCGCGTGTGGGAATACACCCGGGCACATCCAGCATTGGAATAAAAAGAAATTCATCCAATTTATTAATTCGCAACCCGGATTAAAAATAGTCAGTCGGATTTATCCCTTTCCGTGGCAAATGCTGCTATTGGAAAGAGTGCATGCGTAATTCACGTGAACCAGCGATGACCATGGAAGGAATATGAAAATAATCGCCACACTCAATGCAGGTGAAAATAGCCTTATAAGAAGGTTATCCCTGGCAGTTCTATTTGCCCTGATTTTTGGATTGCTCTTTTATGCCAATTATCAATATACACAACAGCAACCGGGCGGAACTGACTTCTTATATCGCTGGCTGCCGACCCGATTGGTGGTCGTTGAAGGGTATGAGAATCCGTACAGCCCCGAGGTGGAATACCAGGTGGAACTGATGCACCATGGGCATGCCCACCAGGGAGATGAACCTCCAGGAATATTCGCTTACCCCTATTACATCATCCCCATTTACATTCCATTTTCACTCATCAAAGATTTCGCACTTGCCAGGGCAATCTGGATGACCATGCTGGAGCTCATCCATTTTGCACTGGTAATTCTCACCCTGCGGTTGATCAATTTTCGCCCTGGCAGACTGACATTAATCCTCTTGCTGATGGTTTCATTATTTACCTCGTTTTTCACGCAACCGATTATTGATGGTAATCCGTCACCGATTGCGGCATTGTTTGTTTTGTTGTGCCTGATTGCGATTTCGAAAGACCGGGATTGGCTGGCAGGGATACTGCTGGCCTTTTCGACGATCAAACCGCAGCTGGTTATCCTGTTCTTTATCCTGGTGTGGGTCTGGGCTTTTTCAAACAAACGCTGGAAAATTATCCTGGGCTCAGGTATATCGCTTGTTGTGATGCTGGGAGTCTCTTTTCTTATCCTGCCGGTATGGTTTACCGAGTTTTTGAAAGATGTGTTCCTTTACCCGGAAGTCGCCAGCCCGCACTCCCCATTTTCCATACTGCAAGCCTGGTTTCCTTCTGCTGCAAAATGGGTTGCAGGGGGAATATCCTTGATCGTTGCGCTTGTTCTTGGGCGGGAATGGCTGTGGAGTTATAAGAAAGGTTTTGGCAGTTTGTTCTGGGCAGCCTGTCTCACTTTCTCACTCCTGCCCATTTCTGGCATATCGTCAGCGCACAGTAATTTTATCGCCATCCTGCCCGGTTTTATTTTGGTGATTGCTGCCATGCAAGACAGGTGGAGAACCAGGCAATATATCGTTAACCTTTTGCTGGTATTGGTACCCATCATCAGCTGGACATTCTTTTCTGCTGGATTAAATGGCAGAGTAGGCAATGTACCTGTTTTTTACCTCGGCTTCTTTCCAGTTCCAATTGCAATGGCAGCCGCGTTGTACTGGGCACGAAAGTACTTGCGGAAAACTCTCACAAGAAAAGCCCTGCTGAGCCTGGAGTGATTATCTGCCTTCTCCGATGTTAAGAAGGTGGGTTTCTGGCAGAAGGTATTCATATCACTGAATCGCGTATAATCATTATGGTGTTCGCTGAATATTTCAATCAACAGGCGGTTTGGGAAAGTATTCAGTGACAGAGCCAATCCATTCGATTTTGCCTGACAGGTAACACAGGATGACAACAAAAACTTCGCAGACACTCAACAAAATTGACCCGACCTACCTTTTCCTTAATCATTGCCATCCTGATTGGCGGGTATATCCGGATATCGCAGGTGCTGCAATCTGATTTGCCGTTGAACGATGGCGGCATGTTTTATGTGATGACCCAAAACCTGATTGCCAATGGTTTCCACCTGCCGGCAACCACATCTTACAACCACCTGAACCTGCCGTTTGCCTACCCTCCGCTGGCATTTTACCTTGCTGGACTCCTGGTTAAACTGACCTCCTGGGACCTGCTGGACATCATCCGCATCCTGCCCGCTATTTTCACAATTCTCTCCATTCCGGCTTTCTTTATGCTGGTTCGAGCACTGGTCAGTAACAAATTCCAGGTCATTTTCGCCACGATGATGTTTGCCTTTATCCCGGCATCCTTTGATTGGCTCATCATGGGAGGGTGGATTAACCCGCTCACCCGCCTTTTTCTTCTCGTTAATTTCGCTGACTTTTATCTACAGATTGTTCACCCAGAACCGGGTGAGAAATATTGTCTGGACGGCTGTCTTTTCCTCGCTGACAATTCTTACCCACCCGGAAGCAGCCCTGCATACCCTGGCTGGTGCCCTGGTGTTTTTTGTCTTTTTTGGCAGGGACAAAAAGGGTGTGATTAAATCGCTCATCGTAGCAGGCTTAGTCTTATTATTTACTTCTCCATGGTGGATAACCATCTTGAGCCAGCACAGCCTGGCTCCCATTCTTGCTGCGGGCGGAACCGGGTTTTATGACTACAAAGAGGTTATCAAGTTTTTGCAATTTGACTTAACGAATGAATACCGGTTAAAAACCATCGGCACATTGGGATTGATCGGGTTATTCTGGCTGGTTGCAAAACGAAAATATCTCGTACCAGCCTGGGTGATGGTCACTTTCCTGGCAGAACCGCGCAGTGCACCCCTGTATCTCACCCCTTGCATTGCCATCCTGGCAAGTTATGCGTTATATAAAGTATTGTTGTTCATTGATAAAAAGGGTACATCGAGCGAAAAGGAAAACATAGAACCGCAGCCATTATCAAGCAGACTTTCGAAGGGATTATTTATCCTTTTATTCGGTCAATGGGTATTTTCCGCAATGGCAGTCGCCACCCTGGTAACTCTAAATGTATCCATGACAACCCAGGATAAGGATGCATTTGATTGGATAAAAAAGCATACTCCTGCGAATAGCCAGTTTCTCGTTCTAACCGGTGACTTACCGCTCACCGATCCTGTTTCAGAATGGTTTCCAGCCTTAACGGAGCGTATTAGTGTTGCCACCGCGCAGGGGCATGAATGGGATACGAGCGGGTCATTTGAGGAGAAATTGACCGAATCACTGAATGTGCAGGCCTGCAATTCCCTTGCTTATGCCTGCATTGAGGACTGGGCAACGAAGAACGGCAGGCAGTTGGATTACATCTATATTCATATGCCGGTGCAGCAAGGAGGGGCGGAACTTGAGCAAGCCTATACCAGCGCATTGGGTGACTTATCCGTCAGCCAGGGAAAGACCGAACTGGTTTATGAAAATGATGCAGTTGCAGTGTATAAAGTGAAATAAAAAGCAGAGAAAAATTAATCCTGCTTGCGTTCGCTAAACTTTCGAAGAACCCGAATAATTACACGACGGGGATCCAGCAGCGAAGCCAGGATTAATGCGCCAGGATTCCACTTGCGCAGGCGGCTGCGCCACATGCGCAGCAAATATTCCTCCCGCAAAATCCGCAACCTGGTCCACAAAGATATTTGTTGGATGAATGTCTCATAACTCTTTTCAGGTTTACCCTGTCGACGTGCCCTGGCACAGTCCAACGCATAGAACTGATAATAGATGTTCTTGTGCACATTTTCTAGTGAATAGCTATCTGTGTGATACCGGATGGAATAGAGAAATTCCTTACAGTTCCGCAATTCATATCGATCTAAGAGTCGCAAGAACACATCCACTTCTTCAGCACGCTGAAAATTCATTCGATATCCTCCTATGGCATCCAACGCAATGGTTCGGAAAACACTTGCACCTTGAATTAAACCGTGTAATCCGTGCCTGATTTCCCACCGAATCAGTGCAGGGGAGGTGGATATGGTGGATGAACTCAGAATTTTTCCTGTTTCAGCATGGATGTAATGGCAGTTGGCACTGCAGGCAGCCGCGGCAGGATACTTTTCGAGCAGGTTTATTTGTGCCTCCAGACGCTTTGGATCGGAAATATCATCCGCATCCATGCGAGCCAGGTAGGGGATTTTTTGCTCACGGGCATAGCGGATGGCGCGATTCATAGCACTGCCCGGACCCTGATTTTGCTGGTTCCAGAGTATTACGCCGCGCTCTTGAAATGACGCGGCAATCTGTTCACTTCCATCCGTCGAACCATCATTAATCACCAGCAACGAAAAATTCGGGTAGGTTTGCGCAAGGATGGATTTAATTGCCGCGCGGACATATTGTCGAGCATTGTAAAGCGGCATTACTACCAGTACACGGGGATATTGCATCAGCGAGTCCGATACTGCGCTATTGCATCTGTCCAGATGGCGGTCATTTTTTCTACCATTTTTCGGCGATCATACATTTCCACCCCGGAACGTTCGATCCAAATTGGACGACTATCGCGGAATGCTGTGTAAACGCTCTCAAGAAATTTTGATGCTTCATCCGTCTGCTTGAATTGAAAGTGTGCCCCCAGGTTGTTTTTCTGAACCAGGTCGCTGGCTGCCCCGATTTCGGAAAACAACAGAATGGGTGCTTTCCCGGTAGCCCAGTATTCATACAAAGTTGCAGAAATTGCAGTTATGTTTTCTTGCGGTTGAACCAGGAAAAACAGGTCAGCCTGCCACAAGGCTTCGACCAAATTCCGGCGTTCGAGCACTCCGGTGTACTTTATTGATGCAGGAGCAAGCATTTTCTCCAACCGCCTCTGGTAAAGAGGATCCGGTTTTTCCCCGATGAAAACAATCTCAACATTATCCCTTGCCTGGGGGATTCTGTTCAAAAAATAAATCCATTGCATCCAGGAATGGGGATAAATCGCGATAGTCGGGTCGATACCCGGATGCTGCCGTGATAATCTGGAACTTGGCACTTTCCGGCTGCCGCTGCCTGTTCCAAACTGCCTGGTATTCTTCAAGGTCGCAGCCGTTTGGAACCAGGAATAACTTGTTAACCCATTTCGTTGATGAATATCGCTTCTGGAACGACTCTAATGCTGGGTTGCGTGACGGTAAATACAGCGGAGGATTTGTCGGACAATACGCTTTTCAACCCAGCTTTCGATAGATTGTCGAATGCGACCCTTCTTTTGGAATTCTGAGGAACCAACCCAGTCGTCCTTAAAATCCACAAACAATGGAACGCCAAGGAGCGATGCCAGCAGCCATCCTGCAAAAACATTGGAAAATGGCGGGGTATTTACAAAGATGCAATCAGGTGGAGTATGCCGGTATTTTCTCCAACCCTGCCAGCAAACCGATAGTCCCCAGGGCAGGGATGAGGTACCGAAAAATTTGCGGCCAAGTTTCGCCAGGGTTGTGCTGCCAAAGAACGGATTTGCGACGCGATGAACAACCGTTTCTGCCGGGATTTCGGTGAGCAGGAATTCGCTTAACCGTTCTTCGGGAATTACCGTTCGTTCAAATCCTGAGTAAGGACAATAAATGACCAATTCCAGTTCAGATGCAAATTTGATAATCTTGACGAGGCGGATGGATGCTCCCGCAGGGCTGAGTGGTGGGAAATAGCGGGAGATGACCAGGGCAGTTGGCAAGTGATTTTTTATCCTGAACTAGAAAGAATAGGTTTTACAAATATTGTATTAAGTAGACCTTGAAATTATAGCACCGGGAAAAACAGCCGTCGTCATAATTACAGGTAAACGGGGGTGATTAATATTTTGATTATCTCAAATATCTATTATTATCTATAATAAACGTTTACTGGAAGTATTTATTCTTCAAAACATGAAAAAATCCAAATGACAGCATTTATCCTGAAATCAAGAATAAATTGCACTTCTTATGACCATACTGTTTCGCAAATAATTGAATGGGCAAAACAGCAGGCAAGCCGAAGTGTTTATGCTGCCAATGTACACATGGTCATGGAAGCCCATGATTCTCCGGCATTTCAAAATATCGTCAATATGCCGACCTGGTCACCCCGGATGGGATGCCGTTGGTCTGGGTGTTGCGCAGGAAGGGATTTCCGCAGCAGGAACGGGTGTATGGACCGACCCTGATGCTCAAAATCCTGGATGCCGCAGCGAGAGAAGGTATTCCGGTTGGGTTCCTGGGTGCCACGGAGGATATATTAGGCAAACTGGTCGAAAAAATGAAAGCCCGGTTTCCTGGATTGATTGTGTCCATCCAACTTGCCCCTCCATTTCGACCTTTAAAGCGAACAAGAAGATTCCCAGATTGTGCAGGAAATTAATCATGCGGGAGTAAAAATCCTGTTTGTGGGACTGGGCTGCCCGAAGCAGGAGGTCTGGATCGCAGAACACCGCGGAAAAATTCCAGCAGTGATGGTGGGGGTTGGTGCAGCATTCGCCTTTCATTCAGGTACAATTCAGCAAGCACCCGCCTGGATGCAGAAACTTGGGCTGGAATGGTTTTTTCGTTTTCTGCAAGAGCCGCGCCGATTATGGAAGCGGTATGCCGTCACAAATCCACGCTTTTTGGTCATTGATGGCATGGGAATTGCTACAAGGAAAACTGGGTAAGAAATAGGGAGTTCATGTTAAGGCGTTTTTCGGTTAATTTCACGGTTTTCTCCATGCTGCTGGACGGCTTGCTGGTGATTGGCTCGCTGGTGTCCATGTCGTATGTCCGGATTACCATGAACAGCCTGCCTTTTATTGCGAACCTGCCTGAGGATATCCATTATCCGACCTTTATCTACTTCATTTTTCCGCTGATCTGGGTGGGGGTGCTGGCAACGTTTTCCATTTATGACGGCAAGAAATTCTTCAAGCTGGTCGATGAACTTTCCATGATGACGATCGCATCCCTGGTGGCTGCGGTTTCGCAGGCAGGGATTTTGTATTTGACCTATCGTGATTTCTCGCGTGCCTTGTTTCTGATGATTGTGGGTGTCTCGTTTTTACTGTGTGTTATCTGGAGGTTATTCGCCCGGCTGGTATTCCGGCTGCGAAAGGAAACGCTGAGCCTGGCGCACAACCTGCTGGTGGTGGGCAGCGGGTCTGAGCTGCAAAAAATCGAAAAATCCATTCGAAAAAACCTGACCGGTACCATCACCGGTGTGCAGGTTCTGGATTTGAAAACCTTGAAAAGTTTCGAAAGTGAAACCCCGCAATCCTGCCCCCTGACGATAACCCATTTGCGGACCTTGGTAAGTGAAAAGCATATAACCGACGTGGTCATATCCTTCCAGCGCAGTGCATCCAACTGGATTGAGGCAATCTCATCCCACCTGGAAGATATGTCGCTGGGAGTATGGGTTGCGCTTGATTTTTACGACCTGTCGCTTTCGGAAGCGCGGGTAGAAAACCTGGCGGGTCTGCCATTGCTTGATCTGCGCGCCCCGGCACTGGACGATTACTCGCGTATCATCAAGCGGACATTCGACCTGGTGGTTGGCACCCTGGCACTCATCATCATTTCGCCGTTAATGCTGTTGATTGTCCTGGCGATTTTGGTGAGCGATGGCTGGCCGGTGTTTTTCCGGCAGGAGCGGGTGGGTGAGAATGGGCAGCTCTTTAAAATGATCAAATTCCGGACGATGGTGCGGGATGCTGAAAAGCTGCGTTCCCAGGTGGAAAAAACGGATGAGAATGGAAACATTTTGCACAAAACGCGGGATGATGTGCGCGTTACCCGCCTGGGTAAATTTTTGCGGCGGCTGAGCCTGGATGAACTTCCCCAGTTTTTCAATGTGATTGCGGGTGATATGAGCATTGTCGGTCCCCGTCCTGAACTGCCCTACCTGGTGGAAAATTACCAGCACTGGCAGCGCCGCCGATTGACAGTACCGCCAGGTATCACCGGCTGGTGGCAGGTGAATGGCAGAAGCGACCGGGTGATGCACTTGCATACGGAAGACGACATCTATTACGTGGAAAACTATTCCATCTGGTTGGACCTGCAAATCATCATCCGCACAGCCTGGGCGGTGATTGTGGGCAAGGGCTCGTTCTGAGGGTTGGTGGAAATATGCAGCCTGAAAAATTAGCCGCATTACGAAAAGGAATTTTATCGTACTGATATTCCTGCTGGGGATATTTCGTGCGATTGGTATCTTTGGTATCCGCGGAGCGGATTGTCCCTCAAAATGGCTGGTATTCAGCGGACCCTGTCAATACTTCAATGTGAATATGGAATTGATTTTGTGGGCGGTGCCTGTGTTATTGCTGGGGCTTGAACTATTCTGGGAGCGCGATTGGAAAGGCTACCTGCAAACCTGCAAAAGAAATTGGTTCGTGCTGCTCTTCGTTTTAATTGCTGCTGCTTCTCTCATCTGGTCAATAATTTTAATCTGACTTTCTACAAGGTGATTGTCCTCTTAATCAGTACATTAATGGCAATCTATATTGGGCATGCATACAGCCTGGAGAAAATACTGAAAAGCCTGTCATGGTTTTTTATTATCATTTCTGTTGCATGCCTGGCATTTGTAATTTTCCTGCCTGATATTGGCATCATGCGAGACCCGTTTTATAAAGGTGCCTGGAGTGGCATATTCTGGCACCGGAATTATATGGGTTGCTTCATGGCGTTAGGTGCAAGTATCTACCTTATTAACATTCTGAAAAGCCAGAAAAGATTAACCGTTGCATTTGCGATTGATATTGTCATGCTGGGAATTACCCTTTTTCTTTTGGTAAAAAGCAAATCCGCAACCGGCATCCTAACCGGCATGGTATTGGCAGCACTGGTGGTTGTTTTTTATGTATGGGAAAAGGTGCAGATAATATTGACCAGGGTGCATTATTATGGATTTTTGGGGGCTGCGGTTGTTGCAATTATGTTCATTCTGACCAAACTTGATTTTATCTTCGGCTTGTTGGGCAGAAATACATCGCTAACCGGGCGTGTACCCATGTGGAAGTACCTCTTTGAGAATTTGATTATCCAACGACTATGGCTGGGATATGGATATGGTGCACTCTGGCACTTCCGCGGTATCCGCGAGGAAATTGCCAGACAAGTAGGTTGGAGTTATGAAGTATTGATTGGGGACAATGGATTTATCGATATCCAGTTACACCTTGGAATCATTGGGCTGGCAGTAATTTTTGGGTTGATAATCCTGGGATTTATCCATGGTAAAAGATATTTGCTCCAACAACGAACCCTGGAGTCTGCATTCCCGATACTTTTGCTGGTTTTTGTCCTGGTTGCAAACATTTCGCTCAGCCTGATTTTGGAATCAGAAACACTGGTCTGGATCGTTTCCGTGGCAGTGATTATCAGCGTGCAAAACCGTTTTCAAAAGCAACCTGAATAATCCCCGTTACGGTCCAACTTCATACATGCGTTGATAGATGTGATAAAACTCGCTGATTTGCTGGATGTACTGGCGGGTTTCTTCAATATCAATCACTTCAAAGAACAGGTCAGGGTCATCTCCCGAAAGCTGCTGCCAGAGATAGGCATTGCCCGGACCGGCATTGTAGGCAGCCAATCCAAACAGGGTTCCGCCATAATCCTTGGTCTGGCGAGCGAGGTAACGAGCTCCCAGGCGAATGCTGACCATGGGACGGTACAGGTCGTCAGGGGTAAAGTCTGGCGGCCAGCTCATCCAGCCGGCAACTTCGGCACCGGTAGCCGGCATTATCTGCAGCAATCCACGCGCCCCGGCACTGGAACGCACAAACCCTTCAAACATACTTTCCTGGCGGATGGCACTGAACAGGATAAACGGGTGAAGGCTTTCTGCATTGGCAGCGTTTACCACCAGGTCCTGGAAGTAGGCTCCAAAGCGGATATGGTTGAAATACAGGGGAGCGGTGAAAGTTGCATCATCGTCCATGTTTGCCAGGTTAAGCACCTGCCGACTGGCAAAAACCGCACTGCGATTAAAGCCATGATCCAGGGCGTAGTTCATTATTTGAAATGTGGCAACCGGGTCGTTCTCGAACTCGGCACGCAGGTCTTCCAATTCCACCCGGGCTTCGGTGTACAGACCCACTTCCCAAAATGCGGTGGCGCGCTGCAAGCGGGCATCCTGTGCCAGCGCACCGGGAGTGGATAAATCAGTTTCTGCCGGGATGGCAAAAGTATTCCGCATCCAGCCTTCTGCCAGCAATCTTTCCTGTTCCAGGCTGTAATTGAATGAATAATTGGCTGTGCTTTCCAGGGGCTGCAAGCCAACCAAAACCTCGCGGGCACGTTCAGAATAATAACTGCCCGGGTCCAGTGCTGCAGCCTGGGTGAAGGCTTCCTGGGCAGCAGCAAAATCGTTCAGCTTTTGCTGCACTTTCCCGATCCAGAAATATCCCATTGCCTGCTCTGCAGGCGTGGTACCCAACACAAACACCCGCTGGAAGACCTGTAGAGCCTGGGTATAACTTCCAATGCGGTAATAATTGATACCAGCCAGGAATAATGCCCGGTAGGCATTTTCGGCGGCAGGATATTGGTTAATAATGCGTTCAAAGGTGGCTGCTAAATCGGCTATCTGGTTGTTGTCTTCCTGGATGCGGGCGGCAAAGAACAGGAACTGGGGTGCTTCTGGTCGGGCGGGATACAGCGACACAAAATCAAAAAGCGTTTGGGCTGCCTGGTCATAATTGCCCAACTTGTTCCACTGGGTCCAGGATTTTTCATCCCAGGCGGCTGCAAAAAAAGATATTCGGGGTGGTCGCGAATGAGGGCATCCCATTCATTGATTGCCGCTTCATACCGTCCTTCTTGATTCAGGCTGAGTGCGTATAAATGATGGGCTTCACCGGTATGGTCAGCATTCTCTTTTATGTACCGATTAAATAGTTCTGAAGCCAACCCGTATTGACCGGCATAATAATCGACCTTGGCGCGCAAGAAATCATCCACCGGGACGTTGTTATCAACCAGCACCACAATCCTGAATATGCATAGTAGGAACGAGGGTAATTTATGAGGGATTCCTGGAAGCGGGCGAAAGCCTGTTCCGGCAATCCAAGTGCCAGGTATTCCTGACCAGCCAGGAAGTTCATCTGGGCTTTGATGAAATCATTTTCGGTATCATTGAGGATAGCCATGAATGTGCGCAAGGCATTTTCGTGGTCGCCCATGGTGACGTAGGTTTGACCGACCTTGACCGCCAAGAAGACGGAATCAGATATCTGCGGCGAGCGGAATGCAGCCTCATAAGCAGCCAGGGCTCCAGTCAAATCACCTGCAGCAGTGAGTGCATCCCCGCGGATTTCCTGAACATAAGCATCCAATACACCGGGTTTGGTGTCCAGATAAGCCTGAAAAGTTTCTGCGGCTTCGGTGTGGCGCAATTCGGAAAGGTACACCTGACCCAGGATAAACAAGGCAATGGGATATGCCCCGGTAGCCTGGTAATTTTCTGTGACCGTGGTTAACGCCTGTATGGCGGCGACTGAGTCGCCTGCCAGAAAATGACTGCGCCCTATGCCAGTTAATGCGGATGCCTGGGTTTCAACATCGGTAGCCAGGCTGAGAGCCAGTTCATATTCTGCAAGCGCCGCGTCATAATCCCCGCTGAATAGCAGCCAGTCCGCCTGGGTGACCCGAACAGCCGGGATGGGTGTGGGGGTTGGAGAAGGCGTGGCAGAAGGACTTGGGGTAAATGTAGCCGTGGCAGTGTCGGTGGGACCCAGGATGCCGGAATCACGCAGCCCTTGCGGCGTGAGAATACAACCGCTTATCATGGTGAAAATGGTAAGTGTGGTAATAATGAAGAAAGCCCGCCTGGCTGCTTTGCGTAAGTCCATGGATATCCTTTCAATGATGTCCTTTAAGGCTTATACCCAAAGTCAGACGTCCTGTCAATGCCGAATTTGGCCTGATTGACCAAACCGGAAGGAAAATTATGAGCAAATACAACGCAGCATGTCGACTGGTGCAAAGCACAAAACTTTGACAGTTTGTAGATTGCATGTTAAACTAGCCATCGATGAATGCTGCGCTCTCAATCGAGGGCGTTTTTTGTGCGCGAATAAACCTATGGCGGAAATAACCTCATGAAAATTGTTTGTACCGGTTCAGTTGCATACGACTATTTGATGAAATTTCCCGGTCATTTCAAAGACCACTTCCTACCCGACCAGCTTGACAACATCAGTGTTTCATTTTTAGTCGACCACATGGTGCGCAAGCGTGGCGGGGTCGCGCCGAACATTGCTTATACCCTGGCTCTCCTGGGTGAAAAACCGCTTCTTTTTGCGACAGTGGGTGAAGATTTTACCGATTATCGTGAATGGTTGGAGAGCAAGGGGATTGATACCCGCTATGCCAGGGTAATTCAGGACAAATTTACTGCATCCTTCTTTGTTAATACTGACCTCTCAAATGCCCAAATTGCCAGTTTCTATCCTGGTGCAATGGCATATGCCAGCGAACATGTCCTATGACAGAAATTCAAGATTTTACGCCTGAATTGGTGGTGATTTCCCCGAATGACCCTATGGCAATGATTGGAATTTGTGGATGAGTGCACTCAATAGAAAATTCCGTATCTTGTACGATCCCAGTCAACAAATTGTCGAATGGGCTCAGAAGAAATTCGGAAGGCGTGGAAGGTGCGCATATTATTATTTGTGAATGAATATGAATTTCGACTTTTACAAAAACACACCGGCCTAGTCAGGAAAAGATATTGAAACATCGGTGGGGTTGCTGGTAGTTACATTGGGGAAAAAGGCGCAGATAATATATGCGGACGATCAGAAAGCAGTACCAGCTATTCCGGTTGTACCAAACATATCGTGGATCCACCGGGGTGGGCGATGCCTTTCGGGTGGTTTTTTGAGGGGTTATCAGCAGGATTATTGGGAACTATGCGGTAAAATTGGTTCCTTGTCAGCTGCTTATTGTCTTGAACAAAATTGGAACACAACCATACTAATACCCGCGTTGAATTTGTAGACAGATTCCGACAAAATTACGATGACAATGGTGATTTAGATGTACTGCTGAAAAACTAATTTTCAGGATAATACCTGGAATTGTAAATGAGCGGAGGAATAAATGTCCAATTATCGATATCAAAGAGATAAGCCTGGCTGAAGGCGGGCGACGCGCATTGAGTGGGCTGAACGAGAAATGCCTGTTTTGCGAATGATCCGAGAACGATTTGAAAAAGAACGTCCACTTGAAGGGATTCGCATGTCTGCCTGTCTGCATGTTACCACCGAGACCGCCAACCTGATGCAAACATTGCAGGCTGGTGGTGCGGATGTCGTCTTGGTAGCATCCAATCCGCTTTCCACTCAGGATGATGTCGCTGCATCGCTGGTTTCGCATTATGAAATTCCGGTTTATGCGATCAAAGGTGAGAGACAATACATTTATTACAAACATATCAAAGCCGCCTTGGATCATAAACCCCATATTACCATGGATGATGGCGCTGATCTGGTCAGCACCATGCACAAAGATCGCCGCGAATTTATTGCCGACATTATCGGTGGAACCGAAGAAACCACCACAGGTGTCATTCGCTTGCGCGCAATGGCTGCCGATAAAATGCTTGGATTTCCCGGTAATCGCAGTCAATGATGCCATGACAAAACATTTCTTCGATAACCGCTATGGCACCGGTCAATCCACCATCGATGGGATCATCCGTGCAACCAACATTTTGCTGGCAGGTAAAACTTTTGTCGTTGCTGGTTATGGTTGGTGTGGCCGTGGGTTAGCCATCGCGGCCCGTGGGATGGGCGCCAATGTCATTGTTACTGAAATTGATCCACTGCAAGCATTGGAAGCTGTGATGGATGGTTACCGTGTAATGCCAATGAACGAAGCTGCAAAAATCGGTGATATTTTCTGTACTTTAACCGGTGACATTAATGTTATCGATCAGACATCATTTTGAAGTTATGAAGGATGGTGCGATTGTTTCCAATTCTGGTCACTTCAATGTTGAAATTAACATCCCGGCGCTGGAAGAAATGGCTGTCAAGAAACACCTGGTTCGTCCGTTTGTTGAAGAATATGTCATGAAAGATGGCCGCAGCCTGTTTCTACTGGGAGAAGGCCGTCTGATCAACCTGGCATCTGCAGAAGGTCATCCTGCCAGCGTGATGGATATGTCATTTGCCAACCAGGCTTTGAGCGCAGAATACATGGTCAAAAACGGAACTCGAGAATAAAGTCTATTCTGTACCTGAAGAGATTGATCGGGAAATTGCCCGTTTGAAATTTGAATCAATGAATGTAAAATTGATATGCTGACTGATGAACAGGTGAAATACCTGAATTCCTGGGAAGAAGGCACTTAAAATCTGCCCCTGAATACGAAAAACGGGTTGTTCATTTTTGAACAACCCGTTTTTTTATGTTGATGTTGGATAGCCATACTTGAAATGACACGCTACCTCAATTTGAAAGGGAAAGCCTATCTATTTTCGGGGCGGGTAATTATTCGACCAGGATCCCCATATTCCCCAGCACGCTCCAGGAATCAAGGAATTTATAAATCTCGCGTTCATAAATCAAATTGCCATCCAGCACGGTGACATGCTCTGGATCGTATCCAATGACCAGCACGGTGTGTTCCCACGCGGCAACAATGGTGGTCGCACCACTGGACGAAGTGTAGGATGACTGGCTGCCAGACCAGACGTTTCCAATCACCCAAACCATCACCGGTCTGCCGGCAGCAACTTCCCTTTGCAGCGTTTCAAAATCCATCCAGCGATAATCCCAGGCATTCAAACCATAAGCCCGTAAAAGGGAAGCCACCGGCGCAGCATGAACTCCATAGGATGCAGGTGGAATTTGTCCCTTTTCATCATAGATATTTCCCACAAAACCCTCATCCGGATTATCTGATAAAGGCATTTGCGAGATAAAGTCATCCTCCGAAATGGAAATCCCGAAATAGGCTGCAAGGTCAACTGCAGATCTTGCTTCGCAATCCAGGTTGGCAATTTGGGGATAGCCATAAATATCCGTAATGTAGGCTTCGGAGGGCAGCCCTTCTGGAGGTGGGGCGATCGGGACGGGTGTATCCGTTGGAACAGGTGTGTCAGTGGGAGGTATGGGCGTAAATGTTGGTGTCGGAGTATCCGTTGAAGTGGGTGTGAGCGTAACCGTAAAAGTCGCGGTTGCCGTGGCAGGTTGAAATGGGGTGAAGGTGGTGGAGGGGGTCGGACTGGCAGTGGACGGCAGGGGGGTGCTGGTGTGCGACTGCAATAAGAATAAGGGCAGGGCAGCCTCTACCGAACCTGCCTGCAGGAAAACGAACAATACCGCGCAGACAATTCCGGATATGAGAACAAACGAAGCGACCAGAATACCCCAGTGCCAGACTTTTTGTTTCATTATCGCAAGATTACCCTTGAGCAGTCCGTTTGGGGGTATCTTTAGGGTTCTTCGACCACGATATATATGTAAACCGGGTCCCCAAAGGCTGCATCGCTTGGATTATACGCTGACCAGGCACTTCGGTACACCCCTGGTTCAATTGGGGCAGTGAATTCAATCTGGATGTTTGCTTCCGCTCCGCTGCGGGCAGGATATAAAGCCTGGGTTGTTTCTGCACCCATATCCGAACCGCCGGTAAAACGAATCTGGTAGCCGTCATCCCAATTGCATGTACCGCTGTTTTTCACCAGCCAGCGCTTGTCTAATGAAGCACCAGGTGCAACAACAGTGCCATCCGGGATGGTCAGGTCTTCCAGGTAGGTTAAATTATCAATACAATCCAGGCTGTTGTCTGTCACCGGCTGCGTAGGGCTGATGGTTGCAGTGGGCTGCTGTGTTGGGGCAGCCAGGGTGACAGGAGCATACGGAATTTGGGTACCATCTTCTGGATCAAACTGGACTGATTGGCGCACACAGGCGGTGAGGAACAAGACGGAAACCAGAACCAGCCCAGGGATGTATTTCCGAAAAGAGCCATTGTTATCAGTGCATGCGCCCATAGAACTCCATTTAGGAATCGACTTTGAAATAACCCTACTCGTCTCCGTAACTGTTTTCATCATCCCCGGAACCACCGCCTTCGCCAGCACTTAATCCAAGCGGTAATTCGCCGCCCAGGGCGCGTTGACGAATGAGCTCTTCCAGCTGGCTGCTGATATCCGGAGCCTGGCGCAGGAATTCTTTGGCGTTTTCACGACCCTGACCCAGGCGGGTATCTCCGAAGGAATAGAATGCACCGCGTTTGACGACGATATCGAACTGGGATGCCAGGTCAATAATATCACCGACTTTGCTGATGCCTTCGTTGTACATGATGTCAAATTCAGCCGTTCGGAAGGGGGCAGCAACTTTATTTTTGACAACCCTTACACGCACCCGCCCGCCAATCACCTCGGCACCCATCTTGATCGCCTGGATGCGGCGGATATCGAGGCGGACAGACGCATAAAATTTCAATGCCATTCCGCCAGTGGTGGTTTCAGGGTTGCCAAACATAACCCCGATTTTCTGACGCAACTGGTTGGTAAAGATAACTGCAGTCTTGGTCTGATTGATGGCTCCAGAAAGTTTACGCAGCGCCTGGGACATCAGGCGGGCTTGCATGCCCATCTGGGCATCGCCCATATCTCCTTCAATTTCGGAGCGGGGAACCAGGGCAGCCACCGAGTCAATCACAATGACGTCAATTGCACCCGAGCGCACCAATGTCTGCGTGATTTCAAGTGCCTGTTCGCCGGTGTCCGGCTGCGAGATGAGCAACCCATCAATATTTACTCCCAAGCGAGCAGCGTAGGCTGGATCAAGGGCATGTTCCATGTCAATGAAGGCAGCCGTACCACCCAATTTTTGGGCTTCTGCCACAATATGCAGGCAGAGCGTGGTCTTTCCGGAGGATTCCGGTCCATAGATTTCGGTAATGCGGGCGCGCGGGATGCCGCCCACTCCCAATGCAAGGTCAAGAGAGAGGGAACCAGATGGAATGGCTTCAACAGCCAGGTGCTGGGCGTTCCCCAGTCGCATAATGGAACCTTCTCCATATCGTTTAATAATATCTCCCAGGGCTTTATCCAGAACAGCGGCTTTCGCTTCGTCCATGGGGGTTTGCACCGGGGCAAGAGTTGAAATGGGTTTACGAGACATTGTTCTGCTCCTTTAAAGGGCTGATGAATAAATTATAGACTGAAAATCAAATCAAGGTAAATTATATAGCACAAATGTTCAATATGCAAGTCCTGGAAATCAGCAAGAATTTATGGGTATAGTGCGGTGAAGAAAACCATACAATAAGGTATCGGAGGAAATCCATGGAAGCCTGCATTTTCGCCTTGTTTGTTTTTGGTTTCATGATTTACGAACTCATCCAGTATACACAAAAATCTGCCAGGGGGAATTACAACCAACCCAAGCAGCATCGATTGGCGGAGGATGAAAATTCTAGTTTGCTTAAGTTATTCGTTCTGGATGCTGCAGAGAATGGTGTGTTTGTGCCGGGAGCAGAACGGGTTTTCGAGGAGGATGAAGATTGGGCGGAAAATGATTACCGGGATGAAAACCCAGATGATGAAGATGGATTATGACTATTACCTTCGTTCGGGGTAATATCTTTCCAATGACAATTCCCCATTCCTGTACTAGAATAATACCCAGAACAGGATAATTTTTATGTCCCAGGGAACCATCATTTTTCTGAATGGCACAACCAGTGCGGGAAAAACCAGCACAGCCCGCATGCTGCAAACAATCATGGCGGAACCATACCTGGAAGCCGGCATTGATACCTTTCTCTGGATGCTGCCCGGCGGGATTTTAAAAAACCATTATGGGACCAGGTATTGGGAAAAGCCAGCCAATCCGGGAAGATGGGACACCAGCTAATCAGTGGAATGCATCACGCCATTTTAGCGCTTTCGCGGCAAGGATTAAATGTTGTTGCTGACCATGTGCTGGTGGAGAAACGCTGGCTGGACGAGTGTGTCCGCATGTTTTATGACCAGCCTGCTTACTTAATTGGATTGCGATGCCCCCTGGATGTGCTTGAACAGCGCGAGAACAACCGCGCCAAGGACCGCACTCCTGGTCAGGCAAAAAAGCAAATCAACCTGGTTCATGCCCATGAAATTTATGACCTTGAAGTGGACACTTCCCGCTACAACATCGAGGAATGTGCCAGCCTGATTAAAGACAGGATCAAAAGCGGTGTACCACCAAGTGCATTGAAAAAGCTGTATTTACACACCACGCAGCCCGCATAACAAAGTTGCCATTCCAGTAATAAATCACTAGAATTGATTGAAGTAAGTAAAAGCGCTTCCGTTTAGTTTTCCATAAGGATTCGGGATATTATGCGTAAAGTACCTCATTATCTTTTACCTATTCTGGTTTTATTCGTCGTTTTGGCGTGCAACCTGCCAACCTCCAGGGGTACACCCCCTGGAGAAGAAGAGGAAACAGAAATCCCAGTAATCAATACTGCTCCGACCGGAACAGCCCAGGATACACCCACTCCACAAAACATTGTGCCAACCAGCACCCCGATACCTGAAAGTTTGCATGCCGATGGCCCTTACATATTAACCAGCGGGCAAAGCGGCGTCTGGATTTCCAATCCAGATGGCAGTTTTCTCACCCAGTTGACCGATGTAGAAATTGGCATGGCAGACCTGCATCGCCTGATTTCACCTATCGGGGATCAAATGGCATATATTGAGCAAAAAGAAGACGGGTTGTACCTGGTGCTGCTCAACATCCCGGGCGGCGAAAAACAATCCATCACCCGGTTATTGGAAATCACTCCAGATGAGGTATACGGAGATCCTACCAGCGAGAAAGCCTTCATTTATTATGCCATCACCCAGTATGATTCCATTGCTTGGCAGCCAGGTGATGGTGAAATGCTGGCTTTTGTTGGGGCAATAAATGGGTCAACTTCTGACCTGTATTTGTATAACACGCTGACGGAAGAGATCAGTCAATTGACGGATGGACCCGCCCAGGCAATCATCCCCACCTGGTCTCCAGATGGAAAATACATTTACCATTTTGGGGTGAGCTGGGTGCCACCATTTGGTGGAGCCATCGTGGGATACACCCGCATGGACGGTGCCTGGGCAGTCAGGGTGTCGGATGGTGCAGTGATTGACCAGCCCAAACCCAAACAAACCCATTATGGTTTTGTCGGCTGGCTGGATGACAGTCATTACATTCTGTACGATTTGGATGAGACCTGTTTTTCCAAAAACCTGCGCAGGGTGGAGGTTGAAAGCGGAAAAGCGACAACGTTGATGGATAAAAGCTTTTATTACCAGATTGCCCGATCGCCAGAAAATGGAGCGATGCTTTTTGCCGGGGCAGCGGGGTGTGCAGACTCAGTGGGAGAAGGTATCTTTTTATTGAAAGCAGGTGAAAGTACTCCCACCCAGTTGGACACAAAACGCGCCTGGGAGGTAAACTGGCTGCCTGAAAGCGGCGTATTCCAGGCCTACCCGGAAGCGTTATTCTCAGCGGATGGAAGTACCCGTTACGACCCTCCCGTATATGATAAGTCGTACGTGCCTGCCATTTCAAAAAATGGATACCAGGCATGGACTGTGATTGAAAATCAGGTTGGCCGGGTGGAGGTAAAAGTGCCAGGCGGGGACTGGCAGACGATTGCCAGCGGATTTTTTGTCGACCAGCTCATTTGGGATCCGGTGCAGGGTGATACCCTGCTTATTATGGACGAAGATGGGCTGGTGTACCGGGCGAGATTTCCCTGATTTTTCACTGGAGGAAATCGGTGATCTGGGTGGATATGTCAGCCAGGCAATCTGGGTGGAGTGATTGACAGAATGAGCAAATTGGTCGATTGGCTGCTTGAAGGGGATGCCTGGGTGAAATACCGAACCCGGTTGGATATTCTGCATCAATCAATGTTGGATGCAGATGTAATTCAGGCGCACCAGGAAGTTGTTTCGCATCCTGCCATCAGCCAGCTGGTAAGTGAACTGGCAGGCTGGCCGGGTTCTGTTATCTCCAGCCATAAGAGTGCCGGTCACCCGCTGCACAAGTTAACTTTCCTGGCAGATATAGGGCTGAAGCAGGCAGATCCGGGCGTTGCGCAGATTATCGAGCGCATCCTGGAACACCAGGCAGATACGGGTCCTTTTCAAGTATTGATGAACATTCCCCAGCACTTTGGCGGTACAGGCAAGGATGTGTGGGCATGGGCATTATGCGATGCACCCCTGGTTTTATATGCGCTGATCCAATTTGGGTTGGGAGAGGACGCCAGGGTGCAGGCTGCGGTTTCGCATCTCATGAGCCTGGTGCGGGAGAACGGTTTTCCATGCAGTGTCTCACCCGAGTTGGGAAAATTCCGTGGACCCGGACGCAAGGACGATGCCTGCCCGTTTGCGACACTTGTAATGCTAAAAGTTGCCGCGCTGCAAAGCCAATGGATTGACAGCGATGCCAGCCGGTATGGGGCTGAAGCCATCCTGAACCAGTGGCAAAACCGCCAGACCAGCCACCCATACATGTTTTTCATGGGGACAGATTTTTGCAAACTGAAAGCACCCCTGGTATGGTTTGATATTGTGCATGTTGTGGACGTGTTGACCCGGTTTCCCTGGCTGAAGGCTGACCCGCGATTGAAAGAAATGGTCGACATCATCACCCAAAAAGGCAGATTCGCTGGGTCGCTATACACCAGAATCCACCTGGATGCCTGGAAGGATTGGGAGTTTGGTCAGAAGAAAGAACCTTCACGTTGGTTGACCATGCTGGTTCTGCGTGCAATCCAGCACATGGAAGAATAATAAGGTTTGATTACCGGTGATAAATCTGCTTTCATTGGTATAACAGAAGGCAATCCAGCGTATGGAAGAATAGATAGGGGTTAATTATCGGTCATATGCATCTGCATTCATTATCTATCACTTGACAGGACATTTAAATTCGTGGTACTATCGGTGAAATTTGTGCAGCACGACAATTGAATATCGGAAGAAATAGCGGCTGAATCTCACATGGGTGAGACAACGAGGTGGAGGTTCCCCTTTGCAAAGAGGGTGTTAACCCGGTGGGGGCAAGTACCGGGGAAAATCGAGCGATCAGCGGATGCCTCTGGAGCCTGGTCACGGGTTCCTTTCTCCCTTCCTTTCCTGCAATGGCATAAAAGCACCTGGCGACAGGTGTACAAAACTGTAGCAGTGACCTGGATTTGGTTCCAGTTGTTTTATATTGAAGGAAAACATTAATTCCACACGATATAATTGACCAATCCGCTGCACGGTTGGAACCCTTTTGGATAGGTTGGAGGAACCATGGATAACAAAGAGTTGTTGGAACGAGTAAAAGCAGATGGCGTCAAGTTTATGTCCTACCAGTTTACCGATGTAAACGGGGTGGTCAAAAGCGTTGAAAGCCCGGTGGAACAATTGGAAGGCGAATTGGAAAACGGGGTATGGTTTGACGGCTCTTCCGTGGAAGGGTTTGCCCGCATCCAGGAAAGCGATATGCACCTGCGGATTGATACCGACAGCTATGCCGTGCTGCCCTGGAGCCCGCCAGATTTGCGCCGGGGACGGGTATTTTGTGATATTTTCCAGCCAGATATGACCCCTTTTGCCGGTGACCCACGCGGGGTGCTCAAACGCATGCTGGCAAAAATCAAGGAACGCGGCTGGACATTCAATGTAGGTCCAGAACCGGAATTCTTCCTGTTTCACCCGACCAATGGCGGCAGCGTGCATCCCGTACCGCATGATGTGGGCGGATACTTTGACTTTTCTCCGCATGATGAGGCGGTGCGAGTGCGGACAGAATTGATGGAAGCCTTGATGAGTATGGGTCTGGAAGTGGAAGTGGGGCATCACGAAGTTGCCCGCGGCCAGCATGAAATCGACTTCCGCTTTGCAGATGCGCTCAAGGCGGCTGATAATGTGCTTACCTTGAAATACACGGTGAAAGCCATTGCCGCCCAGCATGACCTGGTGGCTTCCTTTATGCCCAAGCCAATTTTCGGGATCAATGGTTCGGGCATGCACTGTCATCAATCGCTTTCTGATAGTAAGGGTAACAATCTCTTTTTTGATGGCAATGACGAATTTCATCTTTCGAAAATCGCCTATGGTTTCATTGCCGGTCAGTTGAAGCATGCCCGCGGCATGTCCGCCATTTTGGCTCCCACGGTTAATTCATACAAACGCCTGGTTCCCGGATATGAAGCCCCGGTGTATATCGGCTGGGCACAAACCAACCGTTCAGCGTTGATCCGTATCCCCCGCTACACGATTGGTTTGGATAAAGCCGTGCGGGCTGAACTGCGCTGCCCGGATCCATCCTGCAACCCATACCTGGCGATGGCAGTCATGCTGGGGGCTGGGCTGGACGGAATTGATAAGAATGAATCGTTGCCGGCACCGTTGAACAACATCAATATTTATGATTTGTCCCGCAAGGAACGCCAGGAGATGGGAATAAGCGAATTGCCCGGATCACTGCTGGAAGCCATGGAAGAGGTCGAGAATGACGACATGGTGAAGGAAACGCTTGGCAGCGTGGCATATGAAGCCTTTATGCGGGCAAAAGCGGAGGAATGGGATAACTTCCGCATCCAGGTCACCGATTGGGAGATTCAGCGGTATTTGGAAGCGGTGTAAGAAAAATTCATTGAATTAGCACCACCCAACCCTCCCCAGATTAATTGAATTTGGGGAGGGTTGTTTTTTAGCAGAACAGTGTCACTGTGAGCATATGCGAAGCAGTCTCCTCCATCAATGGGGGATTGCTTCAGTCGCTGCGCTCCTTCGCAATGACAAAAAATTGTCACACTAAGCTCTTTCGCAATGAAATATTTTCCTCTCCCTCAGGGACATAGTGCCCGCAGGGTAGAGGCTAGGTGAGGGTGTTGTTTGTCATTCTGAGGGAGGAACGACCAGAAAATCTTGCCCTGAAGCACGTCAATGCGAGAACTTTTCGTTACACTCAGAGTGACAATAAATATCATATTCCTCTCCCCTTGGGAGAGGTTAGGTGAGGGGATTGATCCTGTGAGCAACGCGGAACACCTGTAGGGAAGCGAAGTAGTGTCCTCCATCATATTAGTGGATTGCTTCAGTCGCTGCGCTTCTTCGCAATTGACAAAAAATTGTCACACAAAGCTCTTTCGCAATGACATAACATATTCCTCTCCCTCAGGGAGAGGTAAGGTGAGGGGTTTTACACTGTGCTCCTTCGCAATGACACATCCCTAATAATGTATGTAAACAGGTTATTGACATTCGGTTAGTAAAGTCTTAATATATTGTTAGAGAACGGTAACAGCTAACATAACTCAAGAAGACCCTCAATTCATCCTGGGCAAGCCTTGTGCCACCAGGGGGAATGCAGTTAATCCCCGCACGGAAACCGAAAAAATTTCATAGAGTGACCCAACCTGGAGGTCGAAATGAACAAACGCTTCAATCACAGCGGTTTTTTGGCTATTGCCATTTTGGTTTCCTTAATCCTGGCAGCGGTAACGCCGGGAATGGTTTTTGCAGAGGGTGAGGCACCTGAGGTTGTCCCCCCGGAAACCATTTCACCAGAACCGACCGAGAGTGTTGCAGAGGTTGTCAGCCTCCTGGCTGAAGAGGAGGCGGTGATTGTGGATGATGTTGGTGAACCAGTGCCAATGGCATCCCAGACTGCGATTGATGTGTTGTGTGAACCGGATCCCTGGTTTTATTGTTCTGCCTGTGCTGGTGGGAAATCTCCTTCATATGTCACATTATTGGAGGCCATCAATGCGTGGGATGACCTGCGCGGTTATGGCTTTATTTATGTGCAGGGCGGATTAGGCGAAGATCATAACTTTGTAATCAATGGAGCCACTCCATATTACAACACCATGCGGGGAATTGTTCGAGATGTGACCACTGCAGGAAGTGCACCCAATTTTGATGGATATTTAGAAGTTTATAATATGCCTGCCGGTTTCACCCTGCAGGGGCTGCGATTTACCCATACTATAGGTACTGGTACGACAATCACCATGCATCATAATGTGGGATTAATCAAGCTGGTGGATGTTTTCGTGCAGCATACCACCGGCTCGGGGATCTATATTTGGAACAAAGGCTCGATCGAATTAACCCGGGTGGAATCCTATGGTAACCTTTCCGTTGGAGCACAATATATCGAATTGTGTCCCCGACTGTACGGTTAACACTGGGACCATAAAGATTACCAGCAGTTCATTCAACAACAATGGTGATGCCGCGGGCAACAACCATGTCGGACTATACCTGTTTTCAAAAGGTGCAATTACCTTGAATGGGGTTTCTGCCAGTAATAATAAAGGAGATGGGCTGGATGTTGAATTTAGAGGGCCATTAACCATCAAAAACAGCGTGTTTGCCAATAATATTGCTGATCCTGTCAACGATTATTGTGGTTATGGAATATACACATATTCGACATCAACTGGAAACCTCATTATTGAAAATTCTGTGATCGCAAATAACGGTAACGAAGGTGCACTCATCCGAACATTGGGGAATGTTACTTTGAAGAAAGTCAACGCTTTCTCAAATGGTGCCAGCGGCATCTTTATTGTGAAATCGGAAAGTGATTGGAGTGAAGGTGCCAACAATGTGATTGTGATTGACAGCAGCTTCTGGGATAACGCGAACACCAACTTATCCATCCGGGCAAAGGGCATGGTTACTATAACAAATTTGTATTCTTCTCATGCTCTCCTTTCCGGGCGGGGATTGACGATTGACAATAGTTTCGCTACCCTGCCGAAATCAATATATTATCAATAAAGCAGTTCTTATTGAAAACGGTTCCGATGGCGCCAATATTACCAGTAAAGGGTTGGTAAACCTGAATGGCGTCACCGCTAATAATAATGGAGGCTATGGAGTATCCATAAACAACCATGTTACGGGGGGTGTTGGAGGGGCAAATGTCCTTTCAACGCTTGGTCCCAATACCTTCGATGACAACTTGTATTCCGGTTTGCACATCCAGACGAATGGGAGCGTAAATCTATCCAATGTCCAGGCTAATTCCAATAGTACACCAACAACAAACTATGCTGGTGTTTATATAATGGGTTATGGAACCTCCAGCAATGTGACCATGAATAATGTAATCGCAAACGATAACAATGGATATGGCGTCTATGCTTATACAACTGGATGCCATCAATTGGATAAAAGGGAGTGCTTCGGGTAATGGTAAAACCATTGCCAGCACAGGTGGTGCTTTCGTAAGTTCTTTAGCCGGGTTATTAAAAACTGTCCGAATAACCAATGTTTCATTTCTCAATAACCTGAACGGTGATGGTGCGGGGATAAATGCAACCGGAACCGTTACCCTTACAAATATACTTGCCAATCACAACAGCGTGAATGGTGTAAATTATATTGGAGGTCCACCAATATATTTATTGGGAAGTTATAACCAATTTAACAATAATGGAGGTGTTGGTTTATATATTAATAATATGAACACCGTAAGTCTGGTAAACCTGGAAGCCCAAAATAATACTTATGCTGGTGTATATTTATTCAGCGTACGAAATGTATCCATTTCTGCAACAACCAGTGGATGGGTAAACCAGGTTAATAACAATGCAATAAGTTACGGGGTTTATATTTATTCATATGGCACTGTAAAAATCAATAAAGTGAAAACCAATGGTAATGGTGGAACTGGGATTTACATTGAAAACGACCAGGATCCGCTCCCCAAGTATGTAACATTAACCAATATTGAATCTTCCAACAATCTGGTAGCCGGATCAAAGGGTGTTTATATTGATACCAAAGGTCTGGTAACCCTCAGCAATATAGTCGCATTCAATAACGCCAGTATTGGTATGGATGTGAAAAACAACGGTGATGCAATTACCCCTCAAGGTGTTACCGTCATAAAAGGGACTTTTGATTCAAATGGCGCAACAGGCTTAAATATTGTCTCCTATGGAAAGATTACGCTCAGTTATCTCAATGCAAGTTACAACGCCGGTGCGGGTGTATATGCAAGCAACAGCGGGTCTATATTCAAGAGCGCCATTGTTGTTTCTGGAATCAATAAATTGCTGCATAATACTGCCGGTAGTGGTTTGGAGATTATTAAGTGATGGGAATGTCACTATTGCAGGTGTCACATCATCAGACAATAGTTACCGTGGGATATCACTTACAACCATCGGAAATGTCATTCTTTCCAATAGCCGCACAGATGGCAATCTCGCTGCAGGAGGCGTGGCCATTAATCCAGGTGCTCTGGCTGTTACAGTGAATAACTTGAGCAGTTTTTACAACAACCATGGTCTTTATATTGGAGGAATGACTGGCAAGTTATTAATTTACAACAGTACACTTGCAGTCAATAATGGATACGGAATATATGCCAATGTTGTGAACCCGGCAACCGATGTAATCCTGTCCAATGTTACTTTATTTGGCAATAATGGTGCCGGCGTTGAGACGGATATTTATTAAGTTGCATGTCTGCCATTTGAAAAAGGAGAACTGGAAGCAGAAATAAGGATATATTTTACTAAGTTACGAATAATGCAATCCAAACAAGACACCGGGCGTTCCAACACCTGGTGCTTTGTTTTTGTCAGATTAGGTGTTGCACTGGTGGATTGATTGCAATAGCCGAAAGAATATGTATTAAGTCAGCAAATGCAATCAATCCACCCTACACTATGTAGAATATTTTTATTGTTGGTATGCTATGGTTGTATTGCCCCTATTCAAGTTGACAGCCGGAATCAATCTTGCTACACTTACCCTGTAATCTTAAATCACTGGAGGATGCAATGGTCCCAAATTATCGACTGGTTATCCGCACAGGTCCCAATGTGGGGAAATCCTTTCCGCTCATCAAACCTGAAATGGTCATAGGGCGGGAGTCAGCCATGGATGTGGTCATTAAAAGATGCCGAAGTCTCCCGCCAGCATGCGCGGGTGTACATGCAAGGCGCATATTATGTCATTGAAGATATGGGTTCCACCAACGGCACTTCGGTTAATGGGCAGCGCCTTAGCGGTGCGCACACCTTGCAGCCGGGTGAAATTATTACCCTGGGTGAGAAAATCACACTGGTGTACGAATTGATTGGTACGGATGTGGAAGCAACAGTTGCAACTGAAATTGCGCCAACACCAGCCACCATGCCCTCGCGCGGGGCAGCATCTCCGCCGCCAATGTATGCGCCGCCCCCTCCGGCTTACCAGCCTCCACCGCCAGCACCAGCATATCAACCTCCACCGGCTGCACCAGCATATCAGCCGCCTGCGCCTGCTTATCAAAAGCATCCGCCAGTCCCGGCGTTTTCTCCCGCGCCGCCGGTTTATCAACATCAGCAGTATGCCCCGCCAGCGCCGGAATACATGGAAGAAGAACCTCCATATGTTGAACCCGTGGCAGCCAAGAAATTCCCGAAATGGACAATCATTCTGATCATCCTGGTTGTCTTATGCATGTGCGCCATTGTGGCGATTGGAATTCTAACCTTAACTCCCTTTGGTTGTTCAGTGTATGAATTGTTTGGGCTTGGATGTGTTTCCAGTTGATCCATTCAAGGGTGTGATAAAAATGACTTCCCCCTGGGATGTTAATCCGGGGGAAGAGTTTAGGAAGCCATGGATAATAACGTTTCAGAAACTCCCGTGAGCAGCAGTTCACCGCACTGGACAAACAATACCAAGCTCGTGGTTGGCATTGGTTTCCTGGCTATCCTGGCATGGGTGTTCATCCGGTTTCAAAATATCCTGGGGCCATTGTTAATGGCAGTGGTTATCCCATATCTGCTTCACCCGGTCGCAGACAAAATCCGCCGTAAGTTCAAAATGCGATGGAGGTTGACTGTCAACCTGCTTTACCTGGTTTTTGTGCTGTTATTGCTGGGGCTGCTTACCTGGGGCGGATTTGCACTGGTTGACCAAATCAGCAGCCTGATTGGATTCTTGCAGCGCCAGATTGCCGATTTTCCTGCCTTTTTGGAAACCATCACCACCAAACCCATTGCCTTGGGTCCAATTAATTTTGATTTGAGCACGCTGGGTATTGATAACCTGGCTGACCAGCTCTTTGGGCTGGTTCAGCCGCTGCTTTCCAACCTGGGTACACTGGTTGGTTCGCTGGCAGGTGGAGCAGCCACCACCATCGGCTGGATATTCTTCATTTTGCTGGTCTCCTATTTTATTTTGATCGAAACCGGGGGTGTCTCCGGACGACTGCTGAATATCCAGATACCCGGTTACAGCCAGGATATGCGCCGGATGGGTGTTGAGTTAGGACGCATCTGGAATTCATTCCTGCGTGGTCAATTGATTGTAGTGTTGATAGCCATTGTTATCTATGTTGTGCTTTTGGGCGGCCTGGGAGTGCGCTATTTCTATGGGCTGGCAATAATTGCTGGCCTGGCTCGCTTCATTCCTTATGTCGGCGCCTGGATCACCTGGATATCTTATGGGTTAGTGGCATTCTTTCAGGGCACCAACATATTTGGAGTGGAACCAATTTTCTTCGTAATCATCGTGCTTGGCATCAGCATCATCGTTGACACCATGATTGACAACCTGATCAGTACCCGGGTGATGGCAAATACACTGCGAGTGCACCCTGCCGCAGTCATGTTTGCAGTTATCATCGGGGCAAGTGTATTGGGATTTATCGGGGTTCTCCTGGCTGCGCCTGTATTGGCTACCATAAAATTATTCTTTGATTATGCCGTGAGAAAAATGCTGGACATGGACCCCTGGGAGGGGATGTCCACAACCAGCCAGACACAAACATTAACCCGCATCTTTCCATGGACGAAAAAAGTATTTACTGGTGTAAAGAAATTGCGGGATCGAATTTTTAGAAAAGGTAAAATAACCAATGAACAACCCAAGTGAACCCAAAATTGAGATTATGGTCGAAACCGAGAACTATTCCATCTGGAAAGCGGAAGAACCGGACGGAGAAACTTCCTATAATTTGCAGCTCAATAACGTTACCGTGAACATGTTCCAGGAAGAATGGGAAGAATATCTTGACCTGGTCAAGCAGCTGCTAGCCAGGAAATAGCCTGGAACGACTGGTACCGGAATAGAGAAACCAAAAGTAAATAATCGGGGTGTTTATTTCAATCTGGAATAATCAAAATCCAGGTATGGTTGAATTTTCCGCGTCAAAAGCGGGTTGAAAATCATAGAATATTCTGCATTAATTGAATTGGCGACTGAAAAGGTTGACACTAAAAAAATACGATACAATAACCTTCACCTTATCAACCTGGAGGGAATGTGATTTCACTGGATAATATTTCTGCCTACCCGACCATCGACCAGCAAAATATGCTGGGACATTTGGAAGATTTACCGCAGCAATTGGTGAATGGGTGGAACCTGGGATTGATGCAGCCCATGAAAACCATCACGCCGCCTGCAAAAGTGGTTATTGCAGGTATGGGTGGGTCAGCCATTGGTGCAGACCTGGTAACTGCCTATGTCGAATCCACCTGTCCAGTCCCGGTCTTTGTGCAACGCGATTATGGATTACCCGCCTGGGCAAATGGAAATGATACATTGGTGATTGCCTCTTCTCACTCCGGCAACACCGAAGAAACCATTTCTGTATTCGAGGAAGCACTAAAACGCGGCTGCCAGACACTGGTAATCTCAAAAGGCGGCAGGTTGGCTGACCTTAGTGGAAAGTACCAGTACACCCTGGTGGAAGTTTGAACACAGCGGGCAGCCACGTTCTGCAGTAGGGTGGACATTCGGGCAACTGCTGGCATTGTTCCACCGGTTGGGCTTTGCTCCAGATGCAAGTAAAGCGATACATGCCGCTTATGATGCCATGATCGCACAGCAGGAAAAGATAAATCCCCGGGTGGCGTTGATTAAGAATGCTGCCAAACGACAGGCAGGGCAATTAATGGGACGCTGGGTATGCGTAGTGGGTTCCGGCTTGCTGGCGCCGGTTGCCAGGCGCTGGAAAGGGCAGATTAACGAGCTGGCGAAAGCCTGGGGGCAATTTGAATTCCTGCCAGAAATTGACCACAATACCCTGGCTGGTACAATATTCCCGACTGAAATGATGGATAAACTGGTGGTGTTGTTTCTGCGGGCTGGTTCGGAACATGAACGAAACGGACTGCGCAGCGAGTTAACCCGGCAGGAATTTATCCAACAGGGGATTGGGACGGACAACTATACCGCCATGGGCATTTCCCCGATGGAGCACATGTGGACTGCCATCCAGTTTGGTGATTACCTGGCGTATTACCTGGCATTCTTGTACGAAGTCGATCCGACTCCCATTACAGCGATGGAAAGTTTGAAAGTGGCATTGAGGAAGTAAAATTTAATTGTTTATCAAAAGCACTGGGAGTCCTTCAATGACTCCCAGTGCTTTTTATTAGTAGTTGCATTTGAGAAACGTATTTACTGCTTCCAATCCAGGATTGCTTGCATAAACTGGGGAAGATCTTCAGTACCACGGGCAGTGATCAGGTTACCATCAACCACGACCGGTTCATCCCGATATGTAACCGGGTAAATTGAGTGTAGAATATCGTCCTTCATCAGGGGTGCGCAGGTGATGGATCTTGCCATCCATAATACCTGTCAGCATCAAGAAGTTTTGTGCCCCGTTCGACCGCACCAATCGGTTTACCCTGGGCATTCATTTCTTTCAACAACTGCCTGAAGTCCCGGATGTTCCCGAATCATCCAGGTTGCCAACCCGCCAGGCAGAAGTATTCCGCTCAATTCATCCGCAGTAATGGCTCTGGTATTTGCATCCGCTTCTGGATCGAATGAAGGAATTCCGACAGGGATTGGCAGAGCACGTTCAATATCCACTTTCCACCCCAGGTCTGCCCATTCATAATTTGCACTGCCTAAGGTAATTGCCATTCCTGCCTTACGACCCAGCAGCACAGTTTTTCCGCCATCTTCCTGGATCCGCAATCGGCAGGTAATCCACCTGGGCTGCATCGCTGGCGTTATCGACAACAATGCCCCAGGTCTGTCCAGACAAACGATTGGGATACCCGGCTGGTATTATTACCCCCTTTATTTCAGCCAGGGCAGGGAAGATCAAACGGAAAAATTCCGGCAAGTCACGACGGGAAAATGGCTGTAATGATATTTTTGTCCCTGACGGCGCGCAGTTCTTCAGGAACAATTGCACCGATAAACCTTAAATCATCCTGCATGCTCCAGGCAGCCGTTGCTTTTACCCCTTTCATAAATCCTGCAGAAATAAATACCTGTTGTCCATGACAGATTGCAGCACATAAATTTCCATCCTGGTGACACTGGCGAACGATTTCGAGTACCTTGTTGTTCAACCGTAATTTCTCCGGTCCCAGACCTCCGGGTATGATCACGCCATCAAACCGGGTGGGTGGCAAATCTGCAATCTTTATATCCGCAAAACCGGGAGAAAAATCTTCGAGGGAATATTCCAATTTATCCAGTCCAATTACCGTAACCTTTGCTCCCGCTTCTTTTAATCTGAGCCGAATGTAATTGAATTCCGTTGGATTGGTATTGGTTTCGACAAAAACGGCAAAATGTAAATCGGATAGCATAATTTCTCCTGGTGGATTTGCAATGTTGGAATGAAAAACTCCAAGCATAAGATACTATTTTACCAAGCAGGCAGATATAACAATAATGATTTGACTGAAAAAGATACCAGATTAACTAGATGATGGAATTGCAGCCTGATATTGCAGCGTGATTAAAACAACACACTGGCTAATTCATTGCGATAATCGCGTGTTTCCGGATCGTCTCCACCCATCATCTCGAGAATGCTCAAATAGACCTGGCGGGCGAGACCGTTTCGATAAGATTTATTCTCGCGTAGAACTTCCAGCAATCCATCCATGGCAGCAGCGAAATTTCCCCGGTAAACCAGGTTAAGACTGTTGGTAAATGTCAGGTCCAGGTCAGTTTCTGACTGCCATTTGCCAGTTGCCAGCTTATGCAGGGTTTCCGCCAGCGGAAGCAGGATTTCGGCATTGGAGTAGTATTTACTGGCGGGAAATTTGTGCAATATCCGCAATGCCATGTCGGGATGTTTTTGAACGATTGAGATCTTTGCCATTCCCAGCAAGCAGGCAGGATTATCTGGCGTTTGTTCCAGTAAATTCAAGAAGAGCTTCTCGGCTTCCACCCATTGCCGCATCGAGAGCAAATTATTGGCTTTTTCGATAGCCAGCGTAAACGGGCTGGGGGGCGTGATGCGGGTAATAAAATCGCGTAATCGCGGTTCGGGTTGTAAACCAACAACTTCACCCACAACTTCACCCTGGGTAAATGCTTTTACGGTCGGGATGGTTCGTACTCCAAAACGCAAAGCCAGGTTAGGAGAGTGATCGACATTGATTTTTGCCAACCTGAATCCACCGCCAGCTTCATGCGCCAGCATTTCCAGCATGGGAGAAAGGATTTTGCTGGGTTTTGACCAATCAGCCCAGAAATCCAATACCACAGGTGTATTTAATGAATACTGTACCACCTCGTATTCGAAATTTTCGTCGGTAATTTCTACTATATATTCTGGTCCCATGATGTTTATCTCATACCCATTGTACAGCATTCATGTAAGAATTATATCGGAAAAAGGTAACCCAGGCGTTTTACTCAAGTTGAGCCTGAGGTAATAAGGATTTCGTTTATTCGCCGTCGTCGGATGGTGCAGATGGCTGGTCAACCCGGATTACATCACCATGTACATTTATTACAACTTTAAATCCCATCATCCCAAGGTAGGCTCTGCCCTCAGTTGGTATGCCGCTTTTTTGCAGCTCTTCGAATTGCTGGTCAACATTTTTTAACTTGTTCTCGATCAGTGCATGGGTGAAAATGTCTTCCTGTCCCAGCATTTTGGCAGTCTGGTCTGCAATCAAACCTTCATTGCCTTTTACCTGGGAAATCATTTGCTCCCAAACCTGGCGGTCAATTAACTCGCTCGAGATGTGACGACGAAAGCCGGCATCATTGACCACGTAACACGGTTCGTCACCAACAAAACCAGTTTCCACTGGCTGGTCATTTTCATCTACTATTAAACCTGCAAATAATGGTTGTGCCATGATTCACCTTTACCTGTATACCCCTGTTATACCACATCCAAAACCGTACCGGTCTCCTCTTTCCAATATTCTTCACCAACAGGGACAGATGGGGCAGCCCACAGGTAGACCCATTTGGCTGCATCCGAGGAAAGGTTAATACAGCCATGACTGCGGGGTTTTCCAAAATCATTGTGCCAGTAGGTGCCATGAATGGCAATCCCACGCAAGGTGAGATATGTAACCCAGGGAACTCCAGGTAAATCATACGTTTTTTCGGCAGCCAGGTCACCATCTGCCATGTGCCGGGTGGGGCGTTTCCGGTTGAGGTAGTATTTGCCTGCCGGTGTTGTAAAGTTGCCATCCCGGAAGCGGGCACCGGTTGCTGTGCGGGACATGAAAACCGGTTCATTATCCTGGTAAGCAATTAATACCTGCTCGGAGCGATTAACTTGAATTTTCTTTATTTTTTCCGGTATTTTTGGTGCAAGCGGACCCAGCTCACTATCCTGAATAAGGCGAAAATGGGTGGCGTCTGCATATAGATTATTTTTGTACTTGTCATCCCAAACCTTGTACCAAATTTTCCCATCAGAGGATTGGGTAATCCCCAGCACCCAATGGACAGTGCTGTAATACAGGCGATAAGCGACTTTCTCGCGTTTTTCCGGGTCTTTAAATGAATCGGAAAATGGGACGGTCAATTCTGCCAGTTGACCGTCAACTGGTATTTCGGTAACAGGATTGTTGATAAGTACCTGAACTGGTTGGACGCCACCGGAATGCGCATAGCCTAGTGTTATTGATAAGATACCAGACCCGGTTGTAGGTTGGTTCATCGTCACCCACGGTAACTTCATTTATGGGTTTCACCACGTCTTTGTACAGCATTTTGATAAATTTGCTGGTATAGGTCGGTTTTTCATACAGGGCAACCGCATCATTGAGTACCCTGCCCATGCGGGGGTTAGTATCAGCGGCTTGAATGGTATTCGCGGGAATAAACTCATGAAACAGGACATGCCAGCAACCCTGCCGCACTCAGTTTCAAAAATTCTCGGCGTGAAATTTGGGATAATTGCTGGGAAAATAAAGTTTCCATGTCAATAATGGACGTTAACTAAAGTACCAATAGAGGCGTATTCAAATATCCAACCTGCGTCGGGTATTGAAAAGTTCACACACCCATGACTCATCGGAATACCAAAATTATTATGCCAATAGGTTCCATGAAGACCGTAGTCTTTATAAAAATACATAACGTAGGGTACATCAGGAAGGTAATAACCTGGTCCTCGCATATCTGCATAGCGATACATGACGTAAATATTAAATTGACCCGTGACAGTTGGGTGCTCCCAGGTACCGGTGGAAACCACAAATGAATTCAAAAGGGTACTGCCCTGGTAGGCATACGCCATTTGCTGGGATAGATTTACATCAATCCAAAAACTACCATCACCTGTTATGTCGCCACCCTCATATACCGGCGGTTGATATTCGATTGGGGTAACCTCTACAACGGGAATTTCTGTCTCTGTGGGTGGAATGGGAGTATTGGTAAAGGTCGGGGTGAATGTAAAAGTTGGGGTTGGTGTTTCGGTCGGAGTAGGTGTGAATGTTGCCGTGGATGTGGGTGTGACGGTGCTGGTATTTGTAGGTGTAAAGGTTGGGGTATTGGTAGCCGTGGATGTTGGTAATAGAAAGGCGGGTATGGGAATGGGGATTTCATCACTGGCAAGAACAATCCACTGGTTGGCAAAACCTGCCCACAAAAACATTCCCATTAAAAATATTCCGATCGCAATCACCCAGGGCAAGACAGCTATGGCAATACTGCCGCAACCACTCTTGGGTTGTACTTTCTTTCCTGTTTTGTGACTGACTGCTTTCGCAGCAATTGGGATTTTTTTTGTTTCTGTTTCCCAATCTGAAGAAACGGCCAAACTCCTCGCTGCAGTTTGCGATAAGGATGTAACAGAACTTTCTGGGGTGATACGCACCGGTTTTGTCTGTTCGATCGCAGAGGGAGATGCATCTCCGATAGCTGACCGGCTGGAAAGAACCCGTATTGGGCGGGTGATATCTTCAGAAGAATCCTCATCAATATCGGCTAGTAAAAACGGAAGCCGCTGTGCTTTGAATTTGAGATTTGGATTGCGCTTGTTCTACTTGCCGGGCTTTTTGGATTGCCCAATGCATTCCCTGGCGGGCTTGTTCGTTATTCGGGGCGATTTCAAGCACTCTTTTAAGGTATCGAATGCTTTCTTCAGGGCTGCTTATTCCAGCCAGGATCATCCAGGCAGTAATTTCATTTGGATCCAACCCAATTGCCTGCTGCGCCCATAAACGGGCAGCCGAATGGTCACCTTTTCGGATGGCCATTCTTGCCTGTTGCAGTGCAAAGGAAACCTGGGAAGGATCAATATTGTTCATGGTTCAGGCGTCGGTTCAGAAATGGGTTCATTGCGAACGAAGCAGAGAATACCATCCGTCACACCGCGGGCAACCAGTTCCGGATTCTCAGTCAGGATTTGATAATCCAGGTTGAGAAAACCTGTTTCGATAATGGCGGCAATGGTATTTGAGTTAATTTCATTAAAGGCATGATAATAGGTCATATCATCTGTAATAGTGTTGTAGTGAAAAGGCAGCCCGGTGGTTTTGGCATACCTGTCTACGAGACATTCGGTCAACTTTGCGGCTTTTTCCGGATATGCATTGGATAGTGCCGCAGCAACCTTAAACCCGGTTGCCTGCTCATCGATATATTCGCAGGAATCATTATGAATGGAAATGAGCGCAACCGCAGCATACAGGTTTAATTTTTCGTCATATTCCTTCAGCAGATCGACTTCGTAACCGGCTTCAATCAAGTTTTCCCGAACAAGTGTGGCAATTCGCAGGTTTACATCGGCTTCGGTGGTGCCATTTTCGCAGACAGTTCCGCTGTCATTTCCCCAATGCCCTGCAACCAGTCCAATGCGCGGGCGCGAGGATGGCGTCATGGTTGGAATCATGGAAGGAGGTGATTTTTCCGATTCGATTTCCGCCAACATCTGGCGCAGCAGGTTGTTTGAGAATAAATTACTGGGAGTCCATAAGGTCAGCAAGGTTGCTACAATGGCAGCCGTTAAGACAAGAGATTGTGCTGCCTGGAGAACATTAAATCGTTTCGTTTGGGCAGTATTCTCAGTATTCCCGACCGGTTTTTCCGGTGCAGGTATGGGATTTATCGGTTGATTACCACTTGTATCGTTCATAAGCATAAGTATAAATGTGTTTTCGTTATTATGCAGCCCTGGAAATGACGCTGACTTGACGCAGAATGTTCCCCATTGTATAACCATATTATGATAGGTGAACAATTACGAGAAGCAATGCGCTGCTGGGCAAGCGGGGTAGCGGTTGTCACTGTATTCCATGAAGGAATTCCGCATGGCATGACCGTGAACTCGTTCAATTCAATCTCTCTTGAACCTCCCATTATTGCCGTCACCATGACCAGCAATGCCCGTACCTGCCGGTTCGCGCTTGCCAGTGGATTTCTTGGGGTTAATATACTGGCATACAATCAAAAAGAGCTGGCAGACCGATTTTCTGGGCGGGTGGGGGATGTGCACAACCGGTTTTTACAGGTTGCTTATCATCTTGGAGAATACAGCATCCCCGTGTTGGAAGGTGCACTGGCTTGCATGCAATGCAGGATTACGATTACACATCCATTATCCCAATCAACTCTCATCCTAGCAGAGGTATTGAAAATTGATGAAATTCATGCCGGCGAACCCCTGATATATTTCAATCGAACCTATCATCCATTAGGAGGGTAGATGAAACCATTAACCCACCAGGAAAAAGAAATCCTGCTTAAGCTTGCCCGCCAGTCAATTGTGGCAGCGGTTCAGCGTCAACCAAAACCTTTAATTGAATTGGAAAAGTACTCATCCCGTTTACAGCAGGATGGAGCCTCCTTCGTCACCTTAACCATTCACGAGTCATTGCGGGGCTGTATTGGCGCATTGGAAGCCTACCAACCTTTGGTGCAAGATGTATGCGAACATGCAGAAGCGGCTGCCCTGGAGGATTACCGCTTTCCACGGGTTCGATCCCTCGAATTGGACCATATTCAAATTGAAATCTCAGTGCTCACTCCTCCTGCATCACTTGTTTACAAGACTACTGAGGAATTATTGCAGGCTTTGAAACCAGGGGTGGATGGTGTGATATTGCGACGATGGTGAGCGGAGAGCAACATTCTTGCCACAGGTTTGGGAGCAGCTACCCGACCCGAAGACTTTTCTCAGTCACCTATGTCAAAAAATGGGGGCTTCCAGCAACCTGTGGCAGAAAAAAGAATTGCAAGTCAGCACTTACCAGGTAGAGGAATTTCGTGAATCAAAAAAACGATCTTCAATTATTTGAAGGTCGTTTTTTCTATTAACTGTCTACTACTTTCGTGATTCGTTAGAAATCAGATTAACGAATTTTCAATCTATCACCGTCTTGCATACTGGTTAATAATGGATGTATTGATCCACCTTGAGCACAAAAATGATGCCCCGTTTCTGGTTGGGGTCAGTGGCTGGAGCGCAATTACTTCGGATGATTTCCAGTGCTTGTGGAACCTGTTCATCTTCCACACCGATCATTAATGTACTTTGACCCTTACGCAGGAATCCACCGGTAGAAGCAATGTATGTCACCCGAAAATTTGCCGAGGTAAGGGCATGGGAGACATGGTCATTATCTGTATCACTTACTATGGCAATTATCAGTTTCATGATTAAATCTCCTCGTATTGTTCGATTTCCAGGCCAAAAATAGTTGCTCCACCGATGGTAACCGGTGTAGGCGTTGGCAAAGGTAAGGGTGCGCTTTCCAGGGGTACTGCAATATATTCAATACGCTGCCTGCAGTTTTCATTCAGTGCATCCAAAGTTTTATGCACTTCAGTTTTTGCAACCGGGATCAATAGCGTGGCATTCTTTCTCCCCAGGAATCCACCCACGCTGGGTAAATGACTGGAAGATACACCCAGGTTGCGCAATGCATTCGTGGCATTATCTACATCTTGTGCCTGGATTACTGCCATGAGCAGGATGGTTTGATTTTGATCGCTCATACTCTCGCACCTCCTTTACTTCCTCTAGCGTAGCGAAACATGATGTGGACCAGGTCCTTTTACAGAAATGACTTCACCCGAGGGGAAAAGGATTTCAGTGTCTTCGCTTTTACGCGTGATTGTCATTCCTTTATATTTTACTGTAACTGGCCAGGGAAATGGATTCTTCCCATTGATGATTACCATTCTTTCACCGAGATTTTGAATCCCAGCCACATTCAGAAAAAAGCCGACTGGAGCCAATCCACTCAATGCGTTGGTTTTTCCCAGTGCCTGACCGGTTTCTGTGTCATAGTACTCGCCAAATTGAAGGTTCTTTTTAAGTTGTATCACAATTGTATTTAAAATTCTAGTCAGAATTTCAGCGGCTTGAATCCGATAATCATAATTTAGGAGACCCTGACCGATCAACGCAACCCAGGGTAACAAAGCATGGAAACTGGGTGGACTATCTGGCAGAATATTATCCGGGGAAGTGAGAGGAATGCCAAACTCCCGGAGATAGCGGGGTAAAAACCAGGTATCAATCTGTTTCTTTGCAAACGATTTAGGCAGCATTTTAGCCCAAAGCGGGAGATAAAGGGATAAATCTTCGGCAGCAAAATCCATGGTCGTAATTTGAATCCGGTCAAGGGTAGATGCACCTTTGATAGTCACATGCTCAACACTTGAAAATGCATCTTGTGCAATAGCCTGTCCCCTGCCATTGTGCCAAATAAAAGATTCAGGAGAAAACTTTTCACTCCCTTTCCTGCTATTAAAACCTTTCCCTTTATCATCACGGTTATTGGTTTTCGTTTCCCATCTTCGGTTCGAATTGTGATTACTGGTCTGCCAGGGATGGGCAGTTCGCGGCATGCACACTATCTTTCCATTTCCGGTCAGAATACCCAGGCGTGTACCATTCGGTGAAAAATGGGTTTGATAATCACGGTATAAAGGTTTGGTAATCCTCAGTAGTGGATTTTGACTGGATTATCTCTGAAAGCCGAGAGATTTTTTGGCTCAGCCAATCAACGGCTGTCTCGTCTTTTAATAATTGCGCAGACTCGAGTAAGAGGGTGCATTCGTTGAACAGCATGGCAGCCAGGGCTGGTGTTTCAAATTGATGTATTGAATAACTTGTTGAATTGACAAATCTCTCATCAAATACCGGTGACGATTTAATTCCAGTTTGATCTAATTTATCCCATTCAGGCAAACCGTCCTGGTCGCGATCGTGGTCGGACGAAAACCACAATTTGAGAAATTGTATTAATTCTGAAAAGTAATTCTTGCCTTAATTTTCTTTGTGAATTAACATTTTCAATCTGCGAGCATAAGGCTACAAGCAGAGGCTGGGTTAGCAAACGGCTTTTTTGTCCATTTGTATTCGATTTCAAATCAATAAACCCATCAGCCTGTGCATGATGCAAAATATTCTCAATGGCGGTTGCTGCAATTTCAGGAGCACCAGGCAGGATGAGCTGCATCCAATAATGCAAATCCAGCGGGGTGACACCATTCCAATTCGTATCACAATCCTTGCCATCTCCACGGGCAGAGTAACCCTGGTCTGGGACACGATTCAATAATAGTACGGGACAATCTGGTTCATCCAGAGCCCTGTGATACAACCCAAATGCCTCTTTTTGGCTGAGGGCGAGTGCCAGGTCCCAATCAGGGTCTCCAGTGATGATTTCCACAGTGTGACGGGTATTCTGCACTTCCAAACGGGCAATTTCAGCATCCCATTGCCTGGCTGTGATGGTGCGCGCCAGATTAAAAGAATTTTCTATCGTTTCCAAGCCTGCCATTGCCCATGTCAGGCGGCGGGTTTGACCAGCCTCTAATTCCAGGGCTACAGATAATGCTGGTGAGGTATTTTGTGTGGGTGAGGGGCTGCCAGTCAGATAACAAACCGGGCACAATTTTCCTGAGCGTCCCGTGAGGACATGACCCGGTCCGAGAGGATACACCATCATACTCTCGCCATCACCCAAAGGGGTAAGAGTGCCCACCCATTCCAGAGTAATGCTTTCTGTGTCCGGATTTTTATTCGTGAATGAAATCCTGCCCGTAATAACCTGCGATTTGGGTACCCAGTATTCCAGTTGAACCTCAATTCCAGAAAAAGGGGAACAGGTTAGCAACGCGTAATTGGGAGCAAATTTTCGCAAAAGTAATTGAGAGTAAAAGGAATTCGGGTCAGAAAGTTGTTTTCCATTGCGGATGAATCGTGGAAATAACCGTGCCTTTCGGACCCGTAAACCATAGGTGGTTTGTATATTTATTCCAGGATTACTGGAGCCATCCCAGGCAAGTTCCCATATCTGGTCGTTGCAAAATGAAGGATTGCAAAACCGCGCATCAGCAGCCAGGCTGAGTGAAAAACCGGGTTGAAAAGGAACTTTCCAATCACGCATGCCGTATTGATTGTACGTTACGTTTGATGCAGGGTCAAACGAAACTCCAAATTGTGCTAGAATCTTATTAAATATTTTATTGTCTGCCAATAGTGGGTAAAACTGAAAATGAATCCTGAACCTGATAAATCCATTCCCTCTTCCAGCAACGAGGATAAACCCGTACCTGAGAACGATTCCCTGCAGGATTCAACCAGTCCTGGGGAAAGACTCCGCAAAATAATCTCCGAAACTGAACCTGAAGAAATTTCATTGCCAGATTATCCATTGACACCTGGTAATGCTGAACTCGGAGAACGCTACAAAAATGAAGAGCAGTCTGCCAAATCAGCTGATGAGTCTTCCCGCATGGGGAGACATCCAACTGGATTTCCCGAACGAACCGGCGGTTGGTTTGGAGATGCACCAGTAAGCGAAGTTTCTCCCAAAGAAACACCAACTGAACCGCACCCCCTGGATTTACAGGCTGAATTCTGGTCTGAAGAACTAGGTATTGCTGACACCCCGGTATCCATCAATAACGAAGATACCATCCCTCCGCTTGTTGAAATACCCTTGGGAAATAATTTGCCGCATGCGGTGGATGCAACAGATGTGGATGCTACCCGCATTACCCGGGCTGCTTATGAAGAAAACTATGATTTAAACAAGGTTCCGCCAACTCCTGCCAGGGGAATACCTTCCCGCAGAGGAGTTGCTGCACCACCAGTTGTACCTGCACCCGATATCAAAAATCAACCGGTTCCTGTTTCATTGCGAGTGGGAAAAGCTTTGCCTGTTCAGAAACCTTCACCAACCCGGATTCAGACCCCTCCAAAGACTCAAGTGTCAACCAAAGCACCACCAAATAGAGGAAAACCGGTTAAGAAGCGAAAACCAGTAAGCTGCTTTTTTCAGTTAGTAATCATCAGCTTTTTCATTATTTTGGTTGTACTTTTATCTGGTGCATCTTATGCAGTTTATCGATATTACCAGGTGGCAGCCACATTACCCGATGTGGCAACTCTGCGAGAACGTGCTTCCCAATTTGAAACAACCCGAATTTTAGATCGCAACGGGAATGTTCTTTATGAGATACTCGATCCGAACGCTGGCCGCCGGACATTTGTCCGATTAGAACAAATTTCTCCAAACTTGATTGCTGCAACATTAGCCACTGAGGATAAGGATTTTTATAATAATCCAGGATTTGACCCATTGGCTATTGCCAGGGCACTCTGGCAGAACTATACATCCGGTGAAGTTGTTTCCGGTGCTTCAACGATTACCCAGCAACTGGCAAGAATGGTATTAATGACCCAGGAAGAACGGATTGAACGCACGAATGACCGCAAGGCACGTGAAATCATCCTGGCTGCAGAAATCACCAGGCGGTATAGCAAGGATGAAATCCTTGAGTTATACCTGAACGAGAATTTTTATAGCAATATGTCCTATGGGATAGAAGCAGCCGCTGAAACCTACTTTAATACAACTGCTGCCAACCTGACCATTGGACAATCGGCATTTTTGGCTGGCTTACCTCAATCCCCGGGTATTTACGACATATTAATAACCGTGAAGCAACCCTGGCGCGCAGCAAGCAGGTGCTGGTGTTAATGTATACATTGAGCCAGGAACGCAATTGTATCGATATTCAGCATGCTTCAGGAAAAGTCTGCCTCGATGCAGCCGATGCTGCACTTGCGGCAGAAGAGATTGACAGTTACCCATTCAAACAGGCTGAGAATACGATCAAGTTTCCGCATTGGGTATTTTATATTCGGTCATTGCTTGAAGCGCAATTTGACCCGCAAACCATTTACCGTTCAGGCTTTACCGTTTACACCACACTTGATCCTGATTTACAGGAATTTGCCCAACAAATTGTAACCAATCAGGTTAACAGCCTGGTGGACAAACATGTGACAGACGGTGCCCTGGTGGCCATTAAACCTGGGACAGGCGAAATTCTGGCAATGGTAGGTTCGGCGGATTTTTACAATGAAGCAATCGCTGGCCAGGTGAATATGGCAATCAGCCCACGCCAGCCCGGGTCTTCAATCAAACCATTAACCTATGTGGCTGCCTTTGAAAAAGGCTGGACACCCGGCACCCTTATTTGGGATGTGCCGAGTGATTTTCCACCCTCCGGTGACCCGGCGGATACCCGTCCGCCTTATCAACCGGTAAATTACAACGGACGTTTCAATGGACCGGTTACTTTGCGAACTGCCCTGGCAAATTCGCTGAATGTGCCGGCGGTTAAAGCACTTCAATTTGTAGGGATATATGATGACCCCACCACTGAAGCACAAGATGGATTTATCAATTTTGCCAAGCGGGTTGGGATTACAACCCTTACCCGTGACGATTATGGAATGTCATTGACTCTGGGTGGAGGCGATGTCTCGCTATTGGAATTGACCAGTGCTTTTGGTGTATTCGCCAACAGCGGATTGCGCATGGAACCAGTTGCCATCGCACGCATCCTGGATTCCAAAGGAAATGAAGTTTTCGCGTATACGCCACCACAGGGTGAGCAAGTGGTACGTACTGAGCACGCCTTCCTCATCAGTGATATCCTTTCCGACAATGAAACACGGGCAATGATGTTTGGACGGGATTCAGTATTGAATCTGCCTTTCCGGGTGGCTGCCAAAACCGGTACTACCAATGATTTTCGTGACAACTGGACCCTCGGTTATACTCCCGACCTGGTGGTTGGAGTTTGGGTGGGTAATGCAGATTACACCCCGATGCAGAATACAACCGGGCTAACCGGTGCAGCACCCATCTGGTCTGAGTTTATGCAATATGCCATTTTACGACTAACCGGCGGCAACACCACGCCATTTTATCGACCAAATACCATCGTTGAAAGAGTAATTTGTTCCGTTTCTGGCGCCGAACCTTCTGAATGGTGCCCTTCCCAGCGGGGTGAGTCATTTGCTGTTGACCAGCTGCCATTACCCAAAGAGGAAGACCTTTGGCAAAAGGTACGCGTGGATACCTGGACCGGATTACTGGCATCACCGTATTGTTCAGATTACACAGATGAAAAACTGGCGATAAACGTGGTGGACCCGTTTGCCATCCGCTGGCTGAAGGAAAATAATGATGGAATAAGTTGGGCAGAGCAAAATGGCTTTGAACAGCCGTTCTTCTTCCGCCCGGAGAGAGAATGCAAAGATACGGATGCGCGGCCGACCATTGAATTTGCCGGGTTAACCAACGGGCAGACCATTGAAGCCAGTCCCCTTGATATCTATGCCATCATTGATGCCACGGAAAATTTTGCCAATTATCGTTTGGAATACGGCAATGGGGACGATCCTTCATCATGGAAGGAACTTGACTCAGGCAATGATCGTTATGCACAGCCCGAATTGATTTATTCGTGGGATATCAGCAAATTGAAGGTGGATACTATTACACTGCGTATCTATGTTGAATCCACTATGGATACTTACGCTGAGAAGAAAATCACCCTCAAATTGAAATTGCCTACTCCCACACCAACGGAAACGGGTGTACCCACTGAAACCCCCACTATCACACCAACTGCAACTGAGACGCTTGTGCCGACAGAAACAAGCACCCCAGAACCACCGACACCAACTGAGACTGTCGAAAATTCACCGACCCCCTGAGTTATTTACTCGTTAAATATTGAGAGCTGTTGGGGCTCCTCCCAAAGCGGAGGGTCTGCATCCAACAGTTCTTTCCATTCTGCAGGCGATAAATCAAGCCGGTCAGCCAGGGTTCGTAAATGACGGAATTTTAAAAAGTGCCATCCGGTTGTTGCCAATTCTGCCAGGTAAGGGTTCTTTTGCAGTTTATATGCCAGTAAATTGCTGCGGCTGCCTGGTAACACGATAATACATCTGTCCTGGTATGTGATTGGGATTACCCACAATTTTATTTATACAGGCATGCGATTGAATAAAAAAGCGGTAAACAAGTTTGGCAGGAGGTGAAATCCAATCCGTCCAACCCATTGCTGCCTGACATTGGTATCCAAATTTCTCCGCAAGTGCTAATAAAATATGATTCATCTCCTGTTCATCCGCTGTTCTTGCAATCTCTTTTTCATCCATGCGAATTTCCCATACATCTTCGAGTGCAGGATGAGGCTGTGCGTAGGATTGTAAACAGGATATTACCAATTCACGATTGGGAGTGAACAACCCGGGAAACTGGTCAAATACATTTTCTTCCGACCAGGCTTAATGCCATCGAGGTTTCGCGTTGTAACACTGACCGAATAAATAATTCAACCCGGTCGGAGTAGGAGTCCGTTTGAAGGTCTTCCCCATTTTCCAGCCACCACAATCCAATTTCCTGGTTTTGTGCGGAAGATTCATACCGGCGAAGAAAATTCCTGCGGGAAAAGTTTTGACTGAAATGGTTTTGCAGAAGGGATATCTGGTTAAATGGTAATTCTTTTTGACCCCGGGTAAGGAATTTTTCCTGTGCAAGCTGCAAAAAGCCGGCTGAAAACAATGAAAAATAATCGGACGGTTCAGCCCGTTCCTGAAGATAGCTGCTTATTCCGTTACGAATGGCAGTATCTATGCCAGGTTTTTCATCTGAAGCAGGAGGGAGGGGTTTTGTTGTCCAATGGTACTGGGTGATTTCGTTATCTTCCCGATATGCAAAACCGTTCAAAGCCAAACCAGCGTTTTCGCTGGCAGTAATGATGGAAGAAAGCAGCCCTGGATTGGATTCTGCAGCGATACCAAAAAACCTGGTGTCCTTAGCCAGATGAGACTGCAGGCTGTGAAACGTGGTCATTAAGGCATTGGCATGCCATTGCCAGCCGTATCTTTTTCTCTGCATCGACCCTTTAAAGGCATAACTGCTTCCGGCCCCCAAATCCAACCAGCCCACAACGCTGAAAATGTCCAGAATGCCTGGTTTGGCCGCGGAATTGAAGCGATTACTGCGGCAAGCCTGGTAGTATCCAGCAGGGGAAGCAGGTCTCTTACCCTGCCTGGATAAATGGTTATACCCATTTCTAATTCAGCGGATTGATGGAAATTTTGGACTGGAACCGGGGTCTTGCAGGTAATTCCATTCGGCTGCCAATTGTTCCAGGGAATACCATAAGTTGGCTTCACGAAATTCAGACGGGATGGAAATTTGTTTGGGTCGGGTGCGGCTGGCAGGGTGGCTCCAGAGCATGTTGCCTTCATCACAAAGGATGAGGAATAATGCCCACAGGTATTTCTTGCGCGCCGCTTCAATTTCCAAGCCCTGGATTTTGTTCATCAAGGTAAAAAGAAAATACAACTGGCGAGGCAGATAGGCGTCAATGGCTTCTTTTGCACCCTGGCGAACTTCTTCTTCGCCGATATCCACCCGGGATAAGGCACGTGCCCTGTGCATGGCATCATTTCCCGTCAATGCCAGGGATTCGTAATCTTTTTCTGCCAGTTGGGCTTCACCTTCCCAATTGCATGCCGGGCAGTTCAGGATTTTTGCATAGGGAGTCTTTTCATCTTTGCGCCAGAGATATGCGCTGGCTGTTGCTTTTTGCTGGCAGTTAGGACAAACACTTTCATAAAGTGCCAATAAGGAGGATTTCAGTCTTTCAGTGCCCCGTTTTTGGGCAGCCAATTCTGAGATCACGGATTGAAAATCTGAAGAGTAAGGTGCTTCTGCAAGCAGTTCGAGGAAAAAGCGTGTGACCGGATTGTTACAGGCAACGATGACCGGATAACCTGCATGGGCAGCTTCGAGTGCCACCTGGGGAGAAGATCCAAAAGGGTCCAAAACCAGGCTGCCCGGAGGTACATTTTTTTGCAGCCAGGTTGAGATTATCCCTGGAGGAACAGGGGGAAGGTATCGGCTGAGCGGTAACAAGTCTGGCTCAGGAGAGATTGGAGGTATATAAGGAAACCAGATTGATTTCATTATTGACTATCAGTATAGCCAGTTTACTGGAAAAATTCTATAACCGTCTTGAAATTAAGACAACCCGGAGATTCGGGTTGTCTTTGAAGGAGAGAATGGTTCTTGTTAGATTAGACTTGGATATCCACCATAGGAAGACTCTGGGAAATGTTTTCAAATTCCTGTTCAGGATAATCGAAATCCTCCATGTTTCCTGAATGGTAAGAGTCATATGCAGAAAGATCAAAATGACCATGTCCGGAAAGATTGAACAGAATGACACGTTTTTGCCCACTTTCTCGGGCTTCGATGGCTTCATCTATTGCTGCACGAATGGCATGAGCAGATTCCGGTGCTGGAAGGATACCTTCAGTATTGGCAAATAGAACACCTGCTTCAAATACAGGTAACTGTCGTACAGATTTGGCTTCGATATAACCTGCATCGTAAAGTGTGCATAGGGTAGGAGCCATACCATGGTATCGCAATCCTCCAGAATGGATGGACGGTGGAATGAAATTATGCCCAAGGGTATGCATTTTTACAACTGGTGCGACCCTGGCGGTATCCCCAAAATCATATGCGAACACTCCACGGGTTAATGATGGGGTGGCAGTTGGTTCTACTGCCAACAGACGAGTGTTGCGATGTTTCAGCAGGTTTTCACGCAGGAAAGGAAAGGCAATTCCTGCAAAATTAGATCCGCCACCCACACAACCAATTACAACATCCGGGTATTCTCCAGCCAGATCCATCTGTTTCAAACTTTCCTCGCCGATAATTGTTTGGTGGAGAAGTACATGGTTTAGCACAGAACCTAATCCATATTTTCGGGTACCCTGGGAGACAGCTGCTGCTTCGGCTGCTTCAGAAATCGCGATCCCGAGAGATCCCGGATTTGCTGGGTCTTCAGCCAGAAAGGAGCGGCCAGATTGCGTTCGATTCGATGGGCTGGCAAAAACCTTTGCACCATAGGTCTCCATGAGATAGCGGCGGTAGGGTTTCTGGTCATAAGAGACTTTAACCATGTAAACTTCCAGGCTTAAGCCAAAAAACTTACATGCCATCGCCAGGGCTGTACCCCATTGACCTGCACCGGTCTCTGTTGTCATAGCAAGGGTTCCTGCTTGCTTGTTATAGAAAGCCTGGGCAACCGCGGTGTTGGATTTATGGCTGCCAGAAGGTGAAACTCCTTCATACTTATAGTAAATATGGGCTGGGGTATTCAGGGCTTTTTCCAACCTGCGTGCACGCAGCAAAGGAGTAGGACGCCAAAGTTTATATATTTCGCGTACCTCTTCCGGGATTTCAACATATTGCTCGGTTGTCATTTCCTGCTGAATTAGAGACAAGGGAAACAATGCGCTTAAAAAGTCCGGCGTTACTGGTTCGAGGGTAACCGGGTGAAGAACAGGATTGGGTGCGATTGGGTTATCAGCATTGATGTTATACCAGGCTCGGGGCAACTCGGTATCAGGCAATTCAAAACGGGTTCTGTCAGACATAATGGTTTCTCCTTTAATAGTGTGCATAAAAAAACGCTCATCCCATAAGGGACGAGCGTTTGCCCGTGGTGCCACCCAATTTAGGCTGTTTAATAAAAAATCCCTGTGGTGATGACGCACAGGGTAAAAGCCAGCCTCACTCTTTCGGGTACGGCAGAAGCCTGCTTATACCCTATGCCATGATAACGGTGGCAGCTCCGGCACAGGCTACTTGTTTCCTTTTGCCTTGCAACTCCGAGATCCATTCGGTGCAGTGTTTCGGGCAGGTTCTCACCATTTCCTGCTCTCTGTGCCGTTCTGGCTGCACGTACTCGTTCTCTTCACAGTTTTTATTATCTAAATTTGCCTGATTATAGGTTGTTTAACGAATTTGTCAAGATGTATGGAGCAATTTTATCTAACCTGGCGAAAATAGTCTCTCTCAATACTTTGCCAGGTTTCATTATTTGGTACGGGAAGGTATTGACCAATCCCAGGCAGACCTGGGATACGCTTTCAGCCATGCGGCAGGCGACCCTGCGGATGGAAAAATGGGCAGAAGGGCGGGTGCGCAGGCGTACCAGGTGATACAGGCTGCGTAAATTGATGGTCGAAAGCATGCGGCGATTAAATCCGTTGGGTACACAATAAGCAGCAGCTTCAGGATGCTTCGTATAGATATCTCGCCAGGTTTGCTGGGCTTCATCCATCACATTTCGATACAAATCCAGGCAGCCTGCTTTTTCAATCAGTACCGGAATGCAATACCCCAATTCAGCGGTCAGGGCTTGCGGAGACAAGGTCATCATGCGGTGGCGTTTGAACTCATAGTAAGCACCCTGGTCCATTACCAGTTCAAAACTGAAGGGAATATGCTCTGCTTCACGCAATGGCAATTCGTAGGCATGAACATCAGAAAGGAGCTTTGCAACCAATTCTCCGCGTAGTTGGGGGTTCATGGATTTCGTTGTAGTAATAGCAGTTTCATAATCCGTGTTTTGATAACGATAGGCTGCCGCGGCTACCAGAAGGGCTTCCGAATCTGGTTCATAGCTAACCAGGCTGCACCACTCTTCTGCAGGGGAGGGTGTCAGATTCTGGAAAAATGGCTGGAAGTTGCTGCATGTAATCACTTCGAGCGGCGTATTTTACCAGGGTTGGCACCTCTGCCTTCCCGACTGCCTGTACTTCCTCGCCTATCTGGCGAACTTCTTCCAGCGGGTGGCTGAGCATTTTTGTAATGGCATGTTCCAGCTCACGGGCGTTGACTGTCATGCCCACATTTGCCAGCGCAGAACTGGGCAAGAGAAACCGGCAGGCATCAATCGCATCGGTACGTAACCGGCGTTGGCGGGCGTTTACTTCTTCATCTGGATGCAGTGGAGCGTTTTGCAGCAGCCAGGTTTCTACCCGCTCCAGGCATTCCAGGTAGGTTTCAAATAGATGGGTACAGGTCTCGATATACCTGTCTTTAAATTCGCTTCCTGATAGTTCTTCAGGGATATAAAAATCCTGCAGCCCCCATTTTTGATAACGGGTGGATTTTTCTGTAAAGGATGCCAGGCGGCAGCTTTCGATGGTCTCAACAGCCAACCGGGAGATATTTTCGAAGGCGATGTGCAGAACGGCATGCTCTGCCACAGAAGAATGCCCATAACCCACCACCCATTTTTCGTGGAACTCGGAACTTTTTTCTTCTGTCAATCCTTGTGCAATCTCTCGAAAAGAAAGCGGCGAGCGGGAAGTTTTCGCAAAAGTGACCGCTATGGTTTCAGGGGTCAGGTCTTTGGGATCCAACAGATAGATCTGACGGCTGCGTGACATACACATCTCCTAAAAAAAGTTGTAAGGTGTTTCAGGCAATTGCCTGGAGAAATTCAATTCTGGCAATCAGGTTGGGCAGGGAACAATCCAGATTCAATACCGGATATTTTCACCAGGGAATTGGTGAAGGAATCTTGTTTGATCAGACTGGCATGGAAGGAAAATCCTGACCATCCACCCACAAGTTACAGGCATAATCGCCAGGAGGGGGGAGTAATTGTTCCTGCCAGGTCTGTACACTATAGGTTGAATAAGCAGGGCTGGATGGTGAAGAAACCGGTTTAAGTCTGCCACGGACGATGTATTTTCTGCCCAGCAGTTTCTCCACCTGGGATAAATTTCCCGCATTCAATTGTTCCCGAATATTTGATGAAGATACGACAATCCCGTCTATTTTTAATTGCGGAAAGGGATGCAAAATGTATCCAAATTGCTGCCCAAGTTGTTGAAGTACATCCAGCGTTCCTTGCCGGTCTTTTCCAAGGGCAAAATCATCTCCAACCCATAATTGGCGAATCAATATGCTGCCAGAAATGGATTGGATAAACTGATGAGGGGTTAAATTTGAAGTTGCAACACTGAACGGGTAGTGTTACCAGAACATCCACCCCCATGGCTTCCAATAATTCAGCCCGATCTTCCGGGCTGCTCAAGTAATAGGGTGGAGTTGTCCGACCCATTACCAATGCAGGATGCGGAAAAAGACTGATTACAACCGCAGGTTCTCCAGATTTATGGGCATTCTCAACTAATGCTTGAACCAATGCCTGGTGACCGAGATGGATTCCATCATAAGCACCGATGGTAACCCAGGCTGGGGGAAGCTGCACGTTGTCCAGGGTTCGGATATGCTGCACGGGGTTAACTCTCTTGAAAATGATAGACCAATAAATTTCGTTACGCTGTTATTAAAGGAAGAAAACCTTTTTTGGCTTCCACTCGTTTGTATCCGGAACCAGCTCCATCAGTGCTACCAGTTCACCTTGTTCACTGACAGCACGCGCCTGCGCCCCGACAGTAGGATCTGCTGGAATGCGATTGCCATGACGAATAGTCTCAACCTGCTCGGTCGTAAGCTCTACAGCCGGCCAATCCGTTAAGGCTTCTGCTGCGGGAATGATGTATTGATACCAGTTCCCTTTGTCGAATGCTTCCCGCAATTTTGTCAACGGGACTGCATCTCGCAATGAGAAACGACCGCTTTTGGTGCGCCGCAAGCCAATCAGGTGCGCGCCACAGCCAAGGTCTTCTCCCATGTCATGGGCAAGTGATCTTACATAGGTGCCGGAAGAACAATACACATCAATTACGGCTTCCGGGGGTGCCCACTCCAGCAAATCGAGGTTGTAAACCTTAATCTTACGGGGCGCTAATTCAACCTCTTCGCCTTTGCGTGCCATATCATAGGCGCGGCGTCCCTGGACTTTGATGGCAGAGTAGGGTGGGGGAACCTGCTCGATTTCACCCACAAACTTACTCAAGGAAGCCTGGAATTGTTCCTCTGTAATATCCACCGGGGAAATACCCATGACAGTGCCTTCGGCATCGTAGGTATCAGTGCGGGTTCCCAGGCGTAAAACCGCCTGGTAGCGTTTATCCGAGGCGGAAACATATTCACTTAACCTGACCGCCGGACCCAAAAGCACAACCAATACTCCTGAAGCGCGTGGGTCAAGCGTACCAGTGTGACCTGCACGACGGATATTGGTACCATTACGAATAATTTGCACAACATCATGCGAAGTAAGACCTACTGGTTTATCGACAACCAGGACACCAGAAATTGAATTGTTTACATCACTATTAAAATCACTCATTAAATTTTCTCCCCATTGGAGTTGTTCGTCCCATCTATGGATAATAAACCCTCAGCAGTCATTTTGGTTGTTTGTTGAATGACCGTTTGGATGACTTCATCTAAAGTTCCCGGAATTTCGGCACCTGAAGCTGCCGGATGTCCGCCCCCACCAAATTGTACCGCAATTTGTGAGACGTCCCAGCCGGGCTGTGCCCGCCAGCTCACTTTGGTTTTTTCACTGCTTTGTTCAACAAAAATAATCGAAATATCCACATCATCAATGGTACTGAGAAGGTTAATCAAATCAGCATCATCATTTCCGTTGTATCCAATATCCCGTTTATCCTGGATGGAAAGGCTGGTAAATACCAGGCGATCCTGCCGTTGCAGTCTTGCCAGACCTTTTTCCCACAACTTGGTGGCTACATAAGATTGGCGTAAAAGGGTATGGTAGTAGACCTCCGACAGGGGTGCACCCATTTCCATCAGGTCTGCCGCGCAGCGTAAGGTGATGGGGCGGGTGTTGGATGTGCGAAACCCGATCGTATCTGTGACAATACCCGCAAGAAGGGCAGTTGCCACAGCCTGGGAAATTTCCAGTCCCCATTTTGGCAGCATAACGGTTAATATTTCGCATGTTGCTGCAGCTTCAGGCTCTACCCAATTAATATGGGCAAAATTTTCATTAGTTACATGGTGGTCAATGTTAATTTGAGGTTTTTCTTCGCCAAAAACACCACCTGTTCGCTTCAAATCGGAGCAATCCAGCACTATGGATAAATCATACTCCCCATGAATTTTATGGGTGACGAGTTGACTGTTTGGCAGATGGCGGAAATTAGCAGGAATCCCGTCCAACAGAACGATCTGAACCTGTTTGCCGGCATCCAGCAGGGCAGTACCAAGACCTAATACTGCTCCAATGGCATCACCATCCGGGCGGATATGAGAAGTTACCACTACATGGGTGGCAGTTTGTATCCTCGAACGAATCATTCTGGGAAGTTTCAATATCCATGCTTACTTGGTTGGAGGATTCCCATCATCTTTTAATGAAGATATCAGCCTGTCAATTTTATCTGCTTTTTCCGGTGTTGGATCCCAACGGAACCGCAACCGGGGGAAGGTGCGCAGAGGGATTTTGGAAGCCAAGGCGTGTCTTAAAAATCCGCTGGCACTTTCCAAACCTTCCAGCACTTCTTTGGAGCGTTCGACACCCTCGATGGCTGAAACGTAAATATCCGCATATGCCAGTTCCCGATCAACATCAACATCCGTAATGTAAATGCCGCTTAGGCGCGGGTCACTTACTTCACGGATGAGCATTTCAGACATTATTTCGCGAATTCTGCTTTCAATTCGCTGTAATCGCATTTGTGAAGGCATGGGCTTTCTCCTTTTTTCGTCTAGCGCATTCTACTCGCTGGACTGCTCCATAATATAGCATTCGATGATGTCGCCTTTTTCAATATCATTGGTGCCCTTGAATGCCATGCCGCATTCAAAACCCTGGCGGACGTCTTTTACATCATCCTTTTCATGTTTTAATGAAGATAACTCACCTTCATAAATTTTCTCGTCCTTGCGAACCAGCCGTACCTTGGCATTGCGGCGAATTTCACCCTGGGTTACTTTGCAGCCGGCGATTGTTCCAACCTTGGTAATGCGGAACACCTCCAACACTTCGGCTTTGCCAATGGTAACTTCCTTCTTGACCGGAGCCAGCATGCCTTTTAACGCCTTCTCGATATCTTCAGTCAGGCGATAGATGATTTCGTACATGCGGATGGATACGCCTTCCGTCTCTGCCAGGCGGCGGGCTGCAACATCAGCCTGCACATTGAATCCAATCACAATGGCTTTGGAAGCAACCGCCAGCATGACATCGCTGTCAGTAATATTGCCTGCCTCTGCATGCAAAATGTTAACCGTAATCCGGGTTTCTTTTATCTCTTTCAGCGATTTTACAATCGGTTCCAGGGAACCCTGAACATCTGCTTTGAGTACCAGGCGTAACTCTTGAACTTCGCCCGCCTCGTACTTATTAAAAAGCTCTTCGAGCGTGGCTTTGGGAATGGATGCCGCAGCCTGTTGAGATTGAATTTTCTCGCTTTCTATCAGTGCGCGGGCTTCTTTTTCTGAAGGAAATACCTGGAAAATATCACCAGCAACCGGCACGTCACATAATCCCATGATTTGGACAGGGGTGGATGGACCGGCTTTTTGTAATTTTTTGCCGCGAAAATCGAACATGGCGCGGATTTTGCCCCAGGCTTTACCAGCCATGACAACATCACCCATCGAAAGCGTGCCATTTTGCACCAGCAGGGTTGCCATGACACCTTTAGCTTTTTCAATGCGGGCTTCAATCACGGTTCCAATGACTTTGCCTTTGGGATTGGCTTGAATATCTGTGCTTTCGGTTACCAATAAAACTGCTTCCAGCAGATCTTCCAATCCAGTCCGCAGCTTGGCTGACACCGGAACCACCATGGTATTTCCACCCCATTCATCGGGCACCAGTTCGTTATCTGCAAGTTGTTTCATGGCAAATTCAGGATTGGCGGAGGGTTTATCAATTTTATTCAATGCGACGATAATCGGAACCCGGGCAGCACGCGCATGCGCGATAGCCTCACGGGTTTGTGGCATTACACCATCATCGGCTGCAACTACCAGGATGACGATATCTGCACCCTGGGCACCTCGGGCACGCATGGCAGTAAAAGCCGCATGACCTGGGGTATCGAGGAATGTAATGAGTTTCCCCTTGTGCTCTACCTGGTATGCGCCGATGTGCTGGGTGATTCCACCTGCCTCTCCGGCTGCAACCTCGGTATGCCGGATTGCATCCAGCAGGGTGGTCTTGCCATGATCAACGTGACCAAGAATGGTGACAACCGGGGGTCGGGTAACCAGCCTGGAGGAATCTTCATTGGCAATTAACTGGCGCCAATGCGGTACTTCGCCAACTTCTTTTTTTTCTTCAACTTCCGGAACTTCAAGAGATGCTTCGAAGCCCAATTCACTGGCAACAACTGCGGATGTGTCAAAATCTACCTGTTGATTAATATTTGCCATTACTCCATTGGTCATCAAAATTTTGATGATTTGAATGGGGCTGGCTTCCAAGCGCTGCGCCAATTCTCTAACTGTAAAGCTGTAAGGGAGTGTTACTGTCTTCTTCCCGTTATCATCCATCCTGCACCTCCTGTAAAATTGCCCCGAGTAAAAATCCCGTTTCTGCTTTCCTCCCGGGGCAATATTAATGTGCTCCGGTGAGGTTTCAAACGGGTGTAATTAGAAAATTTTCTATCTCTTTCAACCACCAGCGAGGATTCATTTGTCTTCACCAGATGGCTGCACTTGAGTGGCAACTTCTTCTGATAATGTCGCTGCAAACTCTTCCAACCGCAACCGGCTCTCCGAGGATATTTCTGTCCGCAGGGCTGCTGCCAGGGCTCCTTTGAGAGCCTTTTGCCAGCAAGCCGGTCGGTCGTGCACATAGGCACCTCTTCCGGCATTTTTACCGGTTGGGTCTACCATCACTCCCTCAGGAGTGCGAACCACACGAATGAGCGTTCGTTTTGGTAAAACCTCGCGGCAGCCCACGCAGGTTCGCTGCGGAATGTGTTTTCCTCTTTTTCTGGTTGGTTTTGTCACGTCCTTAATTACCGTTTCTTACCTCGTTTTACCAGTCCCATTCGCCTTCATCACCCTTTTTATGTTTCTTGCGGGCATATGTCAGGTCACGATCGGGATCATATTCCACTTCTTTGTGGACTTTTTTCTTCTTCTTGCCTGCTTCAGCCTTTTGTCCAGCAGTTCCGGATTCATCTTCCTCTTCAACTGCCTTGGTACCTTCAAGCATTTCGGGTTTGAGGGTGAAAATTTCATCCAGAGAAGTAAATTCTTCAACAAAATCAACTTCTGCAGCAGCTTCTTCCACCACTGGAACAGCCACTTCCGGCTCAAGGGCAACAGGTTCTTCTACAGTTTCTATCACCTCAACTGCGTCTATACCTTCGGGCTGGATAACTTCAACTGTGACTGGTTCTTCAACTTCCACTTCAGCAGGAATCATTTCGGCTTCCAGGGTTTCGACCAGGTTTGTGATATCTGCCAGTGCTTTTGGTCCAATACCGTTGATGCGGAAAATTTTGTCCGGGTTGGATTTAACCTGCATGGCAAGTTGACCAACCGTAGCGTACCCGGCTTCTTGCAGCAAGTTGTTGACATGTTCTGCCAGACCGCTGTCGAGGATATTAAGCTCGAAGATACGCTCGGGCAGTTTACTGCGGAATTCCTGCTCGATAAGTTGTGTTTCTTCAATTACCTTGGTATGAATTGCAACACGGCGGGATTCACCCGGTCTACAAAACGAGCCATCTGGTCGTATTCTTCAGGAGTAAGCGGGCGTCCATCGGCTTTTTTCGCCAGGATGGTATCCAGTACCGGCAGGAAATCTTTTTCCGCTTCAGCCAGTTTTTCCAGGCTTTCATCATCACGTAAGCGGCCATAGGCATCGAAAGCAGCCTCTGAAAGGCTCTTGATGTCAATTCTCCAACCTGTTAACTTGGCTGCCAGGCGGGCATTCTGCCCGTCACGACCAATTGCCAGGCTGAGCTGGTCTTCGGGAACAACCACGGTGGCAGTTTTGCTGGATGCTGAACGATCCGTCAGGTAAACACCCACTACACGGGCAGGGCTGATGGCTTTGGCAATGAACAGGGCTGCGTCATTGTTCCATTCAATTACATCGATTTTTTCATCATGCAATTCACGCACAATGGCTTGAATACGGACACCACGAATACCCACGCAGGCACCCACCGGGTCAATGCCCTGCTGGGTGGCAGATACCGCAACTTTGGCGCGTTCGCCAGGCTCACGGGCGATTGAACGAATTTCCACCACGCCGTGATAAATTTCAGGTACTTCGGTTTCGAGCAAGCGGCGTAAAAAGTCACGATGGGTACGGGAAAGGATGATTTGCGGACCACGGTTGCTGTCTTTTACTTCTGCAACCAGGGCACGGGTGCGGTCATGAATATGGAACCGTTCACCAGGAATCATGTCTTTGCGCATCATGGTACCTTCAGCGCGCAATTCCAATCCAATGGTAAGTCCCTGGGCATTGACTGCCTGGATCACACCACTGATGATTTCGCCAACTTCCTTCTGGTAGTAGGTCATCTGTGCCTGGCGCTCAGCATCACGGATACGTTGCTGAATTACCTGGCGTGCGGTTTGGGCGGCAACCCGACCCAAATTGGATGGGGTGCTGTCCACCATGACCATACCACCGAGTTCTACCTCTGGATCTATCTTTTTGGCTTCTTCCAGAAGAACTTCGGTGCGATGGTCCTGAACATCTTCAACCACTTCCTTCTCGGCGAAAATGGACATGTCGCCCGTTTCAGGATCAATCTTGGCTTCGACGTTTTGACCAGCCGATGCATTCACCTCGCGGCGATAGGCTGAAACGAGAGCTGATTCCAGTGCCTGGAGAATGATCTCTTTTGGCAGCCCTTTTTCTTCAATTACTTCATTGAACGCTAGAAAGAATTCGTTCTTCATCCCTTGCTTACTCCACCTGATATTTTAACTGTTGTCTGGTTTATTATGCAGAAAAGTGGGGGTTGCCCACTTCTCGATGCGCACAATATTGACTTTCTGTTACGTTCTAAATATACCATATCGTCAAGGGTTAATCAAGCCAGGCGTGAATTTATTCCATCACCAACCGGGATATCCGTTTTGACATTTGAAATGAAGAATAGAGTTGGATTATTTCACCTGAACCTGGTTTTCACTCCGTGTGTTAAAATAATTCCTGAACATGGAGGCGCTCATGGCAGCAGTATCGCACTGGTGGAAAAATGGCGTGATTTACCAGATTTACCCGCGTTCCTTTGCCGATAGCAATGGAGACGGTGTGGGGGACCTTCAGGGTATCATTTCCAAACTGGATTACATTAAAGAATTGGGTGTGGATGCCGTCTGGCTTTCACCCGTCAATCCATCGCCCATGGTCGATTTTGGGTATGATGTGACCGACTATTGCGATATCGACCCCTTGTTTGGCAGCCTGGCGGATTATGATACCCTGATTTGCGAAGCCCATGTGCGGGGTATCCGTGTGATTGCCGACCTGGTCGTAAATCATACCTCTGACCAGCACTCCTGGTTTGTAGAAAGCCGCAGCAGCCGCGACAATCCCAAGCGGGATTGGTACATCTGGCGGGATGGAAAAGCCGGAGGAAAGCGACCGAACAACTGGGCATCCATGTTCGGCGGTTGGGCATGGGAATATGACAAAAACAGCGGGCAGTATTACTACCACATGTTTTGCCCGCAGCAGCCAGATTTAAACTGGCGCAATCCGCAGGTGCGAAACGCCATTATGGATGTCTTTCGCTTTTGGATGGAACGCGGCGTGGATGGATTCCGACTGGACGTTTTCAACCAGTTTTTTAAAGACGAGCAATTTCGGGACAATCCCAGGAAAATAGGCATCCGCCCATTTGAGAGCCAGGAGCACCTGTACGACACCGATCAACCGGAGATGATGGGAGTGGTGGAGGAAATCAGGGCTGTGACTGGTGAAAACCCGGAGAGTTACGTGGTTGGTGAAACATTCCTGTCAGGACCGGAAAAGGCTGCCAAGTATATCGGCAAAGATAAGCTGCAGGCTTCAGTTTAATTTTGAGCTGTTGAGTTGTCCATTTGATGCAGGAAAAATGCAGGCTGCCATCCAGCGCTGGGAAAATGCGCTGCCGGAGGATGGCTGGCCGACACTGGTCTTGAATAACCATGACAACCCGCGGTCCGCCAGCCGCTATCACAGCGGAGAGAAGGATGACCGGAATAAAATTGCGGCGACATTGCTGCTGACTGCCCGCGGAACTCCATACTTGTATTACGGGGAAGAGATTGGGATGCGTGATATCCGGGTACCTTATTCCAAAATCCAGGACCCGCCAGGAAAACGCTATTATTCCCGTATTCCCAACCCGGGATGCATGCCGCAGCCCGATGCAGTGGGATGAAAGCCCACAGGCGGGTTTCAGCAATGGTGAATCCTGGCTGCCAGTGCATCCGGATTATGTTTTTCGAAATGTGGAAAACCAAAAGGATGACCCGGATTCGCTGTTCAACTTTTACCGTACATTAATCCGACTTCGCAAAGAACACCCGGCTTTGCTTGAAGGTATTTACATGCCATTGACATTCGAACCGCAATCCTTGATGGCATACCTGCGCCAGACGCAGGATGAGATGATCCTGGTGGCGCTCAATTTCAGCCGCCGACCCTTGCGTTTGTTTCTAGGAAGTGAACTGGCGGGTCGGAACTGGAATTTGCTGCTATCGAGCAAAAGGAAGTCAATGGAGCCGTTGAAGGGCAATGCCCTGCGGTTGTTGGGGAATGAAGCGTTGGTGGTGAGGGTGGGGGAATAAATCAAGGCGAGACCCTTCACTGCGTTCAGGGTGACGAAAAAAAGAGGGAGACTGCTTCGCTGCGCTCGCAGTGACAACACCGACCTGTCATATTGAGCGAAGCGAAACATCTTGCATTGGGATTTTAATTCAGTACATAGACCCTTCGCTACTGCTCAGGGTGACAAGAAAAAAGAGGAGCCTGCTTCACTGCGCTCGCAGTGACAGCAACAACCTGTCATGTTGAGCGAAGCGAAACATCTCGCCTCGGGGATATAAATTCAGATGCAAGACCCTTCGCTGCGCTCAGGGTGACAAAAAGAGGGAGACTGCTTCGCTGCGCTCGCAGTGACAATACCGACCTGTCATGTTGAGCGAAGTGAACCATCTTACACTGTGGTGTTCCGAAGCGATACAGCTTGACTGTGCTCAGGGTGACGAAAAAGAGAAGGAGACTGCTTCGCTGCGCTCGCAGTGACAACTACACATCCAGGTTGCGCACATCACGGGCGTGGGTCTGGATAAAGCGGGTACGCGGGGGAACGGCAGCGCCCATCAGCATATCAAAAGTATGATCGGCAGCAGCTGCATCTTCAATCGAGACCTGTAACAGGGTGCGGGCAGCCGGGTCCATGGTGGTTTCCCACAACTGCTGCGGGTTCATCTCACCCAAACCTTTGTAGCGGCTGATGCTGGCTTTATCAGCGTTTGCACCCAACTCTTTCAAAATGCGGTCTTTATCTGCATCCGTATAGGCATAGCGGATGTTGTTTTTATGCGAAATCCGATATAGCGGCGGTTGGGCAATGTACATGTGACCATCTTCGATCAACGATGGCATGTAACGGAAGAAAAAGGTCAGCAGCAGGGTACGGATATGCAGCCATCCACGTCTGCATCGGTCATGATGATAATGCGACCATAACGCAGGTTGGTCAGGTCAAAGGTATCACTGATTCCGGTACCAATGGCTGAGATAAGCGACTTGACTTCGTTGTTACCCAGAATCTTGTCCAGGCGGGCACGCTCGGTGTTGAGGATTTTGCCGCGCAAGGGCAGAATGGCTTGAAAATGCCGGTCGCGGCCTTGTTTGGCTGAACCACCAGCACTGTCACCTTCCACGATGTATAACTCGGTTTTGTTGGAATCGCGCTCGGAGCAGTCTGCCAGTTTTCCCGGCAGGGTCAGGCTTTCAAGCGCAGATTTCCGGATTACCAGGTCACGTGCTTTGCGGGCTGCATCGCGGGCTCGGGCAGAAGTGAGACATTTCTGAATGATGGCTTTGGCTTCTGACGGATTTTCTTCCAGGTAAGTATTGAAGCGCTCAACGACCACCTGCTGTACATAGGTCTGTACTTCAGGATTCATGAGTTTGACTTTGGTCTGGCTTTCAAACTGGGGGTCGGGATGCTTGATACTGACGATGGCAGTCAGACCTTCCCGGGTATCATCACCGGTGAAGTTGGGGTCTGCATCCTTTAGCAAGCCAGAGCGGCGGGAATAGTCATTGATCGAGCGGGTAATGGCAGTCCGCAGACCGGTCATGTGGGTTCCGCCATCGATGGTGTTGATGGTATTGGCGAACGAGTAAATCGATTCAGAGTATGCATCGGTAAATTGAACGGCTGCTTCAATGCCGATATTATCAATTTCCTTGCTGGCATAAACAACCGGGTGCAGCACTTCACGGTCACGATTGAGATATCGTACAAAGGATTTAATGCCGCCTTCAAAGTAGAAGGTCATTTCGCGATGGCTGCGTTCATCCAGCAGGTTGAGATGTACTTTGCTGGTTACAAATGCCATTTCGCGAAAGCGCTGGGTAAGGGTATCAAAGCGGAAATCCAATTCGCCTTTGAATATTTCGGTATCAAAGCGGAAAGTGGTGGTTGTGCCATGGTCGTTAGGATCGGTCTTGCCAATTTCTTTAACAGGTTCAATGGGTCGGCCGCGCTCATAGCGTTGGAAGTAAATCAACCCATCCCGGCGGACACGAACTTCGCACCACTCGGAAAGAGCATTGACTGCTGAAACGCCCACACCATGCAGACCGCCAGAAACTTTATAAGAACCAGCGCCAAATTTCCCGCCAGCATGCAAAATGGTCATTACCACTTCGAGCGCTGACTTTTTCTTTTCGGGATGAATATCAACCGGAATGCCGCGCCCATTATCTTCGACGGTGACGCTGGAATCCTCATGGATGGTGACTTTGATCCGGTCACAAACCCCAGCCAGGGCTTCATCGATTGAGTTATCCACCACTTCATATACAAGGTGGTGTAATGCTTTCTGGTCAGTTCCACCCACATACATACCCGGGCGACGGCGAACCGCTTCCAGACCTTCCAAAACGGTAATATCGCTTGCCGAATAGTGAGCGTTAGGTTCTAATGTCACAAAGTCCTCCCATTTGTTTCTGGTGCAGGTTTGGAAACCTGGTGCAAGCGAGCCTGCATCCAGATCAAACCATTTCGATAATAGATAAAACTGGCTGCCAGTAAGGCAGTCGAAATAAACGCGTGACCCAAAACACCGATGATTGCCATCCAACTGGATGCAGGTGGAAAACGCCAGATAACGTTAAGTCCTTCACCAATTAAGAAGATGAGCATGATGAACAATCCCGTGCCAGGCAAATGAAAACGTACCAATCGGACGCTGGTGAGAAGGGATGCCAGGGCAGTCTGCTGGTTAAAGTAAATTCCATGCGGTGAAAATACCATGGGTACCAGCAGCCAGAGCAGGAAAATGCTGATTATGAACAGTACAATCTGAGCCAGCATCGGGCTGACAAGGGTCACAAAGGAAAATAATAAAAGCAGCGGAATGGTAAGAAAAATGACGAACACCATCAAAACCAGTGTGAGCAGGAGCGTCTGGGTATAGTGCCAACTGGCAGGACGCAAGTGGTGGTCGAGCAATCCTTGACCTGTCCAGCGGGCGATTTCACGGAAGAAAATCGTACCGAGGAGTAAACCAATCATCGAAAGCACTAGCCAATAGAGAAAAGCACCACCAAGCGTGGGTACTTCTATGAAGGCTGGAATACCCAGAGGCGTTTCTGATGGAGGAGTATTGGAAAACAGGCTGAAAACACCCACAGGATAACTTCGAACAAGACTGAAGAGATTGAAACGATCCAAAACATCTATCCAAACCTGCTGGGCAACTTCAATCGCTTCTCCCATTTGGACTTGTGAGAAGGCGGTGAACTGCTTTTGCATTTCCAAGAGCAGGGGTTCCATCAAGGATTTAATGCGCAAATGAGGACCAAACCACAGGTACAAGTCCAGTGCGATGGGCAGCAAGAGTATGTATATGTGATTGGCTATCATGTTGAAACCTGCAGTTAATGTAGGTATCAACCTTGGTGGTGTTGGAAGTGTGGATTGTTCTTGTTGGTTCATACAAACAATAATTGTACCATGTCAGACAGGGCATGGTTGAAAGGTGTATCTCAGTTCTCCAGGTTGACTTGAAAGCCAGTTGATAGGCAGGTAAAATGAAGATATGGATGAACGCACCCATCTACCCAGCCTCGACCGGTTAAGCGTGGTAACAGCCATTTTGTTCCTGGTATACGCCCTGGCACAACTGGTCAACCTGCCCATGCAAACGGTTACACTGCGCTTTTTGGGATTAGCATACCCCTTTCAACTCAATTTTGCGTCACTGGTTGCCTTGCTGGTTGCCGGTCTGGCTGGATTGGGGGCAGACTGGTTGTTGCGCGACCATCCTGGATTGAAACGCCAAAGAACTATTCAGTATTGGATTATCCCAGCCATGACAGCCTGGGCATTGGGAGTAACACTGAATACTTTACGCTTAAGTCCCCAGTGGTGGATCTTATTTGCATTGGGCATGGTGCTGCTGGTACTGGTTTATATCGCGGAATACATCATCGTAGATTTATCAGATGCGCGTCACATTCCCGCCATGATGGGTTTGATTGCTGTTTCACTGGCGCTTTTTCTCATCCTGACCATTGCAATTGATTCTGCCAGTTTGCGGTTGTATCTGCTGCTGCCAATTATCGTGGTTGCTATTTTTCTGGTAAGTCTGCGTACCCTGTATTTGCGATTAAATGGTCGTTGGTGTTTTGCCTGGTCTATTGGAATTGCGATGGTAGTTGGGCAGCTTGCGGTAGGGCTGCACTACCTGCCAATCCCGCCCCTGACATTTGGACTGATTTTAACGGGCAGCGCATATTCGATTACCAGCCTGGCAAGCGGTCTGGAAAAATCCCGGGCAGGTATTAATCTGTGGCTGGAACCAGGCATAATGCTGGCTCTCATCTGGGGGTTGGCGATTTTTCAGTTATGAATGCTTCAGGGTTGTCACCCATTGTTTTACAAACCGAACACCTGGTTCAGATGCTGCAGCATATTGAATCCTGTTACCCGGAAGAAGCCTGCGGGTTGCTGGTTGGAAAAAATGGTCAGGTCAACCGGGTATTTGCCGTGGAAAATGAATTCCACAGCCCAATGCGCTTCCGGATGAATCCGCAAGAACAATTGAATGTGTTAATTTGGGCTGATGAAAATGATCTGGAAATTACCGGTATCTTTCACTCACATCCCAGCGGTCCACCTGTACCGTCTGAAACCGACATTTCCTTATTTTATTATCCTGGTAGTGTCACCCTGATATGGGCAAAAGAACATGGGCAGTGGTATCCGCGAGCGTTTCAGATTTCTGGGAAGGATGTAATCGAGGTTCCCATTGCAGTTGCAACCAATAACGCAACCTCATAGAGATAAGTGTGTTAGTCAGTGTATAGGAGTTTATCTGTATGATCGACATCATCATTGCTTTGCTGCTCTCCTACTTGCTAGGGGCAATCCCTTTTGGATTGGTAATTGTAAAGATATTCACGGGTAAGGATATTCGTTTATTTGCCAGTGGGCGCACTGGTGGAACAAATGCCATGCGTGTGGCTGGATTGGGTGCTGGAATCCTGACTGGTGTTTTCGATATTCTTAAAGGTGTTGCCACTGGTTGGATTGTGAGCTGGCTGGCACCGGATAACATCTGGCTGCGAGTGGCTGCAGCGATATTAGCCATCGTTGGTCATAACTATTCCATTTTTCTGGCTGAACGCCTTGAAAATGGTAAATTCCGGTTGCGGGGTGGCGCTGGCGGCGCAACCGCCTTGGGTGGTGCGATTGCACTATGGCCAGAGAGTGGATTAATTATCCTGCCGTTGGGAGTACTGGTTTACATCCTGGTGGGGTATGCCTCGATAACCACGATCAGTGTTTCGGTTTTTGCCACCCTGATATTTGCGGTACGCACCTTTTTCTGGGATTCCCCATGGCAATACATTCTCTATGGATTGGTAACCAGTGGAATAGTCATCATTGCATTAAAGCCAAACTTGCAGCGCCTGAAAGATGGCACTGAGAGGGCGGTTGGGTTACGGGCGAAATTACAAAAACGGGGTTAGATAGTCAGTGTATCTTCTTCTACACTGAACTGACGTAACAGGCTTTTAAGATTGCGGCGGTGGAGCTCTCCAGCCAAACCGGCAAGATAAACCCGGCTCTTCCCACAGCTTTCGATGTCTGCTTTTTCCAGTTCTTCTTCGGGGTCACGCCGGCGGGAGGCAGCTTTGGCTGCCTTGCGAATGGCAACCAGGTAAGCCAGGTTCTCTTTTAACAGAATCATCGATTTCACCGCGCAGGATGATATCTCCATGTCCCTGGACGATATTTTCCAAACCCATTTTGCCTATATGCTTGATAGTGGTGGACAGGTCATCCAGATTGCCGTCAACGATATAGGGTAAAGGCATGAAAGAATCGCCGGCAAACAGAACACGGTCTTCTTCCACAAAAATCATAATCCCATCCTGGCTGTGACCGGGTGCAGGCATGAGGATGAGATTCTTTTTTCCAACCCGCAGAGAAAGATCACCACTGTCGAAGGTCATTTGGGGTAAAACCAGTTTTACCTGGCGGAACGATAAATTTTGTTTTCGGGCGGCTTCCAATGCTGCCGGTGCCCGCATGGATAAGGTATTGCGGGTTGCCTGGCTGGAAACAATGGTTGCATTGGGGAAGAAGCAGTTACCCCAACAATGGTCTGCATGGTAATGGGTATTAATGACATAACGAACCGGCACTGCCAGTTCTTCTTCAATATATGCCCGCATTGCCAGGGTTTCTTCCGGCAGGGCAAGGGTATCAATTACCACAGCCCATTGTGGACCAGTGATAACACCTGCGGTCACCTGGGCATACACTTCGCTTTGAAACCAGTAAACATTTTCGGAAACTCGTTCGCGCTGCATTCACACCTGACTGTTTATATGGATTGCTCAGGGCAAGAATAGCATAGTTTGACTTAAAAGTCAAAAAATGGAGTTTGCACGCATATATTATTCCAACTAAATCCAAAAATGCACTTCCAAAATTGAATTGTTAAAGATTAATTAAATCTGAAGTTGGTATATAATTATTAGACCAATCACAATCCGTACTATAAAACGTGGAGGAAAATGATGAAACGCCTGATTTTTGTCGTAGTATTACTAATGCTTGCAATTACGTTGATGGGGTGTAAACCTGTTTCAGCACCAACGGAAGCACCCGTAGTAGAGCCTACTCATTTGGATAAAATCAAAGAGGCTGGCAAGGTTGTCGTGGGAACTTCGGCTGACTATCCGCCATTTGAGTTTGTGGATGAAGCCGGCACGATGATGGGTTTCGATGTCGAATTGATGACCGAAGTTGCCAAGCGGATGGGTGTTGAAGTTGAATGGTCAGATATGCCATTTGACAGCCTGATTGCTGCAGTTCAGGAAAGCAAAATCGACATGTCTATTGCCGCCTTCAATTATGATGAAGAACGCGATACCATGGTTGATTTCTCGGATGCCTACTACACATCTGAAGATGCATTTGTAGTTGCTGAGAGCTTCACAGGTGACCTGACAAACCCCGAAGATGTTGCTGCGTACAAAGTTGGTGCGCAATCCGGAACCACCCAGGATGGCTGGTTAACCGACACGCTGGTTGGGGCGGGATTAATGGAAGAAGCCAACTTGTTCCGCTATGAGCGAGTGGACCAGGCAGCACTTGACCTGCAAGCCGGGCGTATCGATGTTTTGATGGCAGATTACGTTCCTGCACAGGCAATTGTGAAACAATTTGGCGGGATGAAAGTCGTTTATCACGGTGTGCTTTCCACTGGACCGGTCAATATTGTCATGCCGGAAGGTGATGCCGAGCTGCAGGCGGAAGTAAATCGAATTATTAAAGAGCTGCAAGGCGAAGGTTTCATTGATGACCTTGCAGTAAAGTACTTTTCTGAGTAATTAAACAACGTTTATACAGGGGATAATAATTATCATTCATCTCAAGTGAGATTATTATCCCCTCAAGTTTTTCCAGCGCAAACCAGGGGTAAGAGCCGCAAGAATCATCCTGTTGAGGAGTAAATAGGCGTTGGATGTTGCCAAATTCCTGCAATACATTGCTTCAGGCACCGCATATACCCTGGCGGTAACTGTTGTCGCCTTACCGCTGGGTTTATTATTTGGACTTATCTTTTCATTATTGCATGTGTATGGCGGTAAATTCCTCTCCTGGATAATGACGCTTTATAGCACGGTCATGCGGGGAATTCCACCGATTGTGCTTTTGTTTATCTTGTATTTCGTGATGTCGGGCAGCATCAACCTCTCGCCATTTTGGGCGGGCTCAATCTCCCTGGGAATTGTCAGCAGCGCATATCAACTTGAAATCATCCGCGGTGCGATATTATCCGTCAGCGGGGGACAAATGATGGCTGCCCGTGCAATTGGGATGAGCAGGTTTCAATCCATTGTAAATATTATTCTGCCACAGACATTACGTCTTGCAATCCCCCCTGGTCCAATGAAGCAGCAATTGTTATCAAAGATTCATCCCTGGTATATGCGCTGGGTGTACCGGAAATTTTACGCCGTGCTCAGCTCATCAGTGCCAGCACCCAGGAGCCCTTCTTGGCATATGCGACCGCGGCACTTATCTACTTTGTCCTGGTATTTATCACCAACCGACTGTTGGATGGATTGGAAAGACGTATCCGCATTCCAGCCAATCCATAACTTGGGAGAAAATGAATGGCAAAACAAATCCTTACCGTTAAAAATCTCACCAAAAAGTATGGTGATAATATCATTTTTCATGATATCAACATGACGGTCAACGAAGGGGATACGATTGTCATAATTGGACCCAGCGGAACTGGTAAAAGCACCTTATTACGCTGTATCAATTTATTGACCAGGGCAAATGAAGGGCAAATCTGGCTGGATGACGAAGAAATAACCGGTAAAGATTGTAATCCTGATAAAATCCGGCAGCATATTGGAATGGTTTTTCAGAATTTCCTGCTTTTCAACCACCTGACGGCAATTGAAAATGTGAAACTTGGACTGACCAAGGTGAAGCACATGAAACCTGCGGATGCACATGACAAAGCGATGCAGGAATTGGTGCGGGTGGGCTTGGCGGATCGGGCTGACCACTACCCTGGGCAGCTTTCCGGTGGGCAGCAGCAGCGGGTAGCCATTGCCCGTGCGCTGGCTATGGATCCTCGGATTATGTTATTTGACGAGCCGACATCCGCGCTAGACCCTGAGTTGATTGGCGAGGTTTTAGAGGTGATGCGCAAGCTGGCACTGGAAGGCATGACCATGCTGGTGGTAACCCATGAGATGGGTTTTGCCCGTGAAGTTGCAGACCGGATAATTTTCCTTGAAAAAGGCAGTATTGTGGAAGAAGGTGCTCCAGACGATTTATTCTACCGGCCAAAATTTGAACGTACCAGAGAATTTTTATGGAAAATCACAGAGCTCTATGGGAAAAAAGAAACCGGAAAAATAGATGAGTGATTGGTTGACTTTTTTCCAGCGATTTTTGCCTGAATTCATTAAAGGTGCAGGTGTAACCCTGGAGCTGACCGCTGTCGGGTTGGTTATCGGGTTTGTGCTTGGGCTTGGGATTAGCGCTGGCAAGGGTATATGGACCAAAATGGTTGCGTTACCTGGCGATTGGTTATATTGAATTATTCCGGGGTACACCGCTGTTGGTGCAGCTTTTTTTGATTTATTATGGTTTGCCTTCACTGGGAGTTACTTTTTCACAAACCATATCTGCTTACCTGGCATTGGGATTGAACAGCGCAGCTTACCAGGCAGAATACTTTCGGGGGGCAATCCAGGCGATTGGTAAATCGCAGATGACAGCCGGCAGGGCGATCGGGTTATCGCGCTGGAATACGATTCGATATGTCATTCTGCCGCAAGCCCTCCGGCTTGTGATACCAGCCTGGTCAAACGAGCCGATTTCTTTGCTGAAGACCACAGCCATCGTATTCCTGATTGCCGTACAGGATTTAATGGCAAAGGGAAAGCGGGCTGCCACAACTACGTATGATCCCATTGGCAGCTACCTGGCAGTGGCAGTTGTCTATCTTGTTATGGTATTTATTTTAAATGAAGTACTAAAGTATATGGAACGGAAAACCCGCATTCCCGGCTTTGATATGGAATCAAAGAAGACCTGAGTAGCGAGCGGCTAAATTCCACAATACAGGTAAATCAATATTACTGCCACTTAAAACTATTGCGGTTGGCTCTGCAGGGGTGATTTTGCCTGCCAGGATTGCTGCAACACCAACCGCACCCGAGCCTTCCACAATCAGATGATGTTCTTTCAGTAAAAATGTGATAGCCAGACCAATTTCGTCTTCGCTGACGAGTACAGTGTTATCCAGCAGCTTTTGACACAAAGAAAAAGTATATTGATTGGCAATTCCCAGTCCGCCTTTTAATCCATCTGCAAGCGTAAGTTCTTCCGGCAACGTAAGTACTTTTCCTGCTTCCAGGCTGCGAACCATGACCGGGGCATTCTCCATCGAAACCCCAATTACTTTAATGGAGGGGACATTGCTTTTAGCAACAATGCCAATACCTGATCCCATGCCACCACCTGACAATGGAAATACAATACTTCCGGTTTCTGGAGCATCTTCTACGATTTCGAGAGCAATCGTCCCCTGTCCTGCAATGATGTGCAGGTCATCAAAAGACGGAATGTGAACCAAATTGTTTTGTTTTTCGTATTCAACGGCTGCAATTTCTGCATCATCATAACAATCGCCAACTACCATGGTGGTTGCACCACTTTTTCGGATGGCTTCGATCTTGTTTTCCGGAGTCTGGGTGGATAAAAAAATGACCGCTGGGATACCCAGCCTGGCAGCAATGTATGCCACTGCTTTTCCATGATTACCACTGGAAACAGTGATAATCCCGCGCTCTTTTTCTTCAGGAGTTAATTGAAGCAAACGGTTGGTGGCTCCCCAAATCTTAAAGGAACCGGTTGGCTGCAGGCTTTCAAGCTTAGAGTAAGACCTGCTGCCCACAGATTTTACTCAAATAGGGGGATGGAATCAGAGGTGTATGCAGGATATGCGGTTTGATGCGTTGATGGGCTGCCTGTATATCCTGAAGTGTAATCGGCAGATCAGTTGCGAGGGTTTTCACATTTTCCTCATTCTTTGCCAGGTTGATGTTGATTATACCCAGATTGAACCAGGCAGCAGGTTCTTCTTAATGTTAGAATATTGAAAGGAATCAAAGATGAACAGCAATGCAGAACTGGCTATCGTTACAGGTGCTGCCCGCCGTTTGGGGAGGGAAATTGCGCTTGGATTGGCAATGAACGGCTTATGACATCGGGTTGCATTTTCACAGATCCAAGGCGGAAGCAGAAAAAACTGCTTCTGATATTGCGAATATTGGTCGGAAGGTAATCCTGTTGGCTGCAGACCTGAGTAATCCGGAGCAAATTCACGCCATGTTTCAACAAGTTGCAGAAAGCGGGTACAAGTTAAAGGTTCTGATCAATTCTGCCAGCACAATGGTACGGCAGCGAGTGGGCGAAATTGACCCGGTATCATGGGATGAAACCCTGGATACCAACCTGCGGGCACCATTATTGTGCAGCCAGGAGGCTGCAAAAATCATGGCAGAGGGTGGGGTAATTATTAATGTGACAGACGCAGGAGCAGGCAAGGCATGGGTTAATTATGGCGCGTATTCGGTCAGTAAAGCCGGACTGGAAGTTGTGACTCGTTTATGTGCAAAGGCATTTGCACCCAATATTCGGGTCAATGCAGTTGCTCCAGGCTTAATTCTTCCCTCTGCAGGATACCACGCCAGAGGAATGGGACAAATTGACCCAAAGGATACCTGCCAGGCAGGCAGGTACCATGGATGATATTGTTCAGACAGTTTTATTCCTCGTTCGGAATGGATATATTACCGGTGAGACAATCAATGTTGATGGCGGATACAGTCTTTTATGATGGAAAATAAATCCCGGCAATACCCTGCGAGTATATTGGGATGGATTTATATTATTCGCGCCTGTGGATATTATTAGGTGGTGCCGGTTTTTATCTTCTCGGCGCTGCAGTAATCATTTTCCTTGGACCTGGTCTCGATTGGAATATTTTTTGGCTGGGATTGGCGTGCGTATTTTTCCTAATACTGAGCAGCACACACCTGCGAGCCCATTTTGACCAGATAGATGTACTTGCCAGAGGAAAACGCATGATCGAAGCAGAACCCGAAACAGAAGGATTAATTCGGATTCCCCGCCAATTTTTTCTACTTACTAGCCTGACAACCCTGACAACAGGTGCAGTTATTACTGTTTTATTAATGATACGCTATGGGCTTTCCGTAAACACCTATCTCTTATTAGGAATTGCGTTCCTGGTCGCAATTTTCTATGGGGTACCTCCATTCCGGCTTGTCTATTCTGGACTGGGTGAATTGAGTCAGACTGTTTTACTGGCAGTATTGATACCTGCGCTGGCATACTCATTTCAGATTGGTGAAATGAACCGGCTGTTATCCATGCTTACATTTCCTTTGGCAGCACTGTTATTGGCTTTATACCTGGCACAGTCGTTTGAAGGTTATGGAAAGAAGCGTTTCTTGCAGCGCGGGATGCTTCTCGAAAGACTTGGATGGCAGCGGGCGGCTTTTTGGCATAATTTCTTGCTGCTATCTGCCTATTTGTTGGTGGCAGTAGCAGCGATTGCTGGTCTGCCCTGGCCGATTACCTGGCCGGCATTGCTCTCGCTCCCGATAGCACTCTTTCAAATCTTACAGATGGCGAAAATTACTGCAGGAGCAAAACCTCGCTGGCAGTTATTGCGTCTGACCTCTTTTGTGACAGTCGCATCCACACTCTATTTTGTCATCATAACGTTGATTACAGGATAACCATGCCGGAATTCTTATCGTTACTCCAACCCAGGGAAGCATTTACGCTCCTTTTGAAAAACCTGCCTCCTGCTTCACCTGAAGCAATAAATATCGAAACCAGATTTGCGATAAACAGGGTAACGAATGTTGCCATAGCGTCTCCAGAAGACAGCCCGACCTTTCATCGCAGCACGGTTGATGGATTTGCTGTCAAGGCTTCAGATTCATTTGGAGCCAGCGATACTTTACCTGCATTCTTCCGCCTGGTTGGAGAAGTGCCCATGGGAGCAATGCCTGGTTTTCGGGTGGAAACCGGGCAAGCAGCATTAATTCACACTGGTGGAGCGCTGCCGGAAGGCACGGATGCGGTTGTCATGCTGGAATATACGCAATTAATGCCGCCGATTGACCTTGAGGTTTACCGCGCTGTAGGTATAAATGAAAATGTTGTACTTAAAGCAGAGGACTTAAAATCCGGTGAGTTGGTGTTTCCCGCAGGTGTTCGTTTGGGTCCTGCCCAAATTGGCGGGCTTCTGGCACTGGGTATTCAATCATTGGCTGTGAATGCATTCCCCAGGGTTGCTATTCTATCCAGTGGAGATGAAGTTGTCAGCCCGGATATTCAACCCAAACCGGGTCAGGTGCGCGATATTAACAGTTATTCACTGGCTGCGCTGGTGGAAAATTGGGGTGGTATTCCAAACGTCATGGGTATCATTCCCGATAACCCTGATATGCTCGAACAGGCTGTAAAACAAGCCCTTCAAGAGGCTGATTTGGTGATTATCACAGCAGGTTCTTCCGCCAGCACGAGAGACCTGACCTCGGAAATCGTTAACCGCTGTGGAAAACCTGGTGTGTTGGTGCACGGTATCAATATTAAACCGGGAAAGCCGACCATTATGGGGGTATGTGATGGAAAACCGGTGATTGGATTACCCGGCAATCCCGTCAGTGCCAGCGTGATTGCCCGCTTGTTTGTAACTCGTTTGCTGGCATATCTGTCCGGTCTGCCTGCTGAACAGCCAATGGCAGGGTATCATGCCTTATTAACTACCAATATCCCATCCCAGGCTGGTCGTGAGGACTGGATACCTGTAAATTTAAACAGGATGGGGAGGTATTACAGGCAGAACCGATATTTTTCAAAAGCAGCCTGATATTTACCCTTGCACGGGCAGACGGATTGGCTTACATCCCTGCAGATGCGACGGGATATGCAGCAGGTGAGCAGGTTTTCATTTTACCCCTCTGACTTTAAGGTTCATCAATGAGCAATATATACCTTCATGACATTCCCCTGGATATTGCCTGGAATACAATAATTCACGCCCTGGAAAAAAGCGGTTTGTGGCAGGTATTGGGACATGAAGTGATTCCTGTTGATGAAAATGCCTTGGGACGGGTGTTGGTTGAACCCATGTGGGCTCAGATATCATCCCCTCATTATCATGCATCTGCCATGGACGGGTTTGCCTTAAGAGGCAGAGGATACTTCGGGTGCAATGCCAACCCATCCGGTGGATTTACGTATGAGTGACCAGGCGATGTATGTGGACACGGGTGACCCATTACCCGGTTGGGCGAATGCCGTGGTTCCCATTGAACAGGTGGAACCAATGGATGCTGAGGGTAAACCGCAGGCTATTTCGCGTACTCCACAATTTATCCGCTTACGGGCTGCACTGACTCCGTGGATGCATGTACGCCCGATGGGTGAAGATATGGTCGCCACACAACTGGTTCTCCCAGCCGGGCATAGTCTTCGACCGGTAGACCTTGGGGCGATTGCAGGTGCAGGTTTTGGTTCAATTAAAGTGGCGAAAAAACCTGTTGTGGGAATCATACCCACAGGAACTGAATTGGTGGAGATTGGAACACCTGTAAATCCAGGGGATATTATCGAATATAACTCCATTGTGCTGGCTGCGCAGGTTGCCAGTTGGGGTGGAATGCCAAAGCGCTATCCAATTGTGCCGGATATTTACGAGAAAATAACTGCCCAGGTGTTGCAGGCTGCCACCGAGTGTGACCTGGTGCTTGTGAATGCCGGATCGTCGGCAGGTTCTGAGGATTTTACCGCCCGGATTGTGAGCGAAGTGGGAGAAATCTTATTTCATGGTGTGGCAGTCAGACCTGGACATCCTGTGATTGCAGGCATGTTGAAGGACTCGACGAGTGGTAAAAATACACTGGTAATTGGCACTCCCGGGTACCCGGTTTCGTCAGCCCTGACAGGTGAAATATTTGTGAGACCCATACTGCAGCGCTGGTTGGGTTTACCGCCGTTCCAGGCTGAGGAGATTGAAGCCAAGATTACCCGAAAAGTCACATCGCCAGGCGGGGATGATGATTTTATCCGGGTTGTACTTGGCAAGGTGGGTGAGACCATGCTGGCTGCTCCGCTATCCAGGGGGGCAGGGGTTATCACTTCACTGGTTCGGGCTGATGGTTTGATGCTTCTGCCCAAAGGTGTTCAGGGTGTGGAAAGCGGCTCGAAGGTCAAAGTGCGATTGTACCGCACACGACAGGAATTGGAGAACACCATCTTTTGCATCGGCTCACATGACATGAGCCTGGATTTGCTGGCACAGGAATTGGCACAGATTGGCAGTCGGTTGGTGTCAGCCAATGTGGGCAGCCTGGGAGGGTTACTGGCGGTGAAACGGGGCGAGACTCATATGGCAGGTACCCACCTTTTGGACCCTGATACGGGTGAATACAACCAGGCATATGTGTCACAATACTTGCCAGACACACCTGTCAGGCTGGTAACCTGGGTTGAACGTGAGCAAGGATTGATGATGTTGCCTGGTAATCCGAAAAACATCCACACGCTCCAGGACCTGGCAAAAAGTGATGTTCGATTCAGCAACCGACAACGGGGAGCAGGAACACGGGTATTGCTGGATTACCACCTGAAAGAAGAAGGCATAAATCCCAACCTGGTATGCGGGTATGAACAGGAAGAATACACCCACCTGGCTGTGGCTGCAGCAATTGCATCCGGCAGAGCGGATTGCGGACTGGGAGTAACTGCAGCAGCACGCGCTTTGGGACTGGATTTCATCCCGTTATATAAAGAACGATATGACCTGTGTATTCCTGAAGAATTTATGACCAGCAGTCTATTGAAGCCGGTTTTTGAGATGATGAAAAAATCCGACTTTCAGCAAAAAGTGACAGCGATGCCTGGTTATGACACAACAAGAATGGGTGAACTGGTTGAGTAAACCATGATGTATACAAACGTTGTACAGAAATTGGAAAGGTTTTTTCCGAAAGGTATAATTATTATAAATATGTTGGAGGAAAAATGATTTTACCTGAAAAACAAACCGCACCAGATTTTTCACTCCTGGATGAAACCGGAGTTGAGAGAAAGTTAAGCGATTACCTGGGAAAATGGGTGGTGCTGTATTTTTATCCTAAAGATGACACCCCGGGTTGTACAACCGAAGCCTGTAATTTCCGGGATGATTACAGCGCTTATCAAAAGGCAGGTGTCACTATTTTAGGAGTGAGTCCTGACAATCCCAAATCCCATGCCAAATTTAAAGAAAAGTATCAACTGCCGTTTACATTATTGGCGGACGAAGACCACAAAGTCTGTGAATTGTATGGTGTTTGGGGACTTAAGAAGTTTATGGGCAGAGAATATGATGGTGTATTCCGGACGACATATTTGATCAATCCAGAAGGTATTATCGAAAAAGTATTTGAAAATGTAAAACCACCGGAACACAGCACCCAAATTTTAGCCGTAATTGGTTAGTAAAAAATCCCCGCCTTCAGGCGGGGATGTTTATTACTGAATTGTGACGATAATTTTGCCTTGTTCCCAAAGCTCTTCCAGTGCGTAATATTTGCGTTGGTCCTGGAAAAACACATGAATGATAATATCACCCAGGTCAATGAGTATCCAACCGTTTTCAGCTCGACCTTCCATTTTTCCATGCAGCTTGAACTTGGCGCGGGTATCTTCCAATACCGCATCACCCAGGCTTTTGAGCATACGGTCACTGCTGCCGCTGCAGATAATGAAATAATCTGTAAATTGGACTACCTTGCTGACATCCATTAATACAATATTTTCTGCTTTTTTCTGTTCCAAAGTATCAACGATGGAATGAGCTATTTCAAGAGTATTCAGTTTTTACCTCCTTTTTGCAACTCAACTGGAAGAGATGCACTGGTGTATATACTGCACCAGATGGTTTCAGATCGCTCTGATAGATAACCAGATTCTTAATGAGGAATTCTTTCTGGTCTATTTGCAGCGGGTACTTCAATAATTGTGCTGCTTGTTCATGTTCTTTTGTACTCAATCCATCCGGTAACCTGGCAAGGGTAAGATGCGGTACAAATGGTTTGTCATCACCAGGCAGGTCACACGCCTTACATGCCTGGTTGACATCCCGGGCAAGGGTAGTCAATTCCGGGGATGCTGCCATTCCCAACCAAAACACCCGCATCCGGTTAGGATTGGGAAAGGCACCCAGTTGGGTGAAACTGGCATGCAATTCAGAATGCTTTGCAGAAACCTCGGAAAGCAGGTCTTTCAGTTGACTAATTTTTGTTCGGGGTGTATCCCCCAAAAAAGATAAAGTCAGGTGAATATTTTCCGGTTTTACCCAGCGCAATCCGCGTGGCGCTCCAATTTTTATCTTGTTTTGAAAAAGCTCGAGCTGATGCGTAACCTGCTCAGGCAATTGAAGGGCAATAAATGCACGTATGGATTCCATTGACAGTTCCAGTATAAGTTACCAGCATGGATGCGTCAAGCAGTCCATGCTCTCATAAAATCCTGTTCACCCTTGAAAATTTGTGGTATAAAAAAGTTACCCTGCTGTGTTTGTGATGTTGCTCAACCGGTTTTGAGCCAACAGTATCAAACTTCCGTCCTCTCTTATCAACAGTGACGCGATAGGCCCGAGCCAAGGCGGAGCTGCGAAGAAGGATAAACCTGCTCTGGCAGGTTCAAAACTTAGCACACACGGCATAGCGGGGGTTTTTTATTGCTATTTGCCAATCCTTTATTCCACCATTTACCATAAATAGTTCGATTATCTATGCAGGGATACAACCTACATATGGTTTGAATTTCCCTAAGGTTTTAATGAAAAATCTCATATCCTACAGGCAGATTGTTGCTCTTTTTAATTGTCTGCCGTATAATAGACTCACTATATTCGTTCCGGAAGGAGGAAGTTATGGCAAGTGTTACTTATAAAAACGTTTCAAAGAAATTCGGTGATGTAATTGCATTAAGCGACTTGAACCTGGAAATTGTTGACAAGGAATTTCTGGTTCTGGTCGGTCCATCAGGATGCGGTAAAACGACAGCGCTGCGATGCCTGGCAGGGTTGGAAGAGATTACTGATGGAGAAGTGTTAATTGGGGACCGGGTGGTCAATGATATACCTCCCAAAGACCGCGATATTGCGATGGTCTTCCAATCGTACGCCTTGTACCCCCACATGAGTGTATATGACAATATGGCGTTTGGACTGAAACTTCGTCATGTACCCAAGGAAGACATCAAGCGCAGAGTGGAAGAAGCCGCCAAGATTCTCGGCATTGAACATCTTTTGAAACGCAAACCACGCGAACTATCCGGCGGTCAACGTCAGCGTGTGGCAGTTGGTCGAGCCATTGTGCGTGAACCGAAAGTGTTCCTGTTTGATGAACCACTCTCCAACCTGGATGCAAAATTACGTGTTCAGACTCGTGCTGAAATCAGTAAACTGCATCATCGACTGCAAACCACATTTATTTATGTAACCCACGACCAAATGGAAGCCATGACCATGGCAACCCGTATCGCGGTTATGAATAAAGGACTTTTACAGCAACTGGATACTCCACAGAATCTGTACGATAAGCCCAATAACCTGTTTGTTGCTGGTTTCATCGGCTCACCAGCCATGAACTTCTTCCCTGCTACATTAAGAAAGAAGACAACAAGTTATTCGTGGATTGCGGCGCATTTTCAGTAAAAGTACCTGATGAGAAATTCAGCGTGTATGCCCCGTTTGCTGGAAAAGAGGTCATTTTTGGTATTCGACCCGAAGATATCCACAACCCGGAATTTTCTCCACCTGGAATTCATGCCGCACCGGTAGAGACAAAAGTGGAAGTGACCGAGTTGATGGGTAACGAAATCAACCTGTATCTGTTAAGCGGTGATATATCCTACATCGCCCGGGTTGACCCTCGCACCCGCTTCACTATTGGTTCCACAGTCCAGGTAGTCTTCAATATGGACAACTTCCATATCTTCGATCCATCTGTGGACAGGGAAAATCCAGTAGCAGTCCGGTAATAACTGTAATTGCTTGAAAATTCGATATAATGTAGCGCAAGTGCTCCTTGCGCTACATTCTTAAGACCTGATTGGGAGGTTTTTATGTATAAAGTAGTTTTATTACGTCATGGTGAAAGTATTTGGAACAAAGAAAACCTGTTTACCGGGTGGACAGATGTTGACCTATCCGAAAAGGGTGTTGAAGAAGCCCGCAATTCTGGAAAGCTGATGAAGGAAGCCGGTTACACATTTGACCTGGCATACACCTCTGTCTTGAAGAGAGCGATTCGAACACTATGGCTTGCCCTGGATGTGATGGATATGATGTGGCTGCCCATTGTAAATTCATGGAGATTGAACGAACGGCATTATGGTGCCTTGCAGGGTTTGAATAAAGCCGAAACAGCTGCAAAATACGGTGATGAACAGGTGCACATCTGGCGGCGTTCTTATGATATCCAGCCACCATCTTTGGAAAAAAGTGATCCCCGTTATCCAGGGGCTGATCCTCGAGGTATAAAGGACTTTCGGAAGCAGAATTACCTTTAACGGAATGCCTGAAGGATACAGTGGCGCGATTTTTACCTTATTGGCATGAAACCATTGCCCCCAGCATCAAGTCCGGCAAGAAGGTGATTATTGCCGCACATGGAAACAGCCTGCGGGCACTGGTGAAGTATTTGGATAATGTGCCGGATGAGACGATCGTTGGGCTGAACATCCCCACCGGTGTACCACTGGTTTACGAGCTGGATGATGATTTAAAACCCCTCAATCACTATTACCTGGGTGACCAATCCGAAATTGAAAAGAAAATTGCTGCAGTAGCCAACCAGGGAAAATCCAAATAGGAAAACCTGTAAATTAAAGAAGGTGACCTAGGTCACCTTCTTTTTAATTAACCTGGTACGGGACAAGGCTGAGATTAGTGCCAGCCCGATAGTCAATCCGCCTGTCAATATAAAGGCATCCCGCCAAAATCGCATCGGAAATAATCGAATGAGATTATCGGAAAAATAGAAAAGCCAGGTATCGCCGGTAAAAAATACCTGGTGAAATGCTGTAAACAGGGCATCAAAATCAATGGCAACGAAAATCAACAAGGTAACAATAACAGCAAGTGTCAACCATCCGCCATTTGAAACTGCCAGAAAATACTCCCGCATCCATCGTCCCCGCCATGCCCACAGGAATGTTACCAGCCAGAATACCAGGATTCCCATCCAAATTTTCAACATTTGTTGAACAAGGATTTTTACATCCAGCATGTGCGACAATTCACGGGCATTAAATAGTGGTGTTCCTTCATTTATTTGTTTGGTACTGAGAAATTCGATGCCCTGATTATTGACCAGGTATTGAATGGATACTTTCGACCATTGAAGGCGGTCTTCCATCGTGAATCCATACGGGTCTGCAGGGAAGTTTGGCGTGCGGTATTCCACTTCCAGAAAAACCGGGGTGAGCAGAAGGCGAACAGCCAGCATAAGAAAGACAAAAGGAGTGGAGACGGTAATCAATAAACGAGCGATAAGTTTAACGATTTTCATTGCAGATTCTCCATCTCAGGTGAAAGCAGAAAGCGCAGGACCATATTGTTCGTAATCCATTCAACTGGTGCCAGGTCATCAGTAAAAACCTGTCCTGGTTCTGGCGCAGGCTGCAGACTGGCGATGGCGACTGCTCCAGTTGTAACAAGTAATTCCGGAGGATTTTCCGAGTTCTTCAACAAATCATAGTTTTGATAAAGATTCTGACTGGTGGTTGCCTGGTGGGTGGCATAAATCAGTGAGTTAAAGGTTCCGGGTAAATCCACGATATATATTGAAGGGAAAACGGTCAGAATCGTGCTGGAAAGTGCATCAATCAGGCGGCGGTCATCGGGTGCCCTGCCCACATTGATAACCATCACACCGTCGTCAGCCAGGTGCTCGTACACAGATTGGAAAAACTCCTGCGTGGTCAGGTGGGCGGGTATGTATGGCGGGCGATATGCGTCCACGCTGATTATCTGGTAGGTTTTCTCCAACCGCTCGAGTGCCCACCTGCCATCCTGAACGATGATGTTCAGATAAGGCAGATCCATCCCAAAATACTGCTTGCCAACGGCAACAATTTTCGGGTCAATTTCAATCCCATCGATTGCAATATTCGGATAAACATAACCTGCCTGGCGGGCGGTGGTACCGGCAGCCAGCCCTATGATAGCCATGGATTGGATTGACTCTGCCTGAAAAGGTGTATTGCTAAAAAATGGTGCTGCCAGCACCATTTCCCAGGGACCACCATAATAAAGGACGTCAGGGTGATAAACAGAATGCACTCCCTGGCCTTCATTCAATCGTAAATACCGGTAATCATTGCTTTCAAGGACCTGGATGTAGTTGTAACCTGATTCAGTTTGATAAATGATACCTGCGGAGTTTTTATCTCCACCCGGTAAACCCCATACAGCAAGCATTGGAAAAAGGAGTAAAGGGATTGCAAGCGCAGGCAAGGCGCGTTTACCACTGGTAAGGATTAAACCGAAGACTGCAACTAAAGCCAGAAGCCCAGCCAACACCAGGAACGTACGATAAGTACCCAGGGTTGGGATTAAAACCAGAACGGGAAGAAAAGTACCAAAGAACGAACCAAATGTAGAAATGGCGTAAATACGCCCAGAAATCCTGCCTGCGTTATCGGTTGTCTGCAGGGCAAGGCGGATGGCAAATGGCGATGCCATTCCCAGGAGAGTCATGGGAATCGCAAGCAGGATGATTACAGCCGTAAATGACCCAAACAATATTCCCATTTGTAACTGGTCAAAAGCATTGGCTGCCAGGCGCAGCACTGGTCGGGAAACAACCGGAACAATGGCTGTGGCAACTGCCGCAGCCAGTAAAATGGAGAACAGGGTGCGAAAATGGGGTGATTTATCTGCCCAGGAGCCACCCAGAAAATAACCAACTGCAAGATAGATGAGGATGAGCCCGATAATGGCAGCCCAAACCAAATTGCTGGTTCCAAAGACGTTGCCAAGCAGGCGAGAGGCAGCCATTTCAATTGCAAGGGATACAAGCCCGCTGATAAAAACTGTGAGGTAAAGAAATTTGCGCATAGGTAATATTTTCCTGGAGTGGTGCAAAAGATTATACCGTAATGCGCTATAATTCGCCGCAGATAAAGTTTTGAAAGATACCTTCAAGCCGAGGCTATTATGAAGATTGTTACAGTTGCAGAAATGCAAAAAATTGAACAGGAAGCGAACGAAGCGGGATACACGTTTTCAGACATGATGGAACGGGCAGGTAAGGGGGTGGCACAAGTTGTGGATTCTCTCTTCACCAAGGGCGAGGAACCAACGATTATTGGGTTAATCGGCTCAGGCCATAATGGCGGTGATACATTAATTGCACTGGAAAAACTACAATCCTTGGGATGGAATTGCCTTGCCTACCAGGTTAGAACACGCTTGCAGGCAGATCCCCTGGTGATGCGGGTGAAAGAAGCCGGTTGCAGTTTTGTTACCCTGGATAATGATGTCAACTTCCGGGTACTGGACGAATGGTTGGGAAAAGCAGATGTTGTGCTGGATGGCATTCTGGGAACAGGCGTTTCCTTCCCGCTCAAGAAGGATATTGCTGCCGTGCTAAAACACCTGGTAAAAAAATCTGAGCGGCCATTTATCGTTGCAGTGGATTGCCCGACCGGGGTGAACTGTGATACCGGAGAATTGGCAAAGGAGACACTAAATACCGATTTAACCATTTGCCTGGGTGCCATAAAAACCGGGTTACTGAAAATGCCAGCCTATGAAGTGCTTGGTGCGCTCGAAACAGTTGACCTGGGATTTGATAGCAACTTGCAATCCTGGAAAGATATCGCTGTAAGTGTTGTCGAAGACTCGATCCTGGACACACTTCCCTCCAGACCTGTAGATGCGCATAAAGGGACATTTGGTACCCTGATGGTTGTGGCAGGTTCAGTGAATTACACTGGTGCTGCATACCTTTCAGGCAAGGCAGCTTATCGCAGTGGAGCAGGGTTGGTACAAATGGCAATACCTTCGTCCCTGCATTCCGCCCTGGCGGGTTCACTGCCGGAAGTAACCTGGATCATGCTGCCCACATGAGATGGGTGTAATATCCCAGGATGCCGCTGACATTCTCTGGAAAAATCTGGAGCGCGCCACAGCAATGGTAATTGGTCCGGGTTTGGGACGGGAAAATACCACCCGCGAGTTCCTGAAAAATATTTTGGAAGGGCAGAAATCATCCAATACAAAAAGCGCGATTGGGTTTATTACCGCCGAGGGAAAAAGAAAACCAATGGAGAAAATACCTCTTCCGCCACTGGTGTTGGACGCGGATGCGTTGACATTGATGGCTGGAATTCCCAAATGGCAAAAACTAATCCCTTCGGGCAGCATTTTGACTCCGCATCCAGGTGAAATGGCAACCTTAACAGGATTAACCGTGGAGGAGATCCAGGCGAATCGGACTGCTGTTGCCATCCAATACGCCGGAGAATGGAATTGTGTTGTGGTATTAAAAGGCGCATTTACGGTTATTGCAGAACCCAAAGGTACCTGCAGTGTAATTCCTGTGGCAACATCCGCGCTGGCTACTGCAGGAACCGGAGATGTTCTCACTGGAATAATTGGCGGACTTATTGGCACAAAAAATGAGTGCTTATCAAGCAGCCTGCGCTGGAGCCTATATCCATGCCCAGGCAGGTTTATTGGCAGCAGATAAGGTGGGGAGCACCAGGTCAGTAATCGCTGGAGACGTTCTGAAAGCAATAAAGGATGTATTTCGTAATTGAAAACAAAATTCCCCGCTTGATAGCGGGGAATTTTTGATTAGTCAACATACTAACTGGCTGCTGCATCTGAATCAGCAGGTTTGGTTTTCTTCTTGGGGGCAATTGCTTCACTTATTTTTTCCCGTTGTTCTTCCAAAACCAGTTGACCTTTCTGACCTAAATCAGTGGCACGATCCTTGGTGGCTTTGGCAAGTTCATCAAAACGAGCACGGGCTTGTACAGCAGCTGCTTCAGCTTTTGCATAGGCATCTTCCACTGTTTCCCCGGCTTTGTCTTTCAGTTCAATAGCCTTTTCCTTGATCAAAGTTCGGGTTTCAGTTCCAGATTGCGGGGCAAAAAGCAGGGCAACAACTGCACCGGTAAGGCCGCCAACTGCGAAGCCTATTAAAAATGCACCAAATTCATCACGATCTGACATTAGATATCTCCTTTCAAATTGAAGCAACTGTATATTTTATTTTTTACCGAGTTTCAGTAAATCCAAAATCTTCTTAAACCCGGCCATATACTCATTAAGTTTTATAACAGGCTCCACCAGGTTATTGCTGAGAAAAGTGGTAGTGCCTTTCAGGGTATTGACGGTTTGATTGGTGGCATCCAGGATGGGCTTGACCTCATGTTGAATGAGATTGGTGAGGACTGCCAACTGGATTACCAGGATGACAAGGGCGGCACCAATTATGAGCGATTTAAAAGCCATCAAAATGATAAATATATCCCGGATTTGACCTGTAACCGCAGCATCTGCTTTGAACAGGAAAATTATTGCAACAACAATTCCAGCCAGGATTAAGATAATTGCAGCGACGATCACTGCAATTCTGGTTTTATCCTGTTTGCTCAGGGAGGAACCCTGCGGCGCAGATGGGTTGGTTGATTTGGATGGGTTATCCATAGTGCAATAATTATAACATTAATCAACCTCTACCATTTATTTACATGATTTGGGAAATATGCAACCAATTTAATTTGAAATTTGCAACTCTAATATTTCCGTGTTAAACTTACCAGTTACCATGACCAGCATATTATTAACTCTGTTTAATGTAGTCGGCGTTTTATTGTTTTCGTTAATCCCAAATGCGGTTCTGCAATCGCGCGTGGATAATCCGCAACCGGGGGATGTGCTTAAAGGTGTCATTGAAATCCGGGGCACTGTTCAAGCAGAATCGTTTGAATCCTACGATGTTGCCTTTGCTTATAACGATGATACAACCAATACCTGGTTCATCATTCAATCCGGAAGAGAGCCTGTGGAAGATGGGGTGCTTGCGTTGTGGGATACCGCCACGATTGCCGATGGTATTTACCGGTTAAAGGTAATAATCCGCAGCACGAATGGCAAGACTGAGGAGCTGATTAGTTGAAAACTTGCGGATACGAAATTACACTCCGGTAGAAACAAAACCGGTGCAGCCTGTTGCTGAAACGAGTATTACCACGGTGGTAGAGGACGTTACTGCGACCAATCCGATAGAAGTAACTCCTTTGCCTGCCAACCCTGCCCAGGTAAGTCCACGTCAGTTTTGGACCAGTTTTATCGCAGGTATTGTTTTAACAGGGATTGTTTTTTTGATATTCATGATCCGGGCTGCAATTCGCAACCGAAGACGAAATGGGAAAATATGAGAAATTATTTGATTGTTGGTCTTGGCAATCCAGGGCGGGAATATCGCGACACCAGGCATAATATCGGGTTTATGGTTGTTGACCGGTTGGCTGCTGAATTAGGGGCACGTTTGAGCCGCTTGCAGCAGAAGGCACTGGTTGGGTACCGGTCTGTACATGGGAAACAAAGTGATTCTTGCCAAGCCTGTAACCTACATGAATTTATCCGGCCAGGCAGTAACCAGCCTTATTCGGTACCATCGCATTGAACAAACCGACTTGTTAATTGTGCATGATGATGTTGACCTTCCATTTGGTACGCTGCGCATCCGACCTGGGGGAGGTTCAGCCGGACAAAAAGGGTTGGCTTCCATAATCCAACTGGCAGGGACACAGGATTTCGCCCGGCTGCGGTGCGGGGTTGGCAGACCACCGGGGCAAATGGATACAGCAGATTATGTCCTGGAACCCTTTACCTCGCAGGAACAATCCGAGCTATCCGTCGTGCTGGGTGAGGCGGCAAAAGCAGCTATGACGTTTATCGAAAATGGTCTTGACGAAGCCATGAACCGCTATAACGGTTCAATTTTCAAGGAGTAATTCTACTTGGTTAACTTGATACAAGAACTGCCTGCTTACAAGCAGCTGGTAGAAAAACTTCGCGTCCGGGAAGAGTTGCCAGGGCTGGGGTTGATGCGATCAGCGCGTTTACCCATCGCGGCTGCTCTTTCAACCGATATGAATACGCCAATAGTTTTTATCGTGGGCAGGACAGATCAAGCACTGGCTCTGGTTGAAGAGCTGGCATTTTGGCTGCCAGGCGGCGAACGTTACCTGTTCCCAGAACCCAATCCATTGTTTTACGAACAAGCATCGTGGGGAACCACCACCCGGCGAGACCGATTGCAAACCATAACAAACCTGGCTGGTTATCATATACCAACACTTCCCAAACCTGAGACTCCGCCAATCATCATCGCGCCGGTACGTGCGATTATGTCGCGAACCCTGCCGCGGCGGGATTTCCTTCGCAATTGTAAAACGCTTCAAATTGCGCAAACGATACAACCGGATACATTAGTGCGTGGTTGGGTCGAGACCGGTTATCAGATCAGTGATATTGTGGTCGAACCCGGGCAATTCTCAAGGCGGGGTGGAATTCTGGATATTTGGCCTGCGCATATGTCCAACCCGATAAGATTGGATTTCTTTGGTGATGTGATTGAGACATTAAGAGTATTTGATCCGGCAAGTCAAAGAACCATCCGGGTATTGGAAAGTGTGTTAATTACCCCTGCTCGTGAAATACTACCGGGTTATGCCGCAAATAAAGTAACCTTTGATCATGAAATCAGTGAATTTGACCTTCCCCTGATACATCCTGCCCATGCCAGTTTGCTGGATTACCTGCCATCAGACAGCCTGGTGTTATTGGATGACCTGAATTATTTGGAAACTATTGCCAATGAAATTGAAGAGCAATCGGTGCGATTCAGACAGGAGAGTATCCAGGAAGGGATATTGCCTGAGGATTTTCCAGTTCCATATTTGTCGTGGTCAGAAGTCGTGGATAGTGTCAGTCGTTATCCCTGGATCGAGATGGGCTATACCACTGCTCCGGATGAATTTGCTCTTGCAGCGGCATTTACACCTGGTGAACGGTTTGCCGGTCAGTTAAAGAACTTAATTGACAGCCTTGGTGAGGTTTGTGTACAGGGTAACCAGGTCTCAATTGTGTCCCGGCAGGCTGCCCGATTGAAAGAACTCTGGCAGGAACGGTCATCTTACCAGGACACTGGATGCGTCCCCGAGTTCATCGATGGCACGCTTAGTGAAGGTTGGAATCTCAAATTAGATGAGCAGCATACAGTTCATCTGCTTACTGACAGCGAGGTGTTTGGTTGGGAGCGACCAAAACCCCGCCAGAGACTTCGCCCCATAATGGATACACCTGAATCATCCTACACCGATTTACGGGTGGGGGATTGGGTTGTGCATATTGATTATGGTGTGGGCAGGTTTGGCGGTTTGGTTCAACGCACGTTGGAAGGGGTCAGCCGCGAATTGTTGATGGTGGAATATGACCGCGGTGACCAGTTGTTTGTGCCTGTACACCAGGCAGATCGACTGACTCGTTACGTTGGCGCAGACAGTGAAACTCCAACTGCCACCCGCCTGGGTACCCAGGAATGGCAAAACGCACGCCAGCGGGTAAAAGACGGCGTGAAAGAAGTGGCACGTGAACTCTTGGATTTATATGCCAAGCGCCTGGCTGCCGAAGGACATGCTTTCTCGCTTAACTCGGTCTGGCAGAAAGAATTGGAAGCCAGTTTTCCCTATACAGAGACGGATGACCAGTTTCGTGCCATCAACGAAGTCAAGAAAGATATGGAAAACCTGCGACCAATGGACCGGCTGCTGTGTGGAGACGTAGGATATGGGAAAACCGAAGTGGCATTACGGGCTGCATTCAAAGCAGTGATGGACAACCGCCAGGTAGCCGTTTTGGTACCTACAACTGTCCTGGCACAACAGCATTTCGAGACTTTCCGGCAGCGCCTGGCAGCGTATCCTGTCGAAGTTGAGATGCTATCCCGCTTTCGCAACCCGCGTGAGCAATCCATCATCCTGAAGAAATTGCAGGATGGTGCAGTGGATATTGTAATTGGCACCCACCGGCTGGTGCAATCAGATGTCACTTTCAAAGACCTGGGATTGGTAATCATTGATGAAGAACAGCGTTTTGGTGTTACCCACAAGGAGTACCTCAAAAAGCTGCGTACAGAAGTTGATGTTTTGACACTGACAGCCACACCCATCCCGCGAACACTCTACATGGCACTAACTGGGGTGCGTGATATTTCCACAATCAACACGCCGCCTGAAGAACGCCTGCCGATTGTGACGCATATCGGACCATATTCCCCCAAACTTGTTCGACAGGCAATTTTACGTGAACTGGAACGCGGTGGGCAGGTGTTTTTTGTCCATAACCGGGTACAAACCATCCATGCCATGCTGGCGCATCTTAACCAACTGGTACCAGAAGCCCGGGTAGGGATTGGTCATGGGCAGCTTCCGGAACAGGACCTTGCAAAAGTAATGATGCAATTCACCCATGGTGAAATTGATGTTTTATTGTGTACTTCGATTATTGAATCCGGTTTGGATATACCCAATGCAAATACATTGATTGTCGATCGCGGTGATACCTTCGGTCTATCACAACTTTACCAGCTGCGGGGCAGAGTGGGCAGGGGTGCACAAAGGGCGTACGCTTATTTCTTCCGTCATCGCAAGAAAGCCCCAACACCTGAAGGATTGGAACGGTTGGAAATCATTGCGGAAAATACCCAATTGGGTGCAGGTTATTCGATTGCGATGCGTGACCTTGAAATGCGTGGCGCAGGTGAGTTATTGGGGACCCGTCAGCATGGGTATATCGCCAGTGTGGGTTTTCACCTGTACACCCGTCTGTTGGCCCTGGCAGTGCGTGAACAACGCAGAGCACAGGGGTTGGAATTACCACCCGAATTGCATATCAGCGACCAGGAGAACTGGCTGGTTGTGAATGTAGATCTGCCATTATCCATTGGCATTCCCATGGAATATGTACCAGACCAGAACCTGCGATTGCGGTTATATCGCCGGCTTGCGGATTTAAAATCCGAGACAGAGCTGGATGCGCTACAGGAAGAATTCCACGACAGGTTTGGAACACCTCCGGAACAGGTTCTGGATTTGTTTTACCAGACCCGGGTAAAGATTCTGGCGGAACAAAAAGGCCTGGTTTCCATCCTGGTGGAAGCAGACCAAATTGTATTGCGCTATCCAGCATTCACAGCAGGGGACAATGTTTCGCGGCAACTTCCCAATATTGGACTTGGAACCCGGGCGGGTAAAAATGCATACTGGCTATCTCAAAAAGAACCTGATATATTGTGGAAAGACCGCTTACTACTTGCACTGAAGAGAATTCCAAACGAAGATGAGACGGTCAGTATTCGGCATAATATCTCTCATCTTGAAACTGCATAAAACCTTTTATTGTTACAAGGAGGATAACATGAAAAAACAGCGAACCCTGATACTTGTTCTCAGTATCCTTGTTCTTGCTTTCGGAATGATGTGCTCAAATCCCATGACTACGCTAAAGGAAAAAGCCACACAAATATCCCAAATAGAAGGTACCATTTCCGAAATGGCTGCAACGTTAACTGCCCAGGTTCCGGCGTTGATGACCCAGGTTGCTGCCCAGGCGACAGAAATATCCGCCCAGAATACACTGGTTCCTACCCCAAGTGTACAGGTACCATGCGCAAACCGGAAGCATTACTGGCAAACTGTCCTACCCAAGCGACCATATTCCACCTTTGCGAATAGTTGCGTTTGAAGTTGTGGATGGGAGTATGACCGGCAACTGGTATGTCATCGAAACAGAGTTAAATCAACCCACCTACCAGATTGATAACCTGCCGACTGGGACGTATTATGTGGTCGCCTATCTCCCGGACACGGATCAACTCCGGGCGGGATATACCAAAGCGGTACCGTGCGGGTTGAGTGTAGAATGCAGCGATCATGCTTTAATCCCGGTGGAGGTAACTGCTGGGACTGCCACGGAAGGTATTGACCCTGGGGATTGGTATGTTGAACCTGAGAATTATCCACCTGATCCAACTGCGCCTTAGGCATTAATTGATGGAGAGTAACGATGGAATTTAAACTTAACGCGCCATATCAACCCACTGGAGACCAGCCGGATGCCATAGAAAAATTGGTGGAAGGTTTGGAGAAGGGATACAAACACCAGGTATTACTGGGAGCCACCGCTACCGGTAAAACCTTCACAATTGCCAATCTCATCCAACGCTTACAGCGACCGGCGCTTGTAATGGCACATAACAAAACCCTGGCTGCCCAGTTATATGCCGAGTTTAAAGAGTTTTTTCCTGAAAATGCGGTTGAGTTCTTCGTCTCCTATTATGATTATTATCAGCCTGAAGCGTATGTACCGCGTCATGACCTCTACATTGAAAAAGAAACGGATATTAATGAAGAAATTGAGCGCTTACGCCTGGCTGCAACCACCTCATTAATGTCACGGCGGGATGTCATCATTGTTGCGTCCGTATCCTGCATTTATGGATTGGGTGATCCTTCGGAATATAACAAGGTGGTCATCAACTTGAAGGTAGGGGAAATCTATCGCCGTAACGCACTCATCCGGCAACTGGTCGAAAGCCAGTATCAACGGAACGATATGGAACTGCGACCCGGTGTTTTTCGGGTGCGTGGGGATGTATTGGAAATTGCCCCTGCTTACGAGGATAAACTGGCATATAAAGTCTCATTTTTTGGCGATGAAGTAGAACGTATGCTGGCATTCAATCCGTTGACTGGCGAAGTATTGGATTCCCCCCAACAGGTGGATATATACCCTGCCAAGCATTACATAACTCATGAAGAACGAACCCGCACCGCAATTGCTGCGATTGAGCAGGAGCTGGATGAACGCTTAAAATATTTCAAAGAACGGAACATGCTTCTTGAAGGTCAGCGGATTGAACAGCGCGCCAGATTTGACCTGGAAATGCTGCGCGAGGTTGGCTATTGCTCCGGGATTGAAAATTATTCCCGTCATTTCGACCAGCGGGAGCCTGGAACGCCACCCTGGACATTGGTAGATTATTTGCCGAGTGATTATCTGCTCATCCTGGATGAATCGCATATGTCAGTACCCCAGATCAGGGGCATGTATCATGGGGACCGCTCGCGCAAGCAGGTACTGGTTGATTACGGTTTCCGACTGCCCAGTGCAATGGATAACCGTCCATTGACATTCGATGAATTTGAACAGCACATGGGACAGACCATCTATACCTCAGCCACACCGGGACCTTATGAACTGGAAAGGGCAGAGCAGGTGGTGGAGCAAATTATCCGTCCGACAGGATTGGTGGACCCGGAGGTGGAAGTACGACCCTCGAAAGGGCAGGTGGATGACCTGGTTGGAGAAATCAAGCAGCGGGTGGAACGCGGTGAACGGGTGCTGGTTACAACGCTCACCAAACGCATGGCGGAGGACCTGGCAAATTATTTGCTGGAAATGGGCATCAAGGTGCAGTACCTGCATTCTGAAGTGGAAACGCTTGAACGGGTCGGCATATTGCGCGACCTGCGCCTGGGAGTTTTTGATGTTTTAGTCGGAATTAACCTGTTACGAGAAGGGCTTGACTTACCCGAAGTATCCATGGTGGCAATTTTGGATGCGGATAAGGAAGGTTTTCTGCGTTCTGGAACTGCTTTGATTCAGACTATTGGTCGGGCTGCGCGCCATGTCCATGGCAAGGTAATCATGTATGCCGATAAAGAAACCAATGCCATGAAACAGGCGATTGATGAAACCAACCGCAGGCGGGCGAAACAGGTAGCCTATAATACCAGTCATGGAATAGAACCCCTCAGCATTGTAAAGTTGATTTACGACATTACCTCCCGCCTGACAGGCACCCCAGCCATCGCTGAGGAGCGTGGTGATTACCAAACTGGTAAATCTGCTAAAAGTATGAACGTGAAAGAACTCAAGCGGATTATCACTGACCTTGAGCAGCAGATGAAGGCTTCAGCCAAAGAGCTGCAATTTGAACAGGCGGCTGCCATTCGGGATCAGATATACGAGCTGCGGGCGATTCTGGCAGAAGAATCGGATATACCACCCTGGCAAAAGGCGAAATTACTGGCTGGTGAATTATAGAGTTTATGCAGTGGAAACTACACTAAAATTCTTATATTTACCGCTGTAGGGCAGCCAATCCACCACAACATTTGAAACATGGGAACTGGATGGTCCAGATTGAAGCAGACCTAACAATGTTTCGAGGTCTGGTCTTACCCCTTCAGCGGTAACCTCAACTTTATCATCCCAGGTATTGCGCACCCAACCTTGCAAGCCTAGCGAGCGGGCATGCTGGGATACAAAATACCGAAAACCTACTCCCTGAACACGCCCATCAATAATCGCATGCAGTTGCTGCAGATTGGGTTGCAAGTCATCCATATTTACTGGTCTTTCGTTTCGATATCCCAATCGATATCATCATCCAGGTCATCATGTTCCAGGTCGATGATGGTATCCAATTCGGTATTATCCAGCATTTCAACATCCAGCATACCGGATAACTTAAAGTCTTCCGTAAATTCGAGATTTTCGAGGGCTTCATCGAGATAATCCAGCTCGGCGTCATCCTCGGTCAACTCAGCCAGGGATTCTAAGGGTTTTCTTTACCCCTTCGCCGCCAATTTCGGAGAGTGACCATATGACTGCACCGCGTACATCCAATTCCAGTTCGTCATAGTTTTCCAACATTCTGAGCAGGCGGGGTCGGGCAGCCTGAATTTCCATTTTTCCCGCCGCGCGGACTGCTTCAAAACTGATTTCCGGATCGGGTGATTCAAGATTGTTCATGACCTGTTTTTCCCAGCGCAAATCCATCGATCTGCCCATGGCGAATAATGCACTGGCTATCCACCCGGTATCCTTTGACAGGTAGGCTTTCTTGATGAGGGGAGGGACTTCATCCCGGCTGGAATATCCCATCGATTCAAGTGCGCGCCGGCGAACCAGGCTTGCATCTTTGCCGCCAATGATTTTTAAAAGGTGGTTTTCCACTTCCTCTTTTATTTCCGGGCGGACATCATCCAATTCGCCCAGGTAGATGTATTGACCTAACGCGGAGGCGGCTGCAGCACGCACGGTTTCTTCGGGATCAGTTTCTGCCATCTTAATAAAGATACGCGCCATGCCGGGTTTGGGTTCTTCCGATTGCAGCCGAATTGCTGCTGCCCGGGCACGCGGTTGGGGGTCTTTCATTGCCAGCAGGCTGATTTCATCGAACAGGACAACCGTATCGGTTTCCATCAGTTCTTCCAGGTCTTCCAGCAGGTTTATCCGCCGTTGAGGGTCGATTTGCAACCAGACAGCCTGTAAAGCCTGTACATCTTCAGGAAACATATCCGAAAACCGGTGAAGATACTGGGGCAGAAATGGCTGGGTGTTGTCCAACAGGGCATCAATCACTTGAGAGAAGGGTTGGGCAGGCATCGGTCTCATACTATATTTTCCTCAACCTTAAGGGAGCACCAAAGGATTGAAAATATCCTGGGCGGTGATATATACCATCAGAATAAGTAAGGCAGCAAACCCAATAAAATGCACCAGGTTTTCATATTTGGGTGGAACCCGTTTTTTGAATAAAACTTCTGGAATTATGAATAAAATCCGTCCACCATCCAATGCTGGGATGGGCAGCAGGTTGGTTAACCCGAGAGCCACTGCCAGCACCGCCATAAGATACAGGGAGTTCAATCCTTTTGTTTGGGCGGGTGTCTCTGCCTGCTGTTCCTGATCCAACTCACGTGCCTGGGAGAATATGCCAAACATACCCACAGGTCCGACGAACCGGGCTTGATCTGGGGATACAGTACCGCGAATTAACTGACCAGGCAGCATGACAAGTGCTTTTGCCTGCTCATATGCCATGACAAAACCATAAGGAACTGCTTCCACCCAGCTGACCTCTTTGTTGGGATTTCCCATGGAAATTCCCAAAGGACCTTCACCTGCTGGAGGTTCAGCACGCGGCGTAAGAAGGATGGTGAGTTTTTCCTCACCACGTAAAACCAGCACTTCGATTTCCTTACCCAGGTTGGCATACACCAGGCTGGATAGTTCATCCATGCTGTTAATCGGTTCACCATTAATAGTTTGAACCACATCCCCGTTTTGTATGCCGGATGTTTCTGCAGGTGATCCGGCGCTGATACCCATAATCTGGACAACTTTTCGATTGGGTACACCGACCTGCGAAAAGATGATGCTGAAAAGTAACACACCAGTCAGGATGTTCATAACTGGACCACCGAATAACACCCCCAGGCGGATGCGGGGTTTGGCTGCACCCAATCCACCGACTACATTCGGGTCATTTTCGCCTTTCGGTCGCACAAAACCACCAAACGGTATGGCATTCAGGGTGAAATCCGTGCCCCACAAACGGAAGAGCCGCAGGATTTTTGGAGGAAACCCAAAACCAAATTCCTCGACCTCAACTTTTGAAAGCCGCGCAACAATAAAATGCCCAAATTCGTGGGTGAAAAGCAATACCCCGAACAGGACAACAAATTCCAATATGCGTAAAATCAAACCAAATACTCCATCCATGTTTTACCCTGTAAATATTCCTAATCTCCGGCAAACATAGCCGGGTGCTGTCTTATTATATCCATATGCATGATGAATATCGAGGGGAATTACACAGTTCTAATAATTCGGGCTGGACCACCCATGCCTGAAACCAGGATATCCACCGGTTTTGTCACTTCCAGAACCAGGGATTTCACACGATCCACATCCTGTGGTGTACAAATCAGGTGAACGTTGGGTCCAGCATCCAGCGTGAATGCCACCTGAATTCCGGTTGCACGCCATTCCGGTACTGCCTGAATGATGGCGTTTGTGCTGGCTGTTGCGTAGTGGAGCGGAGGCGAGGATGTCTTCATTACTGCATGCATCATATTGCTGTCAAGTTCAATGATATCTGCAAGTTGCGCGAAATCCCGTTGCAGGATAGCCTGGCGGCAAATTTCCAGCCGGCGGGGTGCATCAGCAATCCGGGCAGCCTGAAGGGGGGAGGTATTTGCCAGGGCGTGTCCTTCCCTGGAGCCAACCTGCTTGGGTTGATTTTGCAGCACTACAATCACATCCTGTAAATCCCAGGCTTCTGGTTGGGCGATTGTGACAGCATAAGAGGTTTCATCGGAAGTCCCAGGTAACCATTCCACAAATCCGCCTGGTACGGAACGGCAGGCAGAACCTGAACCCAGGCGAGCCAGGCACGAGATCTCCATTTCAGACAGGGATAGACCAGCAGCATGAGTGGCTGCCATGGCAAGCGCAGCAAAGCCCGCTGCCGAGGAGGCAATTCCTGTTCCCATGGGGAAATTCAGTTCACTCTCAACTTGGGCATGGGCGGATATACCTGCCAGTTGTCGAATTCTATTCAGTACGTTGGAAACCCGTTGGACTGCATCTCTACTGGCAGGCAATTGGTTAATGGTGAGGGTATCTAAATGGAGAGTTGGGTCAAAGGTAACCGTTGTGCGTGTTTCCAAACTGCCAAGATTTATCGAGATGGAGCCGTTGGAAGGCAGGTTGAGCGTTTCATCCCGGTTGCCCCAGTACTTGATTAAGGCAATGTTGGGGTGGGCAATCGCTGTGGCAGTCAGTAGTGGTACAGGGTTTTTCATTGCATCCAGTTTACCATTAAGGTTGAGACGAATATTTGAAATTCAGCATATTTTAGTTGACGGAAATATATTTTGCATAGATAATAAAATAACCGAAAAAATATTTTAAAAGTTTAATAATTTGCCTTAAACGAAGGATTGCATGAAACCTCGAACCAAGCCAATGCATATGCTGCTGCGAATATCCCTGGTTATTTTCATCGCATTCGGTTTTTTTTCAATTCCACATCAAATTGTTCGTGCAGTTACCCACGCCGTCACCAATTCTCTTAATAACGGTACCGGCTCACTGCGGCAGGCGATTCTGGATTCTTCCTCAGGTGACATCATCACCTTTGATTCCAGCCTGTCCGGAGTCACGATAACCCTTTCTTCAACCCTGACGATTGGGAAGAATTTGACAATTGATGGCTCGTCACTGGCTTCTCCCATAACGATAAGCGGAAACAATGCCGTACGAGTGCTCACGGTTTCCTCGGGTACCTCCGTCATTCTTTCCAGCCTGATAATCTCAAAAGGAAACGATACAAGTTATTACGGTGGTGGGGGCATTTATAACCAGGGAAATCTGACAATTACTGATTGTATTATTTCAGGTAACAGTTCGGAATGGGATGGCGCGGGGATATATAATACTGGCACCCTGACAACTTCCGACTGTACCATCACTGGTAATCATTCAGGATGGGATGGCGCAGGAATTTTAATACCGGAACACTGACAATTACTAACTGCACTATTTCAGGTAACAGTTCAGATTGGGACGGAGCGGGAATCCTTAATACTGGAATCCTGACAATTACTAACTGCACCATAACAGGTAACAATTCAGAATGGAGTGGCGCGGGTATCTATAATACTGGAACCCTCGATCTCACAACTTCAATAGTCTCTAATAATCATTCAAGTTATTCGGGTGGAGGTATTTCCAATCAGAGTGGTACAGTTGAAATCTCTGACACTACCTTTTCTGGTAATGATGCTGATAACTACGGCGGCGCAATCTCCAATTATGGCAGCCTGGTTGTAAGTGATAGTTTGTTTACTCAGAATAGCGCAAATTATGAAGGTGGTGCAATTTCTCACCAATCCGGTTCTTTGGAAATATCTTTAAGCACCATTTCGGAGAATGATTCCGGGTTTCATGGCGGCGGTATTAATAACTCTGGTACCCTATTTATTACACAATCTACCGTCTCTGGAAATATCGCTGGTTATTACGGTGGGGGTATCTATAACGACGGAACGCTAACAATTTTTCAAAGTACGATTTCTAATAATGCAGCAATTTATTATGGAGGGGGGATATTTTCTTATGGCATTACATCCCTGACGAATTCGACCGTCTCCGGAAACAAAAGCGATCACAACGGTGGTGGAATCGCTAACCAAAGCGGAACACTGACACTTGTGAACAGTACAATATCCGGCAACTCAGCTGGATATAATGGCGGAGGAATTCAAAATTATGGTACATTGAATTTCAGCAATACCATCATTGCCAACTCTACAAAAAGCGATTGTTATTCATCCTCGGGCACCATTGGTACAAACATCCATAACCTGGTCGAAAATGGCAATTGTTCTCCTGAATTAAGCGGTGACCCCAAACTTGATGCGCTGGCTGATAATGGTGGAGCCACCCAAACCCATGCCTTACTTGATGGTTCCACCGCAATCGATTTTGGTGATAGTGCGACCTGCACAGCGACCGACCAGCGAGGTGTTACTCGTATTATCGGAAATGGGTGTGACATTGGCGCTTACGAAGCGGGTTACCCAATGGCTGCACCCTTTGTGGTGGTTAACAAAAGTATCCCAACGGACAATGCAGTACTGGATGCAATTCCAGAAAACTTGCAGATTGTGTTCAATAAGGAAGTTCTCCACGATGAGAGCATATTTGCTGCCGATAACCCTGCCAATTATTTGCTGGTTTCTGATGGAGTGGATAATGTCTTCGATACCCTTTTGTGCAGCGCGGGGTTGATGGGTGACGATAAACAATACCCAGTTGGACCAGTCACCTATGATTTAGCGTCCAATACAGCTTTTGTAACCATTAATGGCGGAAAAAGGCTGCCGAACGATAACTATCGCCTTTTCGTGTGCGGTACAACGTCCATCACAGACCTGTTTGGATTGAAATTAAATGAAGGCACACAGGATACGAGCATTTCTTTCATGATTCGGATTGAAGAATCTCTTACATTACCGACAACTGGATTTTCGCCAGGGGATGTAACCCTGTTACCAATCCAATCGGCTAATAATGAATATGCCAGTACCGATTTGTCCATGGAAATCCCTGTGCTGGGTGTAAATACATCTATTGTTGGGGTACCGCAGACAGTCGATGGATGGGATGTTACCTGGTTGAGCAACAAAATTGGATATCTGGAAGGAACTGCTTTTCCTACCCGAGTTGGAAATACTGTATTGACCGGTCACGTTTGGGATGCCGATAACACTCCAGGTGTCTTTGCCAATCTTAAGATTCTGCATTATGGCGACCAAATTATTATCCACGCCTGGGGTGAGGTTTACACTTATGAAGTCCGAGAAAATTTTTCGGTTTCGCCTACTAATATAGATTCTGTTATAAAGCATGAAGTTAAGGATTGGGTTACTTTGATAACCTGTTCTGGGTATGAAGAGACTACGGGGAAATATAAGGAACGCACGGTCATCAGAGCAGTATTGGTCAGTGTATTAAGCGAAGATTGAAATAAATAGAGCGGCTTAGTGCCGCTCTATTTATTTAAATAGTTTTCTATTGCTTTTAGAGTAATTTGGATATATTCACAATAGAATATTGTATCAGAGTTCCTCTTGTCAAATATCCTCAACAGATTTTGATAATTTATTCTTGACACCTGTTTCCGTTTTTTGGGTTAATAAATATAATTATATCTATCCAATTCAGCCGAAAAAGGAGTCTTTTCAATGCTACATGAACCAGTGAAACCTGCAGCCAAAAATCCTGCAGGTCCATACAAAATGCGTTTAGGAATCTGGATGTTTGTTTTTTACACCCTTTTTTATGCCGGTTTTGTGGCAATTAACCTTCTCAAACCCCTGGCAATGGCAGAAGTTGTACTTGCGGGATTGAACCTGGCGACGGTTTATGGGTTTGCCCTGATCGTGGTGGCTTTGATTGAAGCCCTGATTTACGACTGGCTTTGCCGAAAAAAGGAAGCGTTTTATTCTCAGGCAGAGAAGATAGAAATTGCACCCCAAAAATCCACAAAAAATTCAGAAGGAAAGGGTTAGTCCATGGCAATCATCGTTTTCATCATCTTTGTGTTATTCGTAATTGGACTATCTCTCTATCTGGGAAAGAAGGCGAAGACTTCCAGCGGTTATTATGCAGCAGGCGGTAACATCCATTGGGGTGTAAATGGAATCGCATTTGCAGGAGATTACCTGTCTGCGGCTTCATTTTTAGGGATTTGTGGAATGATTGCAACAGTTGGGTATGATGGTTTTCTGTACTCAATTGGATACCTGGCTGGCTGGATTGTGGCACTTTTTGTGGTTGCAGAACCACTAAAACGATTGGGTAAATATACATTTACTGACGCAGTTGACGCAAACTATAATTCGCGTGGCATTAAATTAGCAGCAGCAGTTGGCACTCTTGTCATTTCCATTTGCTACCTCATTCCGCAAATGGTTGGAGCAGGCGTGCTGGTTGAACCATTGCTTGGAATATCCTCACATCTGGGGCGTATTGATGGTTGGCGCAATCGTAATTACTATTGTTGCCACTGCAGGTATGGCTTCCACAACTTATGTCCAATTCTTAAAAGGCTCGTTATTAATTATTTTTTCGACAGTTTTAGTTGGTGCAGTTCTGGTCCGTGGGCTTACAACAAAACCTGACCAGGGCGGCGATGTTCCATTTTATGAATATTCACGAACTCACAGCATATGAAAAGCAGCGACCAGATAACATTAGATAATTCAGACTGGAATCTGGTCGAACAACAAGAGATCAAAGGTGGGCTGGTTTTTGTAAAGCTGCTCAACGACGGAAAAGAATCCTGGTGGTCGGTTTCTGGCAGTGAAGGAGAAGTGACCCTGCATGAAACCCAGTTCGTTGAAGTTAAAAGGAAGGCAAATGGATCAATGGTGCACCAGTATCTGCTGCCAATCAACTCAGGCAGGTAGGCAACCTGGAAAGTATCCAGGGCAACACCGAACAGAAAACAGGCAGTCTTTCTCCCATAAAATTTTTAGCAGCGCTGACAGATAAAGAGACTGAAGTTCGAACCTGGAAGACCGCAAATTTTGCGAACGATGCCGGGGAGAAAGTAACCGTTTATTATCCTTCGATTGTATCCGGTGACCGCATCATGCGTCCTGGATTAAAGTTTAAGGTAGAAGGCACATGGCTGGAGAGATTGGATTTCCTTTCTTTGATGTTAGCGCTATTTTTAGGTACAGCATCGTTACCTCATATTCTCATCCGTTATTACACCGTACCAAGCCAGGCAAGTGCCCGTAAATCCACCATTGTTGCAATTGCTGCGATCGGATTTTTCTACATACTGACCCTCTTCTTGGGTCTGGGTGGAATGGTCAATGGTGTTATCAATCCAGCAGACAGCAACATGGTGGCACCATTACTGGCACGCTCGTTTGGTCAATTGCTATTTGCAATCATTTCTGCAATTGCATTTGCAACGGTATTAGGTACCGTCAGTGGATTGATCGTAGCGGCATCAGGAGCAGTTGCACATGACCTGATGGATCGTTACCTTCAAATCAAGATGACAGACCGACAGAAGGTACGTGCTGGAAAAATCTCAGCCTTTGTTATTGGAGGAATTGCCATTCTACTTGGTATCCTGTTTAAAGGAATGAATGTTTCTTTCCTGGTTGGGTTGGCATTTTCCGTTGCAGCATCTGCCAATCTGCCATCAATCGTGATGCTCCTCTTTTGGAAGAAGACGACATCCAAAGGTATTTTCGCCTCGATTATCATTGGAATCGTATCCTCGCTGGGTTTAATCGCTCTCTCGCCGGAATTGTTCACCCTTTATGGCATAAATCCGCTGGATGCACCAATTCCATTAAATAATCCAGGTATAGTTTCCATACCGTTAAGTTTTATCACGCTCGTGGTGGTATCTTTATTAACACAAAAGGCAGAAAAAGCTAAAATGGTGGCATGAACAAAAATCCGCTGGTCAATTTTCACTGCCATTCGATTTATAGTGATGGCGTGCTGACCCCTGAAAGCCTGGTTGAGAATTTAGCTGCAACAGGGGTTCGGTTTGCTTCATTGACTGACCACGATACCATAGAAGGTTTACCGCGTTTTCAGAAAGCACTTGGAAAACGCGGTATTACTTTTCTTCCTGGGGTAGAAATTACAGCTCAATATAGTGGACGCGAAATTCATCTATTGGCTTATGGTTTTGACACCGAAAATGCTGAATTACGTGCCACTTTGCTTTCCTTACGCCAGGCAAGAGGAAGTGAATTACACAGTATTGCTGATTCCCTGCGAAAGGCAGGAAATAATCATCAGAACACCTCTGGAAGTAACCAGGCAATTAGCGCAACAATTCAAGGTTCCCTTGATGTGGAAGACGCAATCACCCTAATCCATAGGGCTGGCGGGCGTGTATTTTGGGCACATCCATTAAAAACTGAATCAAATCTGGATATGTTGGAAATCCTTTTGAGAACATTTAAATCAATGGGATTGGATGGACTTGAGGCAGTTTATGCTTCTTTTAGTTCAAGTGAACAGATAGTCTGCGAGAATTAGCCAAAAAACATGATTTGCTGGTTTGCGCAGGAACCGATTTCCATGGGTTAAATCTACCGGGCAGTAATTTGTATGGCATAGAAATGCCCTGGGAAGATTGGGAACAATTTCGTCTTGCTGTCACTTCTGGTTCAGCTTTTTATAAACAAGAAAATGCCAATGGTGATGTTAGTTCCAGCTCAACTTCAGTAAGTTCAAAGCGGGTTCAAAAACCCCATCATTTTAAAAAACGGTCATACATCTTTAAGGATATTTCTTCCAACCCTAATTGCGATTTTTTTGTTCCTGGCTGCGATTTGGGGAATCATTTTACCTTCTTTTGAACAGACCTTACTTGACCGTAAAAGGGAGATGATTCATGAGTTGACGAATTCTGCCTGGAGCATCCTTGCTTCATATCAAGTGATGAACAAAACGGATTACTAACCCGTGAACAGGCACAAGAATTCGCCATCGCGCGTATTGAAGCCTTACGGTATGGGACTGACGGAAAAGATTATTTTTGGATTCAGGATATGCAGCCACGCATGGTCATGCATCCATATCGGACGGATCTAAATGGTCAGGAATTAATTAATTTTACCGACCCACGCGGGGTACAAATTTTTGTTGAGTTTGCATCCCTAGTCAGGCGTCAAGGGGAAGGATATATCAGTTACGTCTGGCAATGGAAAGATGACCCGCAACGCCTGGAACCCAAAGAATCATTCGTGAAAGGATTTGAACCCTGGGGGTGGATAATCGGAACAGGAATTTATATTGACGACGTCGAACAGGAGATTGCCAGAATTGAACAAAACCTGATTACAGCATCATTGATAATTTCTGGTTTGATCGTTCTACTTCTCTTATTTGTCCTTGAACAAAGCCTGCACATCGAAAGAGAAAGGCAGGAAGTGGTTGATAATCTCAGGGAATCAACCGAACGTTTTCATTCTCTGGTGGAAGCAACCACGGAAGGTACTTTGCTTATCCTCAACGGAAGTTGTAAATATGCCAATCCCATTCTATTACGCATGACCGGATACACCTTACGTCAGATGGAGTTTTTGGAATTGGTTGACCTTCTTCCACGGATTACTGCCAATGAGGCTATCTGGGAACAATTCGATAGCTTGAAGTCTGATCAGTTTGTGGCAGGTAAATCACAAGAAGGGTGTTTGAAACGAATAGATAACAGCCTGGTGGATTGTATTCTATCGTTAAATCCGATAGCCTTTGAAGAAGAACATGGTTTGATTTTATTGGTTAAGGAAATTACCCAACAGCCATTGGATATAAGTGAGGAAGTATTAGGGTTGGCAGCACAATCCTCGCCAGTGGGCATCTTTCGGGCACGTGCCTACCGGAGAGGCGTTTTCCTCACATTAAACCAGGCAGGGAGGGCTTTCCTCTCACCAAAAGAAAACACCAAATCAACGCAACCCGCCCTGGCTGATTTCTTTTCAGATCCAATAGAATACGAACAGGTTTTTGATAAGCTGTTATCCAGAGAAGAGATTAAAAACCATCTTTTGAAAATATCTAACAAATGATGGAGACACCCGATTTTTATCTCTTTCAGCACATCTGATAGTAGACGAAGAGAGTGAACCGGAATATATTGATGGGATTTTGGTTGATATTACTACTGATTATCATCGCGGTATTGAAAGTAAAGCACTTGTAGAAAATTTACAATCATCGCATTTATTCTTGCATCAGAAAATTGAAACCCTGGGTAAGGATGCGATTATTTGTTCAGGTGAAATAACTGTTGACCAGCTATCCCAATTGTTCAGGTGCAAATAATGGTACTGCTGCATTAATTGAAAACAATGACAAGGAGTTAATTGGAATTGTCACCGATTATGATTTGAAAAGTAAGATGCTTGCACAAAGCTTGGAGTTGAGTACGCCTGTAAAAGTATTAATGCACACTCCAATTTATAGAATTTCCGATCAGGCATTGGTATATGAAGCCCTAATGGTCATGGAAAACAAGGAAACCTACCTTTTGGCGGTTGAAAACCAAAATGGGAAAATCACACAAGTGATTGACTATAAATCACTCGTACCATTCCAGCATTATGGTCATTTAGTTTTATCCAACGAAATCAGGTTCGCAAAATCGACGGAGGATGTTATTAAGTATTGTGCGAAAGCACCGTATCATGCAAAAACCCTTTTTGCCAGCAGCGTACGATCGAGTTATGTTACCGACATGCTATCTTCTGTGTGTGATTCAGCCACTGTTCGATTGATCGAATTGGCAATTGAAGAACTGGTCCTCCACCTGCGAAGTTTGCGTTCATTGGGATGGGCAGCCAGGGAAGGCAGGAAACAACCTTATTGACTGACCAGGATAATGGCATCATTTATTTTTCCAATCCTGAGATTAAAAGGAAATGGTTGCTGACTATTTTCTACGACTTGGTACACTGGTTTGTGAGGGATTGAATAAAGCCGGTTACTACTTTTGTCGTGGAGAGGTAATGGCAAGCAATCCACGCTGGTGCAGGTCTTTGCCTGAATGGCTGACGGGTTTTACCGAGTGGGTGGAAAAAGCAGAACCTCAAGAAATTATTAATTTCTGCATATTCTTCGATTTTCGGACGGTATATGGAGATAAATCATTATCAAATACTCTCCGCCAAACAATTCATACCACCCTGCAAAATTCACCTGCTTTCTTCAACCTTCTCGCTCAGAATGCACTCAACTTCAAACCTCCCATCCGCCTTCCCGGAAACAAATATTTGAGTGGGAGTGCTTCAGAGCATTCTGGTGAAATTAATCTTAAAGATGTCATGATGCCTTTGGTGAGTTTTGCCAGGTTATATGTGTTGCAGCATGATATTAATCAAACACACACATTAGCAAGGATAAATGCGTTGGAAGAAAGAAACATAATTCATAAATCCAGCCATGATGAAGTAATTTCAGTTTATGAATTCTTAATGCACCTTCGTTTAAAGTCCCAGCTAGATGCCATTCAATCTGGTTTATCACCAACGAATTTCATCCATCCAGGAAAACTGGGGGATATCCAACGAGAAATGTTAAAACAATCTTTTGACCAGATTGCTGCTGTGCAAAAGAAGATCAGTTATGATTTCCTTGGTGGAATTTAGGTATTGGATAATTAATTGTTGGTCTTGATCCAGTGATGAATTTTGAAAATAAAAATCAGCCCTGGTGAATTACCAACTCCAAGGCTGATTTTTTGTTGTCTCTGGTCTTACTTTTTACTGCCTTTTTTGCTCACCTTCAATTTTTGCCCAAGAATTGCGCAGGGGTACGGTCAGGTTAAACACAGGTTTTTCCGAGGTACTATCCAGGTCAACCGAGATAAAATCCCTTGCGTTCAAATTGGTAATGTGCGCCTGGTTGGGCGTGTTTTAACCCGGCTTCCAGTTTGCAGCCGGTTAAAAGCTTGAGAGAGTCCGGATTGAGATAATCGACGAACGTTTTTCCATCCTCCGGTTTATTGGGATCGGGTATGGTGAAAAGCCGGTCATACATACGCACTTCTGCATCTATTGCCGACCTGGCTGAAACCCAATGGATGGTTCCCTGGACTTTCCGACCGTCCGGTGCGTATCCGCCCTTGGTTTCGGGGTCATAGGTACAGTGAATCTCAACAATTTCGCCTGTTTCGGGATTTTTAACGAAGTCTTCACATTTGATGATATATCCATAACGCAAGCGGACTTCCTTGCCGGGTGCCAGCCGGAAATACTTGGGTGGAGGCTCCTCGCGGAAATCATCCTGATCAATAAACAGTTCACGGCTGAATTCAACCTGGCGGCTTCCTGCGGATGGGTCTTCAGGGTTGTTAACAGCATCCAGTTGTTCGACCTGATCTTCCGGGTAATTGGTGATGATTACTTTTACCGGGTTCAAAACACCCATGACCCGCAAAGCATGTTTATTCAGATCCTCGCGAACCAGGAATTCCAGCAGGGCGATATCGATCAAGTTCTCATTCTTAGCGACACCGATCTGGGTGATGAAATTTCGAACTGATTCGGCAGTGTACCCACGCCGGCGCATTCCACAAAGGGTGGGCATGCGGGGATCATCCCAGCCGCGCACATGATTCTGGTCAACCAACTGCTTGAGAAACCGCTTGCTGAGAATGGTATAGGTTACATTTAACCTGGCAAATTCAATCTGGCGTGTTTTGAAAATACCGAGTTCATTAATAAACCATTCGTACAGTGGACGATGGTCCTCGTATGCCAGGTCGCACAAGGAATGGGTCACATTCTCTATCGAGTCAGATTGCCCGTGGGCGAAGTCGTACATCGGATAGATGCACCATTTATCACCAGTGCGGTGATGGGAGGCATGGATGATGCGGTACATGGTCGGGTCGCGCATGTTGATGTTGGGGGAAGCCATGTCAATTTTGGCACGCAACACGCAGGCACCTTCAGCAAATTCACCGTTACGCATGCGTTCGAACAGAGCCAGGTTTTCTTCGACCGAACGATTGCGGTATGGGCTTGCTTTCCCGGGTTCAGTCAATGTGCCCCGGTATTCACGGATCTGGTCTGCGGTCAGGTCATCCACATAGGCTTTGCCTTTTTGGATAAGTAAAAGCGCAAATTGGAATAATTGATCAAAATAATCGGAGGCATAGAATTCGCGATCCTGCCAATCAAAACCCAGCCAGTGGATATCTTCTTTAATGGCATCCACGTATTCCACATCTTCTTTAACCGGGTTGGTATCATCAAAGCGCAGATTGCACTTTCCGTTGAACGCCTGCGCCATCCCAAAATCAATGAATATGGCTTTGGCATGACCAATATGAAGATAGCCGTTGGGTTCGGGAGGAAAACGGGTTTGAACCTGGCTAAATCTGCCTGAGCGTAAATCTTCTTCAATTGCATCACGAATAAAATTACCAGCCGTCGGGGTTGTCTCTTCTTGGGTCATGAATACCACCTCCGTAATATAGGTAAAACACCCTGGTGGTTATACAGGGTGCTTTGGAAAACAGGCTGAGGGCAAAGGATTCGAACCTCTATAGGCAGATCCAGAGTCTGCAGTCCTACCATTGGACGAGCCCCCACTGATTACAGGGGGTATTTTATCACAATTTCGATTGAAGTTAGAATAAAAGAGATGGTGATTGTAGTCTCACAACTAGATATTGCTTATATTGAATATATCGAAATATGTTAGTTTGACTACCAGGGTCGGGTTTCTGAAGATTCATTCTCAGCCTGATGAATAGGTAAACTGTTCAATGAAAATAATAACTCTATGATATAGTATTGCTTGCTCTCAATAAACCAGCATTTCGAATAAACCCTGACAGATGACCACGATACCTTCAGATAACCCCCAAAACGATAGTTCAAACCCGTCTGATGAGGTGATTCTTTCCAGATTTAAAAAGGTGAATGGATTTCTCAATAGTAAAACCGCCAATAACGGTAAATTTGCTGCCGTTGATCAAGGGGTAATTTCCCTTTCCAATTTCCTGGCTTCAATATTGCTGATTCGGTATGTTACCCCGACAGAACTGGGTGTTTATGTCATCGGTTTTTTGGCTATCTACCTGGTCCGTTCCTTCCAAGATGGCCTCATCATCCAGCCATTAAACACTTACGGAGCGATTGCCACACCGGAAGAATTTCGCAAATATTTCTCTGCCGCTGCCATACAGCAAGTTATGTTTGCTGCATTAACTTCACTTGCTGCACTTATCGTGGGCAAGGTGCTTACCCATTTTGGAAATGACACCTTAGGACCTGCAGTTTTTACCTTGTGGTTTTGCTTTTTTACCTGGCAGATACAAGAATTCCTGCGCCGCACCTTCTACACAAGAAGTGCAGTGGGCAAAGCCGTCATTCTCAGCGTGACCTCAAATATCATCCGGTTATCCATGATATTTATTCTGGGAAATCTTGGAGATATTAATGGACGTACCGGGTTGAATGCGATCGGATGGGGGGCATTCGCTGCTGCGCTGATTGGTGTCTGGATGGCAAAATCATTTTTCACCCGACAAATTCCGAATATGGTCAACACCTGGGTGAATAACTGGCGTTTTGGACGCTGGATTCTGGGTGCCAGTATCGCGGACTGGATTGTGACTCACCTGTATCCCATCATCATGGCTGGAATGGTCAGTTTTGCTGCGGCTGGAGCATATCAAGCCTTGCAGAACCTGGTTGCGCCAATCCATGTGTTGCTGCGTGCCACAGATACTTTTTCCACTCCCCTGGCAGCCAGGGCTTATCACAAATCAGGATTAGCCAGATTGAAACGAATTCTCAGCCTGATATACCTGGTTTCCGGTATCCCCATCCTCCTCCTGCTTGTGCTTGCCGGCATTTATGCACCTCAGCTGCTCTATTTGCTCAAAGAGGATACTTACCTGCCGTTTGCAGATGGTATTTTCGTAATGATTTTGTTTTATTTCTTCCTTTATATTAACTGGCCGCTCCAGATTGCTTTCCGCGCCATCCGGCAGGGAAAGCAGATATTTTTCGCCAACTTGCTGGCAATAATCAGCATGTTCACGATTGGGTTATGGTTGATCCATCGTTGGGGGTTATACGGAGCAATCGGCGGTCAGGCATTGAATGCCATCATTGTCAGCCTGGTTTTGTTGATTGCCTGGATGAAATTCAAAACATCCGCAAAATCTGCAAATCAGCCAGAAGAAACGAAATCAATAATTCCTAGATATTTTGATTGTTGATATGATAAATTGATACTTCGATAGTTTAATTCACGCCGGGTTTTTCCACGCCTAGCAGCTTGCGGGTTGTTGCTTCAAGGTTAATATTTTTCTTCCAACGCAGAATGAACACCAGTAAAAAAGCAACCAACATTATCCGCAAGTCCATCCCAAAGCCAAGTTTTTCTATGTATACCAAATCCCAGGCGAGTTTTTCGCTCGGTGAAATATAACTGGTATCAACCACCTGAGCCAGACCAGCCAACCCAGGACGCAAACGATGCCTGGCTGCGTATTCCGGCCACTTTTGCAAGTACCCATGCACCAGCACGGTTCTTTGCGGGCGCGGACCTACATAACTCATGTCCCCAATAAGAATATTGACCAATTGTGGCAGTTCATCGAGAGCAGTCTTGCGAATTATTTTGCTTGAAGCAAATACCCGCTCGTCATTCTCATAACCGGTAATTGGACCAGTTTCTTTTTCTGCATCCAGAATCATGGTCCGAAATTTTAATCGTTTAAAGTTTTCCCACCTTTTCCCACTGCATTTTTTACAAAGAATACAGGTCCCGGGTCTTCCCACCAGATAACGAAGATTAATAACAACCAGATGGGTGCGGAAAGCAGGATGGAAAATATCGAAAGGATGATGTCCAAAGAACGTTTATAGAATGGCGAATTGATTGTTTCACCCATGTATGCCTGATGCCAAATTCGTACTTCTTCTTCCATCTGCGGACTGGGTGGAGCATTATTCTCCCACCATCCTCTGTGAATGTTGGAAGCAATAAAGCTGCCAACAAAACAGGCAGCCAAAAAAGATATGAGAAGCCAGATGTTCTTTACATCCCCATGCCTGAGAATTGACAGGATCGTCGCAGCTATCGCCAGGCAGCCGGTTGAAAGAAATGCCAGGCGGTAAGCCTTTTGGTAATTTGCTGTGCGGCTGCTACAAAACCGGGCTGTTGTAAAACTCATGAAACCAAACGCAAGGCACTCGCATAAAATCAAAACTGCCAAACCGGTTTGATTGATTTGAATTGGATTGAAGAATAATCCGCCAACCCTCCACAACCAATATGGAGAGGACAGCCAGGAACCACGGAATTGACAGCCGTGGAGAAATTGATTTTATTTTATTTTTACCTAGGTTAGCCTGCCCAGCCATGCTCACCTGTTTGATACCGAGATTTGTTGATTATATGAAGAATGTGAAATTAATTACATACCAATCTTACCATTCATTGAAAAATAATATTAACTGGCATCAGGTTTATCTATTCCTGATGATAAAAAAATGTAGCCATAGATTTTCAGGATGTCTTTCAAAATCGATTTCTGGCGACCTGGTGATGCGCAAATCCCCGTTATAATTGAACGGGGAAATCCTAACTGCTACCCTGAACTGGTACCATTACCAAAATCAAGGGAACTATCAAAAAGCCATGCGTAAAAAAATATTTGTCACCATAGGAATTCTTGCTGCTGTATTGATTATTCTTGCTGGAGTTTACCTGTTCAGTAAATGGAATCATCCACTGGGGGAGACCCTGGCAATGTCCACCCGGACTCCACTTCCAGGAAGTGTAATCAAGACTTCCGAGGTTTCACTATCCGAAAATGAAGATATAACCCCAACAACCGGATTAAATCCGGTTGCTTCAACTGAAGTCGTTCCGACTGCCCAGACCTTTATGTGGAGGACCGCCGGTTCAATACATCCTTGGGATTGGTGCTGACAGCGATGATGAGGAATACCTCTACGGGCTGGCTGATGTAATCCGAGTTGCCCGGGTTGATTTCGTGACACCCAAAGTTACCGTACTTACTGTTCCCCGCGACTTGTGGGTGGCTCTACCGGATATCGTTGAAAAATATGCTGATTTTGTAACCCATGCAAAACTTAACCAGGCATATTTATACGGCGGACCGGGTATGGGATATTATGACGGTCCTGGTGGAGGTCCAGGTCTATTGGCTCGCACCCTGGCGTTCAACTATGACCTGTATGTAGACAATTACGGCGCAATCAATATGCAAGCCTTTGTGCAAATTATTGATGCTTTGGGGGGTATTGATATCTACCTGGAAAAGGATTGGGACGGTAGACCAGTGGATGACCAGACCATCGACCTGGGGTATTTCCGGGCAGGTCAGCACCATATGACTGGTGAAGAAGCCTTGCGCTTTTCCCGCATCCGGAAAAAATACAGCGAGATTGCCCGTACGGACAACCAGTCGCTGGTAATTTGTGCTGTAAAAGATAAATTCTCACACCTGCTGTGGTTGGAAAGATACCCAACCTTATCAATTCACTGATGGGTACAATTCAAACCGATCTGACACCTGCCCAGATTAGTCAACTCACTTGCCTGCTGCCCAAATTATCGGGAGATAATCTGCAATTCGTCCGTTTGCCTGATGAATGGATGGTTCAGAGTCGGGTTTATGACCCGGTATTAAAAAACACCACATTTGTTTGGGATATCCCGGTGGAAGACATCCAGAAATTTGTCAGTGATTTTCAAAATGATGCCATCGCTCCGGATGAAGGAGAAGGCATGAGTTGCCCGTAGATTATCGGTTTAGGGTATTTCTATAAAAGTGTTGAGTGTTAATATCCAAGTTTCCTGAATAAATAAAACAAACCCCTAACAGGGGTTTGTTTTATGATTTTTTTAATTGTAATTATTTAAAATTCTCTTCAGATGTTTTCTCGAATAATTCTGGCAGGGTAAGTTTTGTCCAGGGGACATACTTTTCCATGTCCAGACCTAGTTTAGCAGCAACTCCTCGACCATAGCTGGGGTCGGCTTTATAAAAGTGAACCAATTCGACGCACCTGAATGCGTTGGCGGAACACCCTGCATACCTTCAGCGATATTACTGAAGAGCTGTTCCTTTTGACTATCATTCATCAGGCGGAAGAGATTACCCGGCTGGGTGTAGTCATCGTTTCCAATCCGATGGTCATACCGGTCTGCATCCCCCGTGATTTTGAGAGGGGGTTCGGCGTAGGATTTATCTTCCACTGGACCACCGACACTGTTGGGTTCGTAATTCACTGCACCGCCGAAGTTTCCATCAAAGCGCATATGACCATCGCGATGATAGGTATTCACTTCATTAACAGGCTGATTAACCGGAAGCGATGCATAATTTACACCGATGCGATAGCGATGAGCATCTGCGTACGACATGATGCGGGCTTGCAGCATCTTGTCAGGTGAGAAACCAATGCCAGGTACGATACTGGAAGGCTCAAAAGCAGCCTGTTCGATTTCTGCAAAGTAATTTTCCGGGTTGCGGTTTAATTCCAATACACCAACATCCATCAGTGGATAATCGCCATGCGGCCAGACTTTGGTCAGGTCAAACGGGTTAATGGCATAGGTTTCAGCTTCTTTTTCGGTCATAATCTGAATTTTGAGGTTCCATTTGGGAAATTCGCCGCGTTCGATGGCTTCAAACAAATCGCGTTGTGAGCTTTCTCTATCCTGTGCCACTACCTTTGCTGCTTCAGCGTTAGTCCAGTTTTTAATCCCCTGGGCAGTTTTGAAGTGGAATTTGACCCAAAAACGTTCGTTATTGGCGTTGATAAAAGATAAGTGTGACTGCCAAAACCATGCACAAACCGGTAACCCTGGGGTAGCCCGCGGTCGCTGAATAAAATGGTTACCTGGTGCAGGCTCTCGGGAGAAAGGCTCCAGAAATCCCACATGGCTGTATTGGAACGCATGTTGGTTTTTGGATCGCGTTTTTGGGTATGGATGAAATCAGAGAATTTGAAAGCATCCCGAACAAAGAACACCGGGGTGTTGTTTCCAACCAGATCCCAGTTACCCTCTTCTGTGTAGAATTTTAGAGCAAAACCACGCACATCCCGTTCTGCATCTGCAGCGCCGCGTTCGCCTGCCACCGTGGAGAAGCGCAACAAAACTAGGGGTCTGCTTGCCAACCTGGGAGAAGACTTTTGCCCTGGTGTATTTTGTAATGTCGTGGGTAACAGTAAAAGTACCAAATGCTCCTGAGCCTTTGGCGTGCACCACGCGCTCTGGAACACGCTCACGATTGAAATGTTGCCATTTTTTCCAGCAGTTGGAAATCCTGCATCAATAATGGACCCCGTGCTCCAGCCGTGAGAGAGTTTTGATTGTCTGCAATAGGTTGACCGTGTGCGGTAGTTAATTTTTTCTTCGCCATATTAATTTCCTTTCCATCAAATAATAGTTACTTTTTGAGGATGGTCTTCAAAACAGTTTCTTTGTCCAACTTCTTGGTACAGAAGAACCAGTCATAACAATGCATATCTTCTTTGCCTTCCATGCGGTCTTTGGCGACACCGCAGGAACCGGCGGTTGGGACAATTACATCATCGCCCGGCTGCCAATCGGCCGGAGTGGCAATGGAAAAAGCATCGGCGGTTTGCAGGGCAATAATCACCCGGTACAGTTCATCGAAATTGCGGCCCAGGCTCAGCGGATAATAAATAATCGTGCGGATGATTCCCTTCGGGTCGATCACAAATACTGCCCGCACTGCCTTGGTGGTGCTTTCACCTGGCTGCATCATGCCATACTTTTTGGCAACTTCCATGGTGATGTCTTCAATCAGCGGAAATTTAACTTCCACATCTTTCATTCCCTTATATTCAATTTTTTCCTTGATGGTGCGCAGCCAGGCAATATGGCTGTACAAGCCATCCACTGACAAGCCGACCAGTTTGCTGTTTGCCTTGTTGAATTTTCTTCCATGGTGGCAAAGGTCATGAATTCCGATGTGCATACCGGGGTAAAATCTGCCGGATGGCTGAAAAGAATGACCCAACTTCCTTTGTAATCAGCCGGGAAATTAATTCGGTCCCTGGGTGGTTACTGCGTTGAATTCCGGTGCTTTTTCTCCAATGCGCGGCATGCTGTGAGTTTGTTCAATTGTATTTTCCATTATTTTCTCCCTTTTTAATAAAATGTATTTGGTTAATAATGTCCTGCATTTATGCAAGTTGTTTCTGAAGTTACTATCCTGTTTGGCAATCAGGGCATAAACCGTAATACATCATTCGCGAGCCGAGCAGCTTGTATCCTGACGCCTGGCTGATGCGTTCTTCCAAACCATCAATTTTTTCGGCAGTGTAATCAACAATACTGTGACATTTGAGACATGCCAGATTTAATATGCGGGTAGGTGTTGGGATCAAAATGCACATTGCCATCCCCGGAATGCCCAAGCACATTTACAACACCGTTATTAACCAAAACATCCAGGGTGTTATAGACAGTGGCAAGTGAAAGTGACGGGTATAGCCCTTTTAGATGGCTGTAAATATTGGCTGCGGTGGGGTGTTCGCCTGTTTCCGAAAGCAGTTTACAAATAGCATTGCGGGTTGCAGTCAAGCGCAATCCGGATTTTTGAAGTGAGGTGATAAGTGTTTGATACATGATATTTATAAATAGAATAATTATTTATTTATAATAATTATAAATATAGTTCTTATCCAATGTCAAGTATTACTTTTTATATCGATTACGAGGGTATTAGAAAAGAACAATATAAAATCCATGAAAATATCCTTTCATAATTGATAACAATTATCCGTATTGGATGAGAAAAATATTACGTGCTTCATGTATAATGATATATAGACAAGTTTATTAATCGATCAATTCCGAAAGTAATAAATTGAATAGGCTTTCTCTATACTAATTTGCAAGCAAAACTATTCATGGATGATGGGGTCGTTTTAACTTGCAAATCTATCATTCTTGTGTGTTTTGACGAGCAAATCCAATTCAGTAATTATCAGCAGACATAAAAAAGAAGGGGAAAAATGAATCAATCTTCCATAATTGGACTCTGTACATAACATTGCCCTCTTGCTGGCACTGGCTGTCATCTTTGATTTATTCACCATCCAAAAGAAAATTACCCCAGTTAATACTCAGCCAGAATTCTGACAGGAATAGTTGTTGGCTTTACCGGGGTGGCGATTATGATGAGCTCCGTGGGTACTTATACCTGGAGTGGTTTTTGATACCCGTTCCGTATTACTTGGGAATTTCCGGATTGTTTTTTGCATTAATCCCCACCATCGTTGCCATGATAATTACAGCGATCTACCGATCTTATTTTGGGCGGAGATGGAACACTGATGGGCGTGTCAGTGTAATTATTGCCACCGGTACCATTGGTATCTCTGATGCGCTATCTCAGAAAAAAACAGGTTGTCAATCTAAACTGGAAAGAACTCTACCTGTTTGGAATACTCTTACACGTGGTAATGTTAGCACTCATGTTGGCACTACCCAGGGAAATCGCAGTCCAGACTATTAAAACGGTTGGTTTACCTGTTATGGTGATATATCCAATTGGACCGCTTTACTGGGACTGTTGTTGGTTCATCGAGTAAACAGGGAACTAACCAAAGATAATCTCCGTCGCAGCGAGAAACTGTTAAACAGCACCCCAGCAAATCACCAAAGTTGGTGGATGGGAATGGGATGTGAGAAAAAAGGAAGTATATTGGACCGAAGAAGTATTCCAGATCATGGAATCGATTCAAGAGAATTTCCCAATGGCAGCCCAGAACTTTTGAAAAAAGTGTTGCCTGCTATGAGACGGAAGGACGTACCAATTTATTAGCGGCTTTTCAAAAGTGCGAGGAAACCGGTGAACCTTATAACATTGAATCCAAATTCACCACTGAACAAGGCAAGCCATTATGGATTCGCACCTTAGGCGAAGCCCAAATGGAAGGCAACAAAGTGGTAAGGGTTTACGGTAATATTATGGATATCACCGAACAAAAAGCCATTGAACAAACCCTGATAGAGCGGGAGCTTATATCAAAACGGTGCTGGACAATCTTCCACTGGGGATTGCGGTTAACTCGGTTGAGCCGGAAGTAAATTTCACCTACATCAATGATAATTTTATAAAATTTTATCGGACAACCCGTGAACAATTGTATCATCCGGATGCGTTTTGGAATGTTGTTTATGAAGATGCAGCATTTCGTGAAGAACTTAAAAATCGGGTGGAAAAAGATATTGCCAGCGGTGACCCGGAAAAAATGGTGTGGGAAGATATTCCCATCACACGGAAAGGGCAAGAAACAACTTATATCACTGCCAGGAATATTCCTTTGTCTGAGAAATCGATGGCAATTTCAACCGTATGGGATGTGACCGATCGCAAGCGGGCAGAGGATGCCTTGCGTGAAAGCGAATCCAAGTTTAGAGCAGTGTTTCAAAATAATCAAACCGTTATGATGCTGATAGATCCTGAAACTGAAACGGTTATTGAAGCCAACCCGGCTGCCTGCACGTATTATGGCTGGACTGCAAGCGAGCTTATGGGGAAAAAGTAAATGAAATTAACACCCTGACAGAGGATGAAATTAAAGAAGAAATTCAAAATGCTTTAACGAAAAAGAGGAATTATTTCCAGTTTAAACACCGGCTGGCAAATGGCGAAATTCGGGATGTGGAAGTCTTCAGCGGACCCATTCAAAACCAGGGTAAAGCAATGTTATTCTCCATAGTGCATGTATCTCTGCCCGAAAAATGGCTGAAGCATCCCTGATGCAAAAAATGGACGAACTGGTACGTTTCCAGCAACTGACCATAGGGCGTGAATTAAAGATGATTGAGTTAAAGCATGAAGTCAATACCCTCCTGGTTCAGGAAGGGAAGGAAGAAAAGTACAAAATTGCCGAATAGAATGCAGATTAATCCGGATTTGATTGCATTACAGTTATCCCAGGTACATGGAATAAACATTTCCCTGTACGAAGAGAGTTTCGTGAAAAAATCCATCCTGCAAAGGATGAAGGTTATTAAACAGCAATTCTTTTGATGACTATCGCATTCAAGTCGAGAAAAACGAAGGGGAAGGCAAATCCCTGTGTGATTCATTGCATATCCATTACAGTGAATTTTTCCGCGATCCTTTTACTTATGCGCTGATTGAACACAATGTTCTCCCTGACCATAATTCAAAGAATATCCACTAAAAAAACAATGAAATCAGAATCTGGTCATGTGGTTCTGCTGCCGGGCAGGAAGCATACAGCATCGCCATGCTTATTAGAAGAGGGTAAAGCCAATACAAACTTCAAATACAAATACCGTATTTTTGCGTCAGACATAGATAAAATCCATTGGAAAAAGCGCGAATTGGCAGTTTACCCTGAATCAGCATTGGGTAATATATCCCTAAAACGTATCAAGGTTGGTTTGACATGCATGGCGATACTTATATCGATGAAACCAGAAATTAAACAGTCCGTTGAATTTTCATTTTTTAATATTTTGGGTTCTTCCAAGTTTTGTCCACCTGCCAGCATATTCGGTAATTTCGACCTGGTATTCTGCAGCAATGTTTTAATTTATTACAAACCTGAATCCAGAAAACAAATTTTGGATAAACTGGATTATTGTTCTTCACTTGCAGGGTATTTAGTAACCGGTGAAACTCAACGAGCCATAGCCCTTGAACATGGATTCAAAGAAGCATATCCGCAGACTGCAATTTTTCAAATGAAATCAAGATCGAAGGAAATCTAGATGAGAAAAGTATATCTTTCCATTCGCTCACAATTACAAATAGGTTTTATTGTCATCCTGGTATTTGTAGCTTTGTTGGGATTCATTTCCTGGTCTCAATCGAAAAATATTGCAGAACAAGCCCAAAAATTGTACGAGCACCCATTCCAGGTCCAAGCTGCAGCAGGAAAACTAAAAGTGGACATGTTATCCATCCATCGGGATATGAAAGAAATGATGGTTACTGAAAGTGATGCCCGAAGGGATGTATTAATTACCGATATGGAAATCAACCAGGCAGATGCATTTGACCAAATTGCGATTCTTCAATCGCAATACCTGGGGCCTCAAAAGATGTGGACCTGGTAGAGCAGGAATTTATCCGCTGGAATGTCATCCGGGCAGAAACGCTGCGCTTATACAAGGAGGGAAGGATTCAGAAGCAAGAGCCCGATCGCAATATGATGGCGTGGGGGGTGAACAAGCTGATATTGTCATTAATGCCGCAGATGTCGTCAGCACTTTTGCATCAAATAAGGCAAGTGAATTAATTGCCAACGCCCAGGAAAGCACACAAACATTAAATCGGAACCTGTTATTGGTACTGGCTCTGGTTGTACTTATTATTTTGTTGACCAATTATATTCTTATCCGAAATATCCATCGACCATTGGACGAAATGACCCAGGCAACAAAAGCTTTTACTGGCAGGCAACCTGCAATCTCGCAGCAACTATGATTATAAAAATGAATTTGGGATACTTTCCAACTCATACAACGACCTGGCTGAGACCATCCAGCATGAAATTGAACTAAAAAATGCAGTCAACAATCTGACCAGTATCATGCTGGTCAGTGATGATGTAAACCGGTTTTTTGAGGAAATGCTGAAAACCCTGGCGGAACAAACCCATTCACAAATTGTGGCAGTTTATCTTCTCAGTAACGATAAGAAGCGGTTTGAGCATTTCAAATCCATCGGTTTGGATGAATGCGGGAGGGCATCTTTTTCGGCTGAAGAATATGAAGGGGAGTTAGGCATGGCCCTCTCAACCCAAAGAATTCAACATATTGCCGATATACCCGAAGACACCCGTTTAGTTTTTATACCGCCAGTGGAAAATTTATCCCACGCGAAATCATTACATTGCCGGTTTTCTCGGATTCTAAACCGGTTGCCATTTTTACTATGGCGACGATTGGTGCATACAGCAAACAGGCAATCCAGGTGCTGAATGATGTCTGGGTTACTTTAAACGCCCGGGTGACAAGCCTTCTGGCTTACAAACAGGTTCAAACGCTGGCTGAACGCTTGGAATTGCAAAACCGTGAATTGGATGCCCAGAAAAATGAGTTATCTGCCCAGGCAGTGGAATTAAACCAGCAGAATACTGAATTGGAAATGCAAAAGAAGCAGTTAAGCGAAGCCAACCGGATAAAAACCAGTTTTATTTCAAACATGAGTCACGAACTGCGTACCCCGTTGAACTCCATTATTGCGCTTTCGGGTGTGTTAAGAAGAAGGCTTTCAAGACAGATTCCAGAAGAAGAGGGCAGTTACCTGGAAGTAATAGAACGAAATGGCAAGAATTTACTGGAACTAATCAATGATATCCTCGATCTTTCGCGGGTTGATGCTGGCCGTGAAGAAGTCGAAGTCCGATCGTTCGAGGTGGATACCTTATTAGCTGAGGTTGTATCGGTCATCAATCCCCTGGCAAAACAGAAAAATATCGAGCTGGTACAGCATCCAACAACCGGTCTTGCAACAGTGGTCAGCGATTTCAGCAAGTGCCGGCATATCCTGCAAAACCTGGTGGGAAATGCGGTCAAATTTACCGAAAAAGGAAGGGTGGAAATAAGTGCCCAACAAAAAGGGGTAAATATTCACATTACCGTCAGTGATACAGGTATTGGCATTTCCCCAAACCAGCTTCCGGAAATCTTCGATGAGTTTAAACAGGTGGATGGCAGCGCTTCACGAAAATATGGCGGTTCAGGGCTTGGGACTGGCAATTGCGAAAAGATATGCCGAGCTGCTTGGCGGGAAAATTACCGTTCAAAGTGCAATTGGCAAGGGTTCCGTCTTCACTTTGAAGCTCCCCTTGCGATTTGATTCAGACAACCAGGATCAAAATGAATATGAAAAGATGCCTGAAAATGATGAAGTCGATGCAAACATACTCTGGATCATTTGAAGAGAGCAACTCAGAAGACCATCCTGGTGGTGGATGACAGCGAGCCGGTGATTATTCAATTGAAAGATGTTCTTGAAGACCAGGGGTATTCCATTTTAGTAGCCCGGGATGGTGAAGAAGCCCTGGAAATCATGCAATATGCCATTCCAGATGCCATTATTCTGGACTTGATGATGCCGAATGTGGATGGTTTTGAAGTTTTAAAGTCCCTTCGGGAGAACAAGTCAACCCTCCATTTACCCGTATTAATCCTGACAGCCAGGGAAATCACCAAGGCGGAGTTAAACTTTTTAAAACAGAATAATGTGCATCAGCTCATTCAAAAAGGGGATATCAACCGGGATGCTCTGCTGGATGCAATCCGGAGGATGGTAAATAGCCAGGGGCAGCCTGAATTTAAAAGACAAAAATTCCTTCAATCTGATGCGGAAAAGCTCATTGTGTTGATAGTTGAAGATAATCCTGATAGTATATTGGCTGTTAAAGCAGTGCTTGCGGATGCATTTACTGTTCTTGAAGCAACAGATGGTGAGGCTGGGGTAAAAATTGCCAAAGAGAGTAAACCCCATCTCATATTAATGGACATTGGACTTCCAAAATTGGATGGTATCAGCGCTTTTAAAGAAATCCGAAGTGACACCCGATTGCAAAACATACCCGTTATAGCCCTGACTGCCAGTGTGATGACAGAAGAACGAGAAACAATACTGGCGTACGGCTTTGACGGCTTTATCAGCAAACCGTTTGATCCCGATGAATTCAAACATACCATTCAACAGGTGCTGTATGGAAAAAATTAAAATACTTGCCATCGACGACAATCAGGATAATCTGATAACTTTGAAAGCGCTTGATCAGTAAGTCCTTTCCAGACTCGGAAATAATTACAGCATTGAATGGTGAAACAGGTATAAAACTGGCTGAAAGGGAAGATCCGGTTGTAATCCTGCTGGATGTAGTCATGCCCGGGATGGATGGTTTTGAAGTCTGCCGAAAATTAAAATCCAATCCTATCACGGGTGATATCCCGGTGGTGTTTATCACCGCCATAAAGGGGGATAAAGAAGCCCGCATTCGAGCCCTGGAAGTTGGCGCTGAAGCATTCCTTTCGAAACCGATCGATGAACCGGAACTGGTTGCCCAGATACGAGCCATGCAGAAAATTAAAGACGGGGTCATCCGGCAGAGGGACGAAAAAGCCCACCTGGCGAAAATGATATATGAAAAAACCTTTGAACTGGAACATACCCATGTCGCTACCTTGAATTTAATGGAGGATTTGCGAGCGGAAAATGAAGCCAGGAAGAAAAATGAAGCTGAACTATTGGAAAGCGAAAACCGGTATCGCAACCTGATCATGAATTCACCGGATGCCATATTTATTAATCATAACGATAAAGTTGCCTTGGTAAACCTGGCTTGCATGAAGCTATTTGGTGCTACAAGTGAAGAGCAGATGATTGGAAAATCGCAATATGAATTTACCCACCCTGATTACCACGAATTGGTTAAGGAAAGAGTTTATACGCAAAGGGTACTTGGGAAATCCGTACCTGTCGTGGAAGAAAAGATTATCCGGCTGGATGGCACCATAGTGGATGTGGATGTAATCGCGGCTCCCTTCGAACATAAGGGGAGTATTGATATCCATGTCATCATGCGGGATATCACTGCCCGCAAAGCCGCCGAGCAGCAAATGCGCCTGCAGGCTGTTGCATTGAATGCTGCCGCCAATGCGATTACCATCACAGACCCGGATGGAAATTTTGAATGGGTAAATCCTGCCTATTCAGCAGTTGACCGGTTATACCCTGGAAGAATTAATTGGTAAAAACACAAGAATGATGAATGCACGTGTACAGGATAAAACCGATTTTCCAAAATTTATGGGATACCATAAAATCGGGAAATACCTGGCACGGTGAATTAATGAGTAAACGCAAAGATGGTTCCATTTTATACTGGCGACGGCACGATATCCCCAGTGATGGATTTCAATGGAAAAATCAGTCATCTTATCGGGATCGTTGTGGATATCACTGCCCGTAAAGAAGCAGAACAACAAATTCGCTTGCAGGCTGCAGCATTAAATTCTGCTGCCAATGCCATTGTAATTACAGACAGGACCAATAGATTTGAATGGGTTAACCCGGCATTTACAGAGTTGACAGGATACACTTCGAATGAAATTATTGGAAAAGAATCCAGCATTCTTAGTTCCGGTAAGCATGATAATGCATTTTACAAGAAGATATGGGATACCGTTTTGGCTGGAGAAATTTGGCGGGGAGAGTTAATCAATAAACGGAAAGATGGAACCCTGTATAACGAAGAAAATTCCATTACCCCATTAATGGATAACCAGGGGAATGTCGAACACTTTATTGGTATCAAAGTAGATATTACCGAGAGGAAGCGGATCGAGGAGCAACTCCGATTGCAAGCTACTGCCTTAAATACTGCAGCCAATGCTGTATTAATTGCTGATAATACCGGTATTGTTGAATGGGTTAATCCAGCATTCACCAAATTAACTGGATACTCCCTGGAAGAGGTCAAAGGTAAAAATTTGAGTATTCTGCGATCTGGTTTTCACGAACACCAATTTTTCATCGATATGTGGGATACCTTAAATGCTGGAAAAGTCTGGTCAGGTGAGATTGTGAATAAACGTAAAGATGGCAGCCTGCTCATCCAAAGCAACGTAGTCACACCCATCAAGGATTCCAATAATCGCACAATTCGTATTTTGAACATATTCGAAGATATCACCGAAAGGAAAAATGCCGAACAGCAAATCCGGCTTCAGGCTGCAGCCCTGGACTCTGCCGCGAATGCCATTGTAATTGTGGATAGGCAGGGTTTAATTGATTGGATCAACCCGGCATTTACCAGGCTGACTGGATACAGCCAGGAAGAATGTATTGGTAAAAATCTGACTATTCTTCGGTCGGAGCATGCAAGATGTTAAGGTAATTGATGAAATGTGGAGGACGGTTCAGGCAGGTGAGTACTGGTCTGGTGAAATAATTAATAAAAGAAAAGACGGCACGCTTTATTATGAAGAAAATGCAGTCACCCCCCTTATGGATTCAAAAGGGGAAGTAACGCATATTATTCAAATTAAGGTGGATATCACTGAGCGCAAGAATGCCGAGGCAGCATTGAGGAAGAACAGTCTGTTGCAGGAAAATATGGCTTCCCTGGGGAGAGAACTTGCTGCCACGCTGGATTTGGAAGTGATATATCAACAGGCTGAACGTTATATCAAGGAAATGATAGACAGCCCAATTTTTGGAATTACACTTTTTGATGCTGAGCAGAACGCTTTGAAGGCTGCCTACTATGCATCTGACGGAATCGTGCATGACCCCAAGAACCTGCAACGCTCGCTTATAATCCCCAATACACATCCGCTGGCCGCTCGAATGCCATCGCCGTAAAAACACCCGATCATAGTAAATGACCTGACAGTAAAGCGTAAAGGTCATACAGGTATGCTGGTGAACGAAGAACGCAAACCGCTATCTGCCATCTATGTGCCCATGGTGGTTGAGGGCAAGGTAATCGGTTTATTGGACCTGCATAGCTATCAAAAGAATGCTTATAAAGATGAAGATGGAAACTGGTTGAGCGTGGTTGCCAACCAGATTGGTCTGGCAATTCAAAATGTACGCTTGTTCACCCAAACCCAGAAGCGAGTCATTGAACTTTCCGTTTTACATAATATTGACCAGACGATTGCCTCGAATGTCAGTTCAGACACGACCTTCCAAAATATTCTTGAGCAAATTGGCTCACAGCCTTTTGTGGATGCAGTTGACCTCTATTTGTATGACCCAATTGAAAAAGAGCTCAACCTTACTGCTGCCTATGGTTTCCGATATCCCATGATGGAAAAACCTCACTTTCTTCTGGGAGAAGCCACTACCGGAAAAATTGCCCTGGATAGACATTCTGTTAAATTGACAAGCCAATCCAAAGAAAACCCCAGTTTTACCCAGAGCACTTTCTGGAAAAAAGAAGAGTTCAGCTGTATTTTTGGGATTACCATTGTTATTTCACAATGAACTTAAAGGGGTTCTGGAAATTTACAGCCGCTCAGAAATTCCAGAGGAATCTGCCTGGCTGCATTTTATGGATACCCTTGCCCAGCAGGTGGCGATTGCCATTGATAATACCCAGTTATTTGTTGGATTGCAAAATGCCAATACCGAACTTCTTCAGGCATATGACGCCACTATCGCTGGCTGGTCACAGGCAATGGACTTGCGGGATAAGGAAACCGAGGGACATACCGAACGGGTTATGGAAATGACCATGGAACTCTCCAGGGAATTTGGGATGAGTGAGGAGCAATTGGTGCATATCCGCCGGGGAGCATTGCTGCATGATATCGGAAAATTGGGGGTGCCTGACAGTATCCTGCACAAGCCTGGACCGCTGACCGATGAGGAATGGAAAATCATGCGGAAACATCCCATCTATGCACGTGATATGATTGCATATGTTGATTATTTGCGTCCTGCCATTTCAATTCCTTACTGCCACCATGAAAAATGGGATGGTTCTGGTTATCCGCGAGGTTTGAAAGGCGAAGAAATCCCGCAAGAAGCCCGCATATTTGCAGTGGTGGATGTCTGGGATGCACTTACTTCGGACCGACCATACCGAAAAGCCTGGAGCTGCGAAGACACGATCAAGCATATCCAGGAGAACAGTGGGAAACACTTCGACCCGGATGTGGTGGATGAGTTTATTCCATTTATTACCAAATATCAAAAACGGTTTAAAACCGGAACTGGATTGAAATAAAACATTTTCTTCAACCAGGTAACCCAGCCATCTCAATTTGCAAAGAGATGGCTGGGTTTTATTTTACGAAATAATTTCAGATCTATGGCCGAAGCCGGGTGTGAAGAATGGAATATGCCTGACTGCAGACAAAATGAGTGACATTCTGCGATTGCCACATACGTGGCGTCGATATAATACATTCATGCAAACGAATATATCACAACAGGCAGGGCCTCGATTACCGAGAGTATTTAAAATCCTGGGGCAGCCTGTCAGATTACAAATACTCCTGATTTTGAATACCGGTGAAGAATGTGTCTGTCATATCGAAGCGATACTGGGTATTCGGCAGGCAAGCATTTCTCAACAACTGATGGTGCTGCGGGATGCCGGGCTGGTTCTTCGCCAATCGTGATGGCAGAAATATCTTTTACCGATTGGCAAACCCCGCGCTGTATAATGCCATCCTTGCCACAGCCAGCGCGGCTGGAATTTCTTCTGAGGAAATTTCCCGCCTGGCAGCCAGGCCAGTACCAGGTTGTCCCTGCCCACACTGCAATCCCGGGCAGGGACCAGATAGTACCTGTTAATTTACAACGCCAATTTTCATACTTAACCTTTAATTTGCGGAGAATCTCAATGGAAAAATCAGTAACCAGAAAACTAAGTTTCCTCGACCGGTATTTAACCTTGTGGATTTTTGTGGCTATGGCTGTCGGGGTGGGGTTGGGTTACCTGCTCCCAAAAGCGGTTGAAACATTCAATGCGGCAGTTTCTGTTGGTACCACCAATATACCGATTGCCATCGGATTAATCCTGATGATGTATCCACCCCTGGCAAAAGTTCATTATGACGAGCTGGGAAAGGTATTCAGCAACTGGAAAATATTGGGTTTATCCCTGGTACAAAACTGGGTTATTGGTCCCATATTGATGTTTGGGCTTGCAATCATTTTCTTGCGGGATTATCCCAGTTACATGGTCGGATTGATCATGATCGGCCTGGCACGCTGCATCGCGATGGTGATTGTGTGGAATGAGCTTGCCAAGGGCGATACTGAATATGCAGCCGGCCTGGTGGCATTCAACAGTATTTTTCAGGTTTTATTCTACAGCGTGTATGCTTATGTATTTATCACCGTTCTGCCAACCTGGTTTGGGCTGCAGGGCAGCCGGGTGGATATTACGATTGGTGAAATTGCCAAAAGTGTGTTCATTTACCTGGGAATTCCCTTTATTGCAGGTTTTATCACCAACATGGTGCTGACAAGGGTAAAGGGTAAAGAATGGTATTACAAAAAATTCATTCCCAAAATCAGCCCCATTACGTTAATTGCGCTGCTGTTCACAATCGTGGTCATGTTCAGCTTGAAGGGTAAATTGATTGTGACCATCCCCATGGATGTAGTGCGGATAGCCATTCCGTTACTGATTTACTTTGTGGTCATGTTCCTGGTCAGTTTTGGCATGGGCAAGGCAGTGGGAGCAGATTACAAAAAGACCACCACACTCTCGTTTACAGCTGCCAGCAACAATTTTGAACTGGCAATCGCGGTGGCAGTGGCAGTGTTTGGCATAAACTCTGGTGAAGCGTTTACGGCAGTAATTGGTCCATTGGTAGAGGTTCCGGTGATGATTGGACTGGTGAATGTTGCATTCTGGCTGCAGCGCAAGTTTTATGGAAAAACTGCACCTGCATTGGAAAAAACTCAAGCAGAATAATGCATCAAAGATATTATGGAAGGTCAGTGGGACTGAAGCCTGGTTCCCACTGATTTTCTGTAAATTGAAAAATTTATGAAAACATCCACTTTACGTGTAAAAATTGACACGAACGGGCATTTGATTCTGCCACCAGAAATCATGGAACGGTTTGGTTTTGTTTCGGACGCTATATTGCGTATAGAAGAACAAGAAAACAGCATAAGCATGCAGCGTTCAACATCCAGCCTGGCTCGGGTATATGTAGAACCCACCAGCCGTTGCAATTTGGACTGCAGTACCTGTATGCGCAATGTATGGGATGAGCCGCTGGGGGATATGACCACGGAAACGTTCAACCTAATTATTCAATCCGTAAAACAGATTACTCCTGTACCCAGCGTATTCTTTGGCGGGTTTGGTGAACCGCTGGCACACCCTGGCATAATGGATATGATTGATGCAGCCAAAGGGATTGGCGCAAAAGTGGAATTGATTACCAACGGCATTTTGCTTGATGAAAAAGCCGCGCAAAAGATGATCGATTTGCGATTGGACCGTTTATGGGTGTCCATTGACGGTGCCACACCTGAAAATTACGAAGACGTGCGGCTGGGAGACGAACTGCAGCATGTGCTGGATAACCTGTACCAGTTGAAAAAACTGCGTGCCCAGCATGGCGTGGATTATCCTCATGTAGGAGTCGCATTTGTTGCCATGAAGCGCAATATTGCAGATTTACCCAAAGTTATCCAGATGGGCAAGCGACTTGGTGCTGACAAGTTTTCCATCAGCAATGTACTGCCACATACCGCTGAGTTACAGAAACAGGTGCTCTTTTCCCGTTCGATGAATGATGGGAATTTACAACCTTCCCAGTGGGCACCCATTGTTTCCTTACCGCGCATGGATATTTCCTCAAACTTGCTTGAAGCAATGGATGAAATATTAAAAATACCCAGTAACTTGCAGATTGCCGGTCAGGTGTTAAATGCCGGGGTAAACACCTGCCCATTTGTTGCAAAAGGGAGTGTGTCCATTCGCTGGGATGGGGCTGTCAGCCCTTGCCTGTCGTTGATGCATTCGCATGAAAGTTACCTGGATGACCACATCCGAAAATCTGCAGCCTATTCAGTTGGCAGAATACAAGACAATACGCTGCAAGAAATTTGGAACAATCCAGGCTATACAGCTTTGCGGGAAAAATTAACCCAGTTTGACTTTTCACCATGTACGTTTTGTAACAGCTGTTACATGGCGGATGAAAATATGGAAGATTGCTTTGGTAACGAACAACCTGCTTGCGGAGGTTGTTTGTGGGCGCAGGGTTTTATCCAATGCCCGTAGTATTTATGAATAATTCTTCAGTAGTTCAGGGATCTCTTTTAGAATTCTATCCCTGACTGACCGAAAAGCCTGGAGAATTTCTGCTTCACTCCCTGTTGCTTTGGCAGGGTCTGGGAATCCCATATGAATGCGTTTACCTTTTCCCAGCCAGATTGGGCAATTTTCGGCTGCGTCATCGCATACCGTCACTACCAGGTCAAAGTCGATCACCCGAAATTGATCTACGGATTTGGAAATCCCATGATGGTCAATCCCGATTTCTTTTAAAACTTGTATCGCTATTGGATGAACATATCCTGTGGGTTGGGTACCCGCACTAACCGCCTCCCATTCTTTACCAAGGCGGGCATTGATGATGGCTTCAGCCATTTGAGAACGGCAGGAATTGCCAGTGCATAGAAATAGGATTTTTTTCATTTGTTTATCCTGATTAGTCGATCTTTGCGATTGATTATTTGTCCATCCATGGCCACATGCGTGCTTCCAGGCTTTGTGGATAGTCTTTTTGAATTTCCGTCATCGCATCCCGGAATCCACTTTTCTCTTTTCCCAGTAAATATTCTGCCATGCCGCGGATAAACAGCAGCGATGCAGATTTCGGAGTATTTGGGAACAGGTCCAACGCTTTATCCATTAAGGTTATGGTTTCCAGGTAGCGCCCGCGGGGTAAGTCAATTGCGGCTTTTCCCAAACGCAGTAACACACGAAAGTCTTCTACATCCAGGTAGCCATTGAAAGAATAGAGCATTTCTCCCCTGGTATTCAGAAAGAAAAATGAAGGAGTCCAGTAGGCTGAATACCGGGCACGGATGCCTCGATTATTCAAAATATCCAGCCTGACAGGTATAAACCATTGAAGTATTTCCTGCTGAACTTCAGCATTGGGAAAAGTGTGTTCATACATTTTTTTACAACCAGCACATTCCTCGCGATGAAACTGCAGCAGAACAGCTTTATTCGTTAAGCGGGACTCACTGAGAGCGGATTCAAGGTCAGTATTCCAGTTACTTTCTGTATCCATGCCATTCCCTCCAAGTTTGATTCTATAAACTCGCCATGAAAAGACCAAACAAGTAACCTGCGAGCGTACTAAAGACTGCAACCAATCCTACATATATTGCGGTCTTCTTCTTTCCCATAATCCCATTCAGTACCAGGATGGACTGTAAGGAGAGCTCCGGGTCTGCCAGAAGGTATGCCAGCAGCGGACCGCGTGCCATTCCCAGGTCGAGGAACATTTTTGCGATGGGAACTTCAACCAGGGTCGGGAAGTACATGAACACACCAAACAAAACACCTACCAGGTTCGCCCAGATTGTATTTTGCCCGGCAATGGTGCGCACCCAGGTTTCGGGAATGATAACTTTAACGATTCCAGCAGCAAAAACACCCACAATCAGCAAGGGGAATATTTGTTTTACAAACTTCCAGGTCTCCCAGATCCAGCCACTGATTTCATCTTTACTGAAGGCGTGCCTGGCAAGAATTCCAATGGCTGCCAGGAGCAGGCTGACACCGATGAAGCGTCCATTGATTCCGATTGAAAATGAGCCAACCTCTTCTTTTGGAGAGGCAACCAGGATCGTTAAGGCAATCACAGCAATCGCGATATAGGTCCAGGTGTTAAAACCATCGAATATTTTTTCAAAGCCTTTCCAGGCAGTAAACCCGATGATGAAAAGCAACCCAATTAACAACGCACCCTGAAAAGTCAGGTTAACTGTTGTAAGCGATTTTGCAAAAGCGCTGGATAAATCAAAAGGTAACTGGATGGATGCATACACATCAGTGAAAAGATTTATCTGCAACGTGCCAACAATCAAAATCGAAATCAAAAGAAGAAACATAATCCATATAGATGATTTGACTTTGGCGGTTTGATCAAAAACTCCATTTGCAGTCATTTCTTCTGTACGCAGTTTTTCCTCTTTACGAAAAATCCACGCCATGATCAAACCAATGACGATACCAAACATAATTGAAAGAATAAGGCGGGATAAGGCAATGTCAAATCCAATGGCTGCACCGGTATAAGTGATTGCCAGAATGTTGATGGCTGGTCCAATGAATAGAAAGGTAATGGCTGGACCCAGACCTGCGCCGCGTTTCCAGATGCCGGCAAATAATGGCAGGATGGTGCACGAACATACTGCCAGAATAAAACCGCCGAACGCAGCTGCGGGGTAACTTATCCATTTGGATGCTTTGGGTCCGAGAAAGCGGGTTATGGCTTCTTTTGGAATCATGGAACTCATGAAGCCTGCGATGATAAAGGCAGGTACCAGGCAGAGTAAAACATGGGCTGCCAGGTAATCGAGTAAACCCGTCCAACCAGACCAGAGCAGCATACCAAGATAATTTAATACAGGTTCCATCACACCTTCTTGTATCAGGCAAATATTTACAAAAAAAGTTACGGATTAATGCAAATTAATATTTGACTATATTTCTTTGAGCCAGACAGCGATTTCAAATTCTGTGGGAATTCTGCCCGAGGAGACTACTTTTTCATTAATAACCAGTCCAGGAGTGGAGAGGATGGGGAATTTCATGATTTCGTTCATATCGGTTACTTTTTCAATTGTTGCTTCCAATGCCAATTCTTCAACAACCTTGCGGGTAAGTGCTTCCAATCGTTTGCAATTGGCACAGCCGGAACCTAAAACTTTGATGGCTACCATAATATCTCCTGTGTAAAAATGTAATTGTTGAATACTGGCAGTAATTACCAGTTCCTTATTTTCCTGCTCCACATTTGGGGCAGGGGCAATCTGGATTACTTTCCCGAGTTGTCCATTTTGAAGGTTGTCCGCCGGTTAATTGGCCAACGGAATCAAGAATGGACAAAATTTGGGGTTGAGCTATTTGATAATAAATATTCCAGCCAACACGCCGGTCTTGAATGATACCTGCCTCACGCAAGAGGGCAAGCTGTTGGGAAAGATAAGCTTGGCGATACCCCAATGTTGCTTCCATGTGGCAAACACATTCCTCTCCATTGCGAAGAATGTCAAGAATGGCGATGCGAGCAGGGTGGGAAAGCAATTTAAACAGCTGCACCTGTTGTTCAACCATTGTGTGTCTGCGTGTTTTGTGTGGAAATCATATTCATAATATTGAATATATTATACCGTTTCTTATTAGTGATGCAGTTTCAAGGTATAACGTGAATTGAATATTACTGAGTTTTCACAGGGTAAGTTTCACTACTTTGAATTCAACTTTCCCCCAATATGGAGAAGCGTCACTTTCGAGTTATTTGTACGATATTATCTGAAATTTCAAGCATACTTCCATCGGGAATTTCTGAAATGATGATGGAATCAACACATGGGATTTCAGCAATAATGCAGCCAACAGCGGTGATGGTTTCGCACTCGGAATTGATAATGGCACAGGGAGCTTTGCCATTTTTCTTTAAACGATACAAAGTGTATGACCCAACCGTTGACCCTTTCCCGGTGGGAAAAATTAACACTTTCCCAGCAATGGATTTCCCTTCCAAAGGGTGATTTTTTTCGACCACAATCCCGCTTTCAGGATCAACACCTCCAAAAAATGAAATCGGGGTACGAGAAACAAGTGCTTTCCCAATGGCATTTCCCTGAAAAGATAACCCTGCCGGTCCATTTCATCGTAACGCCTCGCGAATGACATCTTCAAACTCGAGGAACATTGTATCCATTTTATTTTTACCGGAAGCATAATAGCAGGCTTTGGCAGAATCAGTTGCCATACGATGAAATCGATCACGGATGGGTGCAACAACACAGCAGGTGTCCGTGGCAAACCGTGCACCGCTTGCTTCAATGATTTCTGTAAATCCCATCTTGTCAGCCATTTGTTTCACAGGACGGGCAGTGGTAATCCAAAATTCTTTCTTTACCTGCTTTCCATGAAGCAATTTTGCCACCCTGGCAATTTCGGGCAGGCTCAGGTGCGGGCAGCCCAGGCTGACGAAATCAACCTCGTGCTGTGAAACCGGATTAAGGCGCTGATTGGCTGCATCCAGGTCGGATGAAGTAATATCAATGGATGTCTTTGGAGGAGAAAACTGGCTGCTTTCGGGGGTGATGCCAGGGATGTGAAAAATGGCAGCACCCGCATATGTTGCCAGGCTGGCACAAAATGATTTCAGATTTTCAAGGCTGGCAACCGGAATTCCTTCCAGCCAGATTACCGGTTTTGGCTGAACCTGGGAAATTTTCTGACTGATGGCTTCTCCCAGGGCACCAAAATCGTGCGTATCCATAACTTGAGCATTCACATGGACTGTCAGGTTTGGTGCACGGTTTTCGTCCAGATGCAACCCGTATGCCGGTGTATATCCAGTCAGGGCAGCAGCCAGGGCACTTGGTCCACCTTCGCGATTGGTGCGGGCACCCAGAACGGAATTGGCATAACATACCGCACTACTTTCTGACCAGGCGATATGCTCACCGAATACCGGCAGGTTACCCACCAGGTAGGGAGTACAGGTGCAGGTGGTGACAATGCCCATTTGTTCAAAAGCATTCAATACGCGCATCTGCTGGCTGGCAAATTCAGGGGATATCCCCAAAGCCTGCCAGTTTTCCACATCCATCCCCGCCGGATTAAGCGTGGTGAAGACTTTGACCTTCCCTCCGGAATCTGCCAATTCTGAAAGGTAATCCAAACCGGCTTCGCCCAGGTTGTCGTAACTGACCCCTGCAACCTGTACGGAAGAGATGGGTATCAAGGTTTCAGCATGATAAATTTTCGCCAGGGCAAGCAAAATCTCCATGGACTTTTGAAAGGCTTTTCCTTCGTTTCCAGAAAGCATGGATTGTTGTGCTGGATTAAGATGCATTACGAGCCTTTTCTGCCAGGTGTTGATAATTCTGGGAATTTCGACAGGTCCACTTTCGGATAGACTGCCCGGGCAAATGATTTTCCGGAACCAGTTTTTGGCTGGGTTAGGTCAAAACCTACCTTGGTTGTCAGGTGTGACCCAGGTTCAGCACTGGGATCCAGGCTGGAGCCTGTTTGCTGGGGTAACACAACCATGTCACGATCCGCCTGGAAGCGGGTTGCCATTGCCCATTCCACCTGGGCAGGGTCATAGATATCAATATCAGCATCTACAATCGCCACATGTTTAAGCGAAGAATGCCCTGCAAAGGCAGCGTGAATGGCTTTTAATCCGTCATCATCGGCTTGCTTATCAATTTGTACGACTGCATGTAACCAGGAACAACCCCCTGGGGTAATATTGACATCCAGGCAGCGGGTGACCTGGTTGACTTTTTGAAAGATGGTGGGTTCCCGCGGGGTGCCCATTAATATTTTATGCTCCAGTCCACCTGGAAGTAATGCCTGCCAGATGGCATCCTTTCGATGTGTAATGGTGGTTACCTCGAAAACCGGTTCTTCCCGGATAATGTCAACGGTTTCGGTTAAATCCACGAAGGGACCTTCACTGTGTCGACGGTCAAAGTACACTGTACCTTCCAGAACAAATTCGCAGTCTGCAGGAACCATCAAATCAACTGCGTGAGCATGCACGAGTGATACAGGGTCCAGCGCTGATGCAATCTCGAGTTCGTTTTGACCGAGACCTACGGAAATACCCGCTGCCAATAACAAGTTAGGTGAATTTCCAATACAAACCGCCATCTCCAGCTTTCCCATTTCACGCAGGTAGGTATCAAAATGCCGGTTGCGCACCACCCGGACAGCCATTTCTGTGGGTGAAAACTGCATCAAGCGATGGTAATCAAGATTTTGCCCGTATTTGGGGTGCTTAACGATAACCAACCCTGAAGAAATATAATTGCCCCCATCGTTTTCACAATGGAAGAGAATTGGCAGGCGATTGAGATCGGGTTTTTCTTCGATTACTTCCTGGCAGGCTGCTTGACTGACATGGGGACAAGGCTGCGGATTTTCCATGGCATGCAACAGGTGAGGGATTAATTGAGCGGTATCCAGACCGAAATAACTGGATATGGCTTCCTTTGAGCAGCACAGGTTACCAAGCAGCGGGAAATCAGAGCCAGTTATCGATTCCATAACTACGGATTCAGGTTCAAGTGCCTTAAGAATTCCTGCTGCTTCCAGATTTCTATCAACAGTCTCTGAGATATTGATGAGTTGCTGCTTTTCCTTCAAGATTTGGAGATACTTCCGCATGGTCATGTGCACCTCAAGTGGAGTAATTGTAGCATAGGGATATTCAACCTCTGATTAATCGTGAATTATTTGCAGATTTGAAATTAGCTGGTGTAGAATAATCCTAAACAAAATGATTTCCAACTCCTTCTAGGCACAAAATCTTTATAGTACAGAGGCAAACATGCGACCAGAATGGGATTCTTATTTTCTAAAAATTGCATACGCAGTGGCAGAACGAAGTACATGTGACCGGGCAATGGTGGGTTGCGTGCTGGTATTGGAGAAGCGTATTCTGACAACTGGTTTCAACGGCAGCCCAGCCGGGCAGCCGCATTGCGACGATGAAGGTCACCTGATGGTGGATGGTCACTGCGTACGCACCATTCATGCTGAGACGAACGCCATCATCCAGGCTGCGCTGCATGGAGTTTCGACGCGTGGATCCACCTGTTATGTCACCCATTTCCCATGCATTAATTGTTCAAAGGTTTTAATCAATGCGGGCATATCCCGCCTGGTGTATAGTGTGAGTTATCGCCAGGAAGCAGTTGCACTCGATTTTCTGAACACCGCCCATGTCGAAATGGTTCAAAAGGAATTCATTCAATAATTCGAGTGAATATCATTGATCTCGAGTTAAATACAAATATTCCACAGCGATTGTAAAATAGGAATAAATCCGAAAATTCACGAAATATCATCAAATTTGTAAAAATTACCCTTTGTTTGGTGTAAAATAAACCATGCTTAAATTAAATTTCAACTCCAAAAAACCTATTAAACTTGAAACAGGCATGCAGGCACCAGATTTTGTCCTGAAAGAGTCAAACGGGCAAGAAATTCATTTGAGCGATTTTCTCGGTATGAATGTAGTGCTTGCATTCTTTCCTTTAGCCTGGACACCCATATGAACAGGTCAGATCCCGTCGTATGAGGCTGATAAAGCCAAATTCGCGGGATTGGATACCCAGGTCCTGGGTATAAGCGTTGACTCTGACCCTTGTTTAAAAGCCTGGGCAGAAAGTCTGGGTGGAATAACTTATCCGCTTTTAAGTGATTTCTGGCCGCATGGGGCAGTTGCGGAAAAGTATGGTGTGTTACGTGCAGAAGGATATTCCGAACGGGCACTCTTTGTTCTTGATCGCAAAGGGATTATCCGGTATATCGATATCCACGATATCGATGACCAGCCCAACAACCTTGTTCTGATGGATGTCATTCAAAAAATGGATCCAAGCGTGGCTGGCAGATATGCTGCCATCGCTGCCCAGCAACCAGCAGCGGTAGATTTGCCGCATGGCGGTATTGTGATGTACTGCACATCCTGGTGTCCGGCGTGCAGACGGGCAAAAGCCTGGATGGATGCACGCAACCTGGAATATACCGTAGTGGATATCGGTGCCGTCCCAGCCGCGGCTGCCCAGGTACGCAAGTGGGCAAACGGAAACCAGACAACACCAACTTTTGATATCGACGGTGTGATCCTTGTGGATTTTATTGAAGATAAATTGGAAGAAGCATTGAAAGACAGGTCGAAATAATCTTTTCACAAATGTTAATGAAATAACCTGCTCAACCCCAAGGGAAGGGCAGGTTATTCTTTGGAGTTAACAATGAATTCCATCTGATAATCATCCTCAAAAACAACGCTTATTTACCCGATTACGCGGCATGCCTCGCAATGTTTGGGCAGTCAGTCTGACCAGCTTTTTCATGGACATTTCGAGTGAAATGGTTATTAACATCCTGCCATTGTTTCTCAGCAACGTGCTCGGTGTACGAACTGTGGTAATCGGTGCAATCGAAGGGTTTGCTGAAGCCACAGCCAGTATTCTAAAAGTATTTTCCGGTTGGTTATCCGATCGAATTGGTGCCCGAAAATGGCTTGCTGTAGTCGGTTATGCAATTTCTGCCATTGCCAAACCTTTCTTTTACATTGCAAATAGTGCAAGCCTGGTGGCAGGAGTCAGAATAGCCGATAGGATCGGCAAAGGGGTACGTACCGCACCCAGGGATGCACTGGTGGCTGATTCTGTGGAAGCACCACAGCGCGGCCTGGCTTTTGGATTTCAACGGGCAGCAGATACCGCAGGAGCGATGCTCGGACTAATAATTGCGTTTGGGGTGGTCTGGTTTGCTCAACAACAGCTCGAAAAAATGACCCGCAGCACATTTCAATTGATTGTTGTCATCAGCATCATTCCGGCAGTACTGGCAGTAGCAGCCCTGGCAATCGGGGCAAAAGAAGTTGCCATAACTGGAAAACGGAAGATGCCGCGTTTTGCATTTCGAGCACTCGGCAAGCCCTTTATGATATTTATGGTCATTGTGGGAATCTTTGACCTTGGAAATTCTTCAGATGCTTTTTTGGTCTTGCGGGCACAAGAACGCGGCGTGAGCGTGGTCGGCATCATGGGGATGCTGGTGGTGTTCAACCTGATATATACATTGATTTCCATTCCAGCCGGTTCGTTGTCTGATAAAGTGGGACGACAGAGGGTGATATTGGGAGGCTGGCTGGTTTATGCAATCATCTACCTCGGCTTTGCCCTGGTAAGAAGTTCAACAGGTGTGTGGTTTTTATATGTATTATATGGAATCTACTACGGACTGGCATACGGTACGACGAAAGCGTTGGTGGCTGACCTGGTTCCTGAAACGCTCGCGGCACAGCATACGGCACATATAATGCAGTATTGGGGCTGCTGGATTTACCGGCATCCCTGATCGCAGGTTTGTTATGGCAGGGGGCAGGGTCGTGGCAGGGTTTTGGCGCAGCCGCCCCGTTTTGGTTCGGGGGAGGACTGGCATTGCTGGCATCTATATTGATGGCACTCTGGCTTCCAACACTGCATTTGGAAAAGAAAATCTCTGGTTAATTGGTTTTCTGGATTTGAACTGCAAGACGTGCCAGATCATTTTTAATCTGTTTTTGCAGTGAAACCAGGTATTCACGCATGGGTCTCATGGTTGGAGCAGCCAACGAGATTCCAAATTGATATTTCCATACAGGAGTAAGTCCCCTGGGTGCAACCTTGTGCCGCAAGGTTGCAGGTACAATAGCAGGGTAGTTAGTGCCGGGAATGGAAAAAGCAAGAATTACTTCATCACCTGGCGTAAGTGGTAACTTATTTGGATGGGCAAGCTTTACCAGGCTGGAATGCTTGTTTTCAATGGTTATTTCTTTCAGCTCAACTTTTACCATACCAATTGCCAGCTTAATTTCACAAAATATTGGTTCAGGTGGAAGCAGGTGAGGAGTGGTAACACTATCAAGGCTGCTTTCATAGGTATTTAGCGTGGATACCATGATGGAAGACTGAGAAGTGTTTATATCCATGATACGGCCACGCAAGGGTGATAGCAAGAAATTTACCTGTAATTATGGTACGTTTTTCATTCAATAAACATACGCATTGTTCTGGCTGCGTATCAATTGCCAGAAATGCCTGGCTGACCATGCGGATTATTCCATTGTTTCGAACTGGTAATCCACGGAAAGTATTGTGAAGATGGACGGCTTTTCCTTCCAGCATGTGCTGCCGTAATTGCGCCAGAATACTATCATCCAACGGGTTGTATTTTTTGAGCATATGGTAACCTGCCTGAAAAGATTATATCACCCGGCTGTTAATGAGGTATAATCACGGCGCATCCTTGGTAAAGGTTTAAATTCATGACTGAACAAGCCAAACAAATGGATATCTGGGATCATGTTGGCGAACTCCGCAAGCGCTTATTTCGCGCTGTGATTGGCTTGGTGGTTACCACATTTATTAGTTTCAGTACTGCAACCTACCTTTTACAATTACTTGCCAGACCAATCGGGGGATTGGATAAACTGCAATCAATCGAAATCACTGAAAACATGAGTGTTTTCATGCGGGTTTCCTTATTAAGCGGTTTCATCGTTGCCCTGCCATGGATTTTATTTCAGTTGTTGGCATTTGTTATGCCTGGATTGAGCAAGAACGAAAAGAGATGGGTATTATCCTCCATTCCGATTGCCACCATTTTGTTTATTACAGGCGTTGCTTTTGCGTATTTTGTCATGCTGCCGGCAGCCATCCCATTTTTGACCAATTTTCTTGGCATACCGACCACGCCGAGGTTGGCGAATTATGTCAGCTTTATTACCAACCTGATGTTTTGGATCGGTATTGCATTTGAAGCACCATTGGTGATGTTTATTCTTGCCAAACTTCAATTAATTACTGCAAAAGCGCTGCTAAAACAATGGCGGATAGCAATTGTGGTGATTGCCATCATGGCGGCGTTTATTACACCAACCGTGGACCCGATTAACATGGGTCTTCTGATGGCACCGCTGTTCTTAATCTATTTACTCAGTGCACTATTTGCCTGGATCGCAAGGCGCCCAAAAATACGATATAATGAATCTGAAGAAGAGGAAAAGGAGTAAAAAATGCCATTCCGACTTGGAACAACCGAACTGATCATCATTCTGGTCATCATCATTCTCTTGTTTGGTGTTGGCCGAATCTCGAAAATTGCCGGTGAATTGGGTGGCGGCATTAAGGCTTTTCGTAAAAACGTGAAAGATGAAGAAAAAGAGAAAGAAAAGGAAAAAGAAAAAGCCGAAGCCGAGGTTACCAACAGCACAAGCGACGAAAAGTTACCTGACTAAGGCATAGATTGCCCCTGGCAATCTATTCTTCAATCCATTCGGTACCCTCGATGCAGATACTCAATATTGGTCCGCTTGAACTAGTCGCGATTCTGGTTCTGGCATTAATTATCATGGGACCCAAAGACCTGGTCAAAACTGGCGCGCAAATGGGTAAATTTGTACGGAAAATCGTAAAATCACCCACCTGGCGTTCTGTTGTCTCCACCTCCCAGGAGTTAAAAGAATTGCCAGCGAAACTTGTCCAGGAGACTGGCATAAAAGAAGAGTTCAAGCAAATTGAGGAAGTCACTACGGAACTTAGAGATGAGCTTAAGGTGGAGGCAGAGATGCCAAACATTGAGCCGGTATCGATAAGGTCTGCCGAACCTGAAGAACCACCCGTCAAAGAAAGCCGATTCTAGCGTTTATCCGGTATTATTCAAAAACAAGGGGATAAATGCCCCTTGTTTTGTTTTAATTTCTTATGGATTGCCCAGAATATAACAGGGTGTAACAGAACCAGGTGGATTGAGTTTTCCCCATGAGAACATCATTGATTCAAAGGTCATATCTGTGCGAAGATGGAGCGGGATAAGACTGCCCCAATCAGGCGCGGGACCTGAAATCTCATCCACACTTCCCAGAGTGGAGCAAATATTCCTGAACACGGCTGTCTCTTCTGACAGAATTGCCTGGTAGCCTTCTGGTGTATCTGCTTGCTGAACGCTCATGGCGGGTTGTTGATTGTTTATCCATCCGATGATGGGCGAAATTGCCTGAGAATCAGCCAGCAGGTAGCCATCCCAGCTGAATTTGAAGGTTGTCAACTGCTGCCAGAAACCGGTGACAGGCAATTTGTCTTCCCCCAGGGCAAAAAATCTGCCAGCGATTGCACCTGTTCGGGTAATTCCAGGTTCGGATAGAGTGCCATTACGGTCAGTCCGGGGTAGTCTGCCGGTCCGAGAAATGCAATCCAGATGGAAATAAGCCTGGGTTCAGGTGAACTGAGGTCATCCACCCGTAATAACACCAAATTTGTTTGACCGGTTCCAGGTGCACCAGCAGTCCGGGTGGGATACACGATAGGGGTTGGAGTAGATTTGTCTTTGGGTGAAACCACCTGGTTGGCAACCAGGATGCCCATGACACCGCAGGCAACAAATAATATGATGAGTAAAAATCCCTGCGCTTTTTTCATACCTGCAGTTTAGCCTGTTTGCATCCCAATATCCAGTATGTATAAATACAGCATCATTTTACCAGATGCACGTAATCAGATAATAAACATTCTATATGGATATTGCACTCGATGCAAATTAATTGGGGTTCAATCCAGGATGGAAAACCAAACTCAGCAGCCTGGTCGGGGACTGCTGAGTTCAGTGAGGTGAAACAACTTCAGAAGACAAAGAAGGAGGAGAAGAAAGATGCACATGGTCCAGCATGGCATCTTATGGATCGCTAAAATATCATGGTGAAAATTATGGTAGTCCCAAATCCGCTGATAAATCCGATGGCTGCTACGACAACTGCCACCTTTGCCAGGGAGCGCATACTTGTGTGGTCGAAAAATTTGTAACCGGAGTGAAGAACCCGGCGAATAAACGTATAGCGTGATAAATTGAAGATGATGATGTCCCAGAATGCAAGCTCAAGTTTTTGGGTAAGATTCATTTGCATGACAGCCTCCTATTTTGAGGAAGAAATTTTTTGAATTCTGCCGGTGGAAGTAGCAACCACTCTTACTGTTCGCTCCATACGCTTTCCATCTGGAAGGGTGGAACTCCCTCGAAAAACCAACAGGTATTGATCCTGTCCATAAGCCTGGGGACGAGGGCGTTTTCCCTTAACCTCAGGATATTGAGCGTAAACCTGCCTGCAAATCGAGTCCATGATATTTTTATCCATAGCTTTACCCTAAAGGTTAACGTGCCCGGCGGCGCATGAATGCAGGTATATCCAGGTTGACCGATGCACCTGCCATTTCAGTTTCTGGATAAGCATCGGATGGTTGCAACTGGGATGCATAATCCTGCTGGTGAATGGCATCTTCAATTGATACATTTGGATGGGCTTGTTCGGTGGTGCGGGGAACCCGGATTCGGGGTGTGGGTTCGAATGCTGTTGCACCTAACCCGGTGATAATTAAAATCACCTGTACGCGGTCTTCCATGTTGTCATCATGAATAATTCCGGGGATAATTTCTGCCTGGTTGTTGGTCTTTTCCTGCAAGTAACCAAGGGCTTCCGAAACTTCCATGAATGTCAGATATCGTCCGCCGGTAATATTAACAATAATGCCGGTCGCGCTTTCAATCGGAATGGAATCCAGCATCGGGTGATGCAGCGCTTGCTGTACAGCTTGTACGGCTTTGTTGCTTCCCTGACCATGACCAATTGCCAACAGCGACCCACCGCCGTTGTGCATCATATTGCGGACGTGGGAGAAGTCCACATTAATCAATCCGGGTTGGGTCACAATCTCGGATATTCCCTGAATACCCTGGCGCAGGATATCATCTGCAAGCCGAAATGCCAGGTCAAGCGGCAAGTCACGTGGGGCGACCTGTAATAAGCGATCGTTGGGAATTGCAATCAGTGTATCCGTGCTCTGGCGTAAAGCTGTCAAACCTGAGCGGGCATTTTGCTGCCTGCGTCCAGCTTCAAATGCGAATGGCATGCTGACCACTGCCACCGAGACAATATCCATGCTCTTGGCAATTCGGGCTGCAACAGGAATTGCACCTGTACCAGTTCCGCCACCCATACCGGCAGCGAGGAAAACCATGTCTGCACCTGCAAGTGCTGCCGAGATTTCTTTGATACTCTCTTCAGCAGCGGCTTCGCCTACTTTGGGATCACCACCGGCACCATGCCCATGAGTGACTTTTGGTCCAAGCAGGATTTTGACAGGCGCCTGGCAGGTATTTAATACCTGAATATCGGTATTGGCACCAATAAAATCAACACCTTTAATACCCAGTTCGATCATGCGGTTTACTGCATTGCATCCGCCACCGCCAAGACCGAGAACCTTCAATACAGTCTGGCGGGAGTTTATTGGAGTATGGGGAATAGGGGGGAGTGGTTGAAAATCAGTAGTCATGGGTTTCACCTCTGCGCTAATACTGATGCAATTGTCGTGCCATCTCCACTGATTCGTTCGACAACAGCACCATTGAAACGAAGTTTATCGAGGGCTTCTTCGGTAAATATCTCCTGATCGCCCACAACTGTGACATATTCCGCCAGAGCTGCTTCTTGAAGCGAAAAACCGACCGTAGCCCGATATTTTTTCACGAAGGGTCGTACAGCATCCAGATAGAAATCAGCAATTCCCCAGTCATACGCCGGAAGTAATACGTAATGTTGAATGCCATAACTGGCTACTGACTTGGCAATCCCTGGATTTGTATCCATCAATTCTTCTGGATTGTCCATTGAAGGTAGTTCTACAGGTGCTTCATCAAAGTCCATGGCTGGATCAAAGTAGTTTTGATCTTGCCCTGGCCGGCTGTCCTTTACGTCTGCAACAATTTCTGCTTGTGGAACCGATTTAATCCATTCTGCCTGCCAGTCGATGGCTGCCTTAACCGTAAGTGAAGGAGTTTGATCAGACGAAAACCAGGCAAATTTCTCATCTATGCCTGCCTGAGGACTGGTTAACAACCAGAAATTGCATGAAATAACATTTGCGGGTATTGCTTCCAGCCGGGTACCGGAATCAAGCGGGTCTTCTACAATATCATTGGAAAGCAATCGGAGCATTGCCAGGTTTGACGCAGCCTGTTTGGTTGAAAATTCAGGGTCATCAATGGTGATATTTTGAGCAGGTTTTCCTGCTTCCAATAAAACCACGGGACATGTTTTTCCAGTAACCGATTCAACAATCGCGTTATACCAGTCGAAAATTCGAAATCCTTGCTGGTCCTGGGCATCCTGGGGCAGGAAATAGGGTCGTGCATCTGGCCATCGATCAGGTCCGCCTGCACCCCAGTTCAAACTATGTTCGAAAGTATACGCATACGCTGAAAGCACCAGGTTATCCAAAATTGCAGTTTGACGACGGTTTTGCAACCCCAACAAGCAGGATTTTAGAAATGCAATATCCCAGTAATCTCCACCCGGTTCGAGGGCAGGGAAGATCGGAAACAGGTTGTTTTGGAGTGCCAAATTGGCAATAGGAATGTATCGATCCAGAAAGCGTTCCACCAGGTCCTGTCTTGCCCAGCCGGAGGAAGGCCAGGATTGCCGGACGTTGGGTCTGTCAAAGAGGACGGCATATTTAACGCCCCAATGGGCATACGCCTCAAAAAGTGGAACCAGGTCAGTAGTTTTTGGAGGACTTTCCAAAGAATAATCCAGGCGGAGGATGGGCTGGATGGATTCTGCCAATAGTCCAGTAATAAAATATTCCGGAATTGCCCAGTCCACTGGTGCATTCAAAACAAGCCAGTTTGCATCCACTGCTTTTAACTGGGGCAGCCAGGTTTCCAGGTCCTTTTGACGATAATGGAATACATCCGGTATGTAATGTAAGCCGATTCTATTTATTGACAACATGTTGTGCGGATTATCACTCATGGTTTATCCTCGCATGGTTCCTGATACTCCTGCCTTGCAGGTATCACAATAGTTACAAGATATGTGCCAACCAGGAAAGCATGGCTCTGCTATAATCGGGGGTAATGATACTGATTACCGGTGGAACTGGTTTTGTTGGAAGCGCCCTGATTCGTCAGCTTGTTGCCCAGGGCAGACCAGTCCGAACACTCATCCGACCTGCCAAAAAAACTCCGAAATCTGCCTAAATCTACACCAGTAGATGTTGTGGTTTGCAGTATCTTCGATCAACGAGGATTGCAATCAGCGATGAAGGGCGTTGAATACGTCTTTCACCTGGCTGGCAGTGAAAGGGAAGGATCTCGGGCTAATCTTGAGGATGTGGATATCCAGGGCACACGCATGATCGTTAATGCTGCACACCAGGCTGGGGTTGAACGGTTGTTTTTCCTCAGTCATTTGGGGGCGGAACGCGCATCAGCATACGCCGTTTTTAAAGCAAAAGGAATTGCAGAAGGATTGATTCAACAAGGGGATGTACCTTTTACCATCCTCCGTTCCTCGGTTATTTTTGGTCCACAGGACCAATTCACAACTTCATTAACCCGCATGCTGCAAATTTCTCCAGGAATATTTTTCATGCCTGGCGATGGTGAAAACCAGATGCAACCCATATGGATTGAGGACGTGGTAACTTGCCTGATGTTGTGCCTGGAAGATACAGAAACGAGCAACAAAGTTTTTTCGATCGGGGGTCCCGAATACTTTACTTTCCGCCAGGTATTAAACATTTTGGCTGAGAGGATTGGGGTGAAAAGGAATTATGTTTCAATCAATCCTTCTTATTTGCGCTCACTCTCCCTGCTACTCGAACAAGGCAATCCGCGATTTCCCATTTCTGTTCACTGGTTGGATTACCTGGCATCAGACCGTACTTGCCCGGTAGATGTACTGCCGCGCCAGTTTGGACTTTTCCATCCCGATTTACCCAGAATTTGGATTATATTCATAACATTCAAAAGAAAAGAAATAGACGCAAATGAAGAAAAAAGTATTTAGTGTGCATGGACATTTTTATCAACCCCCGAGGGAAGACCCGATCAGTGGAGAAATTCCGCTGGAACCGGGAGCCAGCCCATATCGCAATTGGAACGAGCGCATTCATCATCAGTGCTATAAACCCAATGCTGATTTGGGAAATTTTGAACACATCAGCTTTGATCTGGGTCCAACCCTGGTTGAATGGATGGGCAAATATGATCGGAAAACCCTGGCAAGTATTGTGAACCAGGATCACCGAAATTTTCAGCGCTATGGAATTGGGAACGCAATTGCACAATCCTATTCCCACACCATCCTGCCGCTTTCCAACAGGCAAGACAAGATTACGCAGATACGGTGGGGTATTGTTGATTTTGAAAACACATTTTCTCATCATTCCTCAGGTTTATGGCTGCCTGAAACAGCGGTTGACATGGAAAGCCTGGAAATAATGGTTGACCATGGGATCGAATTCACCATCCTGGCACCCTGGCAGGTAAAAGGTGAGAATGTGGATATCTCCAAACCTTATTGGGTAAAACTGTCAAACAACAAGCAAATTGCTGTTTTTCTGTATGACAGACCGCTATCGGATGATGTCAGTTTTCATCCAGAAGCAACAGCCAATGCCGACATGTTTATCCAGACCAGGCTGCAATCCCGTTTTCACTTTTCCGAAAAAATGATGAACGAACCGGAGTTTTATTTAATCGCTTCTGATGGCGAAGCGTATGGGCATCACCAACCGTTTCGGGACAAGTTTTTACACCATCTGACGAATGATGCGGCAAATAATAGTCCATTTGAAGCGACTTACCCCGGCATTTGGTTGAAGCATAATCCGCCAACCCAGGAGATTCAAATTCGTGAAAATACATCCTGGAGTTGTCACCATGGAGTGACGCGGTGGAGCGGATCCTGTGATTGTACTCCACATGCTGACTGGAAATCTCCCTTGCGAACTGCATTGAATACACTGGCAAATTCTATCGATGAAACGTATCTGTCAGTCTTGCAGCCATTAATGGAGGATCCCTGGGAACTTCGGCATGAATTCATTCATGTTTTGTGTGAACATATCGACCTTGTCGACTTTATTCACAGCAAGATAAAACAAAAACTTGATGATGTAGAAGTTCAAAAAATTGCAGCATTATTGGCTGCACAATATGAACGCCAGCGTATGTTTACCTCATGTGGTTGGTTTTTTGACGACTTTGACAGAATTGAACCGCGTAATAATATCGCGTATGCTGCCCAGGCGGTGTGGTTAACTCACCTGGCAACCGGTGTGGATTTAACTGCAGAGTCAAAAAGAAATCTAAAACTTGTGAAAAGCTGGCGCTCTGGACTAAGTGCGGATGTTGTCTTTATGCACCATCTTGAACGTGCCCACGAAGCACAACGTTAAGCCGAATAGCGCTCCTGAAATGCTTTGAGCAAATTGGATACCCGGTAGTCTGATTTATTGAGTGCTTCTAAAAGGTGAAGGCGATATTCATTCATCAGTAGCAATTTTTCGACCTTTTCGGTCTTCGTTAAGTCTTTTTCGGTTTCGATTTGCATCCAGGCAAGAATCTGCATCCACCATACCAGTTCTTCAAATGATTCGCGATTGAACCAGAGGATATCGTTGTAGCGATTCAACTGGATGAAGCGTTGGATTTGCTCATCTTCCAGCCAATCCTGCAATAATGCAACAGAATTTTTCGGTGTTATGCGTTGATACCAATTTTGATGGGAATGCAGGATGCGCAGCAGGATAATTTTACGCTGGCTTGTTTCTGCATCCAGACCCATATATTGATAAAACTCATCCAGAATCCTGGTCAGTCGCCATTCTTCGAGCCAGCTTCTGGTGCGTTCTTCCCAATTCAATAACCCGGCAGTTTTTCCCAGGGAGTGCAAATATGCCCAACACCAAAGCGTCAACCAGGGTAAGTGATGCGTATTTAAGCCATCCAGCAATGAAACGGCAGATTTTTTCAATACTTTACTGCCTGCAGTAAGTTTTAGCGGTGACTGTTGGGAAATATTCATCAACCATTCGACTTTCGCTGCGACATCCTCCTGGATTTCTTTTGCCTTCTGGTCATGTCCTGTTACATTCTGAATTCCTTCCAAAAGGCAGGCAATCTTTTGTTGCGCTTCCGGGAGTAATCGGGGTGGGAGTGGTTCGCCATCTGGTCGTGTACGCATCGAATCCAGGTAGGAGAAGTAACCCTGGTTGATTACCTGGCGAAAAGCAGAAGTAATGGGCTGTAAAACCAGTTCCTGCATGGCATCCTGTAAATTGGGTACACCGCCGCCATTCAACCATTGGCAGACCTGCTGATAGGCGTGGGAACTGTCATCCTCAACCACATAGAAATCGAGCAATACGAGCGTTTGATAGGCTTCCAGAGAGAAAAATAACCCTTTTTCGATGATTTCGTTAACCGGTCGGATATATTGCAATCCACCGATGTGTTCACGATAGACCAGGTATTTGTTCCCACCAGAACTGAGATGTAAACCTTGCGCCAGTGTTTTTTGTGTCAGGTTGTTTTGCTGCCCGCTGCTTTTGTCATTGTAGGCAACCGATGTCTTTATCCAACCGCTGGTAGAAGCAAATCGATTGTGATAAATGACCAGGGCATGGTCACTCCCATTGCTGTTTGAGTATGCAAAAACATTTTCATCCACCCAGCCTTCGGGGGTAAAGAAATCATACAAGAGGAAGTTATCCACGCCGGCAAACAGGTCACGATGATGCAGCAGTGGAAATATCTGGTTTTTGTGACGGTCGACCAAGTATGTATCCGGGTATTCATCATAATATGCCCGGCGATATTCCATACCGTATTTCTCGGTGAAACCTTCAACCTGCCCATGACCAAACATGGGTAACCCGGGCAGGGTAGCCATGAGTGTGCAAATTCCAAAATACTTGTTTCCGTTACCAAACTGATCAATGGCAGTGCGTTCATCAGGATTATTCATAAAATTGACAAATCGCTTCAGTATTTCAGGGTCAAATTCCAGCGTGTTTTTCATCACGATACGGTACTTGCCGTTATCTTCATTCCGAAGCAGGTGCATAAAAGCGCTGTTATAAACCCGGTGCATACCCAGGGTGCGCACAAAATAACTTTCCATTAACCAGAACGCTTCTGCCAGCAAGAGGGTGTCTGGTGCTTCGACCGCAACCCTGTCAACCACCTCACGCCAGAATTCGATTGGCATATCTATTATCAAAATGCCGATTTGTGATAGTCCATGCTCTGCACGGGAGGGAATATCTCCACCGCTGCCAGGCTCGGGGTACCACAGGCGTTGATAATGCCGTTTTGCGAGTGTCATGGCTGCATCGAATCGGATAATCGGAAAACGGCGGGCTACCTGCAGAATGGTTTGAATAACCTGTTCCCTGACTTCCGGATTCAGATAGTCTAATTGGGCGGTATCATTCCAAGGCATACTTGTGCCATCGTTACCATGATAGATGTAAGAAGTATCACCAGAATGATGGTCAACCCGTTTGAAAACAACCGATGCATCCGTTCGGGAGTAATAGTGATCCTCAAGATAAATACCCACCCGGCTATCATGCGAAAGATCAGGTCCGTTATAGGAATACACCGGGAAAGGGCTGTAGTTCAGGCTGATAAACCAATCTGGATGTTCCACTACCCAGGGCGAATCAATTCCCATGTGGTTGGGTACCATATCGCTCGCCAGGCGGATACCGCGTTGACTGGCACGCTGACGCAGGTTGTTGTAAGCGTCTTCCCCACCCAGATCATCCGCGATGCGATATTCGTATAGGGAATATGCCGAGGCGACTGCATCGAGATTGCCGCACAGCTGTTTGATTTTGGCTGATGCGTGACTGCGTTCCCATAATCCGATCAACCATAAACCAGACATCCCCCAGGCAGCCATATCGTCCAGTTCACTGTCCGGGATTTGATCCAGGCGGGTGATATTCCTCTGATATTTCTTGCTGAGCTGATCCAACCAGACATAGGAATTCTTTGCCAACAGCACCAATTGCGGCATCCAATCCTTATCAGGGCTGAAGCACTCGACCTCTGAAGCAGACAAACTGCGGTCATAAACTGGGATGGCAACCGGACCTGCTCCAAAACCTGCTGCCATGAAATCTATCTTTTCCTCTTCCTTGATTAGATCCAAGGAAGAAAGGAGGCGGTATAAATATCGTCCCAGCAGACCTGCCCAATGGGTGCGAATATATGCCAGTTGACCAGTTATGGAATGCGGTTCTGCCACAGCAGGGGATCGCAGCATGTCCATCAGCGATTTTTCTTCCGGTCCAAAAGGTGCGTGTGTGATAAAGAATTGTTGAAGTGCAGTTATTGCCTTTCCGTAACTGCTGGAAGACATCATATGCTGGTCGGTAAATAATTCCTCAAAAGGTGCCAGGGCAGGGTTTTTATTCGTAACCCACAGTATCATCAATTCTTCAATGAGAGCATATTTGTTCGGTATACCTCCGGTTTTTTTCGACAGGTATTTATCGATGCGTTCATCATCTCTGTATACAGAAACTGGAGGGAATTGCAAGGCAAATTCATGCAGCAAATGGGATAAAGAATCAGCACCCAGCTCAGTTTCCAGCCAGGAATATGCCTCTTCGAACATTTTCGGTTCACGCTGCTCGCGATACAGCATGCATACCAGGTGGAAAATCTCATCCATCAATCCCATGGCATTTATTTGCCCGGCTTTAACTGCTTTTTCAGGAAAAGCAGACAGGTCGCGCTTCTGGTTCATTTTTTGGGAAAATATACGGGCAGCGTGAAAATCAGCCAGAATTACATTACCATTAAATGAAAAAAGCGATTGGTCAAACTTATACCGGTCTCGTGCCTGACGAGAAACGTGGAATTCCATTTGCGACTCCTGCCAATAATCTTTGTGTATCAATTATATACCCCCATGCTTCCTGCTGATTGCACCGATCAGGACAAATCAGGTATCAACCAGACCTGCTCTTTGTTGATCAGGTTTTCTTCCTGCAAATTTACCTTGCCGTCCGATTGCAACTTTTGCAAGGTTCTCTGGATGATTTCCGCTTTCCAACCTAACAAATGTTGCATTTCATGCAGGGTGGATGCGCCAACTGACAGCAGGTAACTGTTGAGAATTTCCTGTCGGGCAAAATCATCTGGTATTCCACGGCTGTTCTCCTGCAATTCCGGAAAATGACGGGGAACGATATCATATATATGACAATAATGCCAGGCACCCGCATCACTGACTGCTACCGGCAAAATTTTCATTTCCAGCATCAAGTCATCCAATGCCCGGCTGAACAACCCCTGGGCGGTGGAACCTGAAAGATGACTTGCTTTTCGAAGGGCAATGGTGTTTAGCGGACCCTCATGTAAAAGTGCTTCATAGACTGACCTGGCGGAGGCGGTCATTTGACCCTGCAGATACTGTTCAAGGTAATCCTGTTCCCAATCACCAAAGTTGGGAGACAGGGCATAGAAGTTTGGCAGCATTGCGAGTGAAATGAACATGTTTTTTCGCCGCAACAAACGACCATAATATACCCGGCGTTTACCGAGCAGATTATCTTTCCAATTCCAGGTGATATGCCCGGGGTCGTCATGCTCATCTGCAACCGGTCTATCGCCTGCCACAGCCACCCACAGGCTGGGTAATGTGACCCCCTTAATTGGCCAGAAATAAATAAATCCGCGCTGGTTAATCAGGTTAACTGCTTCTTCAATGGTTTGAATTCGGCTGCCGGGTCGGGTAAGAAAGGTTGCGGAGCGATACTCCTTGAGCCTTTCGGTGAAATTTTGAAGATGCCTTTTCAAGATTCGCGTACCAGAATATGTGTAATGATATTGGAACCGCTGCCACCAATGTTCTGGGTCATACCTATGCGGGCTCCTGGCACCTGGGTTTCACCGGCATCCCCCCGCAATTGCTGGATGACTTCTACGATTTGATACATGCCGGTCGCACCAACGGGGTGTCCGCGGGCTTTCAGTCCTCCCCGGGTGGAGATTGGTATTCGTCCTGTTGGGCAGATTTCATTCTCCAATGCCAGCCTGGGACCCTGACCCCTTTCAGCAAACCCGCTGGATTCAAGCGATAGGGTTGCCATTATGGTAAAGGCATCATGCAGTTCAAATACATCCACATCTTCCGGTTTCAGACCTGCCTGGCTGTAGGCTTGTTTGCTCGAAAGTTCGGCTGCTTTCAACCATAAAGGGTCAATTCTATTATGAACGGCAATCGTATCGGTAGCCGCACCTGATCCGGCCACTCGATACGAATGCGGGCGGAACCGGTTAATTTTTCCAACGGAATTATTACTGCTGCTGCGGCACCGTCACCCACAGGTGAAGCATCCATGATATTGATGGGATCAGCCACCACATGGGCTTTTTCAAAATCTTCCAGGGTGATACGGCTATGGAAACGTGCAAACGGATTGTATATGGCATTGGCGTGGGCATTAATCGAAAAGTTGGCAAAATCTGCATGCTTCCAGCCATATTCGTACATATACCGCTGCATTACAAGAGCGTTTAAGGAAACAAATGAGGTTCCCATGTCTGATTCATAATCCGCATCGGCTGCAGTGGCTAACTCAGTGGTAATTTCCGAAATAGGGGAGTCGGTCATTTTTTCAACGCCAACCGCCAAAGCGGATTCGATTTCTCCGGAGGCAACAGCTATTACTGCAGCCCGGAATGCAGCCGCGCCAGAACTGCAGGCTGCTTCAAGTCGCAGGGCTTCGTGATAACGCAATCCGACCCAATCTGCAACATAACTGCCCAGATGCTGCTGTTTATTGGCAGAACCGGACATCATGTTCCCGACATACAGTGCGTCCACCCGGGTGAGGTCAGCATCTGAGAGTGCAGCCAGAACCGCATTTCCTGCCAGCTCCTTCAAGGAAAGGTCCCAGTGTTCGTCGATTTTCGTTTGCCCAATGCCAATTACTGCGACTGCTCTCATGTTCATGCCTTTCTAAAAGAGCCTGGAATGCGGCTCAATGTCATTATATTCAGTCCTTCTCTCACAAACTATCAAATCATATTATTCCGTTGAGCATGAGTTACGGTTACAGTATAATACAGCCGCTTCAACCTTCGCAATGAAGATAATCGATAAAAGTTATATACTTCAAGTTAGGAATAAAGTTTACCAGTTTTCCATTCCTATTCAAACGGATTTCAAATAAAAATGGTGTATGCTATTGATGGAGGTTGTGATGAATGAAATGATTGATATCAGCCTGACGATTACCCCGGAATTACCCACCTGGCCGGGTGACCCGCAAGTTGTGCTTGAAAGAATCAACAAAATTGAAGATGGTGCCAACGCCAATGTATCCAGGCTGGATATCAGTGTGCATACCGGAACCCATGTGGATGCACCGTATCATTTCCTTCAAAATGGCAATACGGTGGAAAATTTGGACCTGAACATTCTGGTAGGCACGGCACAGGTGATTTTTGTTGATGCCGCCAACGATACCATTGAAATCAATGACCTGAAGGTTACAGGCATAAAACCAGGTACCACCCGGCTGCTGCTCAAAACACGCAATTCCGAGTATTGGGATCGAATAGGGGAAGGCTTTCAAACGAACTTTGCAGGGTTGTCACCTGAAGCGTCACAATACCTGGTTGAATTGGGTATAAAACTGGTGGGGATAGATTATCTTTCAATTGCACCGTTTAAACGCAGCCGACCAACTCATGAAGTCCTATTGCAATCCGAAATGATTGTGATTGAAGGTTTGGATTTGCGTAAGGTGGAACCCGGATTTTATACCCTGGTATGCCTGCCGATTAAATTAGGAAAAACCGATGGTGCACCAGCCAGAGTAATTCTTTTGAATGACCAGGATTAATTAGTCGACGAACGAGCGATTGCACTTTCCCGGAGGTAGTTATGTACGAATTGCCAGACGAGGAAATTTTACCTCTCTCACTAAAACACAATTTTTGGACATGGGCAGCCCAATCAAAAGTTGAACCCATTCCGGTAAAAAAGGCTGAGGGAGTTTATTTCTGGGATGTTGACGGGAAACGCTATCTTGATTTCAATTCGATGGTGATGAATGTCAACATCGGGCATGGCGAAAAGCGTGTTCAAGAAGCCATCATCGAGCAGGTGAGAGCGTTATCCACATCGGGTCCTCATATGGCAACCCGTCCCAGGGCATACCTGGGCAGACTTCTGACTGAGATAACACACGACAGGTTCAATCATTTTCTGTATACCCTGGGCGGGGCAGATGCCAATGAAAACGCCATCAAGCTTGCCAGAATGTACACAGGGAAACACAAAATCCTGTGCCGGTATCGTTCGTACCATGGTGCAACTTTTGGTGCAATTGCGTTGACAGGCGACCCGCGGCGTCAGGCATGGGAGCCGAGCGTCATGCCAGGAGTGGTACACTTCCTCGATCCGTACAGTTACCGGTCAACTTTTCATCGCAATCAACCCGAAGTGGATGAAGCGACATTTTGCCAGGATTATCTCAACCACCTGGAAGAAATTATCCTGTATGAAGGTCCAAACACGATTGCTGCAATACTGATTGAGACAGTAACCGGGACAAATGGCGTTATTATCCCACCGAAGGGGTACATTCGAGGTGTGCGCGAAATCTGTGATAAGTACCAGATTTTGATGATCACAGATGAAGTTATGAGTGGTTTTGGCCGCACCGGTAAGTGGTTTGCAGTCGAACATTGGGATGTTGTCCCGGATTTGATGACCATGGCAAAAGGATTAACTTCTGGTTATGCGCCGCTGGGGGCGGTTGCCATGCAAGAGAAGTTCTACCAGTTTTTTCAAGACCGGGTCTTTGACAGTGGATTGACCTATAATGGGCATCCCATCTCCCTGGCTGCAGCGATAGCGACCATTCAAGTTATGCAGGAAGACGGGTTGGTGGAGAGAGCGGCAGTTACGGGAAACGTAATGAAAACCATGATGGAAAAACTGGCAGCCAAACATCCATCGATTGGAGAAGTCCGCTCGATCGGATTGTTTGGGGCAATTGAATTGGTGCGTAATCGGGAAACACGTGAACCTATGGCAGCGTTTAACAGCAGCAGCCCGGAAATGAATGCGCTTAAGAAAAACTTGCGTGAACAAGGCTTGTTTATTTATACCCACTGGAATAATTTGCTGGTTATGGAAAACATCAATGTAATATCAGCCGAAGCTTCTATCTTAAATCCGCCACCCAGGAAAATGTTTAAGAACCCTAATTCTGCCAAAAGCATCAGAATTCCACCCATTTCCAGGGATGCAATCACCAGCAGGGAGGAAACCAGATTTGGAAACACCTGACGAATCAAAATACCTGCCGAACTGGAACCTAGTGATCGGGCTGCTTCAATAAATAAGCTTGGCTTTATGCGCATGGTTTGCGAACGGACAAATTGTGTGACTTCTCCCCATCCCACCACGCAAAGTGCAAGAATAAAAACCCAAACACCTTGTTCAATGCCAATTGCCTGAATTAATAACATGGCAAACAATGTGATCGGGAAAGCTGCCCAAATATTTAATAAGCGTTGAATAAACCGGTCAAACCTGCTATCCTGCCACCATCCAGTAATCAAACCCAATAGTGTTCCAATAATCAGACGTGCCAGCATAATTGCAAAAGCCAGTGAAAGCGTACGTTGACCACCCGAAAAAACAAGCGCCTGAATATCCCGACCGATATGATCTGTACCCCAGGGAAAAGTATTGGATGGCTTGAATGGCGGTGCACCAATTTCACCTTCAATCATGGTAATCCCATGCAATTCATAAGAATTACCTTTTACCAGTTGATCCCCGCCAATCATCATTACCAGGAAACCAAGGATAAAAATTGTTCCAATCATTAAGAGGGATTACTGATAAACCAAAACAGACCCTGTTTAAACCGGGTCGTTTAAAGGCAGGTGTGTCATCTTTACTGGAAGCGGAAAAATGCTCCGTTTTGAAAGCAGGAAGGATCATTTCTGGCTTTTCGCGTAAATGAAAAAGTCCTAAAAGGTCAAACCAGACACCACGAATTGCATGCCAGATACCAGCCACCGCATGGGAAAATTCAAACGGTTCAGTCGTATTTGCATCCTGATTATCTTTCCGTAAACGAGCATCGATGATTGGATAAAGTAAATCTAAAGCCAGATTAAATAAGACAAAGAACAAACCCAATGAAACAATAAAGTCAGTAACAAGGGTTGGCATTCCCAGATTGATCGCTTTTAGCAGCGTTAAACCCAATCCTGGCCAGATGAAAAAATATTCGACAACCGGCAGGCTGGCAATTGAATAGCGTAACGACGTGCCGACTGTGGTTAAACCGGTATTAAGATGTTTTTTAAGGCATGACGGTTGTAAACCAGACGGTTGGAAAGACCTTTGGCTCTGGCAGTCCGGATAAAATCTTCATTCAAAATATCCCGCAACGAAATATAAGTTACCTGAGCAATTTGAGCCATTGGTCTTGCGGCCAGAACCAGCATTGGCATGATGATATGTAAATCCCACCCGATACCAGTCGGCGGTAATGCTTTTAATCCAAAAACCCGATTGATCACCTGAATATTAAAAACCCACAATAGCATGGAAAATAAGAAGCTGGGAGTTGACATTCCTAAAACCGAAAACGTCAGCACCAGTGCAGAAGCGACTCCTTTTCTTGGAGACGGCGGCCAAAAACCAATGAAAACACCTACGAAAGATGCAAAAAGAATTGCTGCTAATAATAATCCGGCACTATTAATAAACGTATCAAAAACAAGTTTAAATGCCCCGAAATCCTGACGCTGCCAGGGATATGTCGTTGGATGAAGAAAAATGTATTCATAAAGATTTCGGAATGTTTCCAGCAACGTGCGGAAAGGCTGTGCCGGTAAGTGATTTCTTCCGCGATCTGCCATTTCCAACACAAATAATGTCAGATAGGCAATCACCGACAGCGTAACAATCATGTCAAAAATGCGTCGAAGTAGGATCCTGGTATTTAGAATTGTTTTATTGAAATCAGATTGTTTCTCAGGTGTTGGGGATGCATCAGACATGTGTTCGCTCGTTAAAAGGGTGAAATTAATCAATAATACCAGATATGATTTTACATCAGAAAAATATCAATGAATCGGCAATTTAATTCTTCTCTGAATAGCATACCGATCCAGTGTGTAATCATTCAATTCAACTTCTTACCTATTTTCACAATGAAAAATAAGCGATAAACTAATAATCAGGAGAAAATATGAAAATAATTCATCCTGGACGCTCATTTATTTTGCTATTTGCCATCTTCTTCATAATTGGCTGTCAAAATGCAAAACCAACAAACATCCCAGAAACAACAACTCCGACCAGTTCCCCAGTCATCACGACGGAAGCCGAAGTTAATCGCATATATCTGGGAGAACCAATCAATAAACCCACGGCAGAATTGAGTGGACTCTCCTGGGCTGGAAATTGGTTGATTCTCGTTACCGCAATACCCTGCAAAGTTTGATCAGACATATTTACCGCATTCACAAAGATGAGATCATGGCTTATTTACAAGGAAATCACGAATTCAACACTCACAGTCACAAGAAGTTGATTTTATCAGTGCTGGTTTAGAAAACAAGGTAACTGGATTTGAAGGGTTTGAATCGATCACGACCAGGGATAGCGATGCATATTTAACCATTGAATCCAATGCCAAAGAATATGACGGGCTATCTTGGTAAACGGCAAATGGAATGATGATTTTAGCGCTTTAACACTTTCTGCAGATTCATTAACAGAAATTCCATCGCAGGAAAATATCAGCAACTCCAGTTATGAAAGCATTTTGATTTTTGGCAAACGGATTGTCACGCTTTATGAAGTCAATGGAAAAAATGTCAATAGTCAACCCCGGGCGCAATTATTTGAACCAACGAATACATTTATCCAGAGTCTCAATTTCCCAAACATTGAATACCGGATCACAGATGCAACACTGCCAGATCAAAATGGTTTATTCTGGGTGATCAATTATTTTTATCCCGGAGACGAAGGCAAGCTAAACCCGGCAGATGATCATATTTCTGATCAATATGGTCAGGGAGAAACACATGCCAAATCCGATGTGGTCGAACGACTTGTTGCAATGCAATTCAGTGAGGATGGTATTGTATTTGCCGATCAAGCGCCCATCCAATTAGAACTTTTGCCGGATAATGAAGCCCGAAATTGGGAAGGCATTGTCAAGCTGGAAGATTTGGGGTTCCTGCTGGTGACCGACTCTTTCCCGGAAACCTGGTTGGCATTTGTTCCATTTACTCCTCAGAAATAACCTGCACTTTTTCCGATTTGTCAGGTTGTTCCAATAATCTTTCGGCACGATCATAAAAGAAATATTCCCAGAACCACTTGAATAAAACCAAAATACGGTTTCGAAACCCGATAATTTGTATCAGATGAACAAAAAGCCAGATCAACCAGGCGATCCATCCTTTAAATTGCATTTTGCCAATCTGAGCAACTGCCTGGTTTCTCCCAATCGTTGCCATCATTCCCGGATCATGAAAATTCAAAAGGTAGTGAGTTGTTCATTTTTTATATCGGCCAGGATATTGCTGGCTGCAAGATTGGCTTCCTGAATCGCAACCGGGGCAGTCATTGGCAATGGTTTCCCTGTTTTGATTTTCCAGGTAGGCTGAATCGCCGATCACAAAGACGAATGGGTCATTTGGCAATTGCAGGGTTGGTAAAACCCGAATTCGTTTTTGCTCAACCTGTTCAACCCCAGTTGATCCAGGATCGATGAAGCACGAACCCCTGCAGTCCAGATGAGTGTTCTGGCTGGGATCAATTTATATGGCTCCAAGTGAATCAGATTTCCATCAAAATCTTCCACCCTGGATCCAAAAATAACTTCGATCCCTTTTCGGGTTAAGGCATCTACCGTATTTGTTGAAAGATCTGTCTCCAGATGGGAAACCAGCTGGTCGGTCGCCTCCAACAAAACAATGTTGACCTCAGAAAAATTGATTGTCTGGGAAATCTTTCTTCAATACCAGCCGGCATAATTCTGAAATTGCCCCTGCCATTTCAACACCGCTCGGACCACCCCCTGCGATTACAAAACGCAATAATGCGCTGCGAATTTCAGCATCATTCTCACGGGAAGCCTTTTCAAATTGCAAAAGGATATGTTGTCGAATTCTGCGGGCATCCTGAAGATCCTTCAAACCAAAACTATTGCGAGCAAGGGAGTCATTTCCAAAGTAATTTGTTTCACTTCCGGGAGAAAGGATCAGATAATCGTAAGTGATTTCCCCTTGATTTGTGCATATTATTTTCTTTTGCAGATCTAACTTCTGGACTTCTGCAAAAAGAAATGAGAGATTTGATTGCTTTCGAAAAATTCCTCGCAAAGGATAGGCAATATCATTATTCGAAAGCGTAGCTGTAGCAACCTGATAAAGAAGAGGTTGAAACAAGGTGATAATTATTTCGATCAACAATCGTCACTTGAACCTGTGCTTTGGCAAAGGCTTTTGCGGCACGTAAACCGCCAAATCCGGCTCCAACAATAACGATTTTGGGTTTTTGTGGTTCTATTTTATGATGGGTGTTCATTATTTCTATTGCCTTTCTCTATTGTGATAAATATCACAATAATTTATACTATTATAGTAATAATTATCCAATTTACAAGGATGATTATATAAATTTATAGTATTCAAACGCCCCCAATCCGTTGGGGTTAAAAACATAACCAAGACCGGCGAATGTTTTACTATTTATGCCTGGCGAAAAGTAAAGAATAAACCCCCATTTCACCAGCGATTCATAAATCCATAGTAAACAGGTTATTTAATAAACATGTTTTAGATAAACGATTAAGATTTTGTAATCAAGTTTTATGAATACATAAAATGAAAAGATTATTCGCAAAAAGTACTCAAACTGTCTTTATTTTCGTTTAATCATTGCCAAAGGGATTTGAACAATTTCTTTGATCCCCAAAAAATAAACAATCACCAGATAAATCAAAAGTCCCAATCCCCCACCAATGACTAACTGGACCAAATCGCCACCCGGCAAGAAGTTTCTGGAAAGAATTACAAACAAGGCCATGATTGCACTGGCAAACAATGCTTTTCCACAATCCAGAAGGATGTGTTTGAGATCCACACCTTTCCAGCGAATCGAGAGGATTGCAAGCCCAATGGAAGCCTCAATCAATACCGCAATACCATTTGCCAAAGCCGGACCGGCATGGCTGATGCCACCGGCATCAAACGGTCTGGTTAACCAAATTGCCAAGCCAATATTAATGACCGTTGTAAACATGGAAATAAATAAAGGCGTATAGGTGTCCTGTTGGGCAGCAAAAGCGCGTACAACCACTTCCAACATGGATTGGCTGATGAGCGCCAAGGCATAGAATTGCAGGGCATAATAGACCAGTTGGGTACTTTCGGCAGTAAATTCACCCCCCTCAAAGAGAACCCGAATAATGGGCTCTCCCAACACAATCAAAGCCACAGCCGAAGGAATTGCCAGGGTTAAAATGGCTCGCAAGGAACCACTTAATGCCTGGCGTTGCGCTTTTACATCTTTTTGTGCTGCCAGAGCAGCCATGGTAGGGAAGACCGCAATGCCGATAGCTGTACCGATCAAAGTCCAGGGCATGTTCATTAATCGATAGGCAAAATCAAGCGCTGCCAGTCGTCCCTCTCCCAGACGTGAACTCAAGGTAGCATTTAACCAGTTGATGCTTGCTCTTGCCAACAACAGGTCAATGATTCGCGGCAGCATCAGGATAGCAACCCGCTTTAGCGCAGGGTCAAACCGTAACAATGGTGCCCAACGGACTTTGTAATAGAAAACTGCCGGGATTTGAATCAACAGATGCAATAAGGATCCAAATACAGCCCCCCAGGCAATACCAAAAACACCCATACTGGGTACCAGCACAATGGCACCAAAAATGATCCCTGCACTATATAAGGAAGGCAATAAGGCAGGAATAAGGAAATGTTCATGCGCATACAATGCGGATGTAAGAATACTGGAAATGGAAAAAATCAAGCGTAGAAAGCAAGAGAATGCGCATCAATTGGGTGGTTAATAATTGAATCTCCGGGCTATAAAGTGCGGCTACACCCCATTTTGATCCAACCAACCAGGGCGCAAGCACCAGGGAAATCGCCGATGCAACCAGCGTAATCAGGAAAATCCAATTTACAACTTTGCTAAAAAGTGCGCTTGCACCTTCCCCTTTTTCCAATCGTTCTTTATAAACCGGAATAAAAGCAAAACTTAACGCACCACCGGAGAGCATGGTGTAAATCAATTCCGGCACCACATTTCCGGCTGTAAAAGCGTCCAGTTCGGCACCGGTGCCAAATTGCCCGGCAATGATCCGCTGACGTAATAAACCAACCACAATCGATGCACCCCACCCGGCACTGATGACCAATGTAGAGCGTGCAATTTTCCCTATTTTTGAAGTTTCAGCCGATTTTTCTGGTGTTGTCATAATTCCTCGCGGTCTTGCCCAAAAAACCCAAAACGAAAGTTAATGACGCTACGAATTGATAATTTCCAATTTTGCAAAAGATGCTGCCAGTTTTTTCTTTTCTTTGAGGTTTGTAAAGAATATTTCCAGTGTCTCTTCGCCATCCCCTTCAATATGGACATTCAGGACCATACCATCCCCAAATACCTTATGACGGACTTGCATGCCGACGTGATACGTCGGTTCAGTTTTGCGACTTTTTACCGGTGCATCCGAGCTTTGGGAAAATATGGCAGCAGACCCATGTGTTCCAGTTTCTTTTTGACGGCTTTGAGCGCTTTCCCAGGTGGTTACTTTCCGTTTTTGAGAAAATTGATTCTTTTTTCCTTCCCAATCATCAAAATAACTTGTCTCGCCTTCATCGCTCCATTGTCCGCGCTTATTTGTGTTTTGGGTTTTCGTTACGATGCACTGGATGGATGGCTATGGAGAGCGGATGCATAATCCATTTGCACCAGTTGCGCAGGCACATCATTCAGAAAACGGGATGGCAATTGATGTTCGTAGGAACCATACATACTGCGTCTTTCCGCCCGCACCAGGTAAAGCACATTGCGAGCCCGCGTGATTCCAACATAAAACAATCGCCGTTCTTCGGCCATTTCTTCTTCATCTTCAAAAGCCCGACTATGCGGCAGGGTGCCATCATCCAAACCGATGATAAATACCTGATCAAATTCAAGACCTTTGGCTGCATGTAAAGTGAGCAAAGTAGGGGCATCTGCTTTATCCGGGAGCGTATCCTGATCCGAAACCAACGCCAGGTTTTCTAAAAATGCCGTGATTCCGACATCCTGGAACTCAAATGCCATCCTGCGCAATTCCTGCACGTTTCCCCAACGATCAATCACTTCTTCTTCACTGCCTTCACTCAGAAATTCCTTATATTCCACATCCAAAAGGATGCGATCAAAAAGATCCGGCAGACTGGCGGTTTTAGCTGCTTCAATCCAGCCGAGCAAGCAAATGGGCAAATCCCCAAACAGCGCGCGCTGCCCGATCCAATGCATACCAGAATTCAGATTTTTCAGCCCGTTCAGCCAAATCCATCAACACTTCACCCATGCTCAGTGAGGAAAGACGGGCTACTTCAGCCAGTTTGTCAATGGTTTTATCACCAATTTTGCGGGTGGGCACATTTATTACCCGCCGTAAACTGATTTCATCTTTAAAGTTATGCACCAGGCGCAAATAAGCAATTACATCTTTAACTTCGCGGCGGCCATAAAATCGTTGCGCACCAACCAGGCGATAGGGCATTCCGGCTTTTAAAAAGGCTTCTTCCAGCATGCGGGATTGCGCATTAATGCGGTACATGATGGCAAAACTTCCTGCCTGAACCCCTTTTCTCTGTTGGGATTTGATAGTCCGCAACGACATAATCGGCTTCATCGCGGTCATCATCCGCATTATAGACATGCACCAATTCATTCCCGGCTTTTTTTGTAAATAAATCTTTCGGTGTGCGGTTACGATTGCGATTAATAACTGCTTTTGCAACATCCAGAACGATTTGCGTGGAACGATAATTTTGCTCAAGAAGAATTTTTTGGGAATTGGAAAAATCGTGTTCAAAGCGCAGAACATTTTTATAATCTGCTCCCCGCCAGCGGTAGATCGATTGATCTTCGTCACCGACAACAAAGATTTGCTGATGAACACTGGAAAGCAGTTTTACCAATTCATATTGAATGGTGTTTGTATCCTGAAATTCATCTACCAAAACAAATTCAAACCGTCGGGCATATCGTTCGCGTACTTCCTGGTATTGACCTAAAAGATAGACAGCCAAAAGAAGCAGGTCGTCAAAGTCCACAGCGTTGCTCAGGCGCAAGCCTTTTTCATAACGATCATAAATATCCCGAATGGTGCCATCCCGGGAGGTTTTGACTAAATAGTCTTTCGGAACAATCATCTCATTTTTTGCCCGGGAGATTGTCGCCTGGATGGAACCTGCCCGATAGATTTTATCGTTCAAATTCATATCTTTAATGATCGATTTGAGCAACGAGACCTGATCATCGGTATCATAAATTACAAAATTCGAATCGACTGGCAAATAACCGGCTTCCCGTCGCAAGATTCTGGCGCAAATGGAATGAAAAGTGCCCAACCAGACACCTTCTGCTTTGCCCGGCAACATGCTTTCCAGCCGGGTTTTCATTTCTTTCGAAGCTTTATTGGTAAAGGTAACTGCCAGTATATTGTATGGGCGGACACCCAAATCTCGTATTAAGTAAGCGATGCGATGGGTGAGAACACGGGTTTTCCCGGAACCCGGGCCGGCTAAGATCAGGGTCGCGCCGGTCTCCGCGGTTACGGCTGTGTATTGTTGTTCATTTAGATCAGATAAAGCATTCATATGGATGCGATTGTAACCTTGTAAAGGATTGGCTGTCAACAAAAGTACCGCCAACTTTTTTCGTCTGAATAGGCAATAAGCTTGAACCTGGAGTTGACATCCAATGGCGCCCCACTGATAAATGGGTAGTTTGTGAGCATAAATATGGTTGATTTGATCCATAGAAAGCGCTTTTTGGTCTACAACATACTTCAAATCAATCTGGACCACCTCAAAAGGCTTGGCAGTGTACCAATCAATGAACGGGCGAGGTCCTTTCTTGTTGGGTTTATGTCGTTTTGAAGTAGCCTTTTTCTTGTTTCTTCTGACAATATTGCGAATGGTATGTTGCGATAGGCTGATCTGGTGCACTGCCTCCAGTTCTTCTTTTAGTCTCAAAGGTCCATAGTTTGTTTTCTTTTTGAGTTTGATCACTTTCTCTTCGATTACTTCAGGTGTTTTGTTATGAACTACTTTAGGTGCTCGGGAGGTATCGTCAAGGTTGCCGGCATTTTTCTTCGACCAATGCCTTGTATACCGTTCTGCGGGTGATCCCAAACATACTGGCTGTTGCACTAAAAGATAGCATTATCCATTTGGAATTTGATCTGAGATTTGCTACAATGACAATGTCTGGAAAAAACGCTGCTTTCAATCTCATATTAATATCTTCCAGTTCGTTTTGTTGTTTTTAAATGCTGTTATTTTTTATCATATTTTCTAATTTAATCAGGAGGGTTACCGTGAAAAAGAAAATACAATTTCTGTTTTCTATATTATTAATGATGGGAATGATGTTCAGTTCTTTTCCAATTAATAATGTCGTTTATGCTGAACCAGTCGATTTATTCTTTTCGGAATATATCGAAGGATCCAGTAATAATAAAGCCCTGGAAATTTATAATGGCACTGCCTCTGAAATTGATTTGGCGGCAGGAGGGTACAACATCCAAATGTACTCGAATGGAGCGCAACCGCCGGGGTAACAATAAATCTGACTGGACTGTAGCAAGATGTGATGTTTTTGTCGTCGCACAAGCCTCTGCCAATGCAACCATTCTGGCACAGGCAGATCAAACCAATAGTGCCGGATGGTATAACGGCAATGATGCAGTCGTTTTACGAAAAGGGACAACCATTCTGGATGTGATTGGTCAGATCGGATTCGATCCTGGAACAGAGTGGGGAACCGGTCTCCTCAGTACTGCAGATAACACACTCAGACGCCTGGAAACGTTGGAAACTGGCGATAGCAATGGAAGTGATGTGTTTGTTCCAGCTTCAGAGTGGCTTGGATATGCCACAGATACGTTTGACGGGTTAGGTTCTCACTCATCAAATTGTGTCATCCCACCTGCCGGTCCTAAAATCAATGAATTTTCGGCGAGCACCGCAGGGACGGATGTAGAATATGTAGAAATATTTGGAGACGCGAACACCGATTACGCTGCTTTTACAATTCTTGAAATTGAAGGAGATAGCGGTAGCGCTTTTGGGGCGGTGGATGAGGTCATCCCCGTCGGAACGACCGACTCGAATGGCCTCTATTTAGTTAGCCTGCCTGCAAATGCACTTGAAAATGGTACGATTACCCTTTTGTTGGTTGAAGGTTTTACTGGTATATTACCTTTAGATCTGGACACCAATAATGACGGGGTATTTGATGTGACTCCCTGGACTGCAGTTGCTGATGCAGTCGCCATTCATGATGGTGGTACAGGCGATCTGATGTATGGCACTCCAGTTCTGGGTGTTAGCTACGATGGCCTTCCTTTTGCTCCCGGTGGCGCTTCCCGCATACCGGATGGGTATGATACGGATGCTGCAACAAACTGGGTACGCAATGATTTTGACCTGGCCGGCATTACAGGTTTTACAGGTACAATCACTTTAGGTGAGGCCTATAACACACCCGGTGCCCCCAACATGATCTTCGTGCCACCACCGGAAGCATGTGGCGATCCATTTACCCCCATATTTGATATTCAAGGGACGGGATTAACCAGTCCTTTGGTAAGTACAAACGTCGCTACGGAAGGTATTGTTGTAGCTGATCTTCAGGCCGGGTTAAGAGGATTTAACATTCAAACCACAACAGGTGATGGAAATGTGGAATCATCGGATGGTATCTTTGTCTTTTTATCCACTCCTGATGTGAATGTTGGTGACCATGTGCGCGTGCGTGGCGGTGTCACAGAATATAATGGTTTAATCCGAAATTTCAGCAAGTCAGGTATGGATCTGCTCAGTAGGAAACGTTTTGCCAGAGGCAACTGATATCTCCTTGCCATTAAATGATGTGAGTGACTTCGAGAAATATGAAGGCATGCTGGTCACTTTCCCACAGGATCTGATCATATCTGAATATTACAACTTTGATCGATTCGGGGAAATTGTTCTGACATCAGAACGTCACCTTACACCTACCGCTCTCTACGAACCTGGCTCACCAGAAGCAGCACAAGCTGCCCAGGATTATTTATTGGATAGTATTTATCTGGATGATGGCCGTTCTGCACAAAATCCGGATCCAGCCATCCATCCAAATGGCGAAGAATTTGATCTGGATAACCTGTTCCGAGGCGGTGACCTGGTCACCAATGTAACGGGTGTCATGGATTATGGTTTTGGTTTTTATCGCATCCAACCTACCACAGGGAGCAGATTATACGCCCGTAAACATCAGAACATCGCTCCGGAGGAAATGGGCGGAAATGTCAAAGTTGCCAGTTTCAATGTTTTAAATTACTTTACCACTTTAGGCAGTCGTGGAGCAAATGATCCAGAGGAGTTCGCTCGTCAGCGCGCAAAAATCATTGCTGCCATTTCTGCCATTAACGCCGATGTTGTTGGCTTGATGGAAATTGAAAACAATACCGAAGCGATCGCCGACCTGGTAATGGGATTGAATGAAGCAATGGGTCCGGACACGTACAATTATGTTGACACAGGTGTGATCGGAACAGACGAAATTAAAGTTGCAATGATTTATAAACCCGGATCAGTTGACTTATTAGGTGATTACGCCATCCTGGACTCAAGCGTCGATCCGCGTTTTCTGGATGACTATAACAGGCCGGTTTTACTACAATCATTTATTGATTTAGAGAGTGGTGGCATTTTTAGCGTTGCTGTCAACCACTTGAAATCGAAAGGTTCGGATTGTAATTTAATTGGTGATCTTGATCTGGGTGATGGCGCAGGAAACTGCAACCTGACCCGAAAAGCTGCCGCTGAAGCCCTGGTAGATTGGTTAGCGCTCGATCCAACTGAAAGTGGGAGCCCGGATTATTTGATCATTGGCGATTTGAATTCCTATGACAAGGAAGACCCCATTGATGCCATTCTCATGGGATCGGATGATATGGCTGGCACCGAAGATGATTATCACCGATCTGATCTTCCGTGATGGTGGCGAATATGCTTACTCATATGTTTTTGATGGACAGGTTGGTTATCTGGATCATGGTTTGGCCAGTTTTGGCATGGCGCCCAAAGCTCTTTGGTCTACGATCTGGCACAACAATGCGGACGAACCAGACTTAATTGATTATGACACGACCTTTAAATTACCGGCGCAGGATCTCATCTATCGCACCGGATGCATTCCGCTCCTCCGACCACGATCCAGTCATCATTGGTTTAGAAGTCTGTGACGCGATCCCACCATCACTGGAAGTAAGTGTTTCTCCAGATCGCCTGTGGCCACCAAATCACAAGTACGTGGATATTACTGCTACTGTATTCGCCAGCGATAATTTTGACTTGAGTCCAACCGTCACGCTCGTTTCAGTTACCTCCAATGAACCTGACGATTTGGATGGAGCAGAAGATGGAAACACACTGGATGATATCGTCATCCTGGATGATTACCACTTCCAACTCAGGGCAGAAAGATCAGATTTTGGCACAGGTCGAGTTTATACAATTACCTATATTAGTTACCGATGATTGTGGAAATACTTTCACTCAGTCAGCTACGGTGACTGTGCCTTTGGACAAAATCAAGTAATAGTTTGACCAAATTGACAAAAATTGAAACTCCTACCTAAACAGGAAGGAGTTTCAATTTTTAAATTCTTTATCGCAGGTTTTTTTGTTGTCACAAACCCGAAAGTCAGCTACAATCCAAGCCATGGAATGGAATCTATACGGCCATCAATGGGCTGTTGAAATTTTGCAAAAACATATACAGAACAATGCCGTTCGCCATGCTTATCTCTTAACCGGCACACCTGGGATCGGCCGACGCAGTCTGGCATTAAAATTTGCGCAAGCTATCAATTGCCTTCAGCCGCCACAGCCTGGAGATGCATGTGGAATTTGTCGGGCATGTAAACAAACCGCCAGTCTCCAGCATCCGGATCTCAGTATTGTTCAAATCGAAGAGGATAAACAAGAGATCCGCATCGAACAGATCCGCACATTGCAACAAAGCTTATCTTTGACGCCTTACGAGGCAAAATATAGAGTCGCTTTGCTTTTAAATTTCCAGTTGGCAAATGCAAATGCACAAAACGCCTTACTGAAAACGCTGGAAGAAGCACCACCAAAAGTCATTTTAATCATCACTGCCGATGCAGCCGAAAATTTGCTGCCCACCATCACCTCGCGCTGTGAAATTTTACGCTTACGACCCATCCCCATTTCGGAAATGGCAGCCATCCTGAAAACCCAGTGGAATTTGGATGCTGCGTATGCCCGGGAGATCGCCCATTTGACTTCAGGTCGATTGGGGCTTGCGAATACCTTTTTGAATGATCCGCAAAATCTCGAATTAATGCATGATTTATTGAGTGACTGTGTAAATTTATTTAATATAAATCTTTTGGAAAGATTTCAATATACCGAAAAATTGACAGCCATTCGTAAAAGGGGAGAGACAAAAGAGACTACCCGGCAGATCCTGGAAACGTGGTTAATCTTCTGGCGAGATATTCTGCTGCATAAAAGTGGGATTACAGCGAAAATCACATTTCTAAATTTTTCCGGAATCAGCAAAAAGATTGCTGATCAGTTAGCGTTTGAATCCATCGAATCCGTTCTACATAAATTGGAAGAAGCATTGACATTTCTGGATGGGAATATCAATATCCGGTTAATACTGGAAAATTTAATGATTTCCTGGCCGGAATTAAAAGTTAAATCCTGAATAAAAAAACGGCTGTCAAAAGACAGCCATTTTTTTATATAGTTTTTTCTTATTTGATAATGATTGGTAAGAACAGGGAGGAAGTTACCCAAATCTCATTACTAACAAGCACTTCCACTGCACCAGGGTTGGTCACTGTGTTCGAAACAGTGTTCGTGATGACTCCGGGTGAGGTTGTCGTCACTTCTAATTGGTAGGTAATCACATGCGGTTCTGATGGGACCACATAATCAAAACAGATCATCGTACCGTTTTGAATTTCAGCAGTCGCATCATCCTGATTGACAAACGTGAATGCTTCGGTTCCCAGCGCATTTTCCACACCAATGGTCACGTTCGTTAATCCGCCATTGATATTATCGTAAGCAAATACCATTTCATAATAACCTGGTCGGTCATCCAGACCGCTGTAAACCACTGCTTCAAAATCATACGTTTGGGTCGGATGGTTATAATCCTGAATGTCGTCGTACTCCACAATTGAGATTCCAGTTCCAGCAGTCGCGATGGAAACACCTTTCGTTTCGGCTTCATAAACGACCCTCATATCCTTCCAAAGCACTGCGGCAACGTTATTCGGTAGGACCGGATCCGGCATTAATTGGTTTAGATATGGAGATGGTGCATCAGGATAATTTGAAAACGTATCAAACATCAGGAAGCCATCATCAGTAAACCCAAATCCGGAGTAGGTCTTGCCAAAGAAGACAAATGGATCCTGCCCCGAGAAAGCTGTCCAGGCTTTCGTATCACCAAATATAGTGGATAGTGGATAAATTGGAATACTTGGTTGAGTAGCCAGATCAACATATCCTCCAAACCCGGTATCACACATTGGATCCGATGCATCCGTTGTGATGGCATAATATCTGTGCTCCGCGCATGGTACCATTCCAGGTAATCGTGTTACCCGAGACGATTGCACCACCAGTTACGGAATCCGGGACATAAGTCATTCCAGCAGGCATGGTGTCTACAATGGCATAGGTTAAATCTTCCCCGGTGACATTTGGTTGAACTGTAATCGTATAAGTAACAATATCGCCAACTTTTGCGGTTGTTACATCCGATGTTTTGGTAACATCATCATCTTCACGCAGAAGATCGACTGCCACAGTCCCAATATTTCCGGGGTTCGCACTATCTGTCCCAATGGTAAAGACACCATAATAACGATCCCCAGCTGGTCATTAAAGGATCATCCCATAATAAGCGAATATCAAACGGGTCACCACCTGGTACAGAAGCAGGTCCGGTAAAGGTCATATTTCCTTCATCCCCATCCACAACCCCAGCTGCCAGGTCATAAATCCGGTTGCCCATTGACACCATCATCCCAGTTTTGCGTTATAAGAAGTAGTTTCCGGCAGGTGGATCCATCACATCGATATATTCCAGAGCAGCGGAAGTAGCAGCACTTGCAAGTTGATAGGTACTAACACCATCATCCACATACAAATAAAGATCAAGATCATTGGATGTCGTTGAGGTAATTTCTGCCACAAAACGTTGAGCACTTTCAGCAACTGTAAAAGTAGAAACCCAAACCTGATCCAAGTCATCGATAGGATAGTCATTGGTTGGGTCCTGCAATAAAGAAAACTCTTCCAGGGTTGCCTGGGTTAATCCAAAGGACTCAATTGTCAAATCGGTGATTGCGATGGATTGTAGACCGGTGATCAGCTTGGATCCAGCATCCCGCCTGGTTTCAATGTTAATTTTTTCTGGCACAACCCCGGCAGCGGGATTGACTGCTAAAGGAATATGTGAAATCCGGAGCGAGCGCGCTGACTTCCGAGAATAGGATATCACCAAAAGCCCAAACACCTAAATCAGCTGCTTCCACATTGGCAGTAATCGTAATTACTTGGGATGCACCAGCAGCTAAAGTAAAGGTGGTTGGTGAGACGTTGATCGTAACGCCAGTTGGTTGCACCACACTGGTTTCCCAACTGGTCGCGACAGCTAATGGATTGGTTACTGTACGTGTCCAACTACATTCAGCCAGACACATGGAATTATAAACACTGGCGATATTAAGCGTTTGAGGATTGCCTCCATCGGCCGGATTTGCTGCATCAAAATTGGTTTTAGTTTCATCCAGAACTAAGCCGGCTTTTCCAGCCAGGTTTACCTGGATTAATCCGGAACCATAATCAAAAACATCACCATCGGTTGTGCTGTCCTCTTTTAAAATACCGGGGTTTACAGCCGTCATCATTAAGGCAGATTTGATTTCAGCCGGAGTCCAATCCGGATGCATCGCTGTTAACAGCGCTGCTGCACCGGCTGTATGTGGACTGGACATGGATGTTCCTGAATAAAAGTCAAATTCCGGCACACCAACACCTGGCACAGGTGAATTAACGGCTGCCCAAATATCCACACCTGGGGCAGTCACATCCGGCTTTAAGATATCAATCGTTCCATTCGGTCCGCGAGAACTGAAGTCAGCCATGATATTCGCATTGCTGGCATCCGTATTCCGGGTTGCACCAGAATGGTTGCCATATGTCCGGTACCTGTACCAAGCCAGGCTTTTAACAAGACACCATCAGCGTAGGTGATATGTACACCCGGAATGACATAGGCATCACCCACCAGCGCATCAGCACTGATCGCGTTATTTGCCAAAACAAAACCGGTTGCACTTAAATTTTCAACTGCAATTGCTTTATTAACCCGGTCGTTCTCACCTCGATCACAGACTACAATTTTTCCGGTAAAATCTGTACCGGTAGTCCAGGCGCCACCTTCACCGGGCAGCAAACAAAGCGCATTGCCATAATCTCCTGCATACACGATCGGTGATGATGCAAGCCCGGCTGTGAAATCCTTTGCCAACCATATTTGCAGGAGGTGTAACACCACCGGCCATGGATGCCAATCCATTGGGATAGGCACGATTGTGTGTACTGGCTGCGGTAGACATTAACCAGGGTGAACGATGTCCGGTTGTTTCCGGATCCGGACCATTATTTCCGGCAGAAGTCGAAACAAAAATGCCGGCATTGAAAGCATTCAAGAACGCCTGCTCGGTCGCATCATTATACGGGTCTTCCCCACCGGAAATGGAGTAATTGATCACATCCACCTGATCAACAATTGCCTGATCGATTGCAGAAAGAATAGCTGCACCATAACAGACACCATCGCCACTATTCTCCACACAAACGTCATATGCAACAATATTGGCATGTGGTGCAACACCCGAAATTGTTTGCGTTTCGGTAAGCGTGGGTCTAACCATTCTGCTTCAACACATTGCCAGCCACAGTGCTGGCAGTATGAGAGCCATGACCACCAAAATCTTCCGGGCTGTATTATTCATAAGCAGATCAGTCGTCACGAAACTATAACCGCCGATCAATTTATCATTACAAACATATGTATGGATCATATTGTTGTGGATTTGTAGAATCACATACACCAAAATAATTCACCTGAGCCAAGCGGGTTGGTGTGATCGTACCCATCAACTGGTCCAATATCAGCAAAAGAGGGGTGATCAAAGTTGATTCCGCCATCAATAATGCCTACCAGTATACCTTCACCCATCGTATCCACGGATGGGTCAGTCCAGACGCCAGTGGCACCAATAAATTAGGCCCAACATCCGTATCCAAAGTTCAATTTTTTCTCTTTCAACTTTCAGAATACCAGGAACTTCCGCAACGACCTTCAAAAATTCGTCCGCAGATAATTCCACAGCGATACCATTAAAGCAACGGAATATTGGGCAATACATCTTTACATCCCGATTAATAACGGTTTCAATGCTTCCAATTACATCAGCCTGTTCCAATTCGAGATAGTCGATATAACTCCGACTTTCGGGTGAACTTACATCCAATTTCAAATCGCCAGTCACTAACGGACTGGTTGCTACAAATCCTTCAATGGCCCATCATATGATGCGACTGAGGAATCATCCAATGTTAAAATAAAACGCGTAAGTGCCACTTGCTCCTTTCACTGCTTTATCCACACCATCCGGATATACAACCATTTCGTGTATATCCGCGGGGTTAACGGACTTCAAATGTCATCTGGTCCACTGGATTTTTGATTAGGTACAGCATAAACAGGCATTGTCATTGCTGAAACCATGCCGATCATAATCAATATAGAAAAAATACGAAATACAGATTTAGTAAATTTCATTGTTCCCTCCACATAAAAAAGGTTGGATTAGAAAAGGAGAAATGAAAGGATTATTACATTCCAGTCCTATTCCTCATAACAAATGAGTATTCATTAAATTAATTTCACCTCCTCTTATTGTTTAAAGCAAAAAAATGGATTAATTCCCGGGAATTACCAAAACCTTACAAGAGAAGTTATCAAAAAAAATACCCAAAAACAGCCCTCATGATAGTCTTAGGTTTGGTCGAAAAAATAATGACAGATACGATGAGCAATTTTCATTATAGAGGATATTCGTTCGAAATAGTTGACAAGCAGAATTGATAAAGTTTTTTGAGTATGTAAAAGTTTATTTATCCATTATCCTTATCTACATTTATGTCCATTAATAATCACTTATCAATCATCAGTAATAAGATCAACCAGGATGAATACTCTCAAATCCCAATTTATGCTCGATCCAAACCATAACCTTTCTAAATCATGGTTCATTTGGTGCAACTCCCATACCAGTTTTTGAGATCTATCAATCCTGGCAAAAACAACTCGAAAATCAACCGGTTTTATTCCTGGGGCGCGAATATCACAACCGTTTTTTCAAGCTCGGGAGGTTTTATCTGCCTATGTCGGTGCTGACGTAAATGATATTGTTTTCATACCCAATGCAACTTTCGCGGTCAACTTAATCGCCAGATCCTCAATTTGAACCCCGGAGATGAAATCTTGCCAGCGACCATGAATACGGTGCCTGTGACTATACCTGGGAATTTGTTTGTCAAAAACAGGGTGCAAACTACCGTAAGCAACCTATCTCCTTTCCCTCCTCTTCATATGAAGAAATGGTAGATCAATTTTGGCAGGGCGTCAATAAAAGAACAAAACTGATTTTTCTTAGCCATATCACCTCACCAACAGCTTTGCGTTTACCAGTGGAAATGATTTGTGCCAGAGCAAATGAGGCTGGTATTCTCACCATGCTGGATGGTGCACACGCGCCCGGGCAGATCCCTTTGAATTTGAAACGACTTACAGGCCGATTTTTATACAGGAAATTGTCACAAATGGATGCTTGCACCCAAAGGATCTGGCTTTTTATTCGCCCACCCACAATCACAAAACTTGATCGAACCATAATCGTGAGTTGGGGTTTTCGGGTTTCTCCCGAATTATCCAGTGGTTCACGATTTATGGATATGCTCACCTGGGCGGGAACACATGATCCATCTGCTTACCTGACCGTTCCGGCTGCAATTCAGTTCATGGAAGCCAATGATTGGACACAAAATCGCAGACGATGCCATCAGGAATTGGCGAAATTTCTTCCCGATTTTTCTGCTGTCACAGGCAAAGAACCTGTTTACAGAAGTGATCAACACTTTGGGCAAATGGCAACCATTGAATTGCCACAAGTTTATGGATGCAATTCAGTTAAAAACCGCTTTATATGATGATTTTCAAATTGAGATTCCGACCATCGAATGGAATCAGAGGCTTTTCTTGCGAATTTCTTACCAGGCATATAACGAAATAAGTGACCTGGAAACACTATACTCAAAGCCCTACAGAAATTAATTCCCCGTATTTGAAAACCGCCTCTTTTAAATGACCCCGCCATAAAAATTTGACAACCTACGCATCTTCCAGTTGTCTGGCGACTTCTTCCCATATTTCCAGGTTGGATTGCAGTTGCCTGCGTGTTCGTTCATAATCTTCTGCAATTCGTTTAAATTTATCAGGTTCTGTTGGTGGATTTTGTAATTTTTCTTCCAGATTTTTTTGTTCATTTTCCAAATGGAAATATCCAATTCACAGGATTTTAATTTTTGTTCCAGTCGCAATCTTTCATTTTTAGAAAGACCTTTTTTGTGTGAGCCGAGATAAATTTAAAGGATTTTTCCGGGATTTTTTCGTTCTATAGTTTCAGCCTTCATCTGATTTTCTTTCTGACAGATATTCCTTATATTCACTATATGACCCTTCAAAAACAACCAGCCGGGATTTTTGGGAATCAACTTCCCAAATTTGCGTAGCCAATGCATCGATTAAAAATCGATCATGCGAAACCAGCAAAATCGTCCCATCAAAAGTCCGATAACATGGTTTGTAATATTTCTTGTGAGGGCAGGTCCAGATGGTTGGTTGGTTCATCCAGCAAGAGCAAATTTGCCCCCCGAAGACCAAGAATTGCTAAAGCGCAATCGCCCCCTCTCTCCACCTGAAAGAAGGGAAACGGTTTTAAACACATCTTCCCCTCGAAACAGGAATTTTGCCAGGTAGTCACGAATTTCTGCCGGACGTAGTTGGGAATTATTCCGTTCAATTTCCTCCATTAATGTGTTTGTCAGGAAAAAGGTCTTCATGCGCCTGTGCAAAATATCCGATAGTTAATCCAGCTCCTAATTCAACCTTACCTGAAAAAGGTCGGAATTTGTGCCAAAATTGTTTTTAAAAATGTTGTTTTTCCTGCCCCATTTGGTCCAACAATCGCTGCACATTCTTTGCGATTTAATATCAGGTCTAGGAGTGGAAAACAATGGCTTACCTTCATCTTCATAGCCAACCTGCAAATCATAGGTTCTTAAAACCAAATTGCCGGATCTGTTTGCAGAATCCAGGCGTAAATGCATCAGCCTTCGAACAGCAGGTGGCGGGGTTATTCTGGCTTCATCCAGCATTCGTTCCAATCGGGTGCGACGACCTTTCGCTTGATGCGTATTTTGCCCGGCGATGTTTCTGCGAATATACTCTTCTTCTTTTTCAATAAAGGCCTGTTGGGCTTCATATTCAGCCAGCTTTCGCGCATATCGTTCCTCGCGTTGCTGTAAATAAGCGCTGTAATTTCCTTTATATATCTTCCAAATCCGGAGTCATTTCCCAAATTGTTCCAACGACCTGATCTAAGAAATAACGGTCATGAGAAACAATCAGTACAGCACCTTTCCAGTCTTTTAAGAACGATTTCAAGCCATTCAACTGCGTGGATATCCAAATGGTTGGTAGGTTCATCCAATAGCAATAAATCGGGTTCCTCCAAGTAGCAGTTTCGCCAGCAGCGCCCGTGTTCTTTGCCCCCCAGAAAGTTGCCGCAATGGCCGGTCCATATCGGCAGGTGAAAACCCAAGCCATTAGTGTTTGTTGGATTCGAATTTCAAAGGAATAACCACCTGCAAATTCAAATTCGCTCTGCAATTTTCCATAACTTTCAACCAGTTCTTTTGATGGACCTTCGTCCGCTGCCATTTGATGTTCCAGTTGATGAAGGATTTTCTGTGTATTGATCATTTCAGCAAATACCGTCAGACATTCTTCTCTAAGGGTGCGGTCCGATTGAAATTTGGCTTGCTGAGGAAGATAACCAATTCGCATACCCCTGGTAAGATTGACAACTCCCTGCATGAGGCAGCTTCTTCACCAATTAATATTCGCAACAATGTGGTTTTGCCCACCCCATTCGGACCAACCAAACCAATTTTGGCTGTATTTGAAATGGAAAAAGAGATCTCGCTGAAAATATCCAGCGGACCATAACTTTTTGAAGATTTGAAACCGAGATAACTGCCATTCCTGCCTGATTAAACCGCGCAAAGTATACCATAGCCCTCGCAGAATAACTGCCTTCGAGGCAACCCCCGCCAATTCGTGGTCAAATTGTGCATTCAGAACAATTCGGGTAAAATAAAATTCGCTTTAAAATGCTTGAAAGAATGTGGTGATGCCTGAATTAACCCGTGAGCAACTTGAAGACCGACTGATTGCGTTACATCGAGCCAGCATTGAGTTGGTCCAGGATATATCCCTGGAATCCTTTTAGAACGGATCGCCATTCTTGCCTGTGAACAGGCTGGTGCCACGATATGCTGCCTGGGTGTCAACAATGACAACGGGGAATTGGAAAAATTTATTCCGATTGGCATGAATGAAGCTGAAATTGAAACCATGAGTCATCCCCCCGTTGGATTGGGATTGATCGGCGCATTACAGGAATCCAAAGAAAGCATTCGCCTTCCAGATTTAAATAAAGACCCGCGTAGCAGCGGTTTTCCAGGGGCACCACCCTGAAATGACCTCCTTTTTAGGTGTTCCAATCTACATTGGAGATCACAATTCTGGGTCAGATTTATCTCACCAATAAATTGCATGAAGTCGAATTCTCTTCCGAAGATCAAATATTAATCGAAATGCTGGCAGCCTATGCAGCGGTTGCCATATCGAATGCCCGCATGTATCGCGGATTAATTCAGCGAGACCGCGTTATCACCCGTCGAAATGAAAACCTTGCCTTGTTGAATGAATTAGCCTCCACAATGGCTACCTCCTCCGATCAGACGGTGGTTCTGGAAAAAGCACTTAACCAGATCATGGATTATTTACGACTGGAAGTGGGTGAATTTTTCCTGATGCAGGAAGACCGCCGCAGCTTAAAACTGGTCTTACACCGTGGTGAAACTGTTACCAATCTGGCGAAACATACTTTCAACCTGGGTGAGGGATTTATTGGTGTCACAGCCAAAGATGGTTTACCACGCTTATTGGATCTTCCCATCGAAGATGAAGACGCTGGAATTGGACAACGCAATCAATGAAAAACGGTTCCGTCAGTTGGCATTATTGCCTTTGCTATGGACGCCATGGTGTATTGGGCGTATTGAGTGTCGGTACCATTCACCCACAACCTTTGGATGAACTGGAAATGCAATTCCTGGCAGCAATCAGTTCCTGGGTGGGCACAGCGATCGAAAATATGCAACTCAATCTACAGGGACGCCGATTGGCAATTTTGGAGGAACGCGAACGAATTGGGATGGACTTGCATGATGGAATCATCCAGTCCATTTACGCAGTCGGTCTAACTCTGGAACATGCTCGCCTGCTGTTAAATGAAGATAAAGATGCTGCGCGTCAGCGCATCGAACAATCGATCGGCGATCTAAACAGCGCCATTCGTGATATCCGTTCTTATATTCTGGATCTCCGCCCACGCCAACTGCACGATGAAAGTTTAATGAATGGTATCCAACGATTAACCACTGAATTAAGGGCGAATACGTTCTTGGAAATTCACTTGCAAGGACCCAGTAGATGGTTTTCCGCTAGTCTGATCAGGCAAACGCATTGGCACTTTTCCACATTTGTCAGGAAGCGATGGCAAATATTGCAAAACATGCCCGTGCCAGAACGTGTTCATGTCACATTATGGAAAACACCACAGCGGGCTCTCTTGAAGTAAGCGACGATGGCCGTGGATTTGATTTTGAAAACCAAAAATTGAGTATTGGTCATGGTTTGGCGAATATGCAAACCCGTGCGCGCAATGTAAGTGGGGATGTTGAATTGACCTCAGAAATGGGCGTCGGTACAACAATTTTAGCCTGGGTTCCATACGAGAATAATGACCAGCCAAAATCCTGAAGCCCGATGCGCGCGAGGTGCAACACATGTTTAATCGCATTGCACCCCGATATGATTTAATGAATCGCCTGATGACCTTTGGCATGGACGTACGATTAAGAAAAATTGTCATCCGCAAAGCTGCCTTACCATTGAACGGATACATTACTGGATCTGGCTTCCGGGACAGGTGATTTGGCCACAGGAAGCACATCACCAATATCCGGGCAGGAAAATTATTGCAGCCGATTTTTCTATTGAATATGATGCAGCCGGGCCAAAAACGACCCGGAAAGAAATTAGATTTCACAGCCGCTGACGCTTTAAACATTCCTTTTTGTGATGAAAGTTTCGATGCGGTCGTTTCAGGCTTTTTATTACGAAACGTTGTGGATCTGGATCTGGCACTTACAGGAACAATGGCGAGTTTTAAAACATGGTGGGATTTTTGTTTCCCTGGATACCACACATCCACCCAAAAACATATTAAGTCCATTCATTCAAATTTCATACACACAAATTATCCCTTTTTTAGGACAAATCCTATCCGGAGATCGTGATGCCTATGTTTATTTGCCAACATCAACCGATCATTTCCTCTCTGCAGAAGAACTTAAAATCCCGACTGGAAGAAAATGGTTTTCAGACAGTGACTTTAAACGGCACATGTTTGGAACGGTTGCAATCCATTGGGCTGAGAAAAAATTGAAGAAGAATCTTCCTGGCCTGAATGCTGTGGTAGTATAAGGTCCAATTAATCGCGGAGCGGATAAGATAAAATGACGGATAATTACTCAGACAAAGCAGCATTGCGTGGAGAACCCTCTTACGTTTGGAGAGCCGGGCAGGAGCGACGCTTGAAAATGATTCGCGAAGCTGCTGGCGACCGGTTGAAGGGTGTGGTTTTTGAAAACGGTCTGGGTTGGGGGCATATCTGGCACGTCTGGCAAGGATGCCAACAAGCTATTGGTCTGGATGTCGAACTGGAACGCACCATCAAAGCCCATCAGCATGTCGCCACAGGTGGTGTGTGGTGTTGGTGAAAAATTGCCATTCCCCGATGATCATTTTGATCTGATTTTGAGCAACGAAGTGCTGGAACATGTCAACAACGATTACCAGGTCATCAAGGAAATGGTACGTACGTTGAAACCAGGAGGCGAACGTGCTATTCTGCCCCAACCGTGGCTATCCTTTTGAAACACATGGCATCTATTGGCGGGGAAAGTATAAATTTGGCAATATCCCATTGGTCAATTATTTACCGCGCAGTCTACGCGATAAATTAGCTCCCCATGTTCAGATTTACACCCGGAGGGATCTAAAAAAAGATTTGAGGGTTACCGGTAAAATTTATCCAACAGTCAACCATTTTTGGGGCTTATGATAATGTCATCGCCCGTTTCCCGGAAACCGGTAAATTTCCTCCGAAGATTGCTGCAATTTCTCGAAAAGACACCATTTCAGATATTCGGGCTTTCACATTTTTGGGTAATCGAAAAGACCGAATTAGCTTTAGGAAAATCCACAGAATACGCTTTAAGCCAATGTAAGCCTTATTGGTCCAATCTGAAATCATAAATCCCGTTTTCAACATGGATAGGTTTTTCCACATGCTTCACAGGTAATTGTCGGTTGTGTATCCAATCAGGCCATTGCCGCAGGCAGGGCATTTAAAGAACAAGCCTTCTTTGCCCTGTGTACGACTCCCGATTGCGCGGTTTCGAACGAAAACACTTGGGCTGAGTTGCCAGGCATCACCGGTTAATTGCGCTAATCTATCCATAAAGACTAGAAGTTTTAGTGGAAAAAAGCGTTTGAAAAAATCCATGCGAAAATGAGAAACTGTCAATTGTCTTTCTACGGCAAACTGGCAGTTTTGCAGCCAGGAACCAACCGTGGCAGGGTGAAAATCAAAATTCAGTGCAGCGAATTCAATCGGTTCCGGCGAAAATGGATTCCATTGTTGTTTACGAAATAAATAGCGGAAAATTGCTTTTAGGTTATGTTTATTGGCATATTCCAGGATAAAAATTGCATTTTCCTTGAGCACATTGCGAACCTGATTCAAAGCCAAAGCCGGCATCCGCCATGTGATGAAGGGTGCGGATCATCGTTGCCCCATCAAAAATACCATTTTGAAAAGGCAAACGATACACATCTGCAGCGACATACATCATACTGATCAGATTGTCCCAAGCTTTTGTTGCGCCTGTTCCAGTTGTGTTCTTGAGTAATCCAGAAGCACGATTTTTTTATAACCCATGATAGCGAGGCGTGTTGCGACCTGCGCCGGCGCCTAGCTCCAATAATAGATTTCCCTCTTTTGGTAAGAGACGTTTTAATGCTACACCTTCAACGGCATCTTCATAGGCCCTGTCTCCCCGCTCCCAAAAAGAGGTTTGATAATCCGAGCCTTCATAACTGCATACTGGTGGGTTTTCGGTCATAAATTCATTCGTGAACTCAAACGAGAGTTCTGATCCCATCAATTAAAAAATGTCCAGGTAGGGTTCCCGGCGGCACCCAGAAGTACCTCCTTACCGCTGCTTCCTCTCGGACCTGACGGGGTTCGAAGGTTTCCGCCGCGCCGGCCCCACCCGGACGCCTAAAGGATACCGCACTGCGCCTTTATCGTCAATATCTTTGCGGGAGAAGAAAGGTATAATGATCCCATTCCGTTCTCTTGAGGTGGCTATGAGCAAGAAAAAACGAGGAATTTCCACCATTGTTAACCATCTAAATCAGATCCCCCAACCCCCAAATCCACACATCAGCCCGATCTATCAGACTTCCGCTTTTCGATTTGAGGATGCTGAAAGTGGTGCGGCTACGTTTTCAAGGGGAAATCCCAGGCTATATCTACACACGGATGGATAATCCAAATCATAAACAGGTAGTGGAAAAAATCTCAGCACTTGAGAGCATTGATTTGGAGACAATGGCAGATGGCTATCTTATTTGCTTCAGGAATGGCGGCAATTACAGCAGCCATTCTCGCCTGTGTAAAAAGTGGTGAAACCATCATCGTTCAAAAGAATATCTATGGATCGACCTATAGTCTGTTAAATCTGCTTCAGGAACGCAATCAGATTCATATTGAATGGATATCAGACGGTAACCCGGATGAATGGGAAAGCACTTTTGCGAAATTTCCCCACGCCAGACTGGCTTATGCTGAAACACCATCGAATCCAAACCTCGAAATGATTGATCTGCAAAGCGTCGCGCAAATCGCTCACAAATATAACGCCTGGTTATGCGTGGATAATACCTTTGCCAGTCCCTACTGCCAGCGACCATTTAACCAGGGTGCCGATATCATCATCCACTCCACCACGAAATATTTTTCCGGGCATGGTGTCGTCATCGGTGGGATCGTATTGAGTACCCACTTGGATTGGGTAAAGAATTCACTCTACAGTTATGTCAAAATTATATGGGGCAACCCCATCCCCATTTGATTCCTGGCTGACGGAGATTGGGTTAAAACACTTTGAAATCCGCATGCAACGACATTGTGAAAATGCCACGAAAATTTCAGCCTGGTTACAAGAAAAACCGCAGGTATCCAGGGTTTTCTATCCGGGATTAAGCAGTCACGCTGGTTTTCTGATTGCCCAAAAACAAATGTTTGCATTCGGTGGCATGTTGGCGTTTGAATTACGAGGAGGTTTTGAGGCTGGCATTAAATTGATGAATCATTTACGTTTGATTTCCATCGTGCCAACACTTGGCAATGTGGATACTCTCATCCAACATCCTGCCAGTATGAGCCATGTCAATGTTCCCAAAGAGGAAAGGCTTAAGGTTGGAGTCACTGATGGATTAATGCGCGTTTCGGTTGGTATCGAAAACGTGGAGGATTTGATCGAAGATCTCGACCAGGCGATTTCAGGAACGGCTTAGTGCTTTATGGTGCGGCAGGAACAGCATACCATTCAAAACCATAATCAATGGTGGATTGGTAAATATTGAGATAATCTTTATGAATCAATCCTGAAAGCGCATATACTTTCCCACCCATTTCATAAAAAACCGTCTCAAATTGCCAAATTTCATCCATTGTTTGCCATTTTAGATAGGTGCTGCCATCTTCCCGAACTTGTTGTATTGCAACCAAATCTTCATCAAATGCGCCTGAAAATACAACCTGATTTGCCTGAAAAATTTTTTCAAAAATGGCATTCTGGCTATCCTCTTCCTGCGCATAAAAAATGATATGCTGAAAATAGGATTGATGATCCGGAGCATAAAAATGGTCAACGATCGGATGCCATCGCTGGTCGTCATTGTCATATAACCAGGAAATTGGTACTTCAAAAGAAAATTCATCCGTAGAATCGCGAAACTCAAAAATGAAGTTGTAAAGAATAAAGTCCTTGACCAAATCGGAATCCATTTGAAAACTGTAATCATTGGTTGATACATCGTTCTATAAATTTGCTCGTTTTCTGTCTCCATCCAAAAATCAATCACATAAATCGCTTGGTTGCCTCGACAAAATAATACGTGTCCACAGTATCCGGAATTTCATTAAAGAGGACCTTTTTTTCTACTTATGCCATAATCATGGAAATCATTGATTTCCCGGGAAATTTCCTCGATAACCAGAAAATCCTGCGAAAAAATTCTCCTCTCTTGCATCCAGAAACCGGTCAAATGCATCAGATCCAATTGCATAACCTGTATTCGTCACTGTAATATAGATTGCGCCTTCGCCATCCGGCTCACTCAAAAAAGCAGATCCATATTCACTGATCTCCTGATCCCAGCCTTCCGGCACGGAAAGTTGAAACGCCCCGCCCGGATAGATGAGTAAACATGCTGGAAAGTTCGACGTTTGGGGAGCATGGAAACAGGGGTTGTGACATTGAATGGTTGAGTTGGTATTTTTCGAAGCAATGGCGATGTGGTGGGCGCGGTGTGGAAGCGGTTTTTTATTTCGCCTGGCAGGCGGTAAAACCGCCAATACAAAAATCATAATCAAAGCCAAAATGATATTTTTTAGTTTCAAGATTTTTCGCACTCCCGCTCAAATTGCAATGATCCTGACAGAACATAACTGCTTGTTCAAAAGCAATTCAAATTATTTCGATATATAATTATATTGCATCTTCCAGTGGAGTGAAAAATGAAACCATCCGAATCTCCAAAAAAATCCAATCTTCACAACTCATATCTGATCATCATGATTTTAGTAGGGCTATTCCTGGCGCATTGGTTATTTTTCCGGTCTGTTATATTTCATTGGGTTAACGCCCTGCGCGCCTCCTTCCTGGATCGTTGTGGATGGCGTGGCAACACAAAGGTATTTCGCATTTTATGACGAAAACAAAAATAGCAGCTATATGATGAAAGTACCGATAGGTTGCTTGCCCAATATAGCCGTAAAAGTCGCCAATGAAACTAGCAAAAACAAATGACAAAGGGATAGCCACAATATTATGTTTATAAAGAGGGATGTGCCTGTAAATGTTCAAAAGGTGAAACACTCACTGTGATCGTTCCCGATGGATGGCAAACGACTACCCCGGTCACAATTTAAATTGAATGGTAAGGAAGAGACAATTTCTTTAGGTTTTTTTAAATAGTTCATTACAAAACCCGATTTCAGACAATGATTTCCAGTGAAGGTGAAAATGCAACAACAAATAACAACACCCACAGCATTATTATAGATTCCGGCGATTTGGTTCAAGTTGGTTGGTCTCCGCAACCGTTATTGGACTCGAATTTGGAAAAAGGTAAATTTTTACAAATTGAAATTTTTGCAATCTCTTCGAATGAAAAGATGGGATTACTTTGGCATTACTACTCCAACCCATTTTTTTTCATTCACCATTTCAGATATTGGTTATTTGGGCATGGTGTTTGCTTATGTAATTAATTTTGACAAAAAAACCCACCATGAAGAGACGATTGCAATTCCGTTTGCCAGTGGTGTTCAAATCGCACGAAATAGTACAGAAGGTATCACAAAGTACAAAAACAAGAATGTTTCCCTTCTTTTAATCAAATTACCTGGAAAACGAACCCTCAGTGTTTCCTGGAAAAATTTTGAGAACAATCAGGATCTTAATGCAGAAATAACCATCAATGAGAAACCGGAGCATGAATTGATGAACTTGGTGATCCCAATCGGAGAAAAGCGATTTTATTTCAATCGAAAAACGAATTGTTTACCAGCATCCGGGTCGATCGAATATATGGGAGAAAAACATCTGATCACTCCGCATGATTGCCTGGCAAATTTGGATTGGGGACGGGGTGTCTGGGAATACGATTTATTTTGGGTCTGGGCATCTTCTTCCGGATTCATGGCAGATGGACGATCGAATTGGGCTCAATATGGGTTATGGATTTGGCGACAGTTCAAAAGCCACAGAAAACGCCTTTATCCTTGAAAGACAAAATTTAAAAGCTTGGGCAAATCAAGTTCGAATATGATTTCGAAGAATTTCATGGCTCCCTGGAAAATGCATTCGGATGATGACCGCCTGGATCTCACTTTCACTCCTTTTTTTGAACGCATTGCCAAAACTGATGCAAAAGTTCTCAAATCGGAAGTTCACCAAATGTTTGGTAAATATGAAGGCGGACTTGATAACCGAGGATGGGGAAGTTTTGATGGTTGATAACCTAATTGGCTGGGCTGAAGAACACCACGCTCGCTGGTAATTTTTTCTCATCATCATAGAATCGAAACCTTTTAAAATCTCCTGCGTATATGTATTAAGTATAAAAATTTCAGGAGATTTTATAATGAACAAAAAGATTATCTATTTCGTATTATTTGCCGTTATTGCCATTTCTTCCCTGGCTTGTAGTGTCGGTGGAATTAATGTCGATGTAAATATGGATCCGATCAAAGGTTCGGGTAAAACAATTGAGGAATTCCGTTCGCTTTCAGGTGTAACCGCAGTAAATCTTGCTTCCATTGGAAACTTACGGATCGTATATGGCGACAAAGAAGAAATCGCCATTAAAGCGGATGATAATCTGATGTCCTATATCACCACAGATGTAGACGACGGTGTCCTGACGATTGGTGTTAAAAGCGCCATCAATATCCTGCCTCTCGAAAAAATCGAATACGTATTAACCGTCACACAACCGTCTGAACAGTTAAAAGTTTCCGGTTTGGGAAATATTTTTGCTGAGAAAATTGATACAACCAGTTTTGGAGTTGTTGTTTCAGGATCCGGTGACATTACTGTAAAAGATTTGCAAGCCACCAATGTAGAAGCAGTGATTAGCGGGTTAGGATCAATTTCCCTGGACAGTGGAAAAATCGAATCTCAAAACGTCACGATTAGTGGATCGGGAACATATCAGGCAGAAGATGTCGCTAGTGTGACAGCTTCCATCCGAGTTAGTGGATTAGGAAATGCTTCGGTATGGGTTACAGAAAAGATCGATGCGGTCATTTCCGGATCGGGAGATATCGAATATTACGGCGACCCGCAGGTTAATAAAGAAGTCAGCGGCTTAGGACGATTGCTCTCTAAAGGCGAACATTAATTCAGGAGTTTTGAATGATCGATCGAATTCTTCGCGCCATTAAACTGGACAAAACCCTCTTTTCAGAAGTTGCCCGGAACGAATTTTTACTGGGTGAAAGTCTCATTATCGTTTTGCTCGTTGCTGTAGTTTCTGGAATTGGCAACATGCTGAATGCAGATCAACCAGTTGTCGCATTGATAACAGAAGTGATGAATAGTGTCCTGTTCGGGTGGTTACTTTGGTCTGTGGTGGCATATTTTGTCGGGACGGCTTTTTTTGGTGGAAAAGCCAGTATCAATGAAATGTTACGAGCATTAGGATATGCGAATGCACCACGATTATTAAACTTTTTTGCTTTCATACCCTGCATAGGCTGGATCTTTGCTCTGCTGGGTGGAATCTTAAGTCTGATTGCCGGCGTAATAGCAATTCGGGAAACCATGCATTTCGATAATGACAAGGCTCTTATTACTGCCATTATTGGATTTATACTTTACGTTATGAGCAGTGCGGCATTACGCGTTTTATTTTCCGGATTAAGCTTACCTTTCCAATCCCTGTTTAGGTAAAAGAAAGTTTCAAAAGCAACAATTTATAAAATCTGTGAAGTAAGGAAAAAGGACTGAATCTTGTCAATTCAGTCCTTTTATTGTATGATTATCGTATTTACGCGATTTCTTCAAAGATAACGGTATTGTTGTTCAGATCCAGAATACAAACACCAGGCGGTTGTTTTAACATTCCACCTGCCGCCCCCGGATTTATCACCCGCGTTTTTCCTATTAATCTACTCGATCGCAAATGTGTATGACCATAAAAAATAAAATCATATGCCTGCGATTCAATCATCCTCGTCTAATTCGTTTTGCAAATGGCTATGGGTCATGCCAATTCGTTTTCCGCCGATTTCCATCTCAATCCGGTAATCCGCTTGATTTAATCGGATTACTACCTTTAAGAAGGCGTTTTATCTCACCTGTTAAGATGTCACCATTCCCAAATGAAACCGCAATTGGAAATTCAGAAAACATTTGAATGCTGGAAAAAGAGGTGATATCGCCACAATGAAATAATTGCTGAATTTCATGTTTTTGGAATACTGCCAAAGCATTCGTAATATGCGTTAATTGATCGTGTGTATCAGAAATGATCCCAATTTTCATTGCACCTCAATAGTATCTGCCAGGAATTCATCATATCAGAAAATTGATCAGCAACCATCTGCCGGTCACAATTTTTGCCTGATAATCCAGGTTTTATCGATTTATTTTGTTCATGTCAATAATAAATTATCAATGTAATTTATATTGCACTAAATTCGATAAAATTAGTTCGGTTTTAATATTGTATTAATCTTACCTGAAAGATATAATTTGTCGTATTCTCTCATCTTATTTTAATGAAAGGAGAAAAAGCGCAGCGATATAAAATTTTTCAATCTCAAAAAACCAACACACAAAATAATTTTTACGAAAGAGGAGAGTTTATGTTAATTAAGACAACGAAAAAGCTGGTTCTATTTTCAGTACTTATCCTGGCAGTTGCAGTTTTCGCAGCCTGTGCTCCGGCCCCTGCAGCTACAGAAGCCCCGGTCGTGGTCCCCACCCAGACCTGCCCGGAAGCGGCTCCCTGCCCGGTAATTCCCGAAACAGTCGCAGCACCATTTGAAGAAATTTGGAAAGCTTCCCCGCATGCTGATGATACAGCCGAAGCATTCCGCCATTGGGATGAGGAAAATCCTGCTGAAGTACCTGCAGACTGTGCAACATGCCACAGTTCAACCGGGTTTCAGGATTTTGTAGGCGCTGATGGTTCAGCAGCGTTTGTTACAGATGCGAATGCACCGATTGGTTCCGTCGTAACTTGCGTGACCTGCCATAATGAAGCGACCTTAGCGCTCAGCAGCGTAAAATTCCCATCTGGTGTTGAATTGACCGGATTAGGTGGAGAGGCAACTTGTATGACCTGTCATCAAGGACGTGCCTCCATGGTTCAGGTTGATGAAGCCATTGCGAAAGTTGCCGTAGCCGATGAAGACACAATCTCTGCTGATCTTGGATTTATCAATATCCATTATTATGCAGCGGCTGTAAGTCGCTATGGAACGGAAGTCAAAGGTGGTTATGAGTACGCAGGAAATACCTACGACACATTGTTTGATCATGTTGAAGGTGTTCAAACCTGTACTGAGTGCCATAACTCACACTCTTTGGAAGTCAAAATCGATACCTGCAAGAATTGCCATGAAGTTGAAACCGTAGAAGATTTACGAACTATTCGTGAACCTTCCTCAATGGGCGACTATGATGGTGATGGCGACATCGCAGAAAGCGTTTATGACGAATTGGAAGGTCTGAAGGCTTTAACCTTAACAGCCATCCAAGCTTATGCGAGTGAAGTTTCAGCAGCACCTATCCTGTATTCAGCAGATGCCTACCCCTACTTCTTTGCAGATGCCAATGCCAATGGAACCATTGATGAAGGCGAAGGTAAATATGTGTCCTGGACCCCACGACTTTTGAAAGCTGCTTACAACTTCCAGACTGTCACCAAGGATCCAGGTGGATTTGCTCATGGCGGTAAATATCTCGTTCAATTACTGCATGATTCCATCGCCAACCTTAATGAAAAATTAAGTACACCCGTTGATCTAACCACAGCTGCACGTGATGATGCTGGTCACTTTGCCAGTAATACGGAAGCCTGGAGACACTGGGATGCTGAAGGCGAAGTACCAGGCACATGTGCTAAATGCCATAATGCCGAAGGACTGCCACAATTCATTAAGAATGGTACCAACATTGCTATCGAACCCACCAGTGGGTTGTACTGCAGCACCTGCCATAATTCAGCAGAATGGCCTGCGCTCTATGCAATAGAGACAGTTACATTCCCAAGTGGCGCAAAACTAGGTTTTGCAGATGCTCCAAATGCAAATCTGTGCTTGAATTGCCATCAGGGTCGTGAATCAACAGTGAGTGTTGACAAAGCGATTGGCACTTTGACAGCAGATGAAACCAGTGAAAATCTGCGTTTCCGCAATGTCCACTACTTTGCTGCTGGTGCCACGCTGTTTGGCACGGAAGCAAAAGGTGTTTACGAGTACGCTGGCAAGACCTATAAAGGTGTCAATGCGCATGCAGCTGGTTTTACCACCTGTGTTAATTGCCATGATCCCCACGGGTTATCCGTTAAAACTGCTGCTTGCAGTGGTTGCCACACAACACCAGACCCCACAGCAATCCGTATGACCTCGGTCGCAGATTACGATGGTGATGGAGATGCAACAGAAGGTATTGCGGGCGAAATTGAAACATTAGCCCAGGTACTTTATGAAGGTATTGTTGCCAAATCAACTGCTGGTGGTGCAACTTTAGTGTACGATGCTCATGCCTATCCTTATTGGTTCGCAGATGCCAATGCAAATGGTACTGTTGACGAAGGTGAAGCTGGGTATGCTGCCTGGACTCCACGATTACTGAAAGCTGCTTACAACTATCAGTATGTCCAAAAAGATCCTGGCGCTTATGCCCATAATGGTACATATATCATGCAAGTTTTATATGATTCCATTCAGGACGTCGGTGGTTCAGTCACTGGACTGGTTCGCCCGTAATTTTGTTTCTAAAAAGCCCCATGTCTTTTCATGGGGCTTTTTTCATTTCATAATGCTATAATTTTTTTTACATAATTTACCTGTAAATTGGAGTAACTATGAAGAAATCCAGGAATTGGTTTAAGAAATTATTCTTTCCCCCTGATGATGCAAACACAGCCATGCGTCTTTTACCCTATGGGATTCTTATTATCCTGATCATTGCTGTTGCACTGGGAGGTACTAAAGCCTGGGAATATACCAATACGACGACCTTTTGCGGAACTGCCTGCCATACCATGCCCCCCCAATATGTGACACATCAACTTTCTGATCATGCTCGTGTCACCTGTGAGGATTGCCATTTGGGCAGGGCCGAATTGGGCACACAAATCATTCGCAAAATTCAATATTCTTATCAAACAGGCTCCGCCACGGTCTTGAATAATTATGAACTGCCGATATTCGCCAGAAACATGCGTCCTGCACGGGATGTCTGTGAAACCTGCCATTACCCGCTCACTTTTTCAACGGATAAACTGGTGGAATTAAAAGAATATGGTGAAGACATCAACAATACGGCTAAGACAACATTCCTGGTCTTGAAGACAGGTGGTGGAACGAGCAGAGCGGGATTGGGATATGGTATACACTGGCATATCGAAAATCCGGTTTCATTTTATGCAATTGATGAAGAAAAACAAGAAATCCCTTATGTGCGCGTTGAAAAATCAGATGGAAGTATTCAGGAATTCATTGATATCGAATTGGATTTTGATGTCAGCCAATTGGACGAATCAAAACTGGAACCCATGGATTGTATGTCCTGTCACAATCGCGCCGCACATGCAATCGAAAACCCGGTAGATGCAATTAATCAAATGATTACGCGAGGCGAAATCCCTGCGAATATCCCATTTATCCGCAATCAGGCAGGAACCGTTTTACGTGGAACCTATGCGACAATGGAAGAAGCAAAAGAGGGAATTTACCACATACTGGATAACTATCAAAAAAACTTCCCCCAGGAATATATTGATTACAAAGACCAAATTGAGCTGGTAGCCGAAAATTTATGGGAGTATTATCAAAATGCAGTCTTCATGGATCAGAAAATGGATTGGAGTACGCATCCGGATAATAGTCAGCACACTGATTTACCGGGATGCTTCCGCTGCCACGATGGAACTCATTTGACTGTGGAAAATGAAGCTATTCGATTGGAATGCAATTTGTGCCATTCCATTCCGGTGATTTCCGGTCCCGAGGACTTTGTCACCAACATTGAAGTAAGTCGGGGAATCGAGCCGGAATCCCACACAAACACCAATTGGATCAGTTTACATCATGAAGCGTTTGACGATACCTGCAGCTCCTGCCATACCGTTGGTGATCCCGGTGGCATCAGCAACACTTCGTTTTGCAGCAATTCTGGCTGTCATGGTGAAAATTGGGAATTTGTTGGTTTCAATGCTCCCAAATTACGCGAAGCTTCTCAGCACAATGTTACCAACTCCCACAGTAGCACCTGACTTGCCATCTGACCCAAATCTGATTGAAAATTATTCACAGATCGCCAGCCTATTTGCAAAATGTGCCGATTGCCATGCAGCTGGAGGAATGTTAGGTGTCAATCTCACATCCTACCAGGAAATCATGAAGGGTGGTGAAAATGGAGCCGTTGTGGTTCCAGGGAATGCCGCCAATAGCAGATTAATTACCGTTCAAACAGGCCCACAACCGCATTTTGCTCAATTCTCCCCACAGGAACTGGCATTAATAATTAGTTGGATCAATAAAGGAGCAAAAGAGTAAATTCCTTTTACTTTTTCAATTTTATAAAAATCATTATCTGAATTTTTAGATTTTCACCAGATAATGATTTTTTAATTTTCGATCATAAGTGTTTCTTATATTTCAATAAGTGATTCGATTAAATGTGATATTTATCATTGCAAGCTCCTTACAAATATTAAAATTTTCACAGATTTTTTTAATGTATAATTAACCATCAAATTTGGGATGATTTTGGTCACATTTCACCCATTTTGAGCAAGCCACTATTATTTCGCGTGCGTTAAAAGGAGAAAAATATCAATGATGAGATCTTTTCCTCTCGCCAGTTGGCGAAAGCCGGGTCTCCTGCTTGTAGCCTTCTTATTTTTAGGTATCCTTTTTTGGGCTTCTGAGCCAATCGATTGTACAAGCAGAGACAATGCAATCTCCCTTTACTCAAACAGGCGGCATTCCAAATGCAGAATGTCTTTCCTGTCATGCCCAGGCAACTGAACCGGTATATCTTCAAAATGGCGAACCTCTCTTTTTACGGATTGATGTCCCATTGTTTGGTAATTCGGTTCATGGACGCAATAGCGTAACTTGTGTAACCTGCCATAGCAATATTACCGGGTTTCCTCACCCGGACATACCAGCAACCAATTTACATGATTATCGGCTTGGATATATTGGCGTATGTGCTGCCTGCCATGCCGAACAGGTAAACGCAACACAGGACAGCATTCATGGCATATTACTCCAGGAAGGAAATCAATTTGCACCTTCCTGTGCCGATTGTCATGACCCGCACACCCAACCGTTGGTTGAAGAAGTTGACAAAGCCGAATTTGCCCAGGTTTGTGCACAATGCCATAATGGCATTTATGAAGAATACACTCAGAGCGTACATGGTGAAGCATTATTGGAAGGCAATCAAGATGTGCCAGGTTGTATTGACTGTCATGGCGTGCATAGCATCAGTGACCCGACTACTGCGGAATTTCGAAACAGCTCCGTCTACATGTGCGCAGATTGCCATACAGATGAAACAAAAATGGCAAAATATGAGTTATCAACCAACGTCTTAACCTCTTATGTGGCAGACTTTCACGGAACAACCGTTTCGCTTTTTGAAAAAACAGAACCCGGACAAAAATCCAATACGGCAGTTTGTTATGACTGTCATGGAATTCACAACATTTTAAGCGTAGATGACCCCCAAAAAGGTCTGGCTGTCAAAGAAAATATGCTGGCTGCCTGTCAAAATTGCCATCCGGATGCGACGACCAACTTCCCGTCCTCCTGGTTAAGTCATTACATGCCAGATAAAGACAGCTATCCATTAGTATATTATGTCGATTTATTCTATCGAATTCTGATCCCATCTGTTCTTGGTGCAATGGCTATCTTTATCGCCGCTGATATTTACCATCGCATACGATTTGCGAGACGCAAATTGGTACCCGTTGTAGCAACATCTGTTGAGATGGATGAGGAGGAGTTGCGATGAGCGAAGAAAAGAAAAACTACATCCGTTTTGGAATTGCCCGCAGAATTGAACATTTTCTTCTAATTCTTTCATTTACAACACTTGGTTTAACCGGTCTGATTCAAAAATATGCCCTGAATGACATTTCATTATGGCTGGTTACTGCATTGGGTGGCATCACCATGGTGCGCATCATCCACCGTATCGCCGCAACTGTATTTGTCCTTGAAGGAGTTTATCATCTGGTTCACCTTGGATACCTGTTATACGTCCAGAAAAAAGAAGCAACGATGGTACCCACCATTAAAGACGCTAAAGATGCCTTGCAGTCTTTCCTTTTTAACCTCGGAATTGCCAAAGAAGCACCAAAAATGCCTCGCTATAACTTTTCTGAAAAAGTGGAATACCTGGCCATGGTTTGGGGCTTTATAGCGATGGGATCTGACGGGCTTTATGCTTTGGAATCCAATCGCCACCACAAAGATACTTCCCGGTGTTGTGATCCCGGCGGCAAAAGCAGCCCATGGTTTAGAAGCAGTTTTGGCTGTGCTGGCGATTTTACTCTGGCATTTCTATAATGTACATGTAAAACATTGGAACTGGGCTATGATCCGCGGAACAATGACCAGGCACCAAATGGAAGAAGAACATGGCGAAGAATTAGAAGCGATTGAAGCAGGGAAAACGGAAATTGAAGTAGATGACAAATCCTTCAAAAAACGAATGGGAATTTATTTGCCAATTTCTATTGTGACCTCGGTTGCCCTGGTAGCTGCAGTTATATATTTCATCACATTTGAAGAATCTGCCATCACCACCATCAATCCGGTCTATGCAGACGTTGAAGTATATGTCCCTCAGACGCCAACACCCTTCCCAACACAAACACCTACTCCCACACCAAATCCGGATTTGGAAAACACATGGGATGGTGGTATCAGTCAAATATTCACAACAAAATGCAGCCTTTGTCACGGTGAAAATGGTGGATTATCGGTTAAGACCTACGAAACGTTGCTGAGAGGTGGCGATAGTGGTCTGGCGCTCGTTCCCGGAAATCCGGAAGAAAGCAGGATTTTATCCATGGCAGCTCCCGGCAAAGATCATCCCGGCCAATTCTCAGCGGACGAGATTACCAAAATCTTCCTTTGGATTGAAAACGGGGCAAAGAAATAAATCAATTAAAGTTAAAAAAAGAGCGTTTGGCTAGCCAAACGCTCTTTTTTTTATAGAACTTGACGCAGAAATTGTTTCGTTACATCGCGAAATTTGAAATATTGTTCGCGGTGAATAAAATGCCCGGCTCCAGAAAAGTATCAACCTTGCATTTTTTCCAGAGTTTGGAAACAGTTTCAGCTACTTCGGGGGTCACAATCCCGCCAAGATTGTTTCAGCAGTCAGAAGAAGACCGGGAACCCTCATTGAAGAAACAATCTTCGCCAATCCCAGGTTGGCTGTAAAACAATTGATAAATTTGCAGACTGGCGATTGTTTGCCTTTTGCCCATTGTATATTTTCGCTTTCAGTCCAGGTCGGATTTCGTTGTTTACAAATTTCAATCAATTCTTCCAGTGGTTTATTCTTAAGATCATTCAGCCAAACCTGATAATTTTGAAAAGCAGTTAACACGCTCTACTCTGAAATTTCCTCCATGCGCCAGGGCGGGTCTTCCAGAATAATACCCCGCAGCAAGCCAGGGTTTTGTCTTGCAAATTCAATGGCGACATTTGCGCCTAATGAATGTCCTAAAACAACAGGCTTGATCAGATTTAGGGTTTTTACTACCCAAAACAAATCCTCAGCCATCGATTCAAGATCATAGCCTGTCTCTGGTTTATCCGACATGCCATGACCACGCAAATCAATCACCACCACATCATAAGATGGCTCTATAAAGACCGGGAAACGTCCCCAGCCCAGACCATATTCTGCCAGTCCATGAATCAGGACCACGGGTGGTTTTTCTCCTCCGGTCCGATAATAATTAATTCTGCAATCCCCTTGCCATTACATGCCCATAAAGTAATCGTGCCATTATTTATTTCCTTCAATATTTATCAATTAATACTTTATGTCTTCTCCAAACAATTTCCCGACCAAAATTACCAAAGCATGTTGGTTAAAAGACCGAAAAATATCAATCTCCTTTGGTAAAGTGGTAACATTTCGTTTCCATAATAACGAATTTTGATAGGTAAAATGATAATGTAAAGGGGCTGCTTCGGCTAAAACAGGTGGGAGAAAAAAATGAATGTTATCCACCACATCCGGATGAGAAAAAGCAAATTGGAGTCGGTTGCCATTTTAAATTTCCTTCTCCGTTTTCTCTGATTTCCCAGGAATTTACTTCTGCAGAAAAAATATATAACCCACCAATATTAATTTCAAAACCTTCCCAGGTAAGAATTCCACCAAAATGAATCGAATCCGGTTTTAGTCCCGGTTTCTTCTTCCAATTTCCCGCAGCATGGAATGATATGGGGATTCTCCCGGTCTCGATATGCCCACCGACACCATTCCACTTCCCCTTATTCGGTGCTTTATTGCGATGAAGCATCAATACTTTTTCCTGATTGGTAATAAACCCAACAGTAAACAATAATGGAGGAGATTGCTTCATAACACTAAGAGTATATCGGATTTTTCACACTTTCAGATTAAAAAACACTGTGGTTTATACCACAGTGTCAGATTATTTAGTTTTTTAATTTAACTTAAATTGTCCTCCGGGAATTTACCAATCATTCACTTTCGAGACCGAGACTTTCTGAGTGCTTTTTTCCAATCTTCTTCTTTATAATCATTTTCTTCAAAGTCTCCAAAGTGATGTCTGGTTTTAAGATTGTTCTTTTTTCCAGGCACTTTCTTTTCCTCTAGATGACATTCCATTGTAAGTTGCATGTTGATACATTTCGAGGATGATGGGATTGAGTGTGACAATTGCCAACAATTCGTGACAGCGGGGACAAACGGTATTTTGTCCAACCTGGGCAGCATCCTGAAATTGGATATCCTGTCCACAAGCCGGACATATTCCAAAAGACATGATAAAAACTCCTACTCCTTTATTAATAGTGGTATTCAAAAATTCTAAGGATTGAGTGTGTAAAATGAGTAACCGTAAAATATCGAATTTGTGTAAAATGATTAAGAAATGTATCATTTTTTCAACAGGGATTAATGCATTCGTGTGCTTTTATTGATTAATTTAGGTGTTGGAGGCATTAATGCAAGCATTATTATTTTGTCCTTTTGCGGATGAATCTAGCCGTTTTGACGATTGTTTTACAACAAGCTGGGTTTACTGTGCGATCCATCCGAAATTTGGACCAGGCGATTGCGCAATGGCCTGAACAACCATCTGAATTAATATTAATGGCATTGCCTATACAAACAACAGGCTACTGTTCAACAAATTACAATGCTTCGAGCCCAAACACTTGCCTCCATCATCACAATCACTGAGAAAATTCCGGAAGAAATGCATATCGAATGGCTGGAATCGGGTGCGGATCTGGTCATCAATCGCCCATATAGTATTCGAATTCTGTTGGCTGAAATCAAAGCCCTCATGCGAAGAACTGCTGGGATGCCATTTTTTAGTCTGCCCACATTAACACAATCCAATTTGGTGTTGGATCCCTCATTAAGAACCGTTCAGGTAGCCAAACATGACCCAATCCATCTGACACAATTAGAATTTCGTCTGCTCTACACATTAATGACCCATGTTGGACAAATCATCCCAACCGCAAATATTGTTGAACATGTTTGGGGGTACAGCGGTGAAGGGAACCAGGAATTGGTGCGTGGTCTCATAAAAAGGTTGCGTTCAAAAATTGAGCTTGATCAAAAAAATCCAAATTACATTCTGACTGAACCGGGAATTGGATATTATTTTAATCGTTATACGGATGATAAAAAGTCTGAAAATCGAAATTAACGGACTTTTTTGTATAAAAATTGATATTATTTTTGATGTTTATCGGTGATATTGAATTTTTTTCATACATTTTTGACATTTTCAACTTATAAAATTTTTATTCAATCACCAATAATAATATGAGCAAAATGAGATTTGAGATTTTCATTCAGCGCATGATAATACGTTCATTATAATGGAGGTGCTGTATGGTTATTACAAATTGTCCGGAATGTAAGAACGAGATTTCTGTGAATAACCCGACTATTGGATATCGCATTATATGTCAGAATTGCAAAAATGCCTTAAAAGTAATATGGTTATTACCAATTGAATTGGATTTTTGGGATGAAATGATAGAATTGAATAATAACGAAATAAAGTCTACACAAATAATGGAATGAAATTAAATCCCAAATTTCGGAGATATCAAAAAATACCCGAATGATAAATCCCCTTCACAATTTACTTTCAAACGTCGTTGAGCGTTAATCAAAAAGGAGGAAAAAATGTTAACCCGCTTAACCCCGGAAGGATATGCAAAATTAAAATCGGAGATTGATGAATTATTGAACGTGAATCGACCGGAGGTTGCAAAAAAATTTAAAGAAGCAGCCGAAGGCAAAGATTTTGAAGATAATCCGGAATTGGAAGCAGTTCGTATGGAACAATCATTTGTTGAAGGAAGAATCCTTGAATTGAGTTCCTTATTGGCAACTGCAGAAGTAATGCAAACAACCCACGAATTTGATGTGGCTGAATTTGGCGCAACTGTATCGGTCAAATATGAGGATGACGCTGTCGATCGTTATCGTTTGGTCAATCCGGCTGAAGCAAACCCGATGGATGGTAAAATTTCAGTGCAATCTCCTTTAGGAAAAGCAATTGCAGGGAAAAAATCCGGAGAAAAAGTGACTGTTAACGCTCCGGATGGAACGTTTACAGTCGAAATTATTTCAATCGAATAACTATTATAAAAAAGGATAGGTGATACGTAAATAAAGATGAAGAAATTAAAAGTTGCTCTACTTGCAAACGCAAAAGAAAACGCACCCAAAATTAAAGGGCTTCCGGAAGATCAATGGGCTGACCTTGATTCCTCCAAAACAATAACATCCTTAGTCGAAGCTATCAAAGCTGGTGGACACGATTGCGAATTTTTGGAAGGTGATATTTCTTTAGTCAATTCGCTTCAACGCTATAAACCAGATATTTGTTTTAATATTTGCGAAGGGCACTTTGGGGATGGGCGTGAAGCTCAGGTCCCTGCAATTCTTGAAATGATGCAAATTCCTTATACCGGCTCCAAAGTGATGACTCTCGCTTTGGCACTGGACAAGTCCATGACAAAACGAATTTTGCACTGGCATGAACTACCCACCCCAAATTTTCAAACTTTTGAACGTGTAAATGAACCCTTACAGGATGATATGCAATTTCCACTTTTTGTTAAACCAAGCCGGGAAGGCACCGGAATGGGTGTAAGTGCGAAATCCATCGTAAGAAATGAGACAGAGCTACAGGAACAACTCGTTTATATTTTTGAGAAATATAAACAGGCAGCTTTGGTTGAAAGCTATATCGAAGGTCGGGAAGTAACCGTTGGAATGGTTGGAAATCTGATCGGTCCTGTTGCACGGCGTGTCCCTCATGATCCTGACTTACCTCGTGTACAGGCTGGGCTGAGATTTTTTCCTCCGATGGAGGTTGATCTTTCACCATTTTCTGATACGGATGTTGTATATTCAAATCGTCTTAAGGTGGATTTGGCTGATAAGTTGAACTATCTTTGTCCAGCACCCCTGGATGAGGATATGGTTGATGAGTTAAACTGCCTTGCTGCTGCAGCCTTCCGCGTGACTGGTGCACTGGATGTTTCACGTGTTGATTTTCGCCTGGATATGCACGATAATTGGAAACCCTATATTCTGGAAATCAATCCTTTACCAGGTCTCTCTGTTGGTATTTCAGACATCGTGATCGAAGCCCAGGCAGATGGTATTGGCCACACTGAACTGGTCAACCTGATCCTGGATACCGCCCTGGAACGATACGGGATGAAAAAGAAATAACGTCAAAAGTTGATATCTAAAAGCGATTCTGAAAAATCAGAATCGCTTTTTTTATTAGGAGTTTCACGCTCAAAATCCAGATTTTTAAATTTGAATCACGCGAACGCGATTGGTTTTTACGAATTCGGATCCCTTATTCTTTCTTGTCTGCAAATTGCGTGTGGTACAGGGAGGCATACAAACCATTTTGGTCTAGCAATGCCTCGTGCGTACCGGATTCAACGATTTGTCCGCGATCCATCACCAGGATCAAGTCGGCTGCCAGAATGGTGCTCAGGCGATGCGCAATCACGATGCTCGTACGCCCGGACATCACCCGCTTGAGTGCTTCCTGAATCAGAGCTTCCGATTCACTATCCAGGCTGCTGGTGGCTTCGTCCAAAACCAAAATGCGCGGGTTTTTGAGAATAACTCTGGCCAGTGCAATGCGTTGCTTCTCACCACCGCTCAAACGATATCCCCGCTCACCCACAATGGTATCAAAACCATTGGGCAAGTCATGGATAAAACCATAAATATTTGCAGCGCTGGCTGCAAATTCCAGCTCTTCCTGCGTCGCGTCCAATTTTGCATAAGACAAATTGGTACGGATGGTGTCATGAAACAGGTACGTCTCCTGAGTCACCATGCCAATCTGGTTACTGAGCGATTCAAGTGTCACATCCCGCAAGTCAATATCATCAATCAGGATCCGACCTTCATCCGGATCATATAAACGCGGGAATCAGGTATGTCAGGGTGGTTTTCCCGGCACCGGAAGGACCCACCAAAGCGATTAATTGACCAGGCTTGGCTTCAAAATTGATATCCTCCAGGGCGATGCTGCGGGCTTGGGATGTGGCTGGAATACTTTTGTCTTCTTCTTTTTCAGGCTCTTTTTCAGACAATACTGCGTTGACATTGTCCATTCTTCCATAACGATGCACATCGCTCAGGGAACCTTCCGTGTCATCATATTTGAAACAGACATTTTCAAATTTAAGAAAACCCTTTACTACATCCAGATTGATGGCATCTTTTTTCTCAGGGATATCCACTGGCAAATCGATGACCTCAAATACACGTTCAAAACTAACCATCGAAGTGGAAAATTCAACAGGCGCATTTGCCAAACTCTGTAAGGCAGAATATAAATTTCCAAGATATGACCCAAACGCAACGATTGTTCCGATCGTAAAAGCATCTTTGATGACCAGGTAACCACCCAGGCCATAAATAAAGGCTGTACCCAGGGCAGCAACCAGACCTAAAATGACAAAAAATGAGACACCGACTACCGCGCGATGAATGCCAATATCACGTACCTGGGCTGCGCGCTGTTCAAAGCGTTTGATCTCGAGATCTGTGCGTCCAAAAAGTTTAACTAAGATTGCCCCGCCAATATTCAAGGTTTCGTTCATCATCGCGTTCATACGGGCATTTGTTTCCATGGCTTTTCGGGCGATATCTCTTAATTGATTCGCCAGGCGTTTGGTCACCAGGATCAACAAGGGCAGAATGAAAACACTTAATAAAGTCAACCGCCATTCCAGTGATAGCATAACCACCATGATCGCGGCAGCCTGTAAAAGATTGGTGATAATGCTGGTGATGGTGCTGCTGATGGCTGTTTGGGCACCCACCACATCATTATTCAAGCGCGACATCAATTCCCCAATTTTGTTATGCGTAAAGAAGCTTAAGCTCATGCGCTGCAAGCGGCTGAAAAGCGCCACACGCAGATCGTAAATGACTCCCTCTCCAATCCCTGCATTCAGACGTCGCTGAATAATATTCAGACCGCCATTCAAAACCGGGATTAATAGTAGCGCGATCGTCAAAAGAACAAGCCTCTGTAAATTTTTCTCAGGCAATGTTCTGTCAATCAAATCCCGCATGATCAAAGGAGAGACAAGACTTATTCCGGTTGAAACCAAAATAATGAACAACATGAAAAAAATATGTTTTCGATACGGTTTTGCATAATCCATCACACGTTTGATCAAAACACGGGTGATTTTTGGTCGTTCATCCCCAGAATCCATCATCCTAAATCTTCCATGACCCATCATATGCTCAAATACTCCCATCTGCCTTTTATGTAACTATATTGTAACCCCTTAGCCAGACGAGACAAATTCAGGAAATATATGAAGTTCCAATAAATGCCGGACACAAAGCAACAGAGACTTTTTAGCGCATTCCCCCCGGGTTGTGGAAACCGATCTATTCAAGCAATTTTTGACGGTCGTTGCTTACTTTGTTTAGATTCTTGTGTCCTCATTCCCTATTGAATAATGGTTTATTTTGCCTGCGAAGTACCTATTTTTTGGAAATCGATAAATCCTTTTTCCACATCCACTGAACTTAGCTGTACCTAATCCGATCACCGACATCAACATTTTCAAAACCATTGACCAACTTTCCTTCAACCGGAACAGTCAGTAAACGAACCCAGGTTCCCTTTTGCGAAGCACCTGTGACGATCGAGTCAAACTTCTCCCCAATTCTGGATTCTAATAATAATGCAGCAGCGGATTTTCCGACTTGCCTTTCTACTTTATTAGCGGCATCTTCCGCTTGGGTGCAATGCGCTGCCAAAACATCCAACTCGGTTTTACTATAAGGTGTGGGTTTTTCCTCCAGGGCAGCTTTTAACAAACGTTGGGTGAGCAGATCCGGATATCGTCGATTCGGAGCTGTTGAGTGCCCGTAATCTTTGACTGCCAAACCAAAATGACCCGGCAAATCCCCTTCTGCTGATTCTGCAACATATTCACCCGGACCCAGGAGCTTAATCACCGCCAGAGACAAGTCCGGGAAGCGCAAAGGATCTTGTGCTTTACTGCGTTTTCAGGAACTCCTCTAATGCCATCGAGTTAGGGGATTCCGGAAGGTTGAAATCATTCTCCTTAGCAATTTCAACAATACGCTCCCATCTTTTTGGAGTACGCACCACTCTGCGGATTGAAGGAAATTTCTTTTCTGAAAGAAATCTGGCTGTCACACCATTCACAGCAATCATGAAGTCCTCAATAATCTCCTTCGCCCGATTTTTTTCTTCTGCTTCCAGCGCTCGAATTTGATCACCATCAAAAACTGGTTTTGCCTCAATGGTGTCCAGATCCAGAGCGCCATTGCAAATGCCGTAATTTTTTCATTCTTTGTGCGGTCTGATCTTGCAGCCTCAGATTTGCAGCCAAACCCTCAATATTAGCCAATGAGTTTGGAACTGGACCGGACTTTTCCAACCATTCCGCTACACTATTGTAAGCAAGTTTGGCGTGATTACGGACCCATGCCCTGTAAATAGTTGAATCTTCCAGCGCGCCATCCTGGTTTATCAGAATTTCGACAACAATCGCGAGGCGATCTTCATTCAGATTCAAGGAAGTAATATCGGTGGATATTTTTTCGGGCAGCATGGGAAATATCTGGGCAGGAGTGTAAACTGAGGTGGTGTTGGTGCGTGCATGTTGATCAATCGCTGATCCATTTTTTACGACAGAATCAACGTCTGCAATCGCGATAAATATTTTTACTTTTCCCGAAGAAAGTTCTTCAGCAAATGTCAATTGGTCCAGGTCAAGGGAGTTGTCGTTATCAATCGAAGCCCAGATTAGGTGACGCATATCACGGATCAACTGACGATTATCAATTGATCGAACCTCTTTCATCTGATGTGCAGTAATACCCTGAAGTTCATTAAGCACTTCGTTTGAAAATTCCGGGAGCAAACCTCTTTCGAGCATAGCCCGCCGGGCAATGTCCTGCAAGATAATACGATGATGTTGATTATTTGTATTCATTCGACGATATTCTCCATTCTGAATTCAAACGCTTTTAGAACCACAACTTCAGGCAGATATTTTTTCCATGTCGCGGTATAAATGATGCAATCCCGTCCGGCATGCTTGGCAGCATACATGGCTTTATCTGCCGCACTCAGGAGTTCTTCTGCTTCCATCACAGATTCTGACGCCTCAACAACACCGATTGATAAGGACATCGTCCCTAAAAGTTGTTCCCCAAAGCGTACTTGTTGTGCTTTTACTTTTTCTATTACTTTCTCCAGATATTTATGACAATCCTCAATTGAGGTGTCCAACATGACCAGGACAAATTCTTCTCCTCCAAAGTGCGCTTCAATTATTGTTCCTCTTTTGGTAACGCACCAGTTAGAAACATGCTTCAAACAAGATAATGGTCCCGAATTTTGGCTGCAATTTGATTGTCTGTCATCTTATCCTCAGTTTCTATGCCCACAACCAATCCTTCCAGACCTTCATTTTTTAAACTATTAAGGAGTTCACCTTTCGCTTCACCAGGGCCAAAAATCCAAATCGAATCTGCATCACGAATCAAGGAGATGATTTCTTTATAATATTGACTGAGATGGTTATCAAACTTCCGATCCCGCATGTCCTCAGACATCGAACCCTGTGAATTATTACGCGAATTGGAACGTGAGCCACTCGAATACCGAATACGCTTCTCCATATTTGATGCAATCTCGCGGATTTCTTCTACTTCATTTTCAATTGTCACAATCACCGCTTTACGATGGTCAATCCACAAACCGACTTGTTTTTTCACGAGTTACTCCTTTTTTCAAAAACGATTGAGGTTGGAATCACCCAACAACAATCTTTCAATTTAATATTCCAAAAGTTAGTTTTTTTTCAAACTATTGTCCCTAAACACTTTACAAAAACATCTGGTTTTTTTCAGAATATCCATGGTCCCTCTTATTATTCCAGTAACTACTGTAAACGTAATTTTTTCTCTGCGAAATGACCAGGCATTCACCACCGGTTAATCGCTTTTCAATATAGGGCTTACTTATTTTGAAATCATCAGACCTTTGCCTGGGTATTGAATAAAGTCCGCATCCAATTCTTAAATCTATTGCCTGCTGACTTCTGCTCTCGGAGAAGAGCAGTGACCCTCCAATAAGTTATTCTTTCTCCACATTCACAAATGATGGATTGATCAATTGAACCTGATGCCTTTTACTGCTTCCTGGATAATCGGATTTTTTGAAATTATTCTTTGGCAATTTGGACATTCGATATGTTTTCCATTTTTCTTTCCTCTCACTTCTTTTTGTGCTTTATCATCATGTTTTTCTTCACCCGGAAGAAAAACAAGGTATTCCTTAGAGTTCTTTTCGATTATTTTTTCTAAAGATTTAAGATTTGTTTGATAAACCATTAACAATATAAAGCTCCAAATAAATTCGGGTTAGGTGGGGATTGAAGGATCTCGTCTGGATTCTTCTGGAATTACAATTTCAGACCACGGAATTTTTGAATAACCTGCTTGCCTGGTTGGTAAGTCTCTTGTCCGAACTGACTACCTGCAACAGGATATCCTTCGGTAACTGGGTGTTTGGAATAACAAAAACAGTATCCACCATAAAATTTTCCTTCCAAAGATCGATTTAGCCCTAATACCATACTATTCGAATTGACCTATCAAAGTCCCAAATTCAATCTAATAAAACTCTATCTAAAATATTCATTAATGGATAGTGTTCCTGAGTAAGATAAACCCAAAGAAAAATCGCATCCTATAGATTAAAGATTTTAAAAACTGTCAACCGGGTAATTTTCGGAACCCTGGTTGGAGATAAGAAAACCATACTCACAAAACAGATAGTGAAAAACCATCCGACCTGCATTTGTAATGCAGGTCGGACCTTATCTGTTTCGGGGGAAATAATCAGATCCTGATTTTGAATACCTGTTTAGACCAACAGGAGATCAACGTAGGTGTGGTACTTTCGCAAAGTCGTTCGAAGATCTTCAGTTGTGATCTCATTGGATTGAACCCAGGTGTTTTTTAGTGTGGCGTGTTCATTATCAAACCTTTGTTTGATTTGTTCGATAATCTCAGATACCAACACATCCGCCTGCATAACAGCGTCCTTTGGGTCATCTACAAACTGGCTTTGAATCTCATTCCAGCGTTTATGAAAAAGCTGTGAATCTTCCAGATTTCCCAGAGTTACTTTGGGGCTTTCCATTGATGACAGCAGGCATTTCAACATTCGGGAGTCTCACCGATCGAATATTCTAAAGTGGACCGGTTTTTCGTCAACCAAAGAATATCCCACTAAAATTCCGGCAGGAATCGTTTCTTCCAAAAGATTATTTGTTGTATCCAAACCCGGAATTCGGGACATCCTTGAATGGGGCATCTATCACTGGAAATTCATCAGATACAGGCACGTTCAATTGGGTCAATTACAATTACATTGTTTTCTTTCGTTTCTTCATAGTTGACATCTGTATCCACAGGGAATTCTTCTTCAAAACGATTTCGATTCAGGATTTGATCATTTCCGGCTCTGCAACAACCTCTTCAATTTGAGCTGCTACCAACGGAATTACATCCGTATATGGATCTGGATTAGATACTGATTATCCGTTTCTTTTACCGGTGATTCAATTTGAGCGGCTGCTAACGGGATTGCATCCGTCAAATGGATCCGATTTTGAACCTGATCATTCGTATCATTTACGGTTTCTTCAATAGGATCTGTTGTCTTATAAAGATCGTTCAAAATACTGGTTACTCATAACATTTTCTCCTCTACTGCTACGGGCTCTTCCAGCCCAAGTAATTCTTTGAATAAGGACCTGTAATAAATCATCGCCTGCCTTAATTCTTCAGTGTCTGCCTGCTGCTGCTCATTTTTAATTGCGATCACCCGTGCAGCACGGTAATTACTGACTAATTCAGGATAATTTACTGAAAGGTCAGCTGCCCGCTGTTCAAAATTAGCAACAGGATAAGCGCGAACTTGCATAACTTCCATGATCAGATGATCAGCATCAATGATAGCCTGGCCAGGTTCATCAACGAATTTAGATTGGACAGAAGTCCAATCTGCCAGATACTGTTCACGTTCTATCATTGTAAGTGGTCTGATATTCAATGCTTCGACATGTTTCTGGCGTTGTTCCAGCTCAGTTAATGCTTTTTTCTCATCACCTACAGTCTCCACAGTGTGATTATATTCAGTTCCAAAATGATTAGACAGCCGTTCTGATCGTTTGCGTCCAGCAAAAACCATGCCCAATATGCCACCGATAATCACCAATACCAGAATAACGATGAAAATCACGTAAGTAGTATTCACAAAGTACCTCCTTTTTCCCGGAAAATAGTCATTGGAAATGACTAAACATTAATTGCCATAGTTTTCACAAACTGCAAAATTTTTGGCATTTGTCACCTTTATAAATATCATTTTATAAAACTGAAGCTATCTTTGTCCCTAAAAAAACCTATATTATTACTATCAATATGGAAAAATATTAATCCGGGTTCGGCAGCAGGTTCCTGTTAGTTTCCAGGGTTTTCCTGACTATGGCTGCATGACTATTTTTATTAAAGGACAAGTCAGATTTGATCCGGAAGGGTAAACCAGTTATCTTCCGTATGGGAAATTTTTCCGCAACGGAATTGGTTCTTATCCGGTAAAAAATATTCCTTCAAATATTTATTGGCTTAGCAACAAACTAATCCGTTTAGGATTTTTAGTCCTACCCATTTATTGACTTCACACCACTCTTCCTGCCAAATAAAAAGGTCAATACAATCCCGGCAACAAATCCACCAATATGTGCCATATAAGCAACGCCACCTGTCTCGGTCGTGTTTGCTATCGAACCAATTCCACTAAATAATTGAAGAACGATCCAGAACCCTATGACGACCAGCGCAGGCATTGGTATTACACCTCTACCCATCAATACATTGACTTTGCCTTTTGGGAAACATCAAAATATAAGCCTCCCATTACACCTGCGATCGCACCTGACGCTCCCAGATTAGGAATATTCGATCCAGTACTGAAAGCCAACTGTGCCAATGTAGCTGCAATGCCACATATTAAGTAAAAAATTATGAATTTAGCATGTCCATAACGATCTTCTACATTATCTCCAAAGATCCACAAGTAAAGCATATTCCCCCCGAGGTGAACCCAACCCCCATGCATAAACATGGATGTAAAAATCGTTATCGAATCCCCAATGGGATTGGCAAGGAAACGACTTGGAACAAAAGCCCATTTCTCAATAAACGCATCTCCCCCACTTAATTCGAAAAAGAAGAAGATAACGTTCAATGCGATCAAGGCATAAGTTACCAACGGAACCGTTCTGCGAGAACTGTTATCATCACCGATCGGGAACATAAAGCATTACTCCTTCTAATAATCTACCCCTCACTCTGAATGGTCGATAAGAGATGAGTGGTACTTATAATCGATATCTGTCATCATTCAAAACCAATACATTTCCAAATAGAACCAATTTCAATATCGAGATTTATGTTGGTGTTCATTTATTTCGTATTGGCTTGAGAAATATCTTTCACCATTTCAGCCGTTTTTTCCGGTTTGTTTACACGTGTTGCAACATCTGCCTGGGCAATAATACCCAGAATTTTGTTCTCGTTGTCAACAATCGGAATGCGACGGAGTTGATGCTCAGACATCGCGTCCAATGCCATGCTGAATTTCGTCATCCGCCTGGCAAGTGACGAGCTTGACTGTCATAACTGACTCGACTTGCGTCGATTTTGCATCTTTTCCCTGCGCAACAACTTTTAGAGCCAGATCGCGATCCGTTACGATTCCGACCAATTTTCGTGTTTTTTCGTTTTCAATCACGGGAATCGAGCCAATATTCTCACGTTTCATCAATTGAGCTGCTTTCACAACCGTGTCTGTAGGCAAACAACAAATGGGATTTTTCGTCATCATGGATTCACAAGTTTTCAATTCGTTCTCCTTATTAGGAATAAATATTCAACTCAAAGTAAATTAAAATTCAACAAATTTTTTATCATTTCCCGAGAATATTTTTAGGAACTTTGCCCTCAGATATAAGTAAAATCGGAAGGCATTTCGCATTTAATAAGTTTAATAAGCTTACTAAAAGGTTCATTTACTGGGCATCGAACCCGCTTCAGTCTATATCACCGCGAGCAGTTTCAAAATGACCAGAATGATCGCAATAACGATCAAACATGAACCCAATTTCCGGTTTTAGGGAAGCTTGGGCTTATCCGGCCGCCAAAAAAGCCGAGCAGCCAAAGTACAAAAAGTATGATGATAACTGTTCACATGATATTTTCCTTTTGTTAAACATTTTTAGTTATTGATTGATGTTCATTACCAGTGATCTGGTCCCGTTTTGATCGTATGATCAAAAGTTTTATCATTGATTTAGTCATTAAGATCCTAATTTTTTTTATGATCGGCAGGGGTGTTCGGATTCACCCCTGCCTGAGGGAAGAAACGTATGCGGTTAACTACTTAGGTTGGACTATCGACCACGGCGTTTATTTGGACGACTGCAATCAAGATGATTGCACCCAACAATATTACCGACAACGTTCGCGAGATATTCTCTTTGTAAATGTTCCGATATTCACCAGGCTTCAATGGTTTATTTTGAATGAGTGGACCTTTATAAGATATACAAAATGGTCCTGCCTGCCCAAGGGCTTGTGTGCGATCCGTCTGGAAAATTTATGACCAATGGGTGTCCATCCAGATGAAATTTGAATTATTTTGTATTTTCATCTTATTAGAAAACAGCTATCCAAGTCCCAAATTATTTCTATAAAAACTCTATAAATTTTTCTCTTGAGGATCTTCAAAGTAAAAATTAATCTAAAAGATATGACGAAAAGCCAAATATGGTTCGAAGGTACTTCATTTAGTTGTTTTTTGCCGATTTTTTTAGTAATTTTATAGACCGTATCAGGGACATTGATAGCTGCTTTCATTTAGACTATAAAAAGATCTTCTTTGGAAGGAGAAATGGTGTGTCTGAATTTAAAGGAAAAGTTGCGATTGTAACAGGCGCATCCTCAGGTATTGGACGAACCAGTGCTTTGTTCTATGCCCGGGAAGGAGCCAAAGTAGTTGTATCTGATATTAATGAGGAAGGCGGTCAGGAAACCGTCAGACTGATTCAGGAAGCAAGCGGCGAAGCTTTTTTTGTAAAAACCGATATTGCAAATCCGGTAGATTGTGAATATCTGGTCAGAGTTGCCGTAGAGAAATATGCCTGCCAGAGATATCCCGAGGGAATTGAAGAGTTGGTGTTTTGGTTAAGTTCTCCTTAAACCTCATTTACTGCCTGACCAACCTTTGAATAATTCTTGATTTAATTTCAGAATTAATTTTCAATACTCTTATCATCGTTCTAAATAAAAGGAAGAAAACCTATGTATAATCGAATCCTGGTACCCCTGGATGGATCAACACTTGCTGAACGAGCGATCCCTCACGCCGAAGAGTTTGCACGCATCTTTGGAGCCAACATCATTCTTTTACAGGTACTGGAGCCAACCTCTTTCCATGAAAACCCAAAGGCTGTGGACCCATTAAGCTGGCAAATCCGCAAGGCCGAGGCTGAACTGTATATGCAAAGAATCACAAAGCAGATACGTGAAAACCTTGGTGAAGATCTTACAGCCGAAATTGATGTTAATAAAATCAGAGCGACTTATTCAATTCGAGAGGGAAAAACTGCAGAAAATATTGTCACCTTTGCTCACAGTGAAAATATAGATTTGCTGGTCATCAGTACACACGGCTCCGGGGGTCTGACCCGCTGGAATATGAGCAGCGTCACCCAAAAAGTGATTAATATGATTTATCTGCCTGTACTTATTGTCCGGGCATATAACAAACCAATGACTGGACCCGGCTCAGTGCATTATCGCAGCATACTACTCCCAATCGACAGTTCCCGACGTGCAGAGAGCGCACTTTCTGCGGGAGTTGCCCTTGCCCGTGGTGACATATCCAATGGATTCGAATCTTCGGTCAACACAAGTGAACAACAAAACTCACCTGCAATGCCTTTAGTCAAAACCAAATTAATCCTTGTGGCTGTGATCAAACCACCTGAAATCCCCATTCCGGAACCTTATCCTTTTGAGATTGAAAAACTTTCTCAAGAGTTAATGCAAGTCAGCAGATTGGCTGTTGGTAACTATCTAAATGAAATGAAAGAACGTTTACCTGTTGAGTGCGAGTCACGCGTGCTTGAGAACATTAGTGTATCTTCCGCGCTTCAGGAATTAGCCAGTTATGAAGAAGAGATTGATCTGGTCGTACTTTGTGCGCATGGGTATACAGGGCAGTATGCCTGGCCTTATGGAAGCATTGCACGTAATTATATTGAGCATGGCACCAAATCTGTTTTGGTCATTCAGGATGTAGCACGTTCCATGGTACCACCAACAGCTGCGGAAATTGCAGCAGAAAAATCCGGTGGGCGTTAACTATGCTCGAAAACAGCATGAAGAATATTACGCAACAGGATGAAGATTTAAATACAATTTTCCCCGACCTAAAAACAGAAAAGATCCAGTTGCTGGTGAACGTTCTGGTAAAAAATTGCAAAACAGTGCGTTTGAAGCAAAAATCCCGGAGGGCTAAATCAACCCTGCCTACTCGTGAACTTATGGGTACTGACCTGAAAAAGTACAAATCCTGGTTGTCAAACGCGCATCGCATATTTCGGGGTACTTCACAAGAAATGATACCCCTCACCTTTGCATCTGAATGGGTATTGGATAACTACTATATTATCCGTCAGGCATTACAGCAAATTGAAGAAGACTTGCCCAAATCCTTTTATAAACAGCTACCCAAATTGGTCGAAGCCCCGCATGAAGATCTCCCTCGAATTTATATTATTGCACGATCCATTCTTGCTATCCAAAATAATTTAATTGATCCGGTTGACTTACAAACCATCATGATTCAATTTCAAGAGGGTGTACCACTTACAATGGGTGAATTATGGGCTTTACCAATCTTTCTCAGGTATAGTCTGATCGAGTCTCTTTCCAAAGAACTTGTCAGCATAATTCATCCACTCATACCGCCTGATATTCCTTTGCCATTTCCACATTTGGAAGGATTACCTAACTCCAATTCTCCAGATGAATCTGCTTCAGGCAGCAACAGCAAGAGTAATGGAATCGCCAACATCATCCTTAGCTTGCGAACGATTTCAGAACAAAACTGGAGTGAATTCTTTGAATCCGTAAGTTATCTGGAACAAACTTTACGCAAAGATCCGGCTGGTATCTATGCTCAAATGGACTTTAAGACACGTGATCTTTACCGTAAGGAAATTGAAGTACTCGCAATGGCAACCGGACGTGGCGAGAACGAACTTGCTGAATTGACACTGGATCTGGCTCGCACGGCCGGAACAAACAAGTTACCTTCTAATAATCCTATTGAAAATTCAGATTCAACTGTTAATACGGACAAACCGTACCTGACGGGGAGTTTTCTGGAATCTCATGAAAACCTTGACCAGGGAGTCCCGGACCGGCATATCGGCGAATATTTGCTTGGAAAAGGGAGAGGATTACTCGAAAAACAGATAGGCTACCGCCCTAACCTGAAAAAAACCATCAAGCGCTGGATTTTCCAAAATGCCAATGCTTTTTATCTTTCCATCATCTTGATTTTAACATCCCTGATATTTGTTATTCTTTCTTTGATAATCCGGCCGGTGGAATTACGCGCTTCAATCTCTCAATTTCCTGGCAATTCGCCCTGGGGATTGGTACAAATCTCCGGGATTTTAGCGATTCGATGGATCATCATGATTGGATTGTCGTTATTGATGGTGATTCCTGTATTGTCAGTGACCACCAGCCTGACAAATTGGCTGATAACCCTGATGATCCCGCCACGTATTCTACCAAAGCTTAAGTTTAAGGATGCGATTCCTGACTCCTACCAGACCCTGGTGGTGATACCGGCAATGATCACCAGCCTGAAGGATGTCGATTCTCTCGTTCACCAACTTGAATTGCATTACCTCCGTAATTTTGAACCCGGGTTGATGTTTGCCCTGCTGACCGATTTCGGCGATGCAGACTCCGAATCCCTGGCTGAAGACGATGGACTGGTTCAATATGCCGTTTCAATGATTGAAAAACTAAATCGCAAGTATTATTTACCACCGCCCTCATTGGATTCGATCGAAAGCAATGTTGAGGGCAAGCAAATATGGTGCCAGACTCTTTTACTTGTTCCATCGCAAGCGGCTGTGGAACCCCTCGGAAAGAAAATGGATCGGTTGGGAACGAAAAAGAGGTAAGCTGCACGAATTAAATCTACTTCTGCGCGGCAATACAAATCTCTCTTTCACCACGATAACTGACGGAATCAACGAATCAGATTTCGATTATTGAAAAATTACAACCTATTCGTTTTGTTATCACACTGGATACCGATACCATCCTCCCCAGTGGATCTGCTGTCCGCCTGGCTGGCACCCTGGCTCACCCACTCAATCAGGCTGTGTTCGATGAAAAAACCGGACGTGTCATTTCCGGATACACAATTTTGCAACCACGCATGGAGATTCATCCAAAAAGTGCAAATCATTCCTGGTTTACGCGATTTTTTGCTGGAGATGCCGGCCTGGACCTTTACTCACTGGCTGTTTCCGATGCCTACCAGGATTTATTTAAGGAGGGGATCTATGTTGGAAAAGGTATTTATGATGTAGACGCATTTATGCGTAGTGTGGATGATCATATTCCTGAAAATACTGTACTCAGCCATGATCTTCTGGAAGGGATTAATGGGGACGAGCCGCCCTGGTTACCGATATCACCATGATTGAGGAATACCCACAAAATTATTTTATCCAGGCAATTCGCCAGAGGCGATGGATCCGCGGAGATTGGCAATTACTGCCCTGGTTGTTTACCCCTAAAAAACATGGGTTAACATTTCCCAATTTTATCTCGCTGGAAAATGTTTGATAACCTTCGGCGCTCAATGTTTGCTCCGGCACTTCTTTCAATCTTCATTCTGGGAATGATTTTCCTGCCCGGTTTGGCCAGGTTGTGGACAGCAGTTGTTTTGATTTCGCTGAGTGTCCCATTGATAACCGGGCTGGCTCGCAGCTCGATCCAAATTCTGGGGGGTGAAATGGCGAAAATTGCCTTCCGTCCCGTGGGATTGAACATTATGCGTTGGTTGCTGGCGATTGCGTTTTTGCCATATGAAGCTTATATATCGATCGATGCTGCACTCACTACACTTTATCGCGTTTTCATCAGCCGTCGTGATTTGCTTCAATGGACAACTGCTGCTCAAACTGCACGCTTGTTTGGCTTACAGTCACGAAAAGTCGTTGTCTGGCAAAAAATGGGGGCTGTATCTGCCCTGGCATTGTTGCTCATTACGGTAGTACAGCTCTATTTCAGCACAACCCAAAATCAGTGTTGCGCCAGCACTCATCTACGCTTCTCCAATGCTACTGCTTTGGGTGTTCTCTCCCTTCATCGTCTGGTGGATAAATCACCCCATTCTTGATCATTCAAAGCCATTAACTGAAATCCAGATTAACCTTTTACGTCAAGTTACCCGAAGAACCTGGGGGTTTTTTGAACGATTTGTTGGACCAGAAGATCACTGGCTGCCACCGGATCATTTCCAGGAATCTCCGATTGGAGCCATTGCGCACCGAACTTCTCCCACGAATATCGGTCTACTCCTCACTTCAACTCTGGCTGCATATGACCTTGGTTATATCGACCAGCTTGGATTGGCGACCCGACTGAGATCTTACCATCGGGACACTTGATCAAATGGAACGTTATCGCGGACATTTTTTAAATTGGTACGATACATTAACCCTCGAACCGCTTCATCCCAGGGTACATTTCCACTGTGGACAGCGGAAATCTGGCTGCCAGTCTGATTGTGACTGCCCAGGCATGCAAAACGATTCCGGATAAACCTGTTTTTCGTTGGGACTTATGGCAGGGATATTTGGACACACTCTCCAACCTGACTGAAACTTTAACAGATATGCGTAAACCAGAATATGATCCGCAGGTTGAAGAAATTAACCACCTGATCGCAGCAATTCGCACCGAAATTCTAGAGGTGGAAATGCGGACTGATCAATGGTATGCACTTTTTCTGAAGGTGAGTGGACCATTCTGGCAAGATCTTTCACGAAAGCTGATTATGCTCGTGGAGGTAGGGAGGTCCGCTTTTGACCTTAAAGCTTTGGGAAAACTCCAGGAGGTTGTTGCACAAACGGAACGGCATCACCTGGCTGTTCGCCGAACAATTGATGAACTGGTCCCCTGGATCCCCTTATTTGAGAACCCGCCTCACGAACTGTATGAACCCCAATTTATAGCAACAATGGATGATTTAAGAGCATGTTTGCCATATAACATTGCGATAAGGCAGGTCCATGATCAAATCGAAGACGCTTCCGAACAAATCGCTAAATTACGAGAAAAAATAAGTGAAATGATTTCAGTGGACACCACTAGAAAATTCTGTCATTATTCCGACAAATAGTGTGGAAGCATGGCTGGAAAAATTAACCCAGGCGCTTGCCCATGCGGAAGAACATGCAAATTCATTAGCAAATCAATTTGATCAAATCATGAATGCGAGCCGAACAATTTGTCGATGAAATGGATTTCGGTTTCCTTTATCATAAGCAACGACGCGTTTTCCATATTGGATTTAACCTTGCCACCGGACAGCTAGACCTGAATTATTATGACCTGCTAGCTTCAGAGGCACGCATCGCCTCGATCATTGCGATTGCCAAGGGGGATGTGCCACAAACCCATTGGATGCACCTTGGTCGTCCTGTTACAAGGACTGAAGGAGCATATGTATTACTCTCGTGGAGCGGAACCATGTTTGAATACCTGATGCCGCCTTTATTCTTACGCTCTTACCCGGGTACTTTACTTGCAGATAGTTCCAGAGGTGCAGTACTTCAGCAGATTGCGTATGGAAAAGCCAAGGGAATCCCCTGGGGAATCTCCGAATCCGGTTTCTATCGATTTGATACCAATCAAAATTACCAATATCGGGCTTTTGGAGTGCCTGGCCTGGGCTTTAAACGTGGGCTGGGGGATGACCTGGTCATTGCCCCATATGCCTCACTTATGGCTGTTGCTTACGAACCCCAATCTGTCGTTCAAAACCTTGCCAACCTGATCAAATATAAAATGATCGGACTGTATGGTGTTTATGAAGCCATTGATTTTACGACTGAACGCTTACCGCTAAACAAAAAATCTGCGGTCGTTCGGGAATACATGGCACACCATCAAGGGATGATCTTAATGGCAATCGATAATTTCTTCCAGCAGGATATCATGGTTAAACGGATGCATCGGGACCCTCGCATCCAGGCGATAGATCTTTTGCTTCAAGAACAGATCCCACATGCGGTTCCACCACAGGATCCATATGCAGAGGACGTTAAAGGAATTCAACGCTTAACCGCCGTTGCGGAAGAAATCGTTCCCTGGAGAATACCTATACAAACTCCCATTCCCCAGGTACATCTCCTCTCCAATGGCAGCTATCATGTTCTTCTTTCCAACATGGGAGGCGGATATAGTTCCTGGCAGGATTATGATCTGACCCGTTGGCAACCAGACGGCGTATTGGATCCATGGGGAACATGGACCTACATTCAGGAAATGGGCAGTGAATCAGAAAAAGAAAACAGACTCTGGTCAGCCGGCCACCAACCCATTCCCGGAAATGCAGATGACATGCAAGTAACCTATTTTGCCCATATGGTTGTCTTTCGCCGTACAGAATATGGGTTCACTTCAACCATGGAAGTTGCCGTCACCGCAGATGACCCGGTTGAGATTCGTCGAATACACATTCAAAACAATAACGAAACTGGCGGCACGCTTCGTCTGACTTCTTATGGAGAAGTGATCCTTGCACCGCAATCCGCTGATAGCCGGCACCCTGCTTTCAATAAGTTGTTCATCGAAAGCGAGTATTTACCTGATCTCAATTTGCAAATCTTCACACGTCGCCCACGGTCATCTGAAGAAAGCCCTATTTTTATGGGACATATGCTGGTGGTTGAAGGAAGTCAACCGAAAGCCCAACATGAAGCCGATCGAAACCGGTTTATTGGTCGAAATCAATCTTTGACCAATCCAATTACTTTAACCTCACAACAACCTCTCTCTGGTACCTCCGGAGCGACTCTCGACCCGATCTTTGCACTTGGTTATGAATTAGATCTAAATCCGCATACAGGTGCAAATCTTGCTTACCTGACCTTTGCTGCCGAGAGCCGTGAAGCCATAATTTCATTAGCAAGACGTTACAACAATTGGATCCTGATCCAGCATTCATTCCAACAAGCCAATATAGCCGCCCAAACCTGGCTTGGAAAGCAAAAAATCACGACAGAAGCTTTAAAATCTTCCTGCAAGTCCTTTCTGCATTGATTTACTCATTCAAAGCAGTTCGTACATCTCCCGAAACAATTGCAGCAAATAAACTTGGGCAGGCAGGTTTGTGGCGTTTTGGAATCTCGGGTGACTATCCCATCCTGCTGGTGGAACTGGACGATCCCACACAAGTTGATCTGGCACAGGAAGCATTAATGGTGCATAAATTCTTGCGAAGCAGGCAGTATAAGATGGATGTCGTAATTATTAATCACCAGCCCACAGATTATGGGGCAGAGATGAATGGATTGCTTTATCGTCTGGTCAGTAAAATAAATAGCGAAGAATGGCTTCACCAACGCGGTGGAATCTTCATTATTCACTTAGACCAGATTGGAGAACAGGAACATACCTTACTGCGAACTGCCGCCAGCATACTTTTAAGCGGAGAAAAAGGATCCTTAGCAGATCAACTGCCGGGTTATTCAATTCCGGTACATCACCTACCCGACTTTACAGCAATCCGACCTGTTGAGGAGAAAGAACAAGCTATTCTACCTCCTCAATCGTATCCACTTGAGGAAATAACCGGTTTACAGTATCACAATGGTTACGGTGGTTTTAGTGAAGATGGCCGTGAATATATTATCGATTGGAAAGAGAGCAAACAACCAAAAGAGGTCATTCCACAAAGCTTTGGCACACCGGCACCCTGGGTAAATGTTATCGGTTATCCGGAGTTTGGTTTTTTGGTTAGTGAAGCAGGTAGTCAAACCACCTGGGCAGCCAATAGCAGCGAAAACCGCCTGACGCCCTGGTCCAACGATCCGGTGCGAGACCCAACCGGCGAAGCACTTTATTTGCGCGATGAGGAGACTGGAGAGATATGGACACCAACCCCGCTTCCTGCAGGTTCCATTCAGCCTTACCGTATCAGACATGGTGCAGGCTATACTATTTTTGAACACAACTCACATGGTCTACGCCATGTCCTGACACTTTTTGCCAGTCCGGAAGATCCTGTCAAAATAATCCATCTCAAAGTAGAGAACACGCTTGATCATCCACGGCGGATCACTGCCACACAGTATGTTGAATGGGTGCTGGGTACTACGCACGCTGCCAATATGGCATACATCATTCCGGAATTTAACGCTGCCGAAGGGTGTCTGCTGGCTTCCAATCCAAGAAACGCTGATTTTGGTAATCGAGTTGCCTTCCTGATCGCCAGCAAATCACTGCACGGCCTGACTGCGGATCGTACTGAGTTTTTCGGCCGTGGTGGAACACCAGCTTTTCCAGCAGCTTTACATCGCTTAGGGCTGGAAACACGTATCACGCCGGGTGAAGATCCCTGTGCAGTTTTACAGTTACACCTGGATTTGCTTCCGGGTGGATCAGAAGAGATCTATTTCGTCCTCGGTCAGGGAAATGATAAAGAACACGCGCTTGCTTTGGCTAAAAAATATCACGATCCTGCCTATGTAGGGGCTGCGTTTGAACGAACACATGTATTTTGGGAGCATTTACTTGGCACCGTCCAGGTTCAAACACCAAACCCGGCAACCAACATCATTCTCAATCGCTGGATGCTCTACCAGACGCTCTCCTGCCGTATTTGGGGTCGTACAGGATTTTACCAATCCAGTGGGGCATTTGGGTTCCGTGATCAACTGCAAGATGTCCTGGCGGTTCTTCCAATTGACCCGCTTATCACACGCACTCAGATTCTAAATGCTGCTCATCACCAGTTCGAAGAAGGTGATGTGTTACATTGGTGGCATCCACCTTTGAAGCGTGGCGTGCGGACCCGTTTTTCAGATGATCTTTTATGGCTCCCTTATGTAACTGCTCTTTACATTGAAGCAACTGGAGACTCCAGCATCCTTAATGAAAAGGTGCCCTTTCTCAGAGCACCGATATCTTTCGGCAAACGAAGAGGAGCGATATGGTGAATATCACGCTACAGAACAAGGCTTTTCACTTATGGAGCACTGTCAGCGCGCAATCACGAAAGCCACGACGATTGGTCCCCATGGTCTACCTTTGATTGGAACCGGCGACTGGAACGATGGTTTAAACCGGGTTGGCAAAAATGGTCATGGAGAAAGTGTGTGGTTAGCCTGGTTCATGATCGATGTTCTCAATAAGTTTGCAAAAGTATGTGAACAGAATGGGTTTATTCCAATTTCTCATCAATACAGGTCCAGGGTAAACGAATACACGGCTGCCATAGAGCGATCTGCATGGGATGGAGCCTGGTATCGAAGGGCAACCTATGACGATGGAGCGCCATTGGGTTCGATTTCTGGATCAGGAATGTCAGATTGATTCCATTGCACAATCCTGGGCTGTTTTAAGTGGAGCAGGCAACCCGCAACGCAGCCGGCAAGCCATGCACTCGGTGATGGAACGGTTAGTCAATCCAGTGGACAGGTTGATGGTCCTTTTTGCTCCGCCTTTTGACAAAACAACCAGAGACCCGGGTTATATCAAAGGATATTTACCAGGTATTCGCGAAAACGGTGGGCAGTACTCACATGCTGCTACCTGGACTGCCTGGGCTTTTGCTACGTTGGGTGATGGGAAACAAGCAACCGCATTATTCGACTTACTTAACCCCATCTTTAAGTCGGATAGCAAAGAAAAAGCTGACATTTATCGGGTTGAACCGTATGTTATTTGTGCAGATATTTATAGTCAAGCCCCATTTGTAGGCAGGGGCGGATGGACCTGGTATACGGGTTCGGCTGCCTGGATGTACAGGCTCGGGCTGGAAGCCATTCTCGGATTTAAAAAAGTAGGAGATTCGCTGATTAATTGAACCGGTCATTCCAGCGGATTGGGATGGATTCGAGATCCGCTATCGATTTGGAGAATCCATATACACGATTGAGGTAAAAAACCCGGAACATGTGGAAAAGCATGTCCGTCAGCTGATTTTGGACGGTCAGATACTGAACGATCAATTTATTCCGCTGATTAATGATCAGCAGGAGCATCGGGTCATTGTTACTTTGGGAGAGAAATAATAAAAAGGCGCAGTACCTGCGGCGGCGAAGTCTTTCTCAGAGAAATTCGTATTCTTTTTTATAAACAGGGAAAGCCCTATTAATAAAACCCGATAATCAAAATAACAGGAAAATTTTACGCATTGGGAAGATTGGTAAATACACTACTGGAAAAGACAAAATTAGGATTTCCAAAAAATTCCTGATGCAAAGTGTAAATGCTGTTTACACCATTTTCCTGATCCAGTTGAAATGTAGCCATTCATTCGATAGTGACTCTGTTGCTTTCCGTGTTTAGATTTTCTTGTCTTCTGCCATACTGTTTAAAGGCTCATTTTGCTTGTATAAGTACTATTTTATTTTTGATTTTCAGACTTTCATCTGTAAAACGGATTAGGATAAAACCATTTCTGATCCGGTTACTTAGATTTGAAAGTCGATTTAAAAACAAAATACCCTCCCAAATTCAAATCATTGTGAGGGCATTTTATGAAAACTTCAAGTAAATTGAAAATTATTTACATTTTTTCATTTTTTGCTTGCAACTCTTGAGGTCCGCACGCACCTGCGGTATTTGTTTTGAACAACTTCCATTCAAATTTCTTGGCCAAATATACAATTGTTAACATTAACGGCACCTCGATCAGAGGCCCAATAACCGTTGAAACACCAACCATTGGGCGAGATGCAAAAGCTGTAAGCGCAATTGCAATAGCCAATTCGAAGTTTCGACCAGTGCAATGAAACGATGTGGTCGCAGCATCAGAGTAACAAAAACCAACTTTTCGACTGACCATCAAAACACCAAAAAACAATAAAAAGAAAAAAAGAATTCAGAGGAACCGCCATAAGATAAATTAACTCCGGGTTCTTCAAAATCACATCTCCTTGAAGGGCAAACATGACAATTAAAGTTAATAATAAAGCGATCAGCTGTACATCATCCAGAACAGGTAAAGCTTTCTTTGTAAACCATTGTTCACCTTTATTTTTAATGATCCATTTTCTGGAAAGAGCTCCAGCCAGTAATGGCAATCCCAAATACAACAATACACTCTGGCCTACCAGCCAAACATCAACACTCACACGCGCACCTAAAATAAGCCAGATGAAAAATGGTGTTGTAACAATTTGAATCAATGAATTCCAGGCCATTAACACAATTCCCAAAGGACCATTCCCTCTGGCAAGATCAGTCCACACCAGGACCATCGCAATACAGGGAGCCACACCTAAGAGAACCAAACCTGTCCATAAATCAGGGTGATTACGTAGAAAAACCCATCCAATTAAGTAAAGCAGGAATGGATTGAAGAAGTAATTAAAAAAGATTACGATTGCAGCAGGTTTCCAGTCCTTTACTGCATTCTTAACCTCTCCAAGTTTCAATTTAGTCATCGCGGGGTAGATCATTACAAATAAACCCAAAGGGATGCCTGGTTGTAATGCTTTCCCAACCTGAGGAAGAAACTTTCCCAGTAACAAGCCAATAATCATGGCAAGTATGATCCATAATGGTAAAAGTTGGCTGACTAAACCGAGTTTGGGTTGATTTTGGGTAGATACTTTGGCTACGTTTGTCATATTTTCTCCAATTAATGAATTTAATCTAAATTCGTTCCACTTTTGTTTTTTTGCAAATCAATTTTGGATCATTATTTGGGCTACAAATCGGGCATGGACAACTTGCAATCGTTACAAATGTTGTCTTTTCCCCAAGTTGTAAGTCAATTCCATTTAATTTTGCAGTCTGACGAAAAATCTCCAGTAAAGAAGGCTCTTTCAAAGAGTAATAAATATGTCGACCATCTCTACGAGATACAACTAGTCCATTTTTCCGGAGGATCATTAAATGTTGCGAAATACTCGCTTGACTTATCCCCAGGATAGATTCCAGGTGACAAACACAAGCCTCTTGAATGCCAAGTCCCATCAATATTTGCATGCGAGCAGGTTGCGCCATACACATTAATATTTCCGAAAGATTGTCAATTTTAGATAACATATTCGTTTTCACTAATATATTCTACATGATTTTCAAGTATGTTCAATCAAAGTTTGTCACTATAAATTCTGTTATTTATCACTTCTAATTATTCGTAAAACTTCGTTCTCTGATCGAAATTTGTGTTTTGCAGACGAACAAAAAAACAACAAATATTACTGAATCCGCAAGGAGAGAAGCTTAAAGCCATCACCTCCACTTAAAAATATAATGTACCGACCACCATCGAATTTCAAATATGATTCAAGAAATACGTTGTGGAATATCAATAATTTTCAGCTTCCAAATGATGCTTTTCGACCACTTTTCTGGTGATTGCTTCCAGTCGTTTGCAGTTTGCGCAACCGCATAAGATATTAGAAAAATAGCTCCGTCATTAATTGATATGCATTTACGTCGGACACGGAATAATCATATTCAAACAATTGCATATCTTTTTCGTGATATTTATCACTATAAAAGATTTTCATGCGGCTTATAATCATATTCAAACTATTGCATATATTCGTAAAAAAACTCGATTTATAACAAAAGTGATCAGCAAATGAAAACAAAAAACCAGGATTTACAAGCCGAAGTCAAACAGGCTCAGCTTTTTAAATTACTCACCCATCCAGTCCGCATTGCTATTCTGCAAATTTTAGGAAAAGAAGAGGCTTGTGTATGTCATCTGGAAGCTACACTTGGCTACAAGCAGGCTTATCTTTCCCAACAACTTGCCGTTCTGCGTGAAGGCGGGTTGATTAGTGACCGAAAAGACGGCTGGAATGTTTATTATCGTTTAGAAGACGAACACATTCTCACAATCATTGATGCGATGCGCGTGATGACGAATGAATCCACAGACCCTGGACAAAAACACCGGAAGCATGCCCCTGCCCGAAATGCAATCCGGGCACATGAAAAACCCCAATAATATCGTTTAAGAAGAGGAGAATTCAATGTTAACAATAAAAATATTAGGAAGCGGTTGTGCAAACTGCAAACGACTGGAAGCAATCACGCGAAAAGTGGTTGAAAAACATCATCTGGATGCTGAGATTATCAAAGTGACCGACCACAATGAAATTATGCAATTTCCAATCCTTTCCACCCCTGGCTTTGTATTGAATGAAGCAGTTTTAAGTTCAGGTAGAATTCCTTCCGAAACTGAAATTGAAAACTGGTTAATCCCCACTATATAAAAAATCAAATTGACGAAAATGTCCATTCCAAAAACCATGAGTTCATATAGACTGTTGGTTTTATTGGAATGGTCAATTCTAAAGGAAATTATGCAGCCTGTTATGAACTATCTAAGCACATTACTATGGTCTGGTTGGACAAGCCTTTTGGATTACCTGGCTGCCCATGTTTTGCTGTGTCTGGTCCCTGCTTTTATCATCGCTGGGTTTATGAGCTCCATGATTCCAAAGGAATTGATCACCCGCTTTTTAGGTCCAAAAGCCTCCAAATGGATCAGTTACCCCGCCTCTGCCCTGGGTGGTTTTATCCTGGCAGTCTGCTCCTGTACAATTCTGCCATCTATTCGCCGGCATTTGGAAACGGGGAGCTGGTTTGGGTCCTGCGATTACCTTTCTTTTTGTTGGTCCGGCCATCAACATTTTGGCCATCACATACACAGGCGCGACAATT
>CAWCAN010000002.1:0-451635 GCA_963793615.1 uncultured Chloroflexia bacterium
GGCTTCGATGGACATGGTTATGACGTCCTCATCCAAACCCGGCACGGCTTTTTCTTTGACTGGCAGTCCGCCTTCTGAGCCTTTCCAGACCCGGGCAATTTCAACAGCCGGCAAGCGGTACTGGGGTACATAGGCACCATAACCGATTATTCCAACCGGCATGACCGGCTTGAGAAGTAAATTGGGAGCAGCCTGGGTGCAGCATCCATATCAGTTCATCTCCTTCAATAGTTCCACCGCACGATCAATGCGGATATTTTTTTCATTTACAAGTTTTTGCGCCAGGGTATCCACCTGGTCAGGTCGGGCGCCGGCAGCCACAGCCACCTGGCGGGCGTGCAGTCCCATGTGACCACGCTGAATGCCTTCAGTTGCCAGGGCACGCAAGGCAGCCAGGTTTTGCGCCAGTCCAACCGAAACGATAATCTCAGCCAGTTCCGCCGCGGTTTTTACACCCATCAATTTCAGGTTAACCTTCGCAGATGGGTAAACCCGGGTAGCGCCGCCCACAATGCCAACCGCCATGGGCATTTCCAGTTCGCCAGCCAGGTTACCGTTTTCATCTGTAAACCAGCGGCTCAGGCTGGTGTACCTGCCGCTGCGGGCGGCAAAGGCATGCGCTCCGGCTTCGATGGCGCGCCAGTCATTGCCGGTGGCAATCACGACTGCATCCACGCCGTTCATAATTCCCTTGTTATGGGTAGCCGCCCGGTAGGGGTCCACCGAGGCGAAAAGCCCAGGCAGCAATAATCCCATCCCGCACCGCTTCCGGATTGAAGTTTTCAAAAGCCAGGCTGGCGAGCGGGATGGTGACCCACGCTCTAGCCAGGCGCCGGTCAGCCAGGTTGGAAAGATCCGCAGCAGCACCCTGCCGCCGCTGATTTCTTCAACCATGGGAGCCAGGCGTTCCACCGCAGTGTTGACCGCGTTGGCGCCCATCGCATCACGCACATCGTAGAGCAGGTGAAGCACGATGAATGCACCAATAGGGCTTTCTTCAATGACGCGCACCTCAAGGTCACGCGGACCGCCGCCAGGCTTTGTAAAACCGGGTCAATCCCCTCTGCCAGTTGCAGCAAGCGGGCTTTACTCGCTTCCAGTGCAGTTTTGGCTGCCTGTACATCCGGCAGGTCCAGCACCTGCATTTGCCCAATCATTACCGGGGCATCGGCTTCGGCATGAAATCCGCCGCCAGCCTGTGCCAGGCGCGCCATAAAGGAAGCACCTGCCACGACCGAAGGCTCTTCAATTACCATGGGAACCGGTACTTCACGCCCATTCACCACGAAATTGCCGGCGATTCCGATTGGCAAAGAATACACCCCGACCACATTCTCAATCATGTGTTCAGCCTGCGCAATCGAAAGTCCAGAAATACCGGAGAGCACCCGGGCTTCTTCAGGCGTAAGGTCTGCCTGCCTGGCAACAAGTTCCAGGCGCTCCCCAGGTGTCAGGTTGTAAAATTTTTGCTCACTCATTGTTCCAACTTTATCCACGAATTACGGTCAAAACCTATCAAGCTGAACCTGTTTGTTTTTACGTTGCAAGCAGCATGCTAAAACAGTACCACCTGTCAGTGGAAACCATCAGAGAATATCCGGTTCATTCCAAAGGACAGGTGGAATATCGCATATTTGCTAAGCGCTTGTTTCAGGCTCCCGGGGGTAAGCCAACCATTTCTTCCAGCATGCGGGTGGTGAGGGATTTGGGACGCTCGATTGGTTTACCGAGTGCCCGCGCCCAGACCGCATGGGCAGTGATGCCCAGGATACGGCTGACACCGAACAGTACCGTATAAAAATCGAACTGATGACTCCATAATGATGCTGCAAAGCCCCATTAATGGCATCCACATTCGGCCATGGATTTTTTACTTTTCCATTGCGTTTTAACAATGGCGGTAAAACTGCATAGACCCGCTGCACCAGTTGGAATATTTCATCTTCCGGAAGGTATTTTTCAGCAAACTCAGCCTGGACGGTAAAACGGGGATCCGTGGTGCGCAAGACGGCATGCCCGTATCCTGGAATTACCTTGCCGTTATCCAGGGCTTCTTCCAGGTACTGCTCCAGTTCGCTTTCGGAGGGCAGATGCCCAAAATGTTCTCGAACCTGCAGCAGCCAGCGCAGGCATTCCTGGTTTGCCAGACCATGCAGAGGACCAGCCAAGCCGTTCATGGCAGCCGCGCTGGTCAGGTATATATCCGAGAGGGCAGAACAAACCAGGTGTCCCGTGTGGGCACTGACGTTCCCGCCTTCGTGGTCAGAGTGGATCAGGAAAAACAACCGGCTGAGATCCTTGTACTCATCATTATCCCCTTTGCCAATCATGTGGGCGAAATTGGCTGCCCAATCCAGGTGCGGGTCCGGAGGAATGAATAATCCATCCTGGTATTTTTTGTTGTAGATGTTGGCAGCAATGACCATCAACCGTCCTATAAGCGTCAGGCTGTCATCCAGGTAGTATTTCCAGTAATCCGGCTTGGGAGTGCCATTGCCATAATGCTGCGGGAAAACTGCATCAGGCTGCATGGCTGTGATGGCAGTCGAAAGGAGCGTCATTGGGTGGGTTTCGGGCGGCATGGCATTCACTACATCCCACACATATGCCGGAACCTGGCTTCTCCTTTGCCATTCTTCTTCCACCTCGCGGGCTTCCGCTTCGGTTGGCAGGCTGCCCACCATGAGCAAGTAATACAAACCACCGCACATCGGGTATTCCGCCCCATTGTGCCGGGGAAGAAAATTAAGCACATCGTTGATGGAGTAGCCGCGCAGGTAAATTCCTTCGGTCGGGTTCAGGTAAGAAATATCAGTCACCTGGATCTGCACCCCGCGGATGCCCCCGTATATCTGTTCCACGGTCACGTCGCATACCTTGTATGATCCATGCTTACGGACCAGGTTTGCCACCCGCTCACGCCACTCTGGCAGTTGTTCTGCAATACGGTCATGGATGATCATGCATTTCTCCTTGTAATCCCAAAAATCCCTGGAAACTCCAGGGAAATGCTTTGATGCCCTGTGTTTACTAATATCAGAAGGTATAAGCCGGCTTTGCCGGCATTGGTTGGACGGGGTAAAGAGAACCAAGCGCTTTTGAAATTTGGGCAGCCACCTGGCATACCTGGACGGCATACTGTGAAATAACTTCATCTGTAAACCGTTGGGATGGACCGGACAGGTTGAGCGCGCCCATCAGTTCATTACTGCGATCAAATATAGGGGCAGCAATCCCGGTAGCGCCGGGAGTCCATTCGCCTTTACTGACGGCATAACCACGCTGTCGGATGAGCCTCAGTTCATTTTCGATTTCCTTTGCATCCACGATGGTGGATTCGGTCAGTTTTTCGAGGCGGGTGGATTTCAAGATTTGGCGGCACAAGTGTTGGGGGACAAATGCCAGCATCACTTTACCGGATGCGCCGGCATACAGGGGCAGGCGTTTCCCTACCCGCACGACAAACCGCACGCTTTGGGGACTATCCAAGCGCTCGATGCAGACCCGCTCATTGCCTTCCAGAACATACAGGCTGACGGTTTCCAGGGTGGACTGATGGATTTCTTGTAAAAATGGATGGGCGGTGGTGGCGATGTCGGAGGCTGCCAGGTAAGTGCCTGCCCAGGCAAGCACGCGTGTGCCCATCGAATACAACCGGGTGCGGGGATTTTGCACCAGCAAACCCAGGTCACGCATGCTGGTCATCAACCTGCCAGCCGCGCTGCTCGAAAGACCAACCAGGCGGGCGGTTTCACGCACCCCCAGTTCGGTATTTTCCTGGCTGAAACAATCCAGGATGAGCATGGCTTTTGCGAGGGTGGTTATGCGGGTATCTTCCATAGTGTCCCTGATTATAGGACAGCGTCCCATATAATATGCTAAAATTGTAACCAAATGACTTAAAATAGTCAAGTACCAAATCTGGATATAATACTGCCATGACGATACCCCACTTTCACTCCCCCCATGCAAGGCTCGCCCATTTCCCTGGATTCCGGCAAATTAATAGTCCCACCCAACCCCATCATCCCATTTATTGAAGGAGATGGATGCGGGGTGGATATCTGGCCGGCTGCAAAATTGGTGCTCGATGCTGCCGTGCAAAAAGCATATCAGGGCAGCCGGTGCCTTTGCTGGATGGAAGTTTTCGCTGGAGAGAAAAGCCAGCGAATGTGGGGGACATGGCTGCCCGAAGAGACACTTCAGGCTTTTGGCAGGTTCCTGGTTGGGATAAAAGGTCCCCTGGCAACACCGGTGGGTGGCGGAATGCGCTCCCTGAATGTCGCCTTGCGCAAAACCCTTGACCTGTACACCTGCCTGAGACCAGTTCGCTGGTTACCCGGTGTTCCCGCCCCCATCCGTCATCCCGAGAAAGTAAACATGGTCATTTTCCGCGAGAACACCGAAGACCTGTACAGCGGGATCGAGTTTCCGGCAGGTACACCTAAAAATGCTGCCCTGCTGGACTGGTTGAAAGTCCATCAACCCGAGGAGTACCAGCGCTTGCGCTTTGTGGATGAAGTGGGTATCGGTCTCAAACCAATCTCCAGGGAGGGCAGTCAGCGCCTGGTGAAGGCAGCCATCCGCTGGGCATTGGAGCATGACCGCAAACGGGTTACCCTGGTGCATAAGGGCAACATCATGAAGTACACCGAAGGTGCCTTCAGGCAATGGGGTTACGAAATCGCACACAGCGAATTCGGGCAGCAGGTCTTCACCCAGTTGGAGTGGGAAGAAAACAAAAACCTGCACGGTGAACGGGAAGCCAACCTGGTAAAAGAGCAGGCAATGGCAGCGGGTAAGTTGTACATCAATGACATCATTACGGATGCGGTTTTTGAGCGCACCCTGACCCACCCCGAGGAATTTGACGTACTGGCAACCACCAACTTGAATGGCGATTATCTATCCGATGCACTGGCAGCCCAGGTGGGTGGTCTTGGCATGGCACCTGGCGCCAACCTCAATTTTGAAAGCGGTGCGGCGATTTTTGAAGCAACCCATGGAACTGCCCCCAACCTGGCGGGGAAAAACCTTGCCAATCCCACCTCTCTCATCCTGTCCGGGCAGATGTTATTGCAGTACCTGGGTTGGAATGAAGCCGCGCAAACTCTTGAGAACGCCCTGCTAACCGCCATCGGTTCGGATATCGTGACGAGCGATATTCACAATCCCACAGCCGAAACGCCCGCTTCAGGCACTATCGAATTCGCCCAGGCAGTTGTTTCGTTAATGAAATAGAGCAGCCATGGAAACTACATCGACCGAACCTTTCAACCGCACCACCGAACTGAACGTAAATGGGGAAAAATATTATTACAAACCGCTTACCAGCATCCCTGGAATGGGGTTGGAACAACTCCTCGCCCTGCCATATTCCATCCGCTTGCTGCTCGAAAACTTGCTGCAACACTGCGATGGTGTTCATGTTCAACAAGCAGATGTAACCAGGCTGGCAGCCTGGCTGCCCCAACAAGGGGAACGACCGGTCGTGCCTTTTCACCCCGGGCGGGTGCTGATGCAGGATTTTACCGGTATTCCCGTTTTAAATGACCTGGCTGCGCTGCGCTCCGCATTGGCACGTCGCGGTAAAAATCCCGGACTTGCCGAACCGCTCATCCCGGTGGATGTGGTGGTTGACCATTCCATCCAGGTGGATTTCACCTCTGTACCGGATGCCCTGCAGCGCAACCAGGCATTGGAGATGGAACGCAATCATGAACGGTACCAGTTCCTCAAATGGGCGCAAAATGCTTTTGAACAGGTGCGCGTTATTCCACCCGGATCCGGCATCATCCACCAGGTCAATCTCGAGACTTTGAGCAGCGGGGTAATCATCCATTCCACAGCAGCTGGCAACTGGCTGCAGGCGGAAACGCTGGTGGGTACCGACTCGCATACCACCATGATCAACGGATTGGGTGTATTGGGTTGGGGTGTGGGCGGCATCGAAGCCCTGGCAGCCATGCTGGGTCAACCGATCGAATTCCCAGCACCCGATGTGCTTGGTCTCGAGTTGACGGGCAGCCTGCCGGCTGGGAGTCACTCCGACCGATTTAACCCTGACGATTGTGCAGTTGCTGCGCAAAGCCGGGGTGGTAAATTCGTTTGTGGAAGTCATTGGCAGTGGCAGCCAAAATCTCACCCTGCCCGACAGGGCGATGATTGCCAACATGTCACCGGAAACCGGTGCAACGATGGTGTATTTCCCGGTGGATGAAATTACCCTGGAGTATTTACGCCAGACCGGCAGAACCGAAGAACAGGTTACGCGGGTGTCTGAATACATGCATGCCCAGCACCTTTTTTACCATGCGGATGCACCCAGACCTGCCTACAGCCGGGTACTCAGCCTTGACCTCGGCACGATTAGAACCTTCGCTGGCTGGACCAAAAAGACCCCAGGACCGGGTGGCTCTTACCCAGGTGAAAAAAGGTTTTTCCGAAGCCCTCACCCGCAGCAAGGCGGAAGGTGGTTTTGGTGTATTGGAGAGTGATAGTCAGAAATCCGTTACGTTTCAACTTCAAGGCAAGTTGGTTGAATTGCGGCATGGCAGCCTTACCCTGGCGGCCATTACCTCCTGTACAAACACCTCCAATCCATACACCATGATTGCTGCCGGTCTGTTGGCACAAAAAGCCCTGGCGCTTGGATTACAGCCAAATCCCTGGGTGAAAGCCAGCCTGTCACCCGGTTCGCGGGTAGTCACGGAATATTTGCGCAAGGCGGGATTGCTTGATGCCCTGGCACAATTGGGGTTTACGCTTACCGGGTATGGCTGCATGACATGCATCGGAAATTCTGGTCCATTAGCTCCAGAGATTGTATCAGCCACACAAGAGCATAACCTGGTGACCGCAGCGATATTGTCTGGAAATCGGAATTTTGAAGGAAGGGTAAACAGCCATATTCAAGCCAATTACCTGGCTTCACCGCCACTGGTTGTGGCGTTTGCCCTGGCAGGCAGAATTGACATCGACCTTACCCGTGAGCCGCTTGGATGGGATAAAAATCAACAACCAGTCTATCTCAAAGATTTGTGGCCAGGCAATCACGAAATTGAACGGGTTATCCAGCAGCACATCCAGCCGGCTTTGTTTGAACAAAACAACCAGTCGCTGTTTACCGGCACCCGGGAATGGCAGGCAATCCCTGGCGTACAAGGAGATTTGTATCCCTGGCGAAAAGAATCGACTTACCTGCAGGAACCTCCGTTTTTTGAAATCCCGGCTTCAGGGGCAGATATTCACGATGCACGCGTGCTGGCATACCTGGGAGATTCTGTCACCACAGACCACATTTCTCCCGCTGGTTCGATTCAAGAGAACAGCCCTGCCGGACAATATTTGCAGGAAAATGGTGTATTACCAAAAGAATTCAATTCCTATGGTTCACGCCGGGCCAATGACCGGGTGCTGACGCGTGCCACCCTGGCAAACCCACGTCTAAAAAATGTTTTGGCGCAAGGGAAAGAGGGTGGGTTTACCGTCTATTTACCGGAGAACAAACCGATGACGATTTTCGAAGCTGCCATGCGTTACCAGAATGTGGGAATTCCCCTGGTAATCCTGGCTGGTAAAGAATACGGCACAGGTTCCAGCCGGGATTGGGCAGCCAAGGGAGTGCAGCAACTGGGTGTAAGGGCTGTAATTGCAGAATCCTTTGAACGAATTCACCGTTCCAACCTGGCTGGTATGGGTGTGCTGCCATTGCAATTCCTGCCTGGAGTAAGTACAGCAACGTTGCAGCTAACCGGTTGGGAGTCATTCTCAATCAGCGCCGTATCCCAAATGAAGATGCCAGGCGAAATATTGCAGGTACAGGCAAGGCGGGTTTCCGGTGAAGTGCTTGTATTCAAGGTTCGTGTTCGCCTGGATACCATGAATGAACTGCAGTACTATCAATCAGGCGGGTTGTTACCAGCCATCCTGCACAATTTCAAATAATTTTGTTACCAGTTTATGTAAAAAAACTACTTTTCTATTGACTTATTTATTAATCTTCCTATAATGAAAATACCAGATTGCGGATGCTGAGAACCTCAGTTTATATTTGGACGCCTTGGAACTGGGGGGAGCAAATGGCGTAACCGGCCGTGCATTTTTTTGTACGGTCTTTTTATTCCAGCAAATGTGCGCACCACACTTATATTGAAGGAGGAGAATTATGAAAGGCAAAGCATTCCGAATTTTGACTGCCATATTTATCCTGGTATTTGTTTTCCCGCTGGTCGGTGTGGGAACAACCCAGGCAGCCCCGCGTTACACTGCGGTCAATGTTGTCCTGAACACGGATATCACCCCGCAGATTTTGACCTCGCTTGGCAGGTATGGCAAAGTGATGGATAAATTGGTGTCAATCGATTCTCTCACCATGAAAGCCTTGTCCACCAAAGTGTCGGCAATTGCCAAATTGCCGTTTGTGGTTTCAGTATCCCCGGATGCAGTCCGTAATGGTGCCCCGGTGGATACCGTTTTGGCAGAAAATTTTGCGGACGGTTTAAGTACCTGGGACCTGGATGCAATGAACGTCACGGACTATGGAATGGATAATCGCCAGGTTTCTTTTGACGGGACGGGCGTGTATGTGGCGGTACTTGATACAGGGTTACTCGATTCCTGGCGGCAGTATTTCCCGGAAGAACGCATCGCTGAAGAATATGCGCTTGCATTTGGCGGTGGCGGTGGCGAGGTGGGATGGGTTTCCACCCAACCAAACAAGTGGGAGCATGACCAGAACTCGCATGGCACGCATGTCACCAGCACCATTTTGGGTTATATGGCTGGCACTACGAAAGTAAACGGTGTTGCACCTATGGCAACCATCATTCCGGTTAAAGTTCTCAACCAGAACGGTTCCGGCTGGTCATCCGTGGTTGCACGCGGCATCACCTACATTGGCGACTTAAAAGCCGATGAACTGGCGGATTACCCGGTGGTAATCAATATGAGCCTGGGTGGTCCTGAACTTGACGCCATGGAGAAAGAAGCCCTGCATTACGCCATGGAACAGGGCGTAATTGTTGTGGCATCAGCAGGCAACGAAGGGGATGCCGGCATGGGTTACCCGGGTGCCTACTCTCCAGTCATTTCAGTGGCTGCCAGTGGTTGGATTGGAGAATGGATGCCATTTACAGATGGTGTTCGTAATCCTTATTGGTGGTATGGGGATGTGCCGGATCCTACCGTCGCCGAGCAATTCTATATCACGGATTTCTCCAGCCGCGAAAAAACCGATCAGGACCTGGATGTAACGGCTCCCGGTTCCTGGGTGCTTGGACCTTACCAGGTTAACAGTGGTCAATTATCCTATTACTACCTGGGTGGCACCTCAATGGCAAGCCCGCACGTTGCAGGGATTGTTGCCCTGATGATGCAGAAGAATCCTGACCTGGACCAGGGCGATGTGGAAGCAATTTTGGAAAATTCTGCCATTCCATTACCCCCCGGCTGCCGAAGCGTGAGCGATCCGTATGGCGTATCTACCGATATTTGTTGGGAAGCAGATGCCACGGGTGCAGGTTTAACCACTGCGGATGCAGCCCTGGCTGCGGTACCATAAACTTAAACCTGCATAAAATCTGGCTTACCTGAATTCTCGCTAATGCCCTGGCGTTGCCAGGGCATTAGTCGTTAACCCACCAAGATTCTCGTTTGATGCCTCCGACAATAAAACAGCATGGTTTTATTCAAGAATCCATGTCATGGGCTGTATTGTCCTTTGCAGTAATTTCTCCGTATAATAAAGTATGGAGATAAGATGACATGGCATCCGAAATCTTTAAGAAACTGAATCTAAAAGACCAGGAGACTATCCTGGTTTTGAATGCGCCCCCTTCCTTTGAGCCGGAACTGGCATTATTGGAAAATGTGATTGTTCGAAAAAGAGTTGAAGATGTCAACGAAATTCACTTCAGCCTGGCATTCGTAACGAAACAGGCGGAAGTGAATACGATTTCCACCCAAATCTCAGTCAAAACGAAGGATGATGCAACTGTGTGGTTCGCTTATCCCAAGGGAACTTCGAAAAAGTACACCTGCGAGTTCAACCGTGATTCTGGCTGGGAAATGCTGGGCAGCCTCGGATTCGAACCCGTTCGGCAAGTGGCAATCGATGAGGATTGGTCCGCCTTGCGTTTCCGACGGGTGGAATTTATCAAGACCATGGTTCGCAAGAAATTACCAGCCATAACAGAGCTTGGCAAAAAGCGGACAGAATAAATACTGGTTCGGGACAAACCGGGGTCATGATGTCAAACAAAGAAGAAAAGAAATTTATTCACAATGTTCCTCCTGGCATTGGTCAGCCTGCTACCCGTGCGCTATTGGGTGCAGGATATACCAGCCTGGAGCAATTGGTTAACGTAAAAGAATCGGACCTAATCTCTTTGCATGGTGTAGGTCCAAAAGCCATCCGGATTTTGCGGGACGCACTCGAAGCACGCGGGCTATCCTTTAAGAAAACGAGTTGACCTGTTACCACACCAGGTCAACTCTTATCTCGGTTTTTAGCGATTAATGAAAGAAAATAAATCTTCCACCCCAATTCATAACAACGAATCTAGGATCGAAATCATTTCCTGGTCTCCACCAGCCGGTGGACGCCAATTTACCTGAACGACTTCTACATCCTGTTCTTCAAGGTTTTCAGCAAATGGTTCAACCCCAAGATTTAATCACAACCAGGGGAGAATTAAGTAATTGATCAGTTTTATTTGGCGGCATGGGTTATCTCCCGATTAATGCGGAACAATACTTAGTGGCTTCGGCATTACTATTAAAAACCACCACTCCACAATCTGATAACATTTTCGATTGCATTTTCAGGTCCTGGGGATCATCTGTTGTACCACAAATGGATGCCACAACCTGAAGGCTGTCCCCCCGTTTCTTCGCAATCCCTTGGGCTTCCTGGATTGCATCCACCAGTTCACCAACCGGATCCATGGAGGAATTGTATCCCAGGATAAAATCGAGTGATAACACTCCAACTTCTGAATCCTGTGCTTCCTTAATAATCCTCAGCGCCCGTTGGCTCCCATTAATCATCGGGTGAGGTCTCCCCACCATGAAGAACTCATCTCCCATGTCTACGATCGAGTTCTCTTTACTCTGGTTCGGATGGTCCAGGAGGAACTTTTTATCCAATGGCGCATTGGAATAAACCGGGATGCCCGCAACACGCAAAATTTGCTGGGCTTGATAGCAAAACGTTCCACCAGCAAAAACGCCGCGCAGATACTTTCCTTTTTGAATTGGAGGAAGGTCTCGAACAGACTTACTTTGGACTGCTACATCTTTTGACTCTCCGCCGATTGCCTGGATAACTAATTGCACAGCTTCATCAATAATTTTCGCTCGCTTGAAGACCACCCCTTCACCTGCAATTGGGCGGTCGATTCCCAGGAAACAGCAAACCACCGGTTTTTGACATTTCTTAAGCCTATCAATTATCGTTGTCAATGTTTTTTCACCGGGTGGTTTTGAAATGATTGCAATCACCTCGGTACCCAGGGTCCCGTTCCAAGGCATCCAATGCAGCCAGTGTTGTTAAGCCGCCCACGCTGTCGGAAAGGTCTCTTCCTCCAGTTCCAATGGCATGCGATATCCCGTAACCTGCATTGTGGACCATGCAGGTAAATTCCTGTAAACCCGTACCTGCGGCAGCGATGGCTCCAATCTTGCCCCTTCTTACCTTATTTGCAAATCCAATTCCAACCCCTCCAATAATACTGGTGCCGCAATCCGGTCCCATTACCAGTAAACCTTGCTCAGCAGCAAACTTTTTAAAGGATACCTCGTCCTGAACGGATACGTTATCACTGAACAGAAAAACATGTTTTCCTGCTTCCAGGCTCTTTCTTGTTTCACGTGCAGCGAATTCGCCCGGCAGGGATATAACAACCAGGTTGGATTGAGGCAATGTAACAAATGCATCTTCCAAAGTTTGGATTTTTTCCACAGAAGAGGATGCACTGTTTGACTCAGTCAACCATTCATCCAGGTGCAGGTTTATTTCATCAATCACTTTTTGTGAATCTGCTGAAATTGCAACAACCAGGTCATTGGCTGATGCAGTTTTGATTTCTGCATTTAAAAATCCGATGTCTGCAAGTACTCGCTTGTTCGCATCCGACCCCATGAGCACTGCGGTCTGGATTACACCGTCCACTTTCGATAACCGATTGTTAAAACCCATCAGGAAGACGGAATCATAGTACTGATTTTTTCGAACAGTAATTCCGGTTACCATCATACCTTCGTTTCTACGCGGATTGGTATTTTCGGCTGAATGCTATCAACGCGTTTTTAAAGCATTCAATCGGAGCCCGGACTAATCCTGCTCCAATTATTGGGTATCCGGGTTCTTTGTGTGCAATCGCGGTATCAATTATCGGGGTGCTGTTCGTTTGAATAACTTTGCGGATATCGATGCCCGTGGGTGTACCTTCGAATCCAAACACCGGCATTTTATAGGTGGGATGCAAGCCGATTGTGATTGTTCGCATCTCACGCGAATATGCAAGTGCCTCTTCAGGCGTTCCACCAACCAGGCTGAGAATGCCGGGGGCACCACCCAGAACAAATCCTCCCCATCCAACCGTTTCTGTGATGGCGGAATCTCCCATGTCAAAACCCGCATCTTTATCAGTGAAGCCAGCCAAATACAGCCCATTTACAAAGGGAGATGGAGCAGTGAACCACTCATCACCAGTTCCGCTGACGCGAATACCAAATTCCACGCCGTTACGACACATGGCAGTCACCATTGTACTGTAATCAATATCCCTTGCCGGGTCAGCAATCGCTTTTCCTGCCGCCATCGCCAATCCCAGGAATATCAAATTGTGATTCTTGAGCAGGTAGAGTGTTGGGAGATGCTTATCCAAGGGTAGACCTGCTTTTGCCAATCCAATAGCCATGGCATTTCCGAACAATGCCGATGAAGCGCTGTGCCGGTTGTGCAGTTCATCTCCCATTTGAAGTGCCTGGGTGATGATTGGTTTAAGGGGTAGTTCACCTTCTGCTTTCAGGGCGGCGCGCAAGGATGGAGCAAAAATATCCCTCCATTTTCTCAACCCATCCAATGCAATTTCTCCATAATCCCCAAATTGCTGCATCCCTTCCACCTGTCGGCAAAAAGCTTTATTTCCAAAAGTTTTATTTTCGACGACATAAACCCAGGAGTTGGCAGAGATAGTGCCTGCCATGGGACCCACTGTTTGATGATGGTGATTTGGTTCAAGTTTAATTTTTCCATCATCAAGCAACTTTTTGGCTTCCTCAATGGTTTTTGCCCATCCTTCATAGATTACTTCTCCAATGATTGCTCCCCGTTGTGCACCACACATTTTGTCCCAGGATATGGGTGGTCCGGAATGAATCACCATTTTATCTTCCATACCAGGAATCACCTCGATCGCTGGTGCAATATCCACCAGAACCGGGTCTGCATCAGTGATCCGTTTAAAAGCAATTTGATTCGCTTGTTCAATTTTCTGCTTAATATCCATGATATCCTCCAATTATTGGTGTCATCCTGGCTGTCGCGAATCTCAAAAGGATTCTCACCACCCAGCATGACCTTTCTCTGATTTACCTGTGGAGGTGATTTCTCACCTCCACAGGTTCAAACAAGAGAACAGGGTACTATTTTGGACTACCTACAACGCCTTGAACAAACCAGTCAACATTGCTCATTGCATCGTCAGCCAAAACTTCGCCTTCTTTGACTTTGATGTTACCATCCTGGTCTTTTATGGGTCCGGCAAAGGTAACGATGGTTCCATCTTCCAAACCTGCCTGGACTTCAGCAACTTTGTCTTTTACTTCCTGGGGAACTTCGGGACCAAATGGTGCCAAAGCCATACACCCATCGGTAAAACCACATCGCAGGAAAATGGGTTCCCAGGTTCCATCAATCACTGTCGAGGCTAACCAGGTGAAAGTTCCACCAAGTGTGAAACCGGAACCAGTGATCCAGTACTTGGGAGCAAATTGCTGCGCTGCCAGGTTTTGATACCCAATGGAGTAAACACCTCTAGATTCAGCAGTTGAGACGATGGTTTGAGGTGAATCAACATGCATGGTGATCACATCCACATCTTGATTGATCAAAGAGTTGGTGGTTTCTGCTTCCTTGGCACTATCACCCCAGGCAAAAGTGTACGCAACAATCACTTCTACATCTGGATTAACAGATTGTGCCCCAAGTGTATAAGCATTGACAAACACATCTGTCCATGCCAGCGGGAATGCTGCCACAAAGCCCAGTTTATTCGTCTCGGTCATCATGCCTGCAGCAACGCCTTTGAGATACCACAGATCTGGTGGTTTTCCGAAGACATTGGCAAAGTTAGCACCCATTTCCCAACCACCCACATGCTCAAAAATCACATCCGGGTACTTATAGGATAGTTCTAGAGCAGGGTACTGATGAGCATACGCTGTGGCAAAAATCATTTTTGCGCCTTGGGAAATCATGTTCTCAATGGTAGACGTGGCACCAGCCTCGTCGTAGACATTCTCGGCTTCGATTATTTCGACGCAGGGATAGCTTTCCTTGATGGCAGTGACAGCTTCATGCATTGCCTGGTTATAACCAGCATCCATGATCGGTCCACCATAGGTCGCGCCAACAATCAAGCACACAGGTTCTTCTGTTGGTGCAGCAGTCGGCGCTTCAGTGGCAGGAGCTTCGGTTGCCGGGGCTTCCGTTGCTACAACAGGAGCTTCAGTTACCACAGGTTCAGCAGTCTTGGGTGCACATGCAGACAGGGCAAACAAGGCTACCAAAACAATTGCGAGGATTCCTTTAACTTTTTCATTTGCTTCTCCTTTTTATGATTTTTGGAAATCGTATTAAATAAAGTGAATAAAACCGTGTGCCTCCTTTCCTCAATGCAAAAGGTTATTCTGTTCCTTGAAAGACCCTGCCTAATGTTGCAGGTGCCGAATGTTTGCGGGTTCCTCCCCAGATCAACAATACCGCAAGGGTTAAGACGAAGGGAATCATATCGAGCAGAAATGGTGAAATGTTAACTCCACTCACCTGGAGCAAAAGTTGAAATGCCACCGCGCCGCTGAAAACCAGTACCCCAGCAATTGCCCGGATCGGATGCCATTTGGAAAAAATCACCAGGGCAATTGCGATGAAACCTCTGCCCCCGGTCATATATTCAGCCCAATTCATTGTGAAAGCGATGGACAAATGCGCTGCTCCCAAACCTGCCAGTAAACCACCAGCAAACAATGCCTGGAATTTGATCAGGGCAGGATTACGGCCTGAAGCGAATGCGGTCTCAGCATTTTCACCCACTGCCCGCAATCCCAAACCCCAACGCGTTCGATAGAGCAGCCACCAGATGAGAATTGCCATTGGAATGACAAGATATATCAACAGGTCAAATTTAAAAAGCGAGGATATCCGTAAAGGTAAGTTTTCCAACCCTGGCAGCATGTAGCGGGGAAGACTGGTGATCAACTTTCCGATAAACGGTTTGCCAATCAATGAACTGAGACCATAACCGAAGAAGATAACAGCCAACCCGCTGGCAAGTTGATTTGCCCTGCGGATTACAACCAGGTATCCAAACACCAGGTTAACCAAACCGCCAGTCAGCATGGCTGCCAAAACACCTAAAAATGGGTTACCGGTTAAAACCGTTACACCATATCCAGTTGCAGCACTTATCAGAAGCACACCTTCCAGTCCCAAATTCACCGTTCCCGAACGCTCGGTTACCACCTCGCCCAGGGTAGCGTATAACAAGGAGGTTCCGGAAAATATGGTGCTGGACAAGACACCCAAGCAAGGCGAGTAAACTCATGCGGTTTTTCCTTTTCGAAGTTTTGGCAAAACTGGTTTTGCAAGCACAACAAAGAGCGTGAAAGCCAGTAACAGGTTAATTACGGCATAGGGTAAACCAATCGTAACCTGGAGCATATTTCCACCAGTGAAAATTATTGACACGATAAACGCCATTAACAAAATCCCGAATGGGTCCCCGCCTGCCAGCCAGCTTATCAGAAATCCCATGTAACCATATCCGGGTGAAAAATTCGGAATCAATAATCCATAAAATCCGGAGACTTGAGCCATTCCACCCAGGCCGGCAATCCCGCCGCTGATGCAAAAAACAACCAGCATGTAGGTGGCCACAGAGATTCCATTTCGGCGGGCTGCTTGAACATTACCTCCAATAGCACGCATCTCCAAACCCCAGCGGGTTTTCTTCATCACGTACCAGAATAAAACTAACAAGATTAATCCGAATACTATTCCCAGGTGAATGCGAGTGCCAAAAAAGGTGGGCAACCGGGCTGCTTCTACAAAATTGGGGGTCATGTTCGTCTCACGAGGGTGAATGCCAATAGCCAAAGACCAGGAGACCGGCGATTTTAGGAGCAATCGAGTTCATTAATAAAGTCGTGATTGTCTCATTGACCAGTCCAATGGATTTGAAAATAGGCAGGCAGGAATGCCCATAGTGCACCCCCAAGAATACCCAGCCCGACCATCAAAGGAAGTAATATCCCGGATGGCAGGTCTTTGAATGCCAGTGCGCCAAATGTGGCAAAGATCGCACCCATGTACAACTGACCTTCACCGCCCACATTAATCATGCCAATTCTGGATGGAATTGCCACTGCCAGGGCGGTCAGCAGGATTGGGATCATTGCGACAATAACTTCTGAGAATCCATATGAACTTCCAAATGTGGCATTGAATATGTCACGATATGATGTGAGAGGATTATTGCCAGTGATTAACAAAATCCCAGCAAAAAGCAACAGTGCCAATAAAATGGTTAATCCATTCCGGACCACCGACTGAAGTATTTTGTTTCCAAATCCGGATTTATTCGGGTGAGGGTTAGCGCTTTGAGTCATAAGTTTCCTTTGAACCTGTCATGAGATAACCGATTTCCAAATAATCCGTTTCCGCTGGTTTAAATTCTCCAACGATTTCGCCTTCGTAAAGGACAATCAAACGGTCGCTGAGAGAAAATAACTCCTCCAAATCTTCCGAAATCAGTAGTACACCTGCACCATCGTTGCGAGCTTGCATCAGTGCCTGCCTGGCAACCAGGGTACTCTGTACATCCAGTCCGCGTGTCAGGTAGGATGCCACAATCAGTTTCGGTGCTTTCATCATTTCACGTGCAATGATTAATCGTTGTAAATTGCCGCCGGAGAGTGATTTTGCAGGCATATAATAAGAAAAGTTAAATCCAAACTTTTCCAGGGCTTTTTGAGTATCCTGCCTGACCAAATTCCAATCCATGGTCAAACCACCATACCTTGCATACTCCGCAGCCCTGGTGACAGCCATATTTTCCATTACTGACATATACGGCACAGTCGCCATGGTAAGCGGATTTTCAGGGATAAAACCCAGACCAAATTTACGGATTTTCCCGGTTGAGGAATGGGAATAATTTATTCCCTGCAGCAATTTCCTGCCAGAGATATACTTTTCCATTCCTAAAACGGCATCACATAATTCTTTCTGCCCATTGCCAGAAACACCTGCCACACCCACAATTTCACCAGGAAATACTTTCAAATCAATATTTTTTAAACTGACTCCAGAGCCCTCGCCACGCGTGTTGAATGCAGACAGTTCCAATACAGGTTCATTTGAGACTGGCATTTCTTTCCGAACAATTTGTGTGGTCAGCTGCTTTTCAAACATTAATTGAATCAAACCCGCTTCGGTTGCCTCAGATTTTAAAATCGTACCTGCAACCCGTCCCGCCCGAAGCACAGTGATTCTGTCTGCACATTCCAGCACTTCTTTTAGCTTGTGGGTAATTAATACAATGGCATAACCATTCTGTTTCAAGTTGTTTAAAACCTTGAACAATCCTTCCACTTCGTGCGGAGCCAGTACCCTGGTTGGTTCATCCAGAATCAAAATTTGGGCATCCGAAAGAAGTAATTTAAGGATTTCAACCTTTTGTTGTTCGCCAATCGAAAGGTGTGAAACATCATCATCAGGATTTACTTCAAGCCCATATTTGGTGGAATAAGCTCGAATCCGATGCCGTAATTCTGAAAGTTTGTAGATTGCTGGAAGGTCCTTCAAAAACAAGGCGATATTTTCAAGCACACTCATCGCCGGAATGAGATTTAACGTCTGAAAAACCATTCCAATATTCAGCTTCCGTGAATCGGAAGGAGATTTTAATTTGAACCTCTTCGCCATTATAGAAAATACATCCCTCATCCAACTTGTAAAACCCATACAGGATTTTCATCAGGGTGCTTTTACCGGCACCATTTTCTCCCAATAAGGCATGGATCTCTGATTTATGGATTTGAAGGTCAATCCGATCATTTGCAAGCACACCAGGAAATCGCTTGCAAATTCCTTGCATTTCGATGATGGGGGATAATTGAGAAAATTTTTGGTTTGTATCGCTCATGTGTTCCTATCCAAAAATAGTCCATTTATGGACGTCCTATCATCTATGATAGGAAATTAATGGACAGGAAATAAGCGATTAAATTTGGGGTTTTCTGGATTAATAATCAGGTAGTTTACACGCAGACAAGGTTCAAAATAACCGCGTAATTAATACGGGGTTTACTTGTAATTACATTGAATTTATATCATGTGATGGTCACGGGCATAGCGAAGCAAATCCACCCGATTCCGGATGCCAAGTTTTTCAGTCATATTCGCCCTGTGACCTTCCACCGTGCGGATACTGATACCCAACTCATCTGCAACTTGCTTGTTGGTGTAGCCCTGCACAATGAGTTTGAGAACTTCTATTTCCCTAGGAGTGATTGTTTCAACTGCTGAAGAGTCTTTTTGAGGTGCAGAACGTTCCGGTTGAAGCAGGGACCGAATCATTTTTGGGTGAACATACAAATCACCCTGAAAAACCGAACGGATTGCGGAAATTAACTCGGATTCAGCCGCGTGTTTAAGAATATACCCGCCGGCTCCAAGCCGAATAACCTCTCGCAGTAAAGCATCGTCCTCGTGCACCGTAAGGATCAAAATCGCACACCTGGATTCTTCTTCTTTTAATGTGCGCGTAACTTCAATACCGTCCATATCGGGCATACTGATGTCAAGAACCATTACATCCGGTGAGAATTGATGCACTTTCTCGATCGCTTCCAGCCCACCGGTTGCTTCACCAATTAATTCAAGATCCTTCTCCATATTGATGAGGGTTCGCAGCCCTGCTCTAACAATGGCATGGTCATCCGCAATCAGCACTTTAATTGCCATTGGGAACCTCCACTTGAATAGTAGTACCTTTTCCAATGCTGCTTTCGATTGAGAATTTCCCTCCGAGCATTTCCACCCGCTCACGCATACCGAATAATCCAAGATGGGTATGGGTTACCACGTTTTCAGGAATGAAACCTACGCCATTATCCTCAATGATTACATTGAGGGCATTTTTTCGCTGGCTAAATACCACATCCACCCTGGAGGCATGCGAATGAAGCAATACATTGGTAAGAGACTCTTGCACAATTCTAAAGATGGCGGTTTCGACTTCCAATGAATGTCGTCTGCCCGTTATCCCAACGGTCTCAAATTGTACATCGAGATTATGCTGGCGGCTAAAATCCGAAATGTACTGTTCAAGTGCAGTAACCAGTCCAAGGTGATCAAGGCTAGCCGGTCTTAATCGAACAGCCATTTCATGGAGATTACTCAGAACATCTGAAGCAAATTGCTTTAGCTCTAGTGCATATTTTCGGATCATGGTTGGATTTTCTGCATCCCGTTCAAGCAATCCCAATTGCACCATCATGGCGGAAATAACCTGCCCCGATTCATCATGCAATTCGCGTGAGAGGTTCAGTCTTTCTGATTCCTGAACATCCATCAAACGGTGAGATAGTGCATGCAGACGTTCGTTACCGCTCTTTACCTGGTCCAGCAGCCAGGTATTCTGTATGGCAACCGCTGCCAGGTTGGCGTAAGAATTCAACAGTATCTCTCGATCCGCGCTGAAGAACTGTTTGTCATGGCTAAGCAGTGCAAGATTCGCCAATACTTTTTCCAGCGAATTTTAAGGGTAGATAATTAATTACTCCATCCTCATTGCCAGCCGAAAAATATCCCCTCCGCACTTCGTCTGATTGCTCATTGTGCACGCCAACGGAAAGTGCTAGATTTTACCTGGTCAATCTTGCTTTGGGAGATTCCGTACGGGAGAATTGTTCTCGCCTCCATTGGCAAGTTCAATCCAGGCACCATTCAAACCAAATTTCTCAACCGCAAATCGGCATACGGTTTCATAGATTGTGTGTGTATCAAAAATACCCAGGAAAGTTTGAGAGGAATCGTTCAGCTTGGCAAGGTCATCAACGCGTTGGCGCAGTGCTTCCTCAGCCTCCTGTCTCTGGGAAGTGGTTGCTGCCAGCGTCAACGCAGTCAACGAAACAACTCCCATGAAGGTTTGCAATAAAATCAATGATTCATTAATCGAATTCCGCACCAAAGGTCCAGACCCAATGGCAGTCCCATAAATCGCGATGCCAGAAACTAAGGCGATGGCGTTAACTGCGCCAATTTGGGTAAATCTTAATGCCACATAGATAATAAACGGAAAGATGACATAGATCATTGCTTCATGAGTTACCTGACCTATGGATTGATTTGCAAATACATAACTCGTAACAATGAGCAATAATACAAGAACTACTAATACTTCTATTTTTTTTACGGCTGACCATTGCTTCGGTTGCAATGTAAACCAGACAAGGATTAGAGGTGTGAGAACTAATGCCCCCATAAAATCGCCAATCCACCAGGTGAACCAGATTGTCCAAATAAATGGTTGGATTTCACTTCCCACCAACAAGAGGGTAATTACCCCAATTGTTGCAGAAATGGTTGTTGCCATGGCACCAAATATTCCCAGTCCAATTACGTCCTGAATCCTGTCCAAAGTGTTTCGAAAACCTATAAACTTCTGTAAAAAGAAGGCGGCAGCAAGTGCTTCCAGTGTGTTCCCGATTGCGAGACCGAGAGAAACATACAGGTCGTTATTATTGAAGAAATATCCAAAAATCACTCCCAAAGTAATCCCTGGCCAATATTTTTTACCGAACAGCAAGAGGGCAGCAATGGCAATTCCTGTTGGAGGCCAAACGGGAGAGGTATTTGGCTGCACATTTGCCATCAGTAAACCAAGCCTGGCAGCCAGGTGATAGATTACTCCGAGACCAAGTACGCTTAACAGATAAAAACCATAGCGGATTATTCGACTTTTTTCGAGGGGATTGTTAATCTTATTAATCATTTGAATTCACAATTAATTTTACATCACAAACGATTACCCAATTTTAAGTCAGCTCCGGGTTGTATAATCACTTCATGCCTGAATCATATCTATATGCCGCAAATTTGGGACCACTGGTGCAAGTCAGCCAGGCACCATATTCTGTTCTGGGTGTATATAAAAATGGAACTACATTCGCAAATCCCGACGGAAAATTAATGATTTTTAACGGAAAATAAGGAACGGGGACCTTTTCATATTGTTGTGCCTGGTGGGGGTTTCTGGTTTCAAAAGCTAGTACCTGGTAACAAAATGATTTTTCGGGATCAGATAATCAATTTTCCAGAGTTAAGAGTTCAAATATCCCTTGCAAATGCCCAAAGGTGGTCAAAGTATTCCCCACCCCGGGTTATCAATTGGAAACATGTGAAACTTGCAGTGCAGCAAACCATAACAAACATCTCCACATTTGATATGCCGCATAACGCAATTATTAATGAAATAGATTGGGGTGGTAAAAACTTATCCTTCAGCCAGAAAAGTGATTTGGGAAGTAATTCAAAAGAAAACCAAATCATTATTCATCACCTGAAACTTTTACACCAGGCATTTCGTGCACAAGATATGGATAATGCGATTAAGGAGAGCTTATCCTTGCTTGGTCTTGGATCTGGTTAACGCCATCAGGGGATGATATCCTGGCTGGAATACTTTCTATTTTTTATGATGTCTGCAACACGGAGAATCCAAGGTTTCAGTGGGTAGACAGTTATTTGAAGAAAGTGGTATCCATGAGCAAGAGTGCAACCAATGTAATCAGTGCCGCACTCATTTTCGCTGCTGCCATCGGTGAAACGAATGAGACTTTAATGCTTACAAAAGCCCGTCTGTTGGAGGGGACACCTCCTTCAATACAACTGATGAAAGAACTGAAGAAAATTGGGCATACTTCTGGAGTAGACGGGCTGGTTGGGGTTTTTATTGGACTTATAAGTTGCTTACCTGTTCAAAAATTCTTGTCGGAAGAGAAACTTTGAGTGTTATTATGCATTGACCGAAAAAGGGGTTATATTCAACAGCCCGGTACTTTCTTAATGGAGAAGAATTTTGATTAATTTCATCGCAAATGACAGGACAGTATATGGACGCTGAAAACACCTACCAGGTATTCGATTGGCTGTGGACTTCTGGACAGTTGTCCTCAGCAGATATACAACTTCTTCCCGAGCACGGGATTGAGGTTGTCATCAATCTCGCTTTGCCAACTTCAACCAATGCATTGCCAGACGAAGCCAGCCGGATTACTGGGTTGGGGTTGGTCTACATCCAGATTCCTGTCATTTGGGAACTGCCTGAACCGGAACAATTCACCCAATTTGTAGGTGTGATGCATGCTTTCAAAGGAAGAAAAATCTGGGTGCATTGTGCCAAGAATATGCGCGTCTCTGCATTCATCTACCTCTACCGAAAATACATTCTGCTGGAAAGCGAACAGGATGCAACCTTCCCCATGCGCGAAATCTGGCAGCCAGATGAGACCTGGCAGGAATTTATTGACCTGGTCGGGAAGAGGTATAAGTCCAGCTTCATCTAAATAACAAAAATAAGTCTGCATCTGCTTTTAGTCACTGAGTTTTTGGTTTTCCACTCTCCCTGCAATCCAAATGCTTTACCTAATTATGTCAAATTCCTTGATTGTGGATAAATTGGATGTTTTATGGTAAATTTACAAAAAATCAAGAATGAAAATTTTTCTTGATCCAAGTTGTTCTTTTTAGGAGTGAAACCTGATGAATAAAATTACCCCATGTTTATGGTTCGATGAAAATGCTGAAGAAGCGGTGAACTTCTACACATCCATTTTCACAGATGCAAAGATTTCAAATGTCGTCCGTTATCCAAAAGATGCCCATGGTCCAGAGGGGAAGGTAATGACCATCGCGTTCCAGCTCCGGGGTGAGAATTTCCTGGCACTGAACGGTGGACCGTATTTTAATTTTACCCCAGCCATTTCGTTCATTGTGGATTGCGATTCACAACAAGAAATTGATCATTATTGGGATGCGCTGGCTTCTGGTGGTGAAGTTGAGCAATGCGGCTGGTTAAAGGATAAATTTGGTATATCCTGGCAGATTGTTCCGAGCATCTTACAAGACTTAATGCAGGATAAAGATCCCGCCAAAGTACAAAGGGTATCTAATGCCTTGCTTCAAATGATCAAACTGGATATTGCTGCCCTGCAAAAAGCCTACGACCTGGAGTAATGGCTATCGGATATTGGTAGACTAGAATCGCGTTATTCCTACAAATGCAATCGGAAATAAATTAGTTTCATTTATAACGACGACCCATAACCATATGGGGTGATTTCATTTTACAATTCCGAATTGTGTTTCAAAAACATCAAAACATCATCCAGGCGGGTGAATGCCAGGGCAGTTACAGTATCTGCGCCACCGTAATAGATGGCAATTTTCCCACTGGGTGGATCATACAAAGCCGCACACGGAAATGTAACATTGGGCACATCCCCAACACATTCGTATAACTTCTGGGGTGATAACAGGTATGACCCGCCCCTGGAAACCACTTTCCATGGTTGTTCAATGTCCAGTAACGCGGCACCAAAACTGTAAACAAATCCGTTGCAGGAAGTCAACACGCCGTGATAGAACAACAACCAGCCTTCCGGTGTCTCAATCGGGATCGGACCTGCCCCGATTTTTGTACTCTGCCAACCGCCCTTCACTCCCATCACGAAGCGATGCTCCCCCCAATGCACCATGTCCGGACTCTGGCTGAGGAAAATATCTCCAAAGGGAGTGTGCCCATTGTCACTTGGCCGGCTGAGCATGACATACCTGGAGTTGATTTTGCGGGGAAATAACACCCCGTTACGATTAAACGGCAGCAAGGCATTTTCAAGAAAAGTGAACTTTTTAAAATCAAAGGTATACCCGATACCGATGGTTGGACCATGGTAGCCATTGCACCAGGTAATGTAATACCGGTCTTCAAGCCACACGACACGCGGGTCATAGCGGTGCTCGAAAACACTTAATTCCGAATCTGCAAATTCCCATGTAATCGGTTCGTCATCCAGATTCCAATCTATGCCATTTGTGCTGAAACCCCTGTGCAGATTTATTTCGCGTTTCTTGTTGTCGCAGCGGAATACACCCGCGAATTTTCCTTCGAAAGGGACGACCGCACTATTAAAAATGCTGTTTGAACTGGGGATTAAATCGCGCGGGATTATCGGATTTTTACTGTAGCGCCAGATTACGTCGGTGCAATTCGCCGGTTTTTCTTCCCACGGGATATTGGGTAAAGATGTCATTTCCATGAAAAACCTCCTGAAAGAAAGTCATTCCAAGATTAAGTATCGCATAAATTGAATTTGAATTAAACCTTAAAAACTGTTGACTCTTGCAAAAATAGTTTGTATAATATTCTTGTAGTTGGGAGCGCTCCCAGTATTACCCGGATATATACCCAAAACAAGCATTATCGGGCTCACAACGTCACATTTATTATAACATTTTTGGGAGCGCTCACAAGAGGGATTGCTTTTATGGCTGGTTTGACTCTCGAAGACATCGCAAAACAAGCAGGCGTTTCACGTTCCACCGTCTCCCGCGTTCTGAACTGTCAGCCGAACGTCCGGGAAGAGGTCAGAACCCGGGTGTTAAGTGCAATTGAAAAGACCGGCTACCACCCGAACGCGGCTGCCCGCGCCCTGGCTTCCCAGCGTTCCTGGACGATTGGACTGGTTCTCCCTCATAGTGTTTCCCTTTTCTTTACAGACCCCTATTATCCCCATCTGACCAAGGGTATCGCCCAGGGCTGCAATTTGCACAACTATACCCTGGCGCTCTTCCTGGTTGATGACAAGGCAGACGAAGAAAAAATATTTGCGCAAGTTTCCCGCAATGGTTTCCTGGATGGTGTCCTGGTGCAGTCCGGGCATCACGGTGAACAGCACATCATCGGTCGCCTGGTGGATGCGAAAATCCCCCAGGTTGTAATTGGAAGACCATATCGCTCGGACAATGTCAGTTATGTTGATGTGGATAACACGGTAGCTGCACAAAATGCAGTAACCCATCTCATTCAACTTGGATATAAACGCATAGCGACTATAACAGGTCCAACCCAAAGTACAGTTGGCATGGACCGTAAAGCCGGGTACCTGCAAGCATTAAACGAACGGGGTTATGCAGTTGATGAAACCTTAATTGCCGAGGGAGATTTTACGGAAACCGGCGGGTACTATGCCATGCAATCCTTATTGGCTGCCAAACCGGAAGCGGTTTTTGCCGCTTCCGACATAATGGCAATCGGAGCCATGCGTGCTGCCCGCGAAGCCGGTTTACGAATACCAGAAGATATTGGCTTTATTGGGTTCGACGATTTACCATTCGCCACTTTATCCTCGGTTCAACTGACTACCGTTCGTCAGCCGGTGGTTCAATTCGGGGTAAGAGCGGTTGAATTGCTGGTAGATCTTATTCAAAACGGGATTCATCCCCCGCGGCATATCATCATGGATACCAAGCTGATCATTCGCAATTCATGTCGTGCTTATGGAAAAATTCAGGGTTGAATTGTATGGATTTTGAAATTATCCGCTTGAACGTAAGTGAAAGGAGGGGCTTATTTGCAAGGAATTGGAATAGGTTCAGTAGATTAAGAAATAGGGCGTCCATTGCCCTTGCGGGTTCCGGACGCCACCATGGCAGCCTGTACAACTTTTCCCAGCAGTCAGGCTGACCTGGCAAGAATAATACCATAACCTAGTTATCTAAAGGGAGAAAGAAAATGAAACGTTCTGTGTTTTTCTTGTCCATATTGCTGATAGTGAGCATGGTACTCAGTGCCTGCGCTCCTCAAGCAACCGAAGCCCCAGTTACCGCACCACCGGCGACTGCGGCACCAGAGACCGAAGTGCCTGTAGTGGAAGAGACTGCCGCTCCTGAAGTCATGCCGACAGAGTTCCCCCGCAATGAAACATTATATGTTAGCGGTGCTGCCTGGGGTCCTGCTTCCACCTGGAATCCATTCCAGCCCGGCAGCCTGGCGAACACCACCGGAACCATCGGTTTCGTATACGAATTCCTGTATGCATTTGACCCGCAGACCGGTGATTTGACACCCTGGCTGGCAGAAAGCAGCGAATGGGTTGATGACACCACTTTTGTGGTTAACATGCGCTCCGGTTTAACCTGGAGTGATGGAGAACCATTGACAGCAGAGGATGTTGCCTACACCTTCAATTTGGGCAAACAGTATCCTGCTTTATGGTTCAGCCCCCAGTGGGTTTATACCGAAAGTGTAACTGCTCTCAGTGAATCCGAAGTGGAATTCAAACTTACCGAAAAACCACTCTACCAGGAATTCTCCAACAACCTCTACAACGTCCCCATTGTTCCAAAACACATTTGGGAGACAAAATCTGAAGAGGATATCACCGTTGGGGCAAATGAAAAACCCGTTGGTTCAGGTGCCTACATGTACCTGGCAAATGCGGAAGACCGCAACATCTGGGTACGCAATGAGAACTGGTGGGGCAAGGATGTATTTGGTATGCCCGCCCCCAAGTACATTGTTGATGTTCGCACTTCCAGCAACAACGTTGCCCTGGGAATGGTCATCAAAGGCGAGCTGGATCTGAGCAACAACTTCCTGCCAGGTGTTGCTGAAATGGCAAATAAAGGCTACGTGAAAACATATTATGCACAAGCCCCCTACATGCTTTCAGCCAATACGGCAGTCCTGTTCTTGAACACCACCAAAAAACCAATGGACGATGCAGCCTTCCGCCGTGCCCTGGCGTTTGCCATTGATGTTCCTTCCATTGTGAATGTTGCCTACGCTCAACTGGTGAAAGCAGCCAGCCCCAGCGGCTTGCTGCCTGTCCTGGATCGATTTGTGGATAAAGACGTCATGGCAGAATTGGGTTACAGCTTTGACACCGCAAAAGCCAAAGAAATGCTCGATGCGGCTGGATATAAAGATGTTGATGGTGATGGCTTCGTAGAGGCACCTGATGGCTCAGCCATTGCGCTCGAAGTAACCTGCCCCTCTGGCTGGACCGACTGGATGGCTGCCATTGATATTATTGCCTCCAGCGCCCAGGCAGCCGGTATCAACATTAAATCAGCCTACCCGGATTATGGTGCCTGGAATACCGCACTGCAGGGTGGAACATTTGACATGACCCTGAACAACTGGGCATCCATGAGCAACACCCCCTGGACGCTCTATAATTTGCTCTTCAGACACCCCATTCAGGAGCAAATGCAGAGTGGTAACTTTGGCCGCTGGGACAACCAGGAGATGTTTGACCTGGTGGATGGACTTGCTGAAATTCCTGTCAGTGATGAAGATGGAATGAAAGCAGCCTGCTCGGATATCCAGTCTCTCCTGTTGGAAGAAATGCCCATGATCCCGCTTTGGTACAACGGATTATGGTCACAGTACAGTTCTGCAACATGGGTTGGATGGCCGGATGAAACTTCAGCCTCGCCAACCCTGCCAACAACCTGGTCGGGTTACTGGCAGTTGGGTGGTTTGCAAACTCTCATCAATCTCAAACTGGCTGGTGAGTAATCTAAAGGGTAAATCCTAAATTTTCGACCACTGCCCCTCCCGGTTGCAAAGTGGGAGGGGCAGTTTTGGTAAAAATTCGAAAAAGGGGTATTTGTGAAAAAGTATTTTCTGAGAAAACTCCTGATCTATGGGTTAACCTTCTTTATCGCTGTTACCATCGACTGGATGATTCCGCGCTTCATGCCAGGTGACCCCATCTTGAACATGATTTCCAGGTTTTCGGTAAGCAGCAATGCCACTTCTGTTCAGATGATGTACGATTACTATTCTCATATGTTTGGTTTGGACCTTCCTCTCTGGCAGCAATACTTTAGTTTTTGGAAGGCAATCTTCCAGGGTGACCTGGGTATCAGCACCTACCTTTTCCCTACCCCCGTATGTAAAGATTTTAACACGTGCAGTACCATACGACATATTCCTCCTGGTTCCTTCTGCTTTACTTGGCTGGTTTGCGGGCAACAAGTTTGGTGCGTATGCAGCCCGTTCCAAGTGGTTGGATAATACTGTTTCACCCATCAGTTACATTTTGACAGCCACACCTTATATGTGGCTCGGGATTTTCCTGGCATGGTTTTTTGGTATTGTGCTGGGCGTTTTCCCCATTGCAGGAGCATATAGTTACTCATTAATGCCAACCTGGTCTTTAAAGTTCATTGGCAGTGTATTGCTTCACTGGTTCTTGCCTTTTGCCTCCCTGTTTTTGATTGAATTCGGTGGTCAGGCAATTGGAATGCGCAACATGATTATTTACGAACTTGAATCCGACTATTCCCATTACCTGGCAGCACTGGGTGCACCAAAACGGCTTATCAGGGCGTATGCATTTAGAAATGCAATTCTGCCGCAAATTACCGGTCTGGCTCTCAAGCTGGGCGTGATTGTTGCGGGTGCGCTTGTTACCGAAGTGGTGTTCTCATATCCGGGTATTGGTTATCTCTTACTGGCAGCCATCCAGAATCAGGATTATTTCCTCATCCAGGGCTGCTTCCTGTTTATTATCATTGGTGTTTTGATGGCTAACTTCATAATTGACCTGGTTTACGTGCTCATCGATCCTCGAACTCGCAGGGGAATGACGGGAGAGACGGCATGAAAAAGCAAAAAAACAAGAACGAATTCGTCTTTTTTGCATTCAGGAACAAAAAACTGATCGTTGGTTTGTCGATAATATTATTTTTTCTATTATTGGCGGTTGATCGGTCCATTCCTGACCGAATACGAAGTCTTTGAGTATGTTAATCCCCAAGGTGCGCAGCCACCATCTGCCAAATACTGGTTGGGTACCACGTTTTTTGGGCAGGATGTATTCACGCAATTTGTAAATGGATTACGGGCAGCATTTCTGGTAGGTATTCTGGGAGGCGGTATAGGGGTGGTATTGGGTATCCTGATTGGATTTATCTCCGGTTATCGCGGCGGTGTTTTGGATGAAATTCTCAATGCACTCACGAATATTGTCCTTGTAATTCCCACCTTGGCTGTGTTGTTGATTATTGCAGCCTACCTGGAAGTTCGCAGCGTGTTTACAGAATGCCTGTTCATTGGTCTGACTTCCTGGCCTTGGACAGCCCGCGCAATCCGTGCCCAGACATTTTCATTGCGCACCCGTGATTTTATTGACCTGGCAAGGTTAAGCGGCATGAAAACCTTGCGGATTATTTTTACAGAAATTGCTCCCAATATGATGTCGTATTTGCTGCTGGTATTTATCCTGCAATTTGGCGGTGCAATTCTTACTGCAGCCACCCTGGATTTTATTGGGCTGGGACCCACGAACGCCATCTCGCTCGGTCTGATGATGCAGTATTCGGTCATGTGGGGTGCCCTGCAGTTCGGTTCCTGGTGGTGGTTTATTCCGCCAGGCCTGGCGATCACCGCTATTGTTGGGGCGTTGTACAGCATGAACGTGGGGCTCGATGAAGTTTTCAACCCCAAACTCAGGGAGATGTAGATGAATAATTTACAGGTTGAGAATCTGACAGTCTATTATCAAACATTACGGGGTAATGTTCAGGCATTGGAAAATGCCACGTTCAATGTAAAAGCCGGTGAAATCATGGGGTTGGCTGGGGAATCGGGCTGCGGGAAGACAACACTTGGGCACAGCCTGATTTATCTTGCTCCACCCATGAAATTCATGGGCGGCAGTGTCAAATTGAATGGTGAAGAATTGCCGATCTGGGATATGGAGAAGATGGATGATTTTCGGTTTACGAAAATTTCCATCATCCCCCAGTATGCCATGAATGCCATGAATCCGATCCGGAAAATCGGGAAGATGACGAGCGAGCTGTTGGAATCAAGAGGGATTGACTCCAAATCCATGCTTCCCGAAATAAAACACAGGCTTGACCTGGTTAATCTCAATCACGACATCCTAAATATGTATCCCATCGAGCTTTCCGGGGGAATGAAGCAAAGAATGGTGATGGTTCTCTCAACTTTGCTTGATCCAGCATTGCTGATTGCGGATGAAATCACTTCTGCCCTGGATGTTGCCAGCCAGAAGTCAGTAACAGAAATGCTGGTGAAATTTCGCGATGAAGGGTGCTGCAAAAGCATTATCTTTATCACCCATGACATCTCCATTCTTTATCAAATTGCAGACACCATCATGATTATGTATGCCGGACTGCTGGCGGAAAAAGCATCCACCGAAACCATCATCAATTCACCGCTTCATCCATACACACGCATGTTGATATCCTCGCTGCCAAAAATTGGTGCAAAATTTACCGAAAAGCAGCTGGAAAGTATTCCCGGAAAACCACCGCTCCTGTTTAATCCCCCGGTGGGCTGCCGTTTCCGGGACCGATGCCCGCTTGCGTTTGAAAAATGCGTTGAAATTCCTCCTTTTATTGAAGTCGCGCCTGACCATTTTGTGGCATGCTGGAAGGGAGGGACACGATGGTTAATTTCTGAAAATGTTTCAAAGATTTATCGGGTGGGCACTTTTGGCGGTAAAGAATTACATGCAGTCAAGGATGTCAATTTTGACAATTAAAGATAACGAGATTGTCTCTCTGATTGGTGAGAGCGGCAGCGGCAAAAGTACCATTGGAAAAATGCTGCTGCGCTTGATATCCATAACTTCTGGCAGCATTACCTTTGACGGACAGGATATATCCTTGTTGAAGGGTGATGGCTTGAAGGAGTATTACCGCAAGGTTCAGGGGGTTTTTCAAGACCCGTTCAGTTCTTATAATCCGATTTTTAAAGCCGATAAAATTTTTCAGATTGTGCATGAGCAGTTCTATCCCGAAGTGGATAAGCCAACCTGGGATGAAAAACTGGATAAAACACTCAGGGATGTTGGTTTGAATCCCGAGCACGTTTTGCGAAAATACCCCCACCAGTTAAGCGGTGGACAACTGCAAAGATTTTTAATTGCCCGGGCACTGTTGCTGGATATCCAATTGCTGGTTGCGGATGAAATCATCAGCATGCTGGATGCTTCAACCCGGATTGATGTACTCAACTTGCTGGGCAACCTCAGGTCACGTGGGCTATCCGTGCTGTTTATTACGCATGATCTCTCGTTTGCCAACTACATCAGTGAACGGGCGGTGATACTTTACCGCGGCTGCATCGTTGAAATGGGAAAAACAGAAAAGATTTTTCTCAATCCGCAGCACCCATATACGCAAATGCTCATTTCTTCGGTGCCAAGATTGGATAAGAAATGGGATGAGCAGAGTTGCGTAGAAACCGAATGTGCACCAACGGGGAGAACAACCGGCTGTGTATATGAAGACCGCTGTCCTTATGCGTTTGATAAATGCAAGGTTCGCCCTGCTTCAATAGAAATAGAACCAGACCATGTTGTGGCATGCTGGAAGGTGAATGGCGCATGATTCTTATGGTAAAACCGATTTCAAATTTTTTGACATTTCTTTTCATTTATTAGGTACCAGGAGCAGGTATGCAATACGGACATTTTGACGACAAGAACCGGGAATATGTAATAACCCAACCCGATACGCCGCTTCCCTGGATTAATTATCTCGGATGGAGGAATATTTTGGCATAATTTCCAATACTGCCGGAGGCTATTCTTTTTACAGAGATGCCCGCCTGCGCCGGCTGACCCGATACCGTTATAACAATGCTCCGTTGGATGTGGGGGGCGATATCTTTATATCCGCGATAACGATACCAATCGCCAGAAATTCTGGTCGCCAACCTGGCAGCCCACCCGAAGCCAGCTGGATCAGTATGAATGCCGTCACGGCATGGGCTATACCACAATCCGTTCACAATAAATCCGGATTGATTGCAGCACAACTTGTTATTTTGTGCCGATGGGCAGAATCTGGAAATATGGAAAATTCCAGTGACCAATCAGCGCACACCGAGCGCAGACTTTCTATATTTTCAGCAATTGAATTTTGCCTGTGGGATGCACAGGATGATGCCAATAATTTCCAGCGCAATTATTCGCATCGGTGAAGTGGAAGTGGAAGATGGCGTTATCTATCACAAAACAGAATATCGTGAACGCCGCAATCATTTTGCCTATTTTGCCTGTTCGGAACAATGGTAGGTTTTGACACCCAGCGGAAGATTTCTGGTCCGTATCGCGGCTGGGATATCCCGCTGGCGGTGGAAAACGGCAAATCCACAAATCCATGGCGCATGGCTGGCAGCCGAATGGCGTCGCATCATAGTCAAGGTCAATCTGGAACCCGGTCAGATCAAGAAATCATATTTCTCCTGGGTTATCACGAAAATCCGGCAGACGAGAAATTTGATCCGCCTGATTCGCAGACAATCAATAAAAAAACTGTAAAGCCCGTCATTGAAGCTATCTGGAACGGCAGAAGTGCAAGACGCTTTTGACTGCATTAAGCGCTTACTGGGATGACTTGCTGAATAAACTACCAGGTTAAAACGCCGGATATCCATGCCAACCGCATGGTCAATATCTGGAATGCCTACCAGATGATGGCGACTTTTAATTTTTCGCGTTCGGCATCCTATTTTGAATCAGGTATCGGACGGGGTATGGGTTTTCGCGATTCCAATCAGGACTGCTGGGATTTATCCACCTGATCCCGGATCGAGCCCGCGAGCGTATCCTCGATCTGGCGGCCACACAGTTAAAAACGGCGGGGCATATCACCAGTACCAGCCGCTGACCAAACGCGGCAACAATGAAATCGGCAGCGATTTTAATGACGATCCGCACTGGCTGTATTATCGGTGTCGGGCCTATATCAAGGAAACGGGCGATTGGAGTATTCTCGATGAGCAGGTTCCGTTTGAAAATCAAGCCAGGTTCTGAAAAGCCGCTATATGAGCATCTTGCGCGGTCCATTCAATTACACTCTCGATCGTCTCGGCCCCCATGGCTTGCCGTTGATTGGGCGGGCGGATTGGAATGACTGCCTGAATCTAAATTGCTTCTCCGATACACCGGGACAATCGTTTCAGACCACAACCAATAAAGACGGCAAAGTCGCAGAAAGTGTTTTTATTGCAGGCTTGTTTGTACTGGCCGCAAAAGAAATGGAAGCGATTGCCGAAACGCAATCGTAGAGACTTCAGATGCCAAACACTGATCTGAACGAAGCCGCCAAAATGGAGAAAGTCATCTAACCAGTCCGGCTGGGATGGGCAGTGGTTTCTCCGGGCCTATGATGATTTTGGCAAGCCGATCGGCTCCAAGAACTGCGAGGAAGGGAAGATTTTCATCGAATCACAGGGCATGTGCGTGATGGCAGGGGTCGGTCTGCAAGATGGCAAGGCCAAGCAAGCCCTTGAATCGGTCAAAAACACCTTGCCACAGAACACGGCATTGTCTTACAGCAGCCGGCGTTCACGAAATATTACCTTCAATCTGGGCGAAATTTCTTCTTACCCGCCCGGCTATAAGGAAAATGGCGGTGTTTTCTGTCACACCAATCCGTGGATAATGATTGCAGAGACCATGGCTCGGCAACGGCGACCGGGCTTTTGATTATTATATCCGCATCAATCCTTCGCACGGGAGAAGATCGGCGAACTGCACCGCTGCGAGCCGTATGTCTATGCCCAGATGATTGCGGGTAAAGAAGCAGCCAAACCAGGCGAAGCCAAAAATTCATGGCTGACCGGAACCGCCGCCTGGAATTACGTGGCCATCACCCAATGGATTCTCGGCATTCGCCCCACGTACGATGGATTGATGATAGACCCGGTAATTCCATCCAAGTGGGACGGATTTCGCGTTAAACGAATATTTCGTGACTGCACGATTGATATTGTTGTCGTAATCCAAAGCATGTTTCGAGGGGAGTGGCAAATATGATACTCAATGGAAACCGTACCCGGGAATTTAATTCCTGCTGCCAGGTTTTCCGTTCCACCAACCTGGCTGAAGTGTGGTTGGGAGAGTAATTAATCGGGTAACCATCAAGTCTGCATCACCTCGACTCATTCTTTCCTCTCAGAATGCTACCAACTACGATTGTAGTTGGTAGCAAGAGGTGAATACATAAAACACCCGGGTAAATCTTTGTGGAGGTCCAATGATAGCGTTGTATCAATTTCCCCCGAATTTTTCTGGGGCAGCGCAACTTCAGCATATCAAATTGAAGGTGCCTGGAATGAGGACGGCAGGGGAATTTCCATTGGGATCAGTTCACCCGTCTGCCAGGCAAAATACTGGATGGTTCGAACGGCAATGTTGCCTGTGACCATTACCATCGCTGGCAGCAAGATATCGCTTTGATGAAAAGCATCAACCTAAATGCGTATCATTTTTCCATACCCTCGCCGGATTCTGCCAGAAGGTCAGGGAAGAATAAATCAAAAAGGGCTGGATTTTTACAACCGGCTGGTAGATGGACTCCTGCAGGCTGGCATTGCCCCGTTTGTGACGCTCTTCCACTGGGATTTGCCGCTCCCCTTGCATGAGGAAGGCGGATGGACAGAACGGAAAACTGCTGAAGCCTTTGCCCATTATGCGGATGTTGTCAGCCGCTCCCTGGGTGATCGGGTAAACAATTGGGCTACCCATAATGAGCCGTGGTGCGCCAGTTTCCTCAGTTACACAATCGGAGAACATGCACCAGGACAACACAGCTGGTCGGCAGGGGTAAAAGCTTCCCATCACGTCCTGTTATCGCATGGCTGGGCAGTGCCATTAATTCGCCGAAAACAGTCCAAATGCACAGGTTGGCATCATACTTTAATTTTTCGCCAAGTGAGCCGGCATCACCCAGCGCAGCGGATTATCAAGCCGCCACCAAATTTGACGGGTACTTTAACCGCTGGTTTTTGGATCCATTGTATGGCAGGCAGTATCCCGCCGACATCATGGCGAATTACGTTGAAATGGGATATGTTGAATCCAGGCTTATCCAACCGGGTGATTATGATGCCATTGCTGCCCATACAGATTTTCTCGGAGTGAATTACTATACCCGCAGCGTGCACCGGGCAAACATCCCGGAAAAAGAAAACCTGCCGCAAACGAACTTCCAGGCACCCAAAGCGGAATGGACAGAAATGGAATGGGAGGTTTATCCACTGGGAATTTACAACCTGCTCTGCCGCCTGCATTTTGAATACCAGGTTCCCCTGCTTTACGTAACAGAAAATGGTGCCAGTTACAGCGATTCTCCGGATGCCGCGGGAAGAGTTGACGACCAGCGCCGCACCCGTTTTATCCGCGAACACCTTATCCAGGTGCATCGCGCTTTGCAAGCCGGTGTTCCTGTGGCGGGTTATTTCCACTGGTCATTTATGGATAATTTCGAGTGGGCAAAAGGTTACACCCAACGCTTTGGGTTGACCTGGATAAATTACGAAACCCAGGAGCGCATCTTGAAGGATAGTGCCTTGTGGTATGGCAAAGTTTGTGCGGAGAATGGATTTGATTAAAACCCTGAGAAACAGGTGTTCCGCTCTGTATTTTCCGTAATCTTGGAGAAAGTTGATTCAATAAATTAACACACCCTGGGCGAAAATCATTCCCGGGGTGTGTTGCAGGTTGTTGGAAAATAATTATTAAAAGCGGTCAATGACCGTAATGCCGATGCCCTTAAAATCATGCATGCCAGCCAGTTCAGAAGGCGCTTCATCCAGTGTGATGCGTTTGCTTACCAATTTTTCCGGGTGCAGTTTGCCGGCGGCAATCATGGTAAACAAATCTGCATAACAGTATGCCTGCATACCATGGCTGCCCAAAATTTCCAATTCCCACCCAATCACCCTGTCCATCGGGATGACCGGACGGCTGTGCTCAGCCAGCATCAAGCCAACCTGGATGTGCTTGCCGCGTTTTCGCAGACTGGCAATGGAGTTAAAACAGGTAGCCGGGTTGCCAAGCGCATCCAGGGATACATGCGCACCCCCATGACTGATTTCCCGGATTGCCTCGACAACATTTTGCTGGTTGGCTCCATTCACTGTTGCAACTGCACCCAAGGTGCGGGCAAATTCCAGTTTTTCATCATTAATATCAATGCCTATCACGTTGGCACCCAGCGCATTGGCAATCATGATGGCAGACAGTCCCACCCCGCCGCAGCCATGCACCGCCACCCACTGCCCGGCTGTGACTTTTCCCTGGGCAACTATTGCCCGAAAGGATGTTGCGAAACGGCATCCCAGGCTGGCGGTGGTAACAAAATCAAGCATGTCGGGCATCTGTACCAGGTTGATATCAGCCCGATCAATGGCAACATATTCTGCAAACGAACCCCAGTGGGTAAACCCGGGTTGGAACTGGTTATCGCACACCTGGTGATTCCCGGAGATGCATTGCGGACATTTGCCGCACCCGCACACAAATGGCAGGGTAACCGCATCCCCCACTTTCCAGCGGGTAACATCTTTTCCAATTGCGGAAATAGTTCCTGCCAGCTCATGCCCGGGCACATGCGGCAACTGGATATCCGTATCATGTCCCATCCAGCCATGCCAGTCGCTCAGGCACAGTCCGGTTGCCATTACTTTTATAACCACCCCTTGATTGCTGGGGGAAGGGTCTGCAACATTTTGTACAGTTAATGGTCCAGAAAATTGTTCGAATACGACGGCTTTCATGAAAGTCCTCCGTGCCTGGGATTACAGGATGCATTGTGGGAATGAAATTGCTGCCCGGCATAGATGTTACATCGAAACAGGTAATCGGGCAAGGAAGAACAACCGTTTCATGAACCAAATCATTGTAGATTTAACTTTGAAGTAAAATCAAAGCATGAACCTGACCCTTAAAACACCGTCCGCGTTTTCTTTACCTGCAGTCATCCGTTCACATGGCTGGATCCAGCTGGCACCCTTTGAAAACCTCGATGATGACCTGGCGTTCGCTTACACGATCCAACTTGCCACCGGAAGAATCCTTCGATTTGAGGTGCACACCCAGGATGAGACGATTACCGTGAGCGCACCCGAAGAAGTTACATCGGCAGAGCAGGATGAAATCCGCAAGACCGTAGCATGGATGCTGTGCATGGATGCCAACCTGGCTGATTTTTACCAGGCTGCCAGGGATGAACCCCATTTACAAAAAGCAATACGGAATAACAGCGGACGAATTTTACGCTCAGCGTCGCTATTCGAAGACATCAATAAAACCATTCTGACCACCAACACCCTGTGGGGTGCAACAAAATCCATGACCAGGAAAATGGTGGTAAATTATGGCGCAGCCCATCCTGAAAATCCCGAATGGAAGACGTTTCCATCACCAGCCGCACTTGCGAAGGTTTCCGTGGAAGAATGGAACGCGAATATCCGGGTTGGATATCGCGCTCCATTTTTATCCAGGCTTAGCCCAGCAGGTAGATGACGGCAGCCTGGACCTGCAAGCATTACAAACCAGCAGCCTGCCAACAGCAGAATTACGCAAGGAGTTTTTGAAGATCAATGGCATTGGTCCTTATGCCGCAGCCAACCTTCTGATGCTGCTGGGTCGCTATGATTTCCTCACGATCGATTCCTGGGCACTCAAGATGGTATCGTTGGAGTGGCACGAGGGTGCTCCCATTAAACCCAAAGATGTGGAAAATGCTTTTGCCCGCTGGGGTGAGTACAAAGGTCTGGCATACTGGATGTGGGACTGGACCAACCAGCCATAACGCGTCTTTGCTTTTCAATATATTTACATTTCAATTCTTTGACAAGGTGAAAAATGATTAATGTTGCAGTAATCGGAACAGGCTATATTGGCAAAGTGCATCTCGAAACCTTGCTGCACACCCCGGGTGTGCGGGTGGTAGCGCTGGCAGACAATAATATTGCGATGGCGCAGGAATTGGCTGACCGGTATGGGATTGCCCGCGTTACGCCGGATTATAAGGATTTATTACAGGATGCCGATATCCAGGCTGTGCATAACTGCACCCCCAATCACCTGCATTATGATATCAACCTGGCATTGCTGCGGGCGGGCAAGGAAGTGCTGTCAGAAAAACCGCTGGCACTCACAGCCGCACAAGCCAAAGAATTGTACGAAACCGCACGCCAGAACGACCGCCTGACCGGGATAAATTTCTGCTACCGCTATTATCCGGCTGTCCAGGAAGCCGCAGCCCGGGTTCGGGCTGGCGAGATTGGTGCCGTCCATTCCGTGTTTGGTGCGTTTTTTCAGGATTGGCTGTTATATGACACCGATTACAACTGGCGGCTTGACAAGCGATTTACCGGCGAATCCAATACTGCGGCGGACATCGGCAGCCATTGGATGGACCTGGCTCAGTTTGTAACGAATGCGCACATAACTGAAGTAATGGCAGATTTGCATACGGTTCACCCCATTCGCAAGCGCAGCAAAGGCGCGGTTTTAACTTTCGCAAAGCAGGGCGAAGCCCAGGAGTATGATGAAGTACCGGTTGAGGTGGATGATTCCGGCTCAATCCTGGTGCATTTTGATAATGGCAGTTCAGGTACTTTCATGGTCAATCAATTGGCTGCCGGACGCAAAGTTACCATCGATTTGCAGGTGTTTGGCACCCAGGCATCCCTGGCATGGAACCACGAAAGACCGGCTGTTTTATGGTCGGGATTCCGGGATAAAGCCAATGAAGTATCCATTGAGAGTCCTTTATTGCAGCATCCTGAAACCACCCGCTACGCCCTCCTGCCGTCAGGTCACCCGATGGGATACCATGATGCCATCTTCAACCTGTTTGGCGAGTTTTACGAAGCTCTGCAAAACCGCAATGCGGGTAAACCTGCCCAACCCAACTTGCCGGGATTTTGGGAAGGATATTTCGAAATGGCAATTGTGGAAGCGATTGTAACCAGCCATAACCAAAAACGGTGGGTGAAAGTAACAGCATAAACGCACGAATTAATGCGGGTGTGTGAACTGGATCATGTCGAAATCTGTGTGTTGGGTTATTTATATGAAACTGCCACGCATAATTATCGATAGATGTTTCACGGAATTCCAGAAATTATTAATGTGAGAGCCAGTCAGGAAGATCGTATTCTGGATCAGGTTGAAAATAGCGGTTGGATAATGTAAGAAACCAGACCTGCTTACTGATTTGTAAAGTTAACAGGCATAATCCGTTAATTCGTAATATGGTATTATGTACAGAATAATTTTGTAAACAAGGAATTATCCGGTTTAACCGTCCGGCAAACCTCAAACCCTTTTAAGGAGCACTTATCATGTATCAACAACCCCCAGTTGTAGAAGAAAAACCTGGTCAGGTAACCGCAATGGCAATTTTGATGCTGGTCAGCGGACTGAGCAATGTTGGCTTGTTTTTTGTGTGGTTCATTACCATCCTTACCGGTGGTATTGCGTCCATGGGAATTGGATTGCTCTGCCTGCCGCTGGCACTCCCGCCCCTGGCACTGGCTGTGTTTGAATTCATTGTGGCTGCCAAGCTGCTTGGGGGAAAACCCTCCAAATTGAGCACCCACAAAACCATGGCAATTCTGGAAATTGTGTCCATTTTATTCGTGAATGTGGTTGGACTTGTTGCTGGAATCCTGGCGCTTGTATGGTTAAACGAACCACGCGTGCGGGATTGGTTTGTCCGCAACGCTCCGGTCACGATCCAGTCATAAAAATTCTCATGTTCATCAAGGCAGCCAATCGGCTGCCTTTTTTGTTTTGTTAGAAACTTCATATATACTAATAAATGCAATCCTGGTCAGTTGCACCCCATGGATATAAGTTTGACCAGCACCAACCTATCTGCTATAGGAAAATACATGAGCAAGAAAACTATCAACGTTGCCCTGATCGGTCACAAGTTCGTCGCAAAAGCTCACAATCATGGTTACACCGATGTAACCATGTTTTTCAACCCGGGTTTACGACCGGTCAAACACACCCTGTGCGCCCGGGGGGACGACCTTGCCGAAATTGCCGAATTATGGGGTTGGCAGCATTACACCCAGGATTGGCAGGAAGTGATTGCTAATCCAGAAATTGAGGTGATTGATATTTGCGCGCCATCATTGCTGCACAAAGAAATTGCCATTGCGGCAGCCCGGGCAGGCAAGCATGTTTTATGCGAAAAACCACTGGCAATGACTTCAGCCGATGCCCGTGAAATGCTGGAGGAAGTGAACCGCGCCCGGGTGGTGCATGCCATTGGATTTAATTTTCGCAAAACGCCAGCCATGGCATATGCCCGCCAATTGATTGAGAATGGCGAAATCGGGCGCATATTTCACTTTCGCGGGTTTTATTCACAGGATTGGTTGATTGACCCGCTCTATCCGCTGACCTGGCGGCTTCGCAAAAAAGATGCCGGTTATGGATCTTCCGCAGACCTGGGTGCGCATGTAATCGACCTGGCGCATTACCTGGTGGGAAGCATTGATGAAGTTATCGGCATGCAATCCACCTTCATCAAGGAACGTCCCATTGCTGTTGTTGAAGATGGATTGAAGGCAATCGCGGGAGATTCCATGGGTGTGGTTGACGTGGATGATGCTTCCTCTTTTCTGGCTCGCTTTTCGAATGGTGCCCATGGTATTTTTGAGCAAACCCGTTACGCAACCGGCAACAAGAACCTGACCCGGATTGAAATCTATGGGAGTGAAGGGGCAATCCTCTGGAATGGTTTCGAGGAGATGAACGACCTGTATCTCTTTTCCCGCCAGGATAAGGCTGGCAGCCAGGGCTTTCGAAAAATTCAGGTCAGCGAAGGAATGCATCCATATATCGCCAACTGGTTCCCGCCGGGACATATCATCGGGTACGGGGACAGCTTTATTCATGAGATTTATGATTTCTTAAACGCCATTGAACATGGCGGGCAGGCATCCCCTTCGTTTGTTGATGGAGTGCGCTGCCAGGAAGTGATTGATGCAGTCGAACGTTCGGTGGTTGAAAGACGCTGGGTAAAAACAGCAGAAGTTGATTAGAACCAGAAAAGAAGATGTTCAATGCCAAAACTTGATCATTTCGGTTTTCTAGCCCCTTACTATGATTCGCTTTCCGAGCCCAAGAAGCCGGAAAAATTATGCAGCCTGATCGGTTGTCCACCCGATGGCAGGATTCTGGATGCCGGAGGCGGCACAGGGCGCGTGGCTCAGTTTCTTGTCAGCCCCACCAACCAGGTAATTGTTGCAGACCAATCCATGAAAATGCTGCAGCAAACCAAATCCAAGAACAGGCTGCGACCAGCTTGCTCGCTTACAGAAGCCCTGCCGTTTGAAGATGCCACTTTCGATCGCATCATCATGGTGGATGCATTTCACCATGTGAAAGAACCAGCCGCAAACATGCCAGGAGTTATGGCGCATATTAAAACCTGGCGGGAGGATTGTCATCCAGGAGCCGGATATTGCCAGGTTCGCTGTCAAATTGGTTGCAGTCGTGGAAAAGTTAGCCTTTATGCGCAGTCACATACTACCGGGCTCAAAAATTTCTTCGCTCTTTACTGAGAATTCTGCCAGGCACTACATTGAAAAAGAGGGGCACAACGTCTGGATAGTCATTTCCAAGGATAAATAGCAGGATGTTATCAAATCCCAGATGGAGGTAAAAAATGAATTGGCTGCCACTTATAGTTGGATTCGTCTTTGCCGTAATTGGTGTTGTATTTCTGGTGGTTGCATTAAAAAATCGAAAAAAAGCCCAGGAAAGTCTTGCCTGGCCGACCACCAGCGGAGTGGTGCAATCCACCGACATGCAGGTTCACAGGCATTATGATTTAGATAACAGGCGAACTTCTTATACTTATGAACCTGTAGTGGAATATACCTATTCCCTTATGGGACAGGGGTATTCCAGTAAAAAAATAGCCTTTGGTGCCACCGGGTTTAATCAACGGAAAGCGCAGGAAATTCTTGCCCGCTACCCGCAAGGTGCAACCGTTACTGTGCACTACAATCCACAAAACCCCGGGGAAGCAGTATTGGAAACAACTGCAAAAGGGGGTGTTGCTTTTATCATCGCGGCTGTTGCATTTATTGTGATAGGACTGGCAATTTTGGTGCTTGGTCTTCTGCCTTAAGACTCGGGGATTACCTGCGCCAGATCCACCACCCACTTGACTTTTGTGCGCATTCGTGCAAAAATAAGTAAACGTTTACTATCAATTTCGGATTCCCCGAGGGATTTATGTCCAAAATTCACCTGGTTGCAGAACATGCTGGTGTATCCATTGCCACCGTCTCTCATGTGATTAACAATACCCGTTACGTCACCGAAGAGACACGCAAACGGGTCATCCGAGCCATGGATGAACTGGGATATCAGCCCAATGCCCTGGCACGTTCTCTGCGGCGTGGAGAGACAAAAACCCTCGGTCTTATCCTGCCGGATAGCGCAAACCCCTATTTTGCTGAAATAGGACGAGCCGTGGAATTGGTTGCCTTTCAACACGGATACAGCATCATCTTATGCAATTCGGAAGGCGATGCCGACATCGAAAATCAGTATGCCGATGTGCTCTCGAAAAAGCAGGTGGACGGGATATTCTTTGTGGGCACCGGGGAAAGTCCGGAGACGCTGCGAACCCTGACGCACAATAACCTGCCGCTGGTGGTGCTGATGCGTGACTTTGGAGATTTCCCGGTCGATACCGTGCTTTCAGATAATTACCAGGGCGGCAGGCTGGCTACCCTTCACCTGCTCGAAGGCGGGCATACCCGCATTGCCTGTATTATGGGACCTTCCACCCTGCGATTGAGCGCGTTGCGCATGAACGCATATCGGGATACGCTTGTTGCGGCAGGGATTACCCCGGATGATTCCCTCATCCTGCAGGGTGATTTCCACTCCGAATCCGGCTACGTTCAAGCCCGCACATTGTTACAAATGCCTGAACCTCCCAGTGCTATTTTTGTTTGTAATGACCTGATGGCAGTTGGTGCTATTTGCGCAGCCTTCGAATTGGGATACCGGGTACCTGATGACCTGGCTATTGTGGGTTTCGATAATATCATCCTGGGTGAATATACTGTTCCCCGTTTGACTACGATTGCCCAGCCTAAAGAAGAAATGGTGCAGCTTGCAATTCAATACATGCTGGAAAGAATTGCGGATCATGACCTGCCTGCCAGGCGGGCGGTTCTTCCAACCAGGTTAATCACCCGCCAATCCTGCGGGCATCTACAACCCCAACCAGGTTAACACAGATTCATTTACTCCATTAATACTGCCTATTCCCGTTCGATTCACATCGAAAATGGTTACAATTAAACGGATTTGAAGTTTATTGGGCAAATCCGTAAATGCTGGTTTTAATTAATGGAACCCGCAGAAATTATCAATCGGGTGTCTCGGTTAGGCGTTTCAATTCGGGCTGACACACCTTAATTTACAGGAATACCATTGTGGTTGTACACCTAAATTCTCACTCGTATTATTCCATGCTTGAAGCCATACCATCACCGCTGGAGCTGGTTGGATTGGCTGCAAGGTGGAATATGCCCGCCCTGGCACTTACGGATCATTCTTCGCTGGCTGGTGTGGTGGAATTTCACCAGGCTTGTACTGAAAATGGAATAGCACCAATTTTTGGTCTTGAGGTCGACTTTGAATCCCATTTTCCAGGCACGCAGAAAGCGCGTCGGATTGTTCTGCTGGCGCAGAACGAAACCGGTTGGTCGAATCTATGTTCTGTCAGCAGTTTTCTTAATCTTCACCTTCCTGAACCAATACCAGCCACATTCGACATCTTTAATACCTATCGCGATGGATTGATTGCCATTAGTGATGACCAGGGTGACAGGACAGGGCAGGTCTTGCAGCAACTTCAAGAGATTTTTCCCGACAGCCTGTATGTTGGTATCAGTAATCCTGACGGCAGTCAGGCTGTCGTTATGGAGCGGTTGGCTGCCCTGGCTGATAAAAATAAGTTACCGGTGGTTGCCACGCACCCCATTTATTCTCTCAACTCTGCCAGGGTGGATTTGCTTAAAACACTGGCAGCCATCCGGTTGACAACCCCCATTGACAAACTGTCAACTGGCGATATACCACCTGCTGGGTGCGTATTCCTCTCCCCGGAACAGATGCAGCAGCGGTTCAGCGGGTATCCCCAGGCGCTGGCTGCCACAGAAGAAATCGCTGCCCGATGTCATTTAGAATTACCCCTTGGAAAACCCAATTTTCCTTCCATTCAACTGCCGGAAAACATGACTGCAGCCAGCTTACTGCGCTACAAGGCAGAATCTGGTGCGGTAATCCGTTATGGAAAAATAAAGCCCTCCATCCAGACGCGCCTGGATCATGAACTTGAAATTATCGCCCAATTGCAATATGAACCGGTCTTCCTCATTGTTGAAGAAATCATCCAGTATGCCCGCCAGCAGGGAATCCCAACCTCCTCGCGAGGTTCGGCTGCCTCATCCCTGGTTGCTTACTGCCTGGGTATCACCAATCCCGATCCCATCAAGCACAACCTGTATTTTGAACGTTTTCTCAATCCTGCCCGCATCTCGCCTCCGGATATCGATACAGATATTTGTTCCCGTGGAAGGGATCAGGTAATCCGCCATATTTTTGAACATTTTGGCGAGGACCAAACTGCCATGGTGGGCACCATCAACCGTTTTCGACCCCGCTCTGCCATGGGGGATGTCGCCAAAGCACACGGACTTAGCCCGACACAGGCACATGAACTATCCCGTACTTTGCCTTATGCTTTCTTTTACAAATCCGAAGAGTTGGATCCATCGGAACCATCTCCGTTTCGCGAGCTGGCTGCCTCATTCAAACAACCTGCGTATCGTCGTATTTTTCAAGACGCCGACTCAATTCTCAACTTGCCGCGGCATTTTTCGATTCATGCCGGGGGTATTGTGGTGGGACCCGGCAGGCTGGCTGGTATCATCCCGCTTCAGCGCTCAGGATCACGAAATGTCATCATTACCCAGATGGATATGGAAGCCGTGCAGGCATTTGGATTAATTAAAATTGACCTGTTGGGGATTCGCGGTCTGACTGTGTTGGGAGATGTGGCTGCCGAGGTGCAATCCTGGCGCAAATTGAAATATTCTTCGGCGATGCAGGTTCTCGATTCCATCCCGCTTAAGGATGAAACAACTTCCAGCCTGGTGGTTAACGGTCAAACCATAGGATGTTTTCAAATTGAAAGTCCGGGCATGCGTTCCACCTTGCGTGAAATAAATGCCAGCAGTGTGGATGATATTATGGCTGCGCTGGCACTGTACAAACCCGGTCCGATCAAAGGCGGTATGCGGGATGCATTTGTCCGCCGCCACAAAAAGCTTGAACCCGTGGAGCATTTGCATCCTGCAGTCATCCCAATATTGGATGAAACCCATGGGGTTATTCTCTACCAGGAACAAGTCCTGCGTCTGGCGCACGAACTGGCAGGATTATCCCTGGCGGATGCAGACCTGTTACGACGTGCCATCAGCCATTTCGGCTCTAATATCGAAATGGAAGATATTCATGTGCGCTTTATTCATGCCGTGCATGACGTGAAACAGATTCCACTTGAAATATGCGAGCAGTTGTGGAGCCTGATGGCTGCGTTTGCCGGTTACGGCTTGCCAAAGGCGCACGCGGCTTCGTATGCCCTGGCAGCCTGGCGTTCTGCCTGGTTGAAAGCCCACTTCCCTGCCGAGTTTATGGCGGCCGTACTTGCCAACTGGGGCGGATATTACAGTCAGCGGGTGTATATCAACGAAATCCGCCGCATGGGATTGGCGATTAAACCACCCCACGTTAACCATTCAAAAAAGCAGTTTTGTGTAGTTTACCCGAAAGGCGAACCAGTATTATATATGGGGCTAGACCAGGTACGTGACCTGACTCACCGTACACAGGACCGTATCCTGCGTGAACGTCCATTTCACTCATTCGAAGATTTTCTGGCACGAGTTGATCCCCGCCAGCAGGAAGCGGAAAACCTGGCACGGGTTGGCGCGTTTGAAGGCTATGGAACGATACAAACCATAATCAATCGTGTCGAGAGCGGCAAGTGGCAATCCAGCCAGCCAGGCTTATTTGACCTGGAACAAGCAGATGTACCAGATTGGACTGCGTCCGAGTTGGCGGATGCCCAGCAGCAGGTATTGGGAATCAGCCTGGCCGCCCACCCATTGGTAAAATTTGAGAAACAAATCGCGGAAGCGGGCGCCATCACCACCCTGGAGGCAGCCGGGCAGATAGGTACCCGGGTCAGTGTGGCTGGGATTCGGCAGACTTCCCATCGGGTACGTACTTCCAAAGGTGAAACCATGCTGTTTCTCACCCTGGAAGACCTGGAAGGTACAGCTGGACGTAATGCTCCTGCCAAATGTATATAACCAGGTAAAGAAAATCGTTTATGACCCGTCACCATTTATTGTCAGCGGACCTTTGGAAATGGACGAAATGCGAAACGAACCGCTTTTACGGGCAGAATCCTTCAGACAGTTAAGATAAACCATTCACAATTTTTAGATATCAAGCAGAAAAAAGCAATTGTGCGCAATAAGCAGCGTGCTTTAAGTTTCAGTAATTTTCTGGCATATTTTGCATCACTCGAATAGGATTTATTTTTCCTGTACAATTATGCTATCCCCGAACACTGAGGTACACAGTGAAACTCACCGAACCGCATCGCATTACCCCACGCGCCTGGATTGTCATGGCGGCTTTGGCTCTTACCGGGCAGATTGCCTGGGCAGTTGAAAACTCATGGTTCAACACTTTTGTATATGACACCATAACTCCCGACCCGCGTCCGGTTGCCTGGATGGTGGCGTTCAGTGCCATCACGGCTACACTGACCACCCTGATTATGGGTACGTTAAGTGATCGTACTCGCAGCCGGTGGGGACGCAGACGCCCGTATATATTAATTGGTTACATCCTGTGGGGAATATCCACCATACTATTTCCAACAGTTGCCTATATCAAGGTGACCAGCGTGGCAATTTTCATGGTTGTGGTGGCGGACTCGATTATGACATTTTTTGGTTCGACCGCCAATGACGCTGCTTTTAACGCCTGGACGACTGACATTGCATCCAGTAATACCCGCGGCCGGGTGGAAGGCGTACTGAACTTTAGCGTCTTCCTGGCGCAAATTGTTGCCCTGGTTGCAGCCGGCATACTGATCGATTCGGTTGGATATTTCATCTTCTTCTATGCCCTGGGGGCGATTGTAGTGGTGGTGGGTCTGGTTGGGGGTCTCCTGTTACAGGATGTAGCCCCATCGCCAGAAAAAGACCTGGTGCGGCCGCCTTTTTGGAAAGAGTTTGCAGAACTTTTCCAGTTGGATACGCTAAGACAGAACAAGCAGCTATTCATCCTGATGTTGTTTATCTTGATTAGCAGCATCGGAATGAATGTCTCATTTCCTTACCTCATCGTGTATCTCGAAAACTACATCGGTGTATCCAAATCCGAATTCAGCATCATCGGCGGAGCAGTAATGGTCGGCAGCGCAATTGTTGCCATCCCCTTTGGCATCCTGGCAGACCGCTGGAGTAAGAAATTCATGATTGCGATAGCCACTGTTGTCAGCAGTCTCGGCGGTGTACTGCTTTCACTGGTGACCACATTGCCTTTATTATCCCTGACTGGTTTCTTCTGGCAGGCATTCGCCCTGGCTGGCAGCATCGCCTCCGTCGCCTGGCTTAAGGATTTATTACCTGAGCAGAATCGCGGCAAGTTTTTGGGGATTCGCATGATTTTCTGGATCGCCATACCCATGATGCTTGGACCCTGGATTGGCTCAAGCCTTATTCAGGCATATGGAATTCCAACCACCCTCAACGGACAGGCTGGATTTGTGCCCGTACCCATCATCTTCCAGGTTGGTTCGGCAATCTCATTGCTTTCCCTCATCCCCCTGTTCTTTATCCGTTCTTCTGGAAAACCCGGCCAGGTACAATAATGCCCGTGATTCTTTCGCCAGGCTATTGGTATGACCGCCAGGATGTGAATGCAAAGCAAGCCATTTTTCACCAATGGCAGATGCTGGAACAATCTGGCTGCATTAATAATTTCCGCATTGCGGCTGGTGAAATTGATGGGTGGCGTGAAGGCTGGTATTTTGCCGATTCAGATGCCTACAAGTGGCTGGATGCAGCTGCCCGCATCTATGCACAGCACAAGGATGAGAAACTGGCTGGATTGATGAACGATTTCATCAGCCTTATCGGTAGCGCCCAGCAGCCTGACGGTTACCTCTTTACGTACAACCAGGTCCATTTTCCCCAGGTGCGCTGGGCGAATTTACAAATCGAGCACGAATTATACTGCCATGGTCATTTGATTGAAGCGGGGGTATCCCATTATCTTGCCACTTCTCAAACCACGTTGCTGGATATTGCCCGTAATGCTGCCAACAGAATTGTGGCAGATTTCTCCAACAAGCCGCCAATCTTTACCCCCGGGCATGAAGAAATCGAAATCGCCTTGCTGCGCCTGTACCAGGTGACCAGCCATAAACCCTACCTGGAGATGGCAGAGCAATTTATTAACCGCCGGGGCAGAACCTGGTTTTTTGGTTTATCTTTGCTGCGGCAATACCGCCAGGCAAATCAGCGCAGTGCACTGGTAAAAAAGAACAAACAGCAATATTTTGCAAAGCATCCTGAAACCCGTCCAAATCCCCTGCCTGCGGGTAATGCAGCCCAAAAGCCGAAAAACATTCAACTGCGCTGGATGTGGAATGCCCTGACGGGCAAGTACTTTCAGCAGCACCAGCCGGTGAACAGCCAGGTTAAACCCGTCGGCCACGCAGTGCGCTACACCTATCTCGCAACTGCAGCATCCATCCTTGCCCGATTGACAGGTGATAAATCCAGGCTGCGCACCCTGGAACATGCCTGGAACTGGATGGTATCCCGGCGCATGTATCTCACTGGCGGGATTGGCTCCCTGCCCGTGATGGAAAGTTTTGGCAGAGACTACGAATTAGACCCCGAATACGCCTATGCTGAAACCTGCGCCGCCATTGGCAGCTTTTTATGGAACTGGGAGTTGGCTCAACTGACAGGCAAAGCCTGTTATAGCGACCTGATGGAATGGCAGTTGTATAACGCCATATCCGTTGGGATGGGTTTGGATGGCACTGCCTATCTTTACAACAATCCTTTGGCGTGCCACGGGGGAATCAGCCGCAAGCCGTGGTTTGAAATCCCGTGCTGCCCTTCCAACCTGTCCCGTACCCTGGCATCCCTGGCACAATATATTTATTCCGACAAGCAGAATGCTGTGTGGATACATCAATATATCAGCAGCACATACCAGGGGGTAGATGGGTTAAGGTTGGATTTGCAATCCAGCCTGCCATGGAAAGGCAGAGTAACCTGCAGCATAGTTTCTGCACCAGATAATAGCCAAAGCGAATATGCCATTCACTTCCGCATTCCCTCGTGGAGTAAAAACACCCGGATGTTCTTGAATGGTACCCAAATTCCACTCTCGCCTGGGGTTATTCCCCCTGCTCCAACCGCTGGCGGATATGACCCGCGGCTTGCCCGCTGGCACACCATCCAGCGCGTGTGGAGTCCAGGGGATGTGGTGGAGATCGAACTGGACATGCAACCCTGTCATTCAGCATGCCCACCCCAAAGTAAAGAACCACCGCGGTCAGGTTGCGTTAACACGCGGACCGTTGGTGTATTGCCTGGAAAGCATTGATAACCCAAACCTGGATATCTTTAACCTACAGCCCAAATCCAGCCAGCATCCAGGCCATGGAAGTTCCAGACCAGTTGGGAGGAATCCAAATTCTGAAAGCATTGAGTAAGGATAATTTGCCGCTCACATTTATTCCGTATTTTCTGTGGGCTAATCGGGGTAAATCCAGCATGACTGTCTGGGTAAAGGAATAAAGGAGAAACCATGCAAAACGAACTGACCCAACCTGGACCTCTTTTGAATAATGATGGTCGCCTGGCACAGGTGGGCTGGGCACGCCAGCCTGTACTGGATTGCAACCTGGAAGCCAGCCGTTTTTACACGATCAAGGCTTTTCAACGGTTTCGCATCAAACGCTGGGATTATTATGCCATCTTTACACCGCAGCGTTTCTTTTCAGCCACAGTTGCCGACCTGGGGTATGCGGGCAATATCTTTGTGTATACCCTGGATTTTCAAACCAAGGAACTGCACGAAGAAGGTCTCGTAATTCCGTTGGGGAAGGGGATCATGCTGCCACGCAACAGTACAGAAGGTACTACCCATTTCGAGAATGAGAAAGCCCGCCTGGAGTTTTACCCTTTCACCTGGCAGACGCCATCTTTCGGTAAGTTGGAAAGGATTTCACGATGGGCGCGGCATCGAAGCCGAGATTGACCTGGCTTGCCCGCCAGATTTTGAATCGATGAATATTGTCATCCCGATTGGAACAAAACGCTTTTACTACAACCGCAAAATTAATTGTATGCCAGCCAGTGGCAGCCTGCGGTACGGGGATATTCACGAAAGTCTTGATCCGGCTGCTTCAGTTGGATCGCTGGATTGGGGTCGGGGTGTCTGGGAATATACCTCATTCTGGAACTGGGCTTCTGCATCTGGCTATTTGCCCGATGGACGAAGAATTGGGATTAACCTGGGGTGCGGTTTTGGCGACCTTTCAAAGGCGGGAGAAAACGCGCTAATACTGGATAATAAAATACACAAACTCGAAGCGGTTCCTTTTGACTATACTACCGGTGATTACATGAAGCCCTGGAAATTCAAAGACTCCGAAGGCAGGTTGGATTTAACTTTCACCCCATTTACGGAGAGAATTGCCACCACCCGCCTGGGTATCATTGACAGCGAGGTTCACCAGATGTTTGGACATTACGATGGCACCGCCATCACCGATGAAGGAGAAAATATTGTGATACAAAATCTGGTTGGATTTGCCGAGGAACACCATGCCCGCTGGTAACTCTTTACGCACATCCTGGCAGCCCGCCAGCCCCATCCCGCTGCCGGAATATCCACGCCCGCAAATGACCCGCCCCAACTTGGTTGAATTTGAATGGCTGGTGGGATTTTGCCATTACTCCCCAAAACCAAAACAAGCCGGAAGCAATGGATGGAAAAATTCTGGTTCCCTATGCTGTGGAATCGCTGCTGTCAGGTGTCCAGCGTCCCCTGTTGCCGGAAGAACGCCTGTGGTATCACCGGCAATTTTCATTGCCCACAAGAATGGACATGGTAACCAGATCCTGCTTCATTTTGGTGCAGTCGATTATTCCTGCCAGGTCTGGATAAATGGTATATCCGTTGGTACACATACTGGCGGATTTGTTCCGTTTACCTTTGATATTACTGGCGCGCTTAACGGGCAGGAGAATGACCTGCTGATTGCCGTGGATGACCCCTCCGATAGCAGGCTGCAGGCACGCGGCAAGCAGAAACTACAGCCCAGGGGAATCTGGTACACGGCTGTTTCAGGCATCTGGCAAACCGTTTGGCTGGAACCGGTGCCGGATACCAGCATTGCCAGCCTGAAAATAACACCTGACCTGGATACCAGCACAGTGCGTGTCGAAGCAGCTCTGCGAGGAAATATCACGGACCTTTCCCTGCGAGCCAGTGTACTGGAAGATGGCAAGGAAATAGCCGCCTGCCAGGCAAACCCAAACGAACCCCTGCTTTTAACCATCCCGAATCCCCGCCCCTGGAGTCCCCAGGATCCCCATTTATACCCGCTCCATATCCAACTCGAAAGAGATGGCGTTGTGCTGGATGAGGTGGAGAGCTATTTTGCGCTGCGCAAATTCAGCCTGGTAAAAGATAAACAAGGCAATAAGCGCTTTGCACTCAATAACAAGCCGCTGTTTCTCTTTGGTCCACTCGACCAGGGATATTTTCCGGATGGGCTGTATACCCCGCCATCGGAAGAAGCCATGTTGTTCGATATCGAATACACCCGCAACATCGGATGCAACATGATCCGCAAGCACGTCAAGGTGGAGCCATCCCGCTGGTACTATCATTGTGACCGGCTGGGAATGATTGTCTGGCAGGATATGCCGAATGGCGGGACACTCGACAGCGATATCGTGGCTTACCTGGCAATCATGGCTAACCTAAAACGTAACGACACCGGCAGGCAAGAAAAAAGCCATCGCGAACAGTTTCTTAAAGAATTGCGTGAAATGGTCGACCACCTGTACAGTTTTCCCTGTATCGGTGCATGGGTTCCGTTCAACGAAAGCTGGGGGCAATTCGATGCCAAACAGGTGGCAGATTGGTTAAGACATACGACCCCACCCGGCTGGTTGATCATGCCTCCGGTTGGTTTGACCAGGGTGGTGGTGATTTTAAGAGTAAACATTTTTACTTCAAACGTATGCCGGTTCTCAAACCAGATGCCCACCGGGCTGCAGTGATATCGGAATTTGGTGGTTACAGCCTGTTGCTGTCGCGGGCATGCCTGGGATGAGGACAAGAAGTTTGGTTATCGCTTTTTCGACAGTCAGGAAGCACTGACCGCTGCGTACCTGGATCTTCTGAATGATCAGCTTGAACCGCTGGTGCGAAAAGGAGTTTCGGGTGCTATTTATACCCAGACCACCGATGTTGAAATCGAAATCAACGGCTATTTGACTTACGACCGCCAGGTGGAAAAAATGGATTCAGAAAAACTAAAAACGGCTCATACACGATTGATAGCGTTGGGAAGTAATTTTTAACAAAGATACATTTGAAGCAAGACGGGTTACCTAACAATAATGGTCTGCTCTTTCTATTGAGCAGACCATTTACTTATTGAACCCAATTCGATTGAATTGTGATTATTTTATCCGAATCTATCGGATCATTTGTTTTTAGATGCACTCGAAAATCGTGGAATCCACTCATCGCTTCCCCATGCATGGAAAACTGGATATTTATTATTGTACTTTCTCCTGACTTTAATTCCATCGAACCGATGGCAGGTACAGGAGGTCAACATCCTTCCAATATTTCAATATACGGTGCTTCAGCGAACACTAAAGGTTTCGCGCCAATATTAGTCACCTTTACTGCAACATATATAGGTGTACCAAGTTGTACGTTTCCATAATCAAAGGTATCACGATCTACTTTGATTTTTGGTGATTCCGAAATAATGCTGTCTGCATTATTCGAGGAAATTGTATCCCTTAAAAGCCACCCTGTGAGAATAACCAAAGCACCGATAATGAACAAAATCCAGGTTGGAAAACGCCTCTTATTCTTTTGATTGATTTGTTTCGATCTTTTTTGCGCCAATATTACCTCCAACACATAATTGCATATCAGTTTACTGGTTACCGTGATGGACTGTTAGCGTTGAAATACTATAGAAGAGTAAGCATAATTGCTTACTCTTCTATAGTCAGGAAAATTGACTTGCATAGTGAAATAATTATTAGTACGTACGAGTGTTGAAAGTCGTTTATTAAGCTAATATATTTGGATCAAGCATTCCAAAAATCATGGCAATATGGGCAACGATTAAAAACAATCCCACGAATGAAGCATGTAATGCCATTTTCCCTTGATCGGTTTTTGATTTGCCAATTACACCGAGTTCAAGAAGGGCGATCCCGCCCAAGGGAATTACTCCCAATAAATAGAACCCTACAGCAATTACATCTCCAATTCCTCTCCACCCACCGCTACCTGTGAGTGGTACAACAACATTAATAAAAAGGTAAATAAAGATCCCAAGAAAATACGTTCCAATCACGATTCCAGCAATTTTGTTCAGTTTTCGGATGGTTCCACTCAGGTTTTTGGTAAAAAGGATATAGAGTTCAGTAACAGCGATGAACTCGGCGAAAATCACTGGAATTGCCATAAACAATAGCAGATTCCAGGGTTGGTTGGAAGCGAGTAGCTCCATATAGTGAGTCATAGTTGGTTGCATCATTTCATTGCTTTCCCTTCAAGTGGTTTTAATAATTCGAGCCAGAAGTTTAAAGCGATAAAGGTTTTTGAAGTAGTGTTTTTATGCCTGATTATCATTACGTATATTTGCCTGATTATCCAACCCAAAATGTTAATTACGCTTTTTGTATGCGGTTACTAAGCATATTTGCCTATAACTAGTTACGCAAAATTGCACATCCCTAAATTATGGGAACAAATTACTATATTCAATTGGAAATTTCGATGGTTTTCCTTTCCGCACAATCATTCATATGTATTCTGGATTATGAGACAAATATGCGAAAACATCTACTTACTTCATTGCTAATTCTTGCATTTCTACTGGCGTCTGTGCATATCACTGCAAAGGCGCAAACCGCTGAGCCAACCCCGGTTATTCATATTTTCTTTTCTGCGGGCTGTGCAGATTGTTGGCCATATGCAGAGGATGCGTTAATTCCTACCCTGAAGGCTGCTGGCATTAATCTGGAGAGAGAAATCCATGACTATACCATTTCCGCAGAACGGCAAAAACTCTCCAAAATGATAGATGATATAGGCTTGCCGCGCTCTATCGCAAATTCGCTCTATGCTTTTGTGCCAACTCCCAAAGGAACTCTGGTGATTTTGGGTCATGTTCCAACCAACCTTATAGCGGATGCACTTGGTTCACCCAATTTACCGGAAAAACTTGTCCTCTGGCAGCCGAAAATGCATGGTGAGCCAACGGAATATAAACTTTGGGCATGGAAGGGGGATGTTCAAACATTCACAATATCCACAGCATTTGAAGATGCACTGAACCAGGCTCAAAAAGGAACTGGAGCATTGCCGGTGGGTTTGGCAAATCTCAAAGAGCTATTGCCTGCTGTCCTGGTAACAGGATTGCTCGATTCCATAAACCCGTGTGCCTTTGCTGTCATTTTACTTCTCATCGCTTTCTTGTTTACCTTACGTCAATCCCGAGGGCGGATACTTCAGTTAGGGTTTGTCTATATCCTCATGATTTTCATCGTTTATTTTGGAATCGGGTTGGGTTTATTCAGGGCAGTCAGATTGTCCGACGATCCTCATTTTGTTGCGCGAACTGGATCCTGGTTACTTATTGTTTTGGGGATTATCAATCTTGCGGAATATTTCTTTCCCAGGTTTCCAATAAAACTTCATATGCCTGCATTTGCAGGCGAAAAAACGCAAGAATTGATCAAAAAAGCAACTTTGCCAACCACAATCGCCGCTGGTTTTCTTGTTGGATTATGCACCTTCCCTTGCTCAGGTGGAATTTATGTCTCAATCATCACCTTGCTCAATGCCAAGACAACTTTTTCGTGGGGTCTGGTATATTTATTTATTTACAACCTGATTTTCGTTCTTCCGCTCGTGATAATCCTCATATCCTTGGGGAATCGCTACATTGCTAAACGTTGGGCAGGTTGGGAACGAGAGCATTCCTTAAATCAGGTTATGGTATGGAATCGCAATGGTACTGCTTGGCGCAATTATGCTGCTTTGGGTAATTTGATAACGAAAATAGTCCTTTTTCGTTTAGAATCTCAGTATTATTATGAATGAGACTTGTCAACAAACCTATGCAGATGAATAATTTGAGAACAACTAAATTGCCCAACCGACTTTGGCGGGGTGTTACCTTGCAACTATTCCTGGTTGCTGTACTACCTCTCACAACATTAGTATTGCTGGTCACTTTTGGAAGTCTCCAATTGCACCATAAGGCAATGCGTTCATTGGTGGCAGATCGAAATTTGCTTTCCGTTCAATCAACCGCGCTCAGCCTGGAAAAAGAAATCTACCACCGTGGTGAAATCCTGGTGTTATTAACAAAAAGCGATCAGATGAGCAATGCTGCAGAAAATGTTTTGGATAATTTTGCTGAAGAACTTGCCATCTTTGATGGTGGAGTTGCCTTAGTTGGAGACAAAGGTCAGGTTGCTGCCATTTCAGAGAACATGGTTATCCAACAAATAAGTAAATCAACAGATTGGCGATTAATTCTAGCCAGCATGAAAGACACCCCAATTGACATACCGGTATTTCTGCCAGTCATTTCTTCCAGGAATTAAATTTACCAGCCTGTCATAGCAACCAGCGAAAATGGTTTTTCCCTGATTGGATTATTTTCACCCCAAATGATGCTTGCAGACAGTTTGTCGGTAATTTCCATTGATGATGCAGCTTCAATATCCGTTGTTGACAATAAATTTCGCATTTTATTTTCAAATGCTGCGAACTCTTCGTCGTATATTTCATCAACCTATCCAGGTATTCAAACAGCGCTAAAAGGAAAGAGCGATATCCAATATCTGCAAACCGATGAAGGCGAACACGTAATTGCAACAAGCGCAGTGCCTTCCGTTGGTTGGGCATTATTGATTGAAGAATCGTGGGAAGATATAGCAAGTCCACTATTACGAGTGACCCAGTATGCTCCAATCATACTTATACCTATTTTAGGATTAAGCCTGCTTGCCTTATGGTTTGGTTTGCGAAAAATTGTTCAACCAATGCAGTCGTTGGAGGTTAAAGCCCAAGAATTGGCTGCAGGAGATTTTGTTTCCATTACAAAACCGGTTGGCGGTGTACCTGAAATTCGTCACCTCCAGGAAACCCTTAGTGGAATGGCTGGACGATTACAGGAAGCACAGAATAACTTGCACGGTTATGTTGGTGCGATAACCGAGAGTGTGGAAAAAGAACGGCGCAATCTTGCCCGCGAATTGCATGATGATACGCTTCAAACGTTTATTGCACTCGGACAATATACCCAATTTGCCTTGCATTGGAACAAAGACCCAAAAGTCGAGAAATCTCTTTCGCAAGTTCTATCTCTTGTGGACCAAGGAGGTAAGAATTCTGCGTAGTATTGTTCGCGGTCTGAGACCAATTTACATTGAAGATTTAGGGCTTGCAACTGCTTTAGCAATGAACGCAAAGGAGAAAAACCAACCGGATGAAACCACAATTCACTTCAGGTTGGAAGGAACAGAACGCAGGTTGGAACCTGATCATGAAATGGCGTTATACCGTATCGCCCAAGAAGCGATTAATAATGCGGTTCGCCATGCAAAAGCCCAAAATATTTGGGTTTCAATAATCTTCAGAGAGAACACTCTAGAACTGGAAATTCAAGATGATGGGCTAGGTTTTATTGCCCCCGCCAATCCAATGGACTTCTCCAAAGGGGGTCACTTTGGCTTGCTTGGTATCTATGAGCGCGCAGAATTAATTGGAGCAAAACTTGTGATTAAATCGAGTTTGGGTAAAGGCACGCTTATTCAAATTCAATTATCCAGTGATAATTATTCATCGAATTGATTCTATTTGAATTTCTGGATGTGTGAAAGTTAATGTAAAGGATAATATTATGAATTCGCACCCCAAAATCCGCATCATTTTAGCTGATGACCATTTAATTGTACGAGCCGGAATACGCCAATTTCTCGATTTAGAAAGTGATTTTGAAATTGTGGCAGAAGCCGATGATGGTGAACAAGCCAAAAGATTAATCGAAGAAATTAAACCGGATGTGGCAGTTCTGGACATTCAAATGCCCAAAGCATCTGGGATCGAAGTGACCCGCCATATTCGAGCGAATCATTGGTCAACTGGAGTGTTGGTATTAACTGCTTATGAAGAGGATCCGTATATTTCCGCAGTGCTAACGCGGGCGCGAATGGATATGTTCTCAAAACTGCCCACCCAAAAGACATTATTCAAGCAATCCGGGATGTTTATGCGGGCAAATCTGTACTCGATAAAGCCATAATCACAAAAGTTATGACCCATCTTACATCACAGAAATTATTTTCCCCAACAAGCAACCTTTCTGACAGGGAGATGGAAATTCTTACCCTGGCAGCCAAGGGGAAAACAAATAAAGCAATTGCCTTGCAGCTCTCTATCAGCGAGCGTACTGTGCAGGGTCATTTTGCCAGAATTTTCGAAAAAATCCAGGCTGAAAACCGTACAGATGCGGTCATGAAGGCTGTATCCATGGGATTGATTCCATCCAACATCGCCAAGTCAGAAGAGTGAAAATATCACATCAGGGATTGTGGTATCTCTATTGAATTCCAGGAACTTTTTATTATTCTCGAAATTTTTGTAGTTCTTATTGTTTCTTTACAAGGATGTGTTGAAACAAATCATTAAGTTGGGGGAAAACAAACCATACAATACCAGCACCAAAAAGAACTCCGGAAACTATTCTCATCAAGGAATTGAATGAACCCCAACCATCACCTGTATAAAAAAATGGGGACAAAGAATGGTTTGTTAAAACAGCCAGCCATACATTTACATCTCTAAAGCCTAGACCAAGCCCGGATAAATCACTGAACAGATGGGTAAATCCATCAATGCCCATTGGCGTGATAAATAGAATAAGTCCCCACAAAGGTAATGCCCTGATTTTATGCCTTAAAAAATACCCAAATCAATCCGCAAACGAGGATGCTGCCATACATCCAAATCATTCTGTCAGACCAGGCAACCTTCCACCCCATTTCTGGATTACCGATAAACTTTCGCAGCACGCCAAAATCATAGGTGTTTTGCCATTGGGTCTGTATTTCTCCTAATGTGTACATAAACTTATCGCCAAACAAAAAGTAAGACCTCTGGGGTAATTGATGACACAAGAAAGAGTAGATGAAGTAGATAATCCTGGCAGGAAATTCCCAACCTATCTCAAAGAATAATGGTGCAGCAAAAGGCAGCCCATTGATTAAACTGAATATCAGAATAAATTCAAGAAACCAGTGGTGAAGAATTTTAGTTCGCATAGGTTGAGTTTTTCAATATTTCTTGAGAAGAAGCAACCAATCACTGCGCCAAGCAATTCATAAATTCCGGATTTGAATGAAATATAACCCGGATTTGCTCAACCAATGCCAGCGTTTGATTGGGATTGTAAAGCAGCCTGATACCCAATATTTTTTATTGATTGTTTTATCGATTTAAGTGGGATTATCTCTGAAAGGTATCGAACCTGGAGTGTATTTGATTTTAAACTGGCGGAAGAGAAAGTAACCCCATGAAGTTCGTTAACAGCACCTTCAAGATGAACACAACAAGAGGCACAATTCATCCCTGTGATTTGCAATACCACATCCTTTTCAATAAATCGATACCCAACATTCTTAATTTCCTGGTAGAAGTCAAGGAAATCAGCAAATCTTGTATCATAGACTATTTTGATTGAATCAGTTTTTGGATTGGAATTAATGGATTCAACACCAGGTATCGAATTTAGCGTAACGATAAGTGTTTCTACCTGCTTTTTAGAAATACTATTCAACGGAATCTCACATTCGGAGAATTGGATTACCTTCATTAATGCAACCTTTTTGATACTGAGTGCCCGTTTGATTTATAGTACCCAGAAGGAATAATAACCAGCGTATTTACCACCGCTCATATAGGCATTTTTGCGTATTTGCGAAAATGGTCAATTCACTGAAGATATTAGAAAAGTATCAGTTTTTGTATTCACTGATACTTTAATTTTTAAGTTGTTTGGTATTATTTTTCCTTTTATGCGCCAGAGGAGCAGCAATATCAAAACACTATTTAGTGTCGCAATCAGCGGGAATACAACCAGTTCCACCGGACTGACTGCAACACTTAATGAAGGAAAGATGCGCAGCATTCTGGAATATTTCAGATACAGCTTGTCAATTCGCCTGTGCTAATTTCCGGAAATTCAATAACATTTTCCGTTCCATGATAAAACCGATCGGCTCTGTCAATCGCCAGATCCATGCCATATCTTTCGTAAAATCCAGTCGCTGCCGTGAAATTAAGCGGGTTTGCTTTTCTCCAACCTGCTGGAGAATGAATTGCCAGGTCGCAATGGAATACCCTTTGACCGCCTGCGGATCAGGTGTTCCCACCAGTTCTGTTTTGGGATCGGCACCAATCAACACCAGGCTGTGTCCCGGATCGATACTGGCGACCCGGAAGCATGGATAGCCTTTTTTACCCAGCCGGATAAGGTCACCCGTCTGTAAATGCTGAAACTCAGGCATAATTTTTTCAATGGTGTGGATATCACATCCAGCCAGGTTTTCCAGTCCATCATAACTGTACATCCCGCCGCGTCCCTGTCCCAGTTGGACCAGCCATGCCCAAACTTTTTCCGGAGCAGTGTGGATGGTTATCGCCCGGGTATAGCCTAACTTGGAATCCGGAACCAGGTCATCTCCCGGGTAAGTATTCCGTACTTCTTCAGGTGTTGCTCCCCAGCGGTTGTACCAGCCGCGCAAGAAAGGGGATAAAACCAGCGTGCCCGCAATTTTTACTGCACCGCAAATGTTATCAAACCAGCTCAATGCTCACCTGCTTCCTTTTTCTTTTTTTGATTGATATGGGGGATGTATTTGCTTGACCACCGCGATATAGAATATTGGTCGTTAATTGCTAAATATACCTACATTTCCTTCAGTTTGTTGGAAAAGAATATTAAGAAGCCTAGATTTCCATTTACCTGGTGTTTCATTTTTCCAAATTAGCACGATTATACACGGTGCGCTGATGCTGTCAAGAACATGCTGTTGCTTTATCGCCTGTTTCAATTAGGGGTTATTTACCTGGAATACCCTGGTCAGCCGTTGCTGCTGCCCTGCCTGCCAGGGCACCGCTGCTGAAAGCATATTGCAGGTTATATCCCCCGCATGGACCAACCACATCCACAGTTTCGCCGGTCAAATACAATCCTTTGACCAGTTTCGATTCCAGCGTTTGGGGGTGAACTTGCGTAACCGGTACACCGCCCGCTGAAAGCTGGCAAAACTCAAAGCCTTTCACCCCTTTTACCGGGAGCCGGGTTTCTTGAAGACTGGCAACCAGTTTTTCGAGTGTCTTATCATCTACCTGGTTCAATGAAACATCGGATGGTAATCCAACCTGCTGTACATAATAATCAGAAACCCTGGGAGGGAAGAACGCGCCCAGAAAAACAGCCAGCGGTATCGCAGTTGTCCGCTTCTGCATCAGCAATGCATCAAATGCAGACTTGCAGAATTCCAGCAGGTTGAGCGTGATAGACATTTTGGCGTTTGGGCGGGCTGAGATGTGATGGCTGATATCCATCACCGCTGGACCATTCAACCCCCACTGGGTGAAAATCAGGTTGCCAGCCGCAAAGGCAATTCGATTAGAGCCTTCCCACAAGGTGGCACCCACGTCCAATCGTACACCCTGAAGCGCTTTCACGCTGGACACATCTGCCAGAACTGGTGCCAAGGCAGGTCGCTTGGGAAGCACAGTATGCCCCAGGTGTTCCAGGATGGGAAACATTTCTCCACGCGAGCCAAGCGAGGGAAAAGACTTACCCCCGGCTGCAACGATGACCTGGGAGAAATGGTCCCGCCTTCTCCCTTCCGGGCTGACGGAAGTAACGCTGAAACCATCTTTTTCCTGCTGAATATCCTGCACCTGGGTGGCAAAGCGGGTCTGTACGCCTGCCTGCTGCAAAGCCCAGCCGAAGCTATCCACCACGGTTTGGGCAGAGTTGGATAACGGGTAATACCAGCCATCAAACGTCTTGTAAACCGGGATTCCGATTTCCTGCAGCATATCCAGCAGGTCGGAAACCCCAAAATGCGAGAGCAAAGTTTCCATCCAGGCTGCATCTGCGCAGGTGTATTTTTCTGCAGTTACTGCGTCATTGGTGATATTACAGCGACCACTGCCGGTCACCTGCAGCTTTTTTCCAGGCACTGCATTCCGTTCAAATAACGAAACCGATGCGCCGATGCCAGGCAGCCTGCAAGGCAGCCGCCATCCCCGATGCACCCGCGCCAATCACAACTGTTGTCATGCCCTAATTATACTTATCCCAGGCACAGGCATTATTGCGAACATGCTGCCTGTATTTTTTGTAGGGGGAATGCAAAAGCGCCCTACACGTGTAGGGCGCTTCGCTTGATATTTTTAAAATTCAGGAGATGTACGTCCTGAAACAGCCTGGCGCAGCAATTATGCTTTCTTGTCGCTCGCCATAAAACGGGTCACTTTTGTGCCGCATTTCGGGCAAGGACCCTGAGCCATTTTTCGACCTTTTTCGGTTACTTTTACTTCACCGTTTTTTACAACTCGTTTTTCTCTGCACTTGACACAATATCCTTCAAATTCCATATTACATCTCCTTTCGAGATCCATAGAACGAATTGAGAGCACCACGATTTTGCTGTACTATTTGTACCCTCTCCTGTAATAATAGCCTGTTCTGAGCGTATTTGCAAGCATGAATTTCGATTTTTTACAGAATATGTGTTCTAACTAATTACCGGTTTTTTCTTGCCATCTCGACAAATTCCAACCTGGCTTCCAAGTTAAGATTCAAGCACCCCTTCGAGATTGCGATTCCGGAATTGCGTTTGATACAGGCTGGCGTACAGCCCGCCCTGTTCCAATAAAGCAGCATGGGTACCGCTTTCCACTATCCTGCCCCGGTCAATCACCAGGATCAGGTCAGCGGCCAGGATGGTGCTCAGGCGGTGGGCGATGACGATGCTGGTGCGCTGCGCCATCACCTTGCCAAGCGCATCCTGGATCAGCGCTTCCGATTCGCTGTCCAGGCTGCTGGTGGCTTCATCCAGCACCAGGATGCGCGGATCTTTGAGGATCACCCGCGCCAGGGCGATGCGCTGTTTTTCGCCGCCGCTCAGGCGGTAACCGCGCTCGCCGACGATGGTGTCATAGCCATCCGGCAGCGCCTGGATAAAATCGTGAATATTGGCAATCCGGCAGGCGGCTTCCAGTTCTGCCTGGCTGGCATTCAGACGGGCGTATTGCAGGTTGGTGCGGATGGTATCGTGGAACAGGTAGGTCTCCTGGGTGACCATGCCGATTTGGGCGGACAAGTGATTCAAGCGTCACATCGCGCAGGTCATGCCCATCAATGCGAATGATGCCGCTTCGGTGGGATCGTACAGCCGGGGGATGAGATAGGTCAGGGTGGTTTTGCCGGCGCCGCTGGGGCCCACCAGTGCCACCAGTTGGCCCGGTTCGGCCCGAAAGCTGACCTGTTTCCAGCGCGGTGCTGCGCGCCTGGCTGCGATGGACTGCTTCGTCGTTCCTCTGCCTGTCGGATTGTGCACCCGAAAGAACAGCGGTGACGTTATCCATGCTGCCATAGCGGTGCACATCACTGAGGACATGTTCATCACCGGATTCGTATTTAAAAGAGACATCTTCAAATATCAATCTCGCCCCGGACTGTCTTCAAGTACCACCGCATCCGGCTTTTCGGGGATATCCACCGGCAGGTCGATCACCTCAAATACCCGCTCAAAACTGACCATCGAAGTGGCGAACTCGACCGGTGCGTTGGAAAGACCCTGCAATGCGCCATACAGGCTGCCAAGGTAGGCACCAAAAGCCACGATCGTGCCGACTGGTGAATGCACCCTGAATGACAAAATATCCGCCCAACCCATACACCAGGGCCGTGCCCACTGCGCTGATCAGACCGATGATGGCCATGAAGATGGATCCGGTAAAGGCGCGCTGCACGCCCAGGTCGCGCACCTGCGCCGCGCGCTGCCCAAAGCGGTCGACTTCCAGCTGGTCGGCGGCCAAACAGCTTGACCAGCAGCGCGCCGCCAATATTGAGCGTCTCGTTCATCATGGCGTTCATCTGGGCATTGGCTTCCATCTGTTTGCGGGCCATGTCGCGCAGACGGGTTGCCCAACAGGCGCGCCGCCAGGATGAACAGCGGCAGAATGACCACGCTGATCAGCGTCAGGCGCCATTCCAGCGTCAGCATCACCAGCCAGCACTGCCACCGCCTGGACGAGCTGGGTGACTGATGCCAACGATGGTGCTGCTGATGGCATTTTGGGCGCCGACCACATCGTTGTTCAGCCGGCTCATCAGCTCGCCGACTTTGGTGTTGGTGAAGAAGCGCAGCGACATGCGCTGCAGGCGGGCATACAGCGCCAGGCGCAGATCATAGATCACGCCTTCGCCCACCCGCGAGTTCAGCCGCCGCTGGATGACATTGAAAGCGCCGTTGAATGCGGGGATCAAAAGCAGCGCCAACGCCAGCAAAATCAGGCGGCTGATGTCTTTTGCCGGGAATGGTTTTATCGATCAGATCCCGCAAAATGAGCGGCGTTAACAGCATTAAGCCCGTATGCGCGAGAATCAGCACCAGCATGCCGATGATCAGCCAGCGGTACGGTTTGGCATATTGCAGCACGCGCATCAGCATGCTCTTCGTGATTTTTGGTTTACTGTCCGGGGAATTGATCATTCCCCGCATCCCGCCATGTCCATGCATACCCATTAATTTTCCTCTTTCTTTTTGGTCACTTCATTATAAAGGTTAATCTTTAGCGGACGATTAACTGAAGGTTTGCGACGGTAAATTTGAAATTCAGGTGAAACATCAGGGACAAATCCTTAATCATTCTGCCTGGGTAGAATAATTTGAATGGGATTCAATGCAAACCCATCTCATTTACAGATTTATTATTTATTCGGGCAGGGAGGGCGGGCGAAGTTCAGTGATTTACAAATTAACACTCTTTGAACAAGCAGTATCGGACGCCGATATTGTCTCTACACTTTCAAACGTGCAAGGGACCACATAGCGTGTCAACCTAATATCTCTACTGTGTTGTTTACAGGTAGGGAAGCCAACCTCAAGCTAAGTATTATTGACCTGCCCCGGAAAAGAGCCCTTCCGTGAGGTCCAAACCAAAGGTTGATCAACTGATGTACACATCCAAAAGCGAAGATGGCGTTCTAAAAGATCCTTGTCTCTTCAGGTTAATATTTCATCTCATTTTGAGTATAGTCTCATCCCTAATTCACTATTCATCCGCATAGGATGACCCTTAGGGTGCGCAGGAAAATTAAATGCGTCTTCATATATATTTTTAGCAAGTAATTCGCCATTACTGTCCCAAATGTAAAGACTTACATTGTATTTAACACTTGATACAACTGAAAATGAAAGCTCTGACACTTTGCTAATTGAGTCTTCAGGAATATCGATAATCTTTGAGTTTCTTAACAACACTGAGCCATTGCCATCGCATACAATCCACTCTACATGACAATCATGAAAAGCTTTTAAATAATCGTTTACTACCCATAAAGCGATAGGTTGATCCTTATACTCCATGAAAACCCCAACAGGCTGACCGCTTTCTTCAAAAGCCTTTAACCCACCTTTGGGCACTCCCCACCAGTCATATACACCATAAAAACTTTGAGGACAGAGGTCGATAAACAAGAATTGGAAGTATCCGGAACAGGGCTTATATTTCAGGAGACGATAATGTTCAATGTAAAACTTCAACAAGCGGTACTGGTAGTTTTGCAAACTGTCAATATCATCAACAATTCCTTTTAATCTGTTATATAGTTCTGGGATTCGCTCCAAATTCTCCCTGCATGGTGGCGCGTCAAAACCAAATTCCGTATTGAACTTTTCTACACTGCCAAAAATATCCGTATAATGGGTGTTTTCACCGTTCAGAGAACCCACATAATTATGGCTATCACCACTTTCAATGTCATCACTACAACTTGATCCCTTAATATAAGGTCTCGATGGATCTATTTTAGTTACCATTTCAACGAACTGGGGTCCTGGTGAGGTTGTCATGAAAACACCTTCGGGACCGCCTCTTGGCTCGTTCATACATATCCAACAGATAATTGAGGGATGATTGCGTAACATGTTGACTGTCTCGGTAAATACTTTCGTTGCCCGGGTTTGCCATGTAACATCTGTTGGATGACCCCAGTTGAAATCAGAATCCTGGATAATCATAATACCCAGCTCATCACAAAGATCGTAAAATTCCTTTTTTTCAACATGGACATAAATCCTCACCGCATTACAACCAGCCCGTTTGATGGCTGCCAAATCTCGATAATAACGGTAGTAATGCATCTCGGAAATGTATATGTCTGGGAAATATGTGGTTCCACGCACGTAGATTTTTTTCCCATTTAGGAGAAATGATGTTTCCTCCCTCGTTCGTCGAATCTCAACTTTCCGTATGCCAAAACATTCTTTAATGACCTGCAAACATACCTCATCCGCCCATAATTCGATAACCGCTTCATACAGCCATGGTTCCCCACGGTCCCAAGTTTGCCACTGTTTTGGGTTTTGAATAATTGCGGTCAAAGTTATGGGTGTTTCACCTTGAAGCGTTATTTCTTCACGTTCTACGGTAGAAACTTTAACACCAGTATTCTTTTCATGAATCCTGCATATCAATTGAATACTTTTATTCACCTCGCTGGAGGATACCTTAAATTTTATACTGACATCAGCCGAATTTGCGGTTGGTGAATTTTCTGTATCGATCTGTGGTTTTTCTTGTATATAAATACTTTCATGAAAAATCAGTTTTACCATTCCCCACAAGCCCACAGGATTTACATCCCTTTGGATAAAGGTATCATCATGTTCATAGGTTCCTTTAAACATGTCTCGTATATCCAGTTCTTTATCCCAGGGAGACCACACTTTTACTATCAGAAGGTTTGGGCCAGTAGATTTGAGTAGATCACCCACTTCACAGCTGAACGGGCGTCGAATATCCTTCATGCTCACAAATCAATTGTTCGTTCAACCATACCTTGCAATAGTAATCCGCACCTTCAAACCATAATCGTGCCGGTTTACCATTATTTTCAATCGGAAGTTCAAATTCATATCGATACCACCAGGGGGACTGGTTGAAATACCTCAGCTCACGACCGAAATAAGGCTTATCAGATAAAATAACCTGTAAGTGCCCAAGTTTTTCAATTGGTTCCCATTCAGATAACTTAAGACAAATTTTCGTGGGATCGAAATTTGACCTATAAATTTCCTTTTCTTCGCCAATATCATAAACATCCTGTATGATCTGCCAGCCGCGTGAAAAACAAATTTCATTTAACATTTATAGAAACCTTTCGCAAATTAATTCTTAATTAAAATGACCTAAAAAGCACTTTTTATTAAGGATAGGTGGTCAATAATCTTCTATGAATAAGTCGGGGTGATGCTGCAGCCAAGTAAGGCTTAGGCTATTTCCCAATCCGTATGCTGGTGGATGGGATTATTCATCCAAACCCAGGTGGGTGTCTCCCTGGTGACGTGTCAAAAATATCGTTCTGGCTTTATTGCCGCTTTGAATCCAATCAAGACCGCTTTTCTTTCAAGTGACAAGGATTATCCTGGAAAGTTATTCTTGTTTTCGGGAATTGGAATAATTATACAGGAATTCAATCAGTAGAATGCTGTTTGGATATTTCGCTTCAAATAAAACCAACATGTTTTCAAAAGGCGTTTCCGAAAACCTTTTGGTAGGTCCCAAAAAATATCCTTCACGCCGCAACAGATGCCCTCAGGTAGCTATTGATCCTATCCCCTTCCGGGGACCCGCGGGTGGAAATCGAAAAAGACCTGCCATGTCGGCAGATCATGGTCATTCAGCGGGGAGGGCGGGATTCGAATACCATCCCCTTCCGGGGACCTGCGGGTGAAAAGAAAAAGACCCGATTTATAATCAGGTCTTCAGCGGGGAGGGCGGGATTCGAACCCGCGGCTGAGTTTCATCCCAGCACTCACTTAGCAGGCGAGCCCAATCGGCCACTCTGGCACCTCCCCAATCGCCCCAGCGGAGGGAGCGGGATTCGAACCCACGATGGCTTTCACCATACCTGTTTTCAAGACAGGCGCCTTAAGCCTCTCGGCCATCCCTCCAGGTTCGGATTCTACCGGTGCGCCAGAATTCTATCATACATACCACACCCGGACAAGATACCCTGCGCCTGGGTGTCAGACCGCCGCGGCTGCGGTTTCAAACTGGCTGTTATACAGCTCAGCGTAAAAACCATTCTGTGCCAGCAGAGCCTTATGGCTGCCCTGTTCCACGATATCGCCATCCTGCATTACCAAAATCAGGTCTGCATCACGGATGGTGGAAAGACGGTGCGCAATCACAAAGCTGGTACGGTCCTTCATTAAGCTCGCCATAGCACGCTGGATGAGAACCTCGGTACGGGTATCCACCGAACTGGTCGCTTCATCCAGGATCAGAATCCTGGGGTCAGCCAGGACTGCCCGGGCGATGGTCAATAGCTGCTTTTGACCCTGGGAGACATTCGAGGCTTCTTCATTCAAAACCATGTTGTAACCGTCCGGCAGGGTATGGATAAAGTGGTCAACATGCGCGGATTTGGCAGCGGCAAACACTTCTTCATCCGTGGCATCCGGACGCCCGTAACGGATATTCTCCATAATTGTCCCGTTATAAAGCCAGGTATCCTGCAATACCATGCCGAAGGTTTTCCGCAATGCATGGCGTGTGAAATCCCGGATATTGTGCCCGTCCACCAGGATGGCACCGCTGTTCACATCATAAAAACGCATCAGCAGTTTGACCATGGTGGTCTTGCCCGCGCCGGTGGGACCGACGATGGCAACCCGCTGCCCTGGTTGAATCCGGGCGGAGAAATCCTTGATGATGACCTTGTCCGGGTTATAGCCAAAATGCACGTTCTTGAACTCCACCTGTCCTTTGACAAAGGGTATCTGCACAGGGTCGCTGGCTTCGGATACTTCTTCATCTTGGTTCAGGAATTCAAAGACACGTTCGGCGGCTGCCGCGGTCTGTTGCAGCACATTGGAGATGTTAGCCAGTTGGGCTATGGGCATGTTGAAGGAGCGCACGTACTGGATGAATGCCTGGATATCACCCACTGTGATGACGTTTCGGATGGCAAGCCAGCCGCCCAGGATGGACACTGCCACATAACTGACGTTACCCAGGAAGTTCATGACCGGCATCATCATGCTCGAAAGGAACTGTGACTTCCAGGCGGAACTGAATAGCACACTGTTGAATTTATCGAACTTGAGCAGGCTTTTTTCTTCCCCGTTGAAGGCTTTCATGACCTGGTGCCCGCCGTACATTTCTTCCACGTGCCCGTTGACATGCCCCAGGTAATCCTGCTGTTGTTTAAAGTATTTTTGCGAGCGCTTGATGACCCAGGAGGTTACAAACGCTGAAAGCGGAATGACAATTAAGGAAACAACCGTCATCACCAGGTTGATGGAAAGCATCATGATGAGCACACCCACCACCATCACCACCGAGGTGATGATTTGGGTCAGACTCTGGTTCATGGACTGGCTGACGGTATCGACATCATTGGTGATGCGCGAGAGAACCTCGCCGTGATTGGTGCCGTCAAAATACTTGAGCGGCATGCGGTTGATTTTCTGGGAGATGTCTTTGCGGAACTGGTAGGTAATTTTGGCAGTCACTCCAGCCATCACCCAGCCCTGGATGTAAGAAAACAGAGCCGAGACCAGGTATAAGCCACCGATCAGGAGCAGGATGTTCCCGATGTAGGGAAAATCAATGCCTGTGCTCGTGCCGGCAATCATGCCCATCACTCCCTCAAACAGGCGGGTGGTGGCTTTGCCCAGAATTTTCGGTCCGAAAATGGTGAACACGGTGGAAATGGATGCCAGCAGGATGACCACCAGGATGGAAACCTGGAATGGGCGCAGGTACTGGATAAGGCGCTTCATGGTGCCCTTGAAATCACGGGCTTTTTCGCCGCTCATCATGCCATGCGGACCACCGCCAGGACCACCAAAACCTGGTCTGGGCATGGCTTTTGGTCTCACTTGCGAGGAACTGGAATCGCGGTTGGTTTGATTCATCATGCCAGCTCCTCCATGCTTAACTGCGATAATGCAATTTCGCGATAAGTTTCACAAGTCTTCATCAATTCTTTGTGGGTTCCTTTTCCTACGATATCTCCATCATCCAGCACGATAATCTGGTCGGCATGCAGAATGGTGGAAACCCGCTGGGTCACAATCAGGATGGTGCTTTGCGATGATTTCACTTTCAATGCTTTGCGCAAGGCTGCATCCGTTTTGAAATCGAGTGCAGAAAAACTGTCGTCAAATATGTAAATGGGGGCTTTTTTGACCAAAGCCCGGGCTATTGCCAGGCGCTGTTTTTGACCGCCGGAAACATTAGCCCCGCCCTGAGAAATTTCCCGTCCAAGACCTTCTTCGCTGCTATTTACAAATTCATCAGCCTGGGCAATGGCGATGGATTCCTGCAGGTCTGCCTGGGTGGCTTTTTCGTCTGCATACAGCAGGTTGCTCTCGATTGTGCCGGAGAACAGGATGCTCTTTTGGGGAATAAAACCGATTTTATCGCGCAATTCGTGCTGTGACACATCCCGAATATCAACGCCATCGATGGTGATGCTGCCCTCGGTGACATCATAAAAACGCGGGATGAGGTTGATGACGGTTGATTTACCCGACCCGGTTGAACCAATGAATGCCGTCATCTGTCCCGGTTTTGCCACAAAATTGAGATTGCATAATACGTTTTCATCAGCACCCGGGTACCGGAAAGAGACATTATTGAAGGCGACCTCGCCGCGGAATGGCTCGGCAAAGGCTTTTACCTTATCGGCATCCTTGATGACCACCTCGGTATTCAGTACCTCGGCAATACGGTTCGCAGAGACCATGGCACGTGGCAGGAAGATGAACATGAAGGACATCATCAGGAACGAGAAAACAATCTGCATGGCATATTGCATGAATGCCATCATGTCGCCCACCTGCATGCTGGCTTGTGCCACCTGGTGAGCCCCAATCCAGATAATCATGATGGAAAGTCCATTCATGATAATGGTCATGGTTGGAAACAGGCTGACCATTGCCCGGTTGACAAACAGGCTGGTATTGGTCAGGTCATGGTTGGTAACATCGAATCGTTTCTGTTCAAAATCCTGCCGGTTGAAAGCCCGAATGACCATCATACCGGTAAGATGTTCGCGGGTGACCAGGTTAAGCCGGTCCGTGAGGGTTTGCATCAATTTAAATTTCGGCATGGTCAGGGAGAACAGGATGGTCATCAAACCCAGCAGCATGCCAACGGCTACTGCAATCAACCACCACATGGAAGAATCTTTATCCACCGCCCGGATGATGCCGCCCACACCCATGATGGGTGCAAAAAACACCATGCGAATCACCATGAAGACCACCTGTTGAACCTGGGTTATGTCGTTGGTCGAACGGGTGATGAGCGATGCTGTTGAAAAGTGATCGAATTCGGTATTGGAAAAACTTTCCACCTTGTGAAAAACATCCCGGCGTACATTGCGGGCAAAACCCGCCGCGGTGCGGGATGCAAAGTAACCAACAATGATTGCACTGGCACCTGCCAGCAGTGTAATCAGGAGCATTACCCCGCCGGTGCGCAGAATATAGGTATTTTGCAGACGTGCCAGGTCCATTCCCAGGGCTTCATACTCGGCTTTTACCAGCCGGATGGCAGTTTGTTCCGCCATACTGTCGCCCATGACCGCCACCTGTTTGTCCAGCACTGCAGTGATTTTTTCCTGAATCGGGGCAAGTTGTTCAGGAGGCAGTTTCGCCAGCATGGCAAAAATATCCATTCCCGCTGGCAGCCTGGAAAGGTCAATACCCATTCCAGCACCAAAGGCTGCAGCCTGCTCGGGATTTTGGAGCGCTTTTTGCACTCCGCTGACGGTCAGCAGCGCACGCGTCATGACGTCGTTCAACCAGGTTATTTCGGTTTTTTCGAGGGCATGCAGCACATACACGGCTTCAGTGGTAAGCGCGGGATATTGCGTGAGCATTTCCTGGTAGTTTTGCGATGCTTTATCTACCAGCGTGTAGCTTTGCAGAACCCGGCTGCGGTCGCTTTCAGAAAGAAACAGGGAGAGTTTCTCCATTTCGCTCTGACGGATTGCAACGGGAACAGCGTTTTCGATACCTCCCTGTTGAATTCCCACATTGACAATCCGCGACAGGTAATCCGGCAGCGAAAGCTCGCTGTTCGCCTGAACAAAAAGCAAAGCAATCGAAATCAGGATGATCAATGTGAAGGGTTTTAAATGTTTTAGCAGACGAACCATGGGATAATTTACTCCTTAAGCATGGTGGATTTGTTGGGAATGGACCTGGTCGATCAGGGATTGGTGCAGTTTATCCAGCAGGGCAATCAACTGTGCCTGCTCTTCAGGGTTAAGACCTGAAAACATGCGGTTAAGCGCCGCAACCCGATCGGGTGCAGATGCATGGATCAGGTCACGCCCATTATCGGTAAGCTGGATGCGGAAGACGCGCAGGTCATTCGGGTCCAGGTTGCGACTTATAAGGTTTTGCTCCTCAAGACTGCGCAGCAAAGAACTGATGGTGTTTTTACTGACCCGCTGCGAGTGGCTCAGAATCGTTGGGGTCACTCCTTCGTTATTGCCGAGCTGCTCTTCAATCAGCAGGCGCAGCATCAACCGCCAGCGTGGACCCGAAAGCTCAACATCCCCCGATTGGGTATAATCGAGCACCTCGCACATCTGGGCTACCCGTTGAATTTTGCCAAACAATTCGAACATGCTGGTATCTTCCAGTTCGAAAAGCGCCATCATTTTCTGGCGGATTTGTTCGTGCATGGCTTTATGATCCGGCTTGCAGGGTTTATCCATTATTCCTCATTTATTTGTACCATATAGAACTATATGGGGGCGAAGTATATTCCCGTTACATGAAGCTGTCAAGGGGGTAATTTTTTGCCGACCAGATTCAGGTTTTAATAACCCAAATACCTGCCGGGATGAGCGTTAGCATGTAAAATGGAAAAGGTATGCTCACTCCCCACCGCCCCGATTTGCGGGTACTCCCCATTGGCATGGCTGTCGCCCTGGCATTGTTTGGCGACCTCTCGCTGTTTGCGGTGCTGGTTACCCAGCTGGAAGTTACCCAGTTAACGCTTGCCCAGGTTGGCATCCTGCTCAGCATTCACCGCCTGATCCGCATTCCGCTCAATCCCCTGGTGGGGGTTCTTCAAGACCGGGTTGGCAGGCGCATCCCCTTTCTCATTGGTCTGACTTTGGCGGTAGTTTCGACCGTCATGTACGGGCTTTCGCACGGGTTTCTGCCATTCCTCATCAGCCGCCTGATTTGGGGTACAGCCTGGGCATGTATTAATATCGGGGGAATGAGCATGACGCTTGACCTGTGTACACCTCAAAATCGTGGGCGGTTGACCGGTCTTTACAATATTTTCATCTGGGTGGGGTTTGCAATCGGGCCAGCCCTGGGAGGCAGGCTTTCGGATACGGCTGGCTTTCAAACTGCCATGCTGGTATGTGCTGCCATCTCTGCCGCCGGGCTGCTGTTCTCATTCTTCTTCGTAAAAGAGACTTATCCCCTGGCAGCGCTGAAAAACACCCCCGTTTTTCGTGGCACGATTTCCTCCTCCGCATGAATCCGTTGGCGGCAGGCAACCGCGAGATACTCAAAGCCCAGGTTCTGCTGGCGGTTTTCATGTTTGCGGGTGATGGGGTGGTGCTCTCCACCCTTACGCTGCTGCTCAAGGAGCGATTGGGTAATATTGTGCCTTTCTTCGGCACGCTGGTGGGTGTGGCAACTTTCAGCGGTTCGCTGTTTGCGGCGCGCTCGGTGGTGGCAGCCCTGGTCAGTCCACTGGCTGGCAGGCTGGCTGACCGCTTTGGACGCAAGCCAGTGCTGGTTGTCAGTATGCTTCTCAGCGTGGCAAGTTATTTGTTGATGGCGTTCGCCAGTACTGCAACCGGCTTGATTGCCAGCGCCGTATTAACCGCCTTCAGCGGCGGAGCAATCATGGTTATTTTAATGGCGCATATTGGGGATCATGCCCACAGCGAACGCACAGGTGCAGCCATGGGTCAGTTTGCCATGATGGGTGATATTGGGAGCAGCATAGGACCCGCCCTGGCGTTTTCGCTCATCCCGGTCATTGGAATCACCTGGGTGTATGTCATCAGCGCAATTTTGTTCGCCTGTTCCAGCCTGGCTGCCGCGCTGCCGTTGCGTGCCAAAAAGCCGCTCGGAGCCGTTTCTACCTGATTCCCCCTGCCTCAGTCATTAATCCAGCATATATGCCAGACCGACCGCATCCGGTCCTATGTGGGTCCCCAGCGCCGGGCTGATGTCTGTCAGGATGGTCTCACGAATTTTTTCCATGCCCAGGCGCGATTGCATTTTTTCCAACAGCTCCTGCGCTCGTCCGGGTGAGTTGGAATGCAGGTAGGCAAAGCGGATGGATGCATGCTGACCGATTTGCTCGGTAACAATATCCACCAGGCGGTCAATGGCATGATGCATGGTACGCACCTTGCTGATGGCTTCAAGATATCCGTTGCGCACCGTCAATATCGGCTTAAATTGTAAAATGGAGCCCAGCAATGCAGTCAGATGCCCTACCCTGCCGCCGCGTCTTAGATACTCCAGTGTTCCGGGGATGAAGAAAACCCGCTGTCCGCCGGCAGGCTTCTTCCGCTATCCGCCTGCACAATGCCAGGGTGGCACCGCTCCTGGCTGCCCTGGCTGCTTCGAGAACCGGGAAGCCCATCCCCATGGCACTTGATTCGGAATCCATGACCTCGATGGAGTAATCCGGCAGCATGGTCGCAGCCTGAGATGCAGAATCAACCACACGGGTATATTTTCCAGTGACATGGATGCTGAGAATATCGTAGCCCTGCTCACCCAGCCGGGAATAAAAGCGGGAAAATTCTTCCGGGGTTGCCAGCGAAGTTTTGGGTGTTTCGCGATCCACTTTCAGGCGGGTATAAAACTCCAGCGGGCTGATATCCACGTCATCGCGGTAGGTATGCTCACCCCAATTGAGGTGCAGGGGAATGGTAAAAATGGGGAAATCTCTGGTCAGTTCTAGGGGAATATGGGCGGAGCTATCGGTGACAATGGCAACTTTGGCAGACACGGCTCACCTGTAAAAGAAAGGATGCAATCCACGTACCGCTTGCGGTTGGATTTTGCTTATCTCGATTTTACAATCATGTCCAATAATCTGCAAATGGCAAGCCGGTCCTATAATTCAATCTCTGAATTATAGGACTGTTTAACTCTTATTTCTTCACTTTCTGCAGGGCAAGGAACACAGCCTCTTTAAATGCTTTGGCTTCCGGTTCCTCACCCAGTCCGATAAATGCAGATACGTTCAGGCTGCCATTCTCACCCACCCGACCGGTAAAAACGCCGGTCAGTTCCAGCCCCGAATCTGGAATTAATTTGTAATTGGGGCTGTCAGCATAATCGGTGACATTCAGTGTTTCCAGCCTGGCAGAGTTGGCGGATAAATCCGATTTATCCCCCCGGGTGACCCAGATCAACCAGGCAGGGGTGATGATGGCATCACAGGTAAGGACGGAATCCCCCATGCCGCCCCCTTTTTTCTTCTCCGATACGGTTTCCACGCACATGATGGCATTCCCCAGGGGGTTGCCCAGGTTGTTGGAGTTGATGTGCTTGTAAATTGCCCGCTGCCGGTCGATTTGAATATCGATAATATCCAGTTTTTTGGTGGTTCGATTCCAGTCACTCATGAGGAGCTCCTTGTATTTTTACCCTGATTTGCTTTCTGTAATTGTATCCCGAACTGAACCGGTATCAAAGGCTTGGGTGGTATTCTTCTTGTCATGCAGAATGTTAATTCCTTGTCATGCTGAGCGAAGCGAAGCATCTTGCATTGAGGTTTTAAACCATGCGGTCTGCCAACCGTTAACAACAAGGCAAGACTCTTCACTGCGTTCAGGGTGACACCCGTAACCCTCTTGTCATGCTGAGCGAAGCGAAGCATCTTGCCTTGAGGTTTTCAAAATAGCCGTCTGCCAACCTATAACCAACAGGGCGAGACCCTTCACTGCGTTCAGGGTGACAGGCTAATTAACCTTCACTGCATTCAGGGTGACAGGCTTTTTGACCATACCCTGCGTTCAGGGTGACACCCACCGCCTTGTCATGCTGAGTAAACGAAGCATCTTGCCTTGAATAAATCCCACCAAATATTGCCGCTTGCTATTTGGTATTCAAATTGGATATAATTTATCCAAAAGAGGACATAATGAACAAAACCAAAATTCAAATCCTACTCGTACTAATGGTATTGATGCTGGCAACCCTGGCTTGCGGCGGCAGCTTCAGTACCGCCAAAATTTCCAACGCCTATCTCACCGCTAACAGTGATGGATCGGGTGATACTTCCGTCTTTTCCCCAAATGATACTTTTTACGCAATCGTTGAATTATCCAATGCCCCCGATGATACCGTGTTAAAAGCCGTCTGGATCGCGGTGGATGTTCCAGAAGTTGACCCCGATTTTGTGATTGACGAAGTGGACATTACAACCAATGGAGAAGATATTTTCACTTTTGACCTGTCAAACAATGACCTGTGGCCATCAGGCAGTTACAAAGTGGATATTTACATGAATGACAAACTGGAACGCTCGCTCGAATTTGAAGTGCAATAGTTTTATTATTACCGTTATGGATTCAAAATGCCCCTTCTTTTATAAGAAGGGGCATACTTTATTATATTGTGCAAATCGGGGATGTTATCCCCGCTCTTCCGGACTTAATGCCTGGCGGGCAGCATCCCGCAAGTGATTCACCCCGGTAAAAAATTCCCGCATTATCACTACCGTCAGGTACCTGCCAAATGGAGACAGTGTCATTTGCTTGTTACCGGCAAACGCACCAGACAATTTGAGAAACAGCATTTCCAGCCACAATCCGACTTCGGGGAAAACTCCGAAGCGCTGCTTGAAAACCTGTCGGTTGCAGTGCATTCCAAATAATCCGGTCATCAAGCGGTAACGCATTTGGGCATGCTTGTTATATTTTTGGCGCGCAATTACTCCCATGCGCCCCGCTTCATACAGGCTCTGATATTCGCCCAGGGAGAAGGTGCTGACATACAACGAGCCGTCCAGGTAACTGAATACACCCGTGCCAATGCCCACATACTCTTCCGTGTTAACGATATATTCATCAATCAAACCCGCTCCATTGCGCCGGAATGTCCAGGCAGACATGGGAGTAAAATGCCCCGCCAGTCCGTTTTGAATACATTGATAAAAAGCCCCTTCGCGCCGGAAATCCAGTTTGCCCACGCTGCGTTCCAGGCTCTGCGCCACAGACGGGGAAGACATGAGCGGGTAAAAGGTAGCCTGCTGGGCTCCCGATTCAATCACTTTGCGAATATCCGCTTGCAATATTTCGGGAGTCTGGTTGGGAAAATTGAAAATCATGTCCACATTCAAACTCTGGAAATGGGGGGCAGCAGACTGAATTTTTTCCAAAATCTGCTCGCCTGAACCAAACTTTTGGCAGCGGTTCATCTGGGTCAGCAGCCCGTCATCAAAACTTTGCACACCCACTGAAAGGCGCTGCACCCTATCTTTGAGAAGGTCGATAATTTCTGGAGTCAGGTGATTGGGATTGGTCTCGCATGAGACTTCGTTTATCCCAAACAACTCCTTCGCCAGATCAATAGTTTGCACCAGTTCATCCGGTAGAACGGTGGGGGTACCGCCGCCGACATACATCGAGGTGAAATGATATCCCAGGGCAGCCACCATGCGCATTTCCTGCCGCAACGCTTGAAAATATGCCCGGGCTTTGGGTTCGTTTAATACAAAGCGATTAAACGAGCAATATGGGCACAGGCTTTCACAGAAAGGCACATGCACGTACAACACGTAACTATGCCCTTCAATTGGGTTCGGTAAGGATGGAATATCAGCGGGAGTAAGCCTGAGATACCGACCAGTGGCACTCCGCAAAAAGATGGTCAGAATCCGCTCAGAAATGGATCTGCCAAAATGTGGGACGGCAGGCGGGATTAACTTCGTTTGTGTTTGGAGCAGGGCTCTGCGGGTTTTTATTCAACCGAATTACTCAACTGGAATGACCATTAACTTTCTGCGATTTTATTCAGCGACCCATCCGGTGAGAACAGAACGCCTGTCAGAGTATTCTACTACCTAAACGTGTTACCAACGGAGAATATTCATAATCGGTTAACCTCTTTACAGGTAAGGCTCTGAATACTAATGCACATCCTTATAGTAAAATTTCTCAAGATTCCACCGATAAGGATTGATTGTTATGAACACAAGGTTTCTGCTTAAGCACGAACTCCCACTCATTCGACAGATTGATCGAAGCGAGGTTATCCACAACATCTATTATTTTCGGGATGGCAAATTGGTGTTGGAGCCTGAGTTTTATGACATGAAAACCTGGCCTCCGGGTGAGTTGGAAAAAACGCTCAGCAAGCTGGAGGAATGTTATGACAGGGGTGGTTATTTTTGGGGGGTGTTTGCAGACGACCTGCTTGTCGCTGTTGCAGTGTTGGATAACCTGTTCCTCTCTTCGCGAAAAGATATGGTACAGCTCGTGTTTTTACATGTCAGCCATAACTATCGTGGGAAGGGTTTAGCCAGGCAGTTATTCAACCTGGCAGCGCGGCAAGCCCGCCTGTTGGGTGCAAGCCGTATGTATATCTCGGCAACACCTTCTGAACACACCGTCAATTTTTATCGCAGCCTGGGGTGTGTGCTGGCTGCTGAAATTGATCCAGAGTTATTTGCGCAGGAACCGGAAGATATCCACCTCGAATATCAAATTTCATTGGGATAACTCTGGAATTTTGATTGTTTTTATGTTTGTTGTATATTAAATCGGAATACCAATAAACCTGAAAACCATAAATTGAGGGGAGACCACCCATGTTTGAACTACCCGAAATCACAACCCTGGCTAATCAAATGAACACCCACATGGCTGGCAAGAGCATTGCGGAAGGTATGCTGGGCAACAGCCCGCACAAGTTTGTGTGGTACAACCGCAAGCACGATGAATTCAGCAGCCTGACGAAGGGGAAAACTATCGGACAGGCAACCCCGCGCGGCCGCTGGTTGTGCCTGGATATTTTGCCGGGGTATGTCCTGGTGCTGGGGGAATGCGGCGGGAAAATCCTGCTCCACCCGGCTGGTTCAGACCTGCCTGCCAAATACCACCTGGCGCTTCGTTTCAGCGATGGCAGCCTGTTCACCGTTACCACCCAAATGTGGGGAGCCATGGAGTTATACGAGAGCGGGAAAGAATTGGAGCGTCAGTATATCAAGGATATGCGTCCCACACCTGGCAGCCCGGAATTCAGCCTGGAGTATTTCAATCACCTGGTCGATGACCTTCTGCAGGGCGAGAAACGCAGTGTAAAAAGCCTGCTTACCCAGGACCAGATCATTCCCGGTCTGGGAAATGCCATCGCCCAGGATATCATGTTCCATGCCCGGCTAAATCCTCGTCACCCATTGGCTGAACTCAACCCGGAGCAGCGCACACTGCTTTATCACGCGATTATCGACACCGTGCAGGCAGTCATCGCAGGCGGCGGGCGGAACGATGAAACTGACCTGCTTGGCTTTGCGGGTAATTACCAGCGGATTATGGATTCAAATGCGGTCAATAAGCCCTGCCCTGAATGCGGTGGTAGCGTATTAAAAATCCAGTACCTGGGCGGGTCTTGTTACTTCTGCCCTCGCTGCCAGGTATAAAAGAAATTTGTGGGTGCTTGTATCTGCTTTTCTAGTTTGTGAAATCCGGGTATCCAACCAGGTTACTGTGGGTGAAGAATCACCAGTACTTTTTTTGCAGCCAGGCTTTCCATATCCGTCCGCTTCCAACGGATTGGCAGCCCCTCCAGGTGAAGCAGTAAGCCGATAAAAAAGGGGCGGCGTTTCAAGCGGTATTCCAGGAAATCCGCAATACGGGCAGGTTCCCTGACCAGTTCTGCCTGACCTTGCCATTCGGCATTCCCAACCTGGAAGCGTGTGGTTGGGTTTTTCTGCAGGTTGCGATACCAGTCAGCCTGGGTGCCCCTGGCAGAAGCCACATAAAAATCCTCACCGACCTGTTCAAATTGCAGCGGGGTAATTCTGGGCAGCCCGCTTTTTCTGCCAGTGGTGGTTAGAAGCAGTACTGCCCGGCGTGGACCGAATCCGCGCTGGTAGTTGCGAGCCATGCGGGGATTCAGGGTACGCAGGATTTTCCAGATGAAACTGGTTTGTTTACCCTTGTTCATGATTGCGAATTAACTTTCCCCAACAGGAGAATCGAATAACCGGGCATACCCGGTGTACGGATCCAGGATTGCGGTTTCAAAGGAGATGATGCCTGCCTGCAGCAGGGGCAGGGTTTGCAGATGTGCATTGGCTTCTTCCAGGCTGCTGCATTCGAGTATGAGAACCGCGGTATGGGTATTCCGTCGAAAATATATTTCGCGAATTATTCCGTCAAGATGCAATTGCCAGACACGCCTGGCTTCTGCCGCATACACCCCGGATTGCGCCTCTCCCCCAGGTTGTGCAACTTCTTTTTCGAGTGCTATAATTTTCATACGCCCTCCAGAAAATCTTCGGTGCAAATCAATTGTACTGTGAATGGTATGTAAACATAGCTGGTAAAGAATTGTTTTTTTGAAATTACCAGGATAATTTCCTTCGAAATTTCATCAGAATGAGGTCTGCATGCCGTCAGAAAACCTGAAACTCACCGCAAAAAACATCCTGAATTACTTGTGCAACGAACTCCCCACCCGCCAGGTGGGCAGCCAGGGCAACCAAAACGCAACTGCCTTTTTTGCCTGGAAAATTGCGGAACAAGGTTTTACAGTTACAACACCTGAATTTGACTGCGTGGATTGGGACGAGCAGGGTGCCAGCCTGAACATTGCCGGCAAATCCTTCGAGGTTCTGCCCAGTCCTTACAGCCTGGGGTGCACAGCACAAGCCAGCCTGGTGACAGCCCAAACCCTGCCAGAATTGGAACTGCTGGACATGAAGGATAAAATTGTCCTCATTCGGGGGGAACTGGCAAAAGAGCAATTGATGCCAAAGAACTTCAAATTTTACAACCCGGAAGAGCACCAGCATTTGGTTGCCTTGCTTGAAAAAGGAGAACCCCTGGCAATTGTCACCGCTACAGGAAAAAATCCGGAAATGGCAGGCGCCGTTTACCCGTTTCCGATGATTGAGGATGGAGATTTTAATATTCCCTCGGTGTACATGAAAGATGTGGATGGTGAAAGATTGGCGGAATTTGCCGGGCAGCAAGCCAGGCTCGCAAGCCATGCCCGGCGGATACCCACCACCGGTTGTAACGTGATTGCCTGGAAACCCGGAAAGGTTCCCCAAAAGGTAGTTATCTGTGCCCACATCGATGCTAAACGCGGCTCCCCGGGTGCGCTGGACAATGCCGCCGGGATTACGGTTTTACTGCTGCTGGCGGAATTGCTGCACAAATATCAGGGGAAATACAGCCTGGAAATTGTTGCCATTAACGGCGAAGATTACTATGCTAACCCGGGTGAACTTCAGTACCTGGCGATGAATGCTGATATTATGCACGACATTACCCTGGCGGTTAATCTGGATGGGGTAGGTTATAAAGAAGGAAAAACCGCTTACTCTCTGTATGACTGCCCACCAGAGATTGCAAATACAGCCCATTCGTTATTTCCGCAATATGATTTCATCGAAGGACCGCAGTGGTATCAGAGCGACCACAGCATTTTCATCATGAGCCAGGTTCCCGCAATTGCTTTAACCTCTGACGCATTTACACCACTATGGAATGAAGTTGCCCATACATCTAAAGACATGCCCGCACTGGTAGATCCAACAGTGCTGGTGAATATTGCTCGCTGCCTGGCAGAGTTTCTGCAAAAAATCTGAATGACATGAGAAGGTTAATCGGAAAGGAATGTTAACCATGGAACTGGCAGAAAACATTACACGTTCACAAGCCTGGCTGCTCGAATCAGATGACCCGGGTGTCCGCTATTTAACCTTGCGAGATATTGTTGGAGTTTCGGAATCTGACCCCGACCTGCAGAAAGCAGCCATCAGTGCCCACCAGCAGGGTGCAATTGCAAAAGTTCTTTCCAAGATGGAACCTGAAGGTTACTGGGTCAAAGCAGGCGCAGGATACGGTCCAAAGTACAAATCGACTGTCTGGGCACTCATCCTGCTGGGTCAACTGGGGGCGCATGCCCGCTATGATGAGCGCATAAAAACCGCCTGTGATTACATGCTGGAAAACAGTCTGACCCAGTATGGTCAATTTTCTCATAACAAAACACCCTCCGGCACCTTTGACTGTCTCCAGGGAAACCTGTGCTGGGCATTATCCACATTAGGATGCACTGACCCCCGACTGGATGCTGCCTATGAGTGGATGGCGCGCACGGTTACCGGAGAAGGCATTGCCCCGCAAACAGATAAAACCACGCCCCTTCGGTATTATGCCTATCAATGCGGACCCTTGTTTGCCTGTGGAGCCAATAACAAGCAAGCCTGTGCCTGGGGCGGAACGAAGATACTGCTGGCTTTCAGCGCTTTGTCCGATGGGAAACGAACCCGGCTCATCCAGGATGCCATCCATGCCGGGGTTGAATTCTTCCTTGCGATTGACCCTGTCAGCGCGGCTTACCCGATCAGCGAATTAGCCAAAGAGCCCAACCGGAGCTGGTGGAAATTCGGATTCCCGGTGTTTTACATCACAGATATTCTACAGATAGCAGAATCCCTGGCTGCCCTGGGATATGCATCTGACCCGCGCTTGAAAAATTGCCTGGAATACATCATCAGCAAACAGGATGCGAATGGCAGGTGGGCTTTGGAGTACGATTATGCCAGCAAGACCTGGGGAAATTATGGCAAAAAGGACCAACCCAATCCATGGGTTACCATCCGGGCATTGCGGGTGCTAAAGCACGCAAGCAGCCCGAAAAATAATTAACAACCGAATGCAGGAAAGGGCGGGGCATGGAACAGCTATTTGGCGCAATTGAAGCGGGTGGAACCAAGTTCAATTGTTTGGTTGCAACAGCAGCAGGTGAAATCCTGGCGGAAACCCGCATTCCGACAACATCCCCAACCGAGACCATCGGCAAGCGCTGGAATTTCTTCCAACCCTTTGCCGAACGGGGAGAACTTGCAGCAATCGGTATTGCTTCCTTTGGTCCGCTGGACCTGAATATTTCCTCGCCCACATATGGGTACATCACATCCACACCCAAACAGGGCTGGGAAATGACAGACATGGTTGGTCAATTCGGAGGGTACTCAACCTTCCAGTGGCATTCGATACAGATGTCAATGCGGCTGCTTATGGTGAGTATTCCTGGAACCCGGAAAACCAGGGGGCGGATCCATTCCTTTACATCACTGTGGGAACCGGGATAGGGGTTGGTGCACTGGTCAATGGCAGCCTGCTGCATGGGCTGATGCATGGCGAAGCAGGGCATCAAGTTCTCCCGCATGACCTGGAACGCGACCCATTCCCGGGCAATTGCCCTTTCCACCAGGACTGCCTGGAAGGATTGGCGTCCGGTCCTGCCATGAACAAACGCTGGGGAATTCCCGCCCAGGAGCTGCCGCCGGGCATCCCGCCTGGCTGCTGGAAGCGGAATACCTTGGCTATGGGATTGCTAATCTCATCCTGAGCCTTTCTCCCCGCCGGATTGTTTTGGGAGGGGGTGTGATGCAGCATCCAGGCTTGTTGAGCCTGGTTCGGGCACAGGTAATTTCCACGCTCAAAGGGTACCTGCGCGCGCCTTCCATCCTGGATCACATCGACCAGTATATTGTTGCTCCGTCACTCGGTCATCGTTCGGGAATGCTGGGTGCCATCGCCCTGGCGAAATTATTAGTGGGCAAGTAATCTCTCTGTATGCCATGAAATGGAAGATTTCATCGCTGGTAATACCTGTGGTCAGGTATACTTCAGGCAATTAAACTGATTAATGCCTGGGGTAATATATGGAATTTTTAGATTATGTTTTCATCGGATTAGCCGCCCTGGCTGCCGGGGCAGTCAATGCCCTGGCGGGCGGTGGTACGCTGATCAGTTTTCCAGTGCTCACCGCGGTGGGTGTGCCCCCGGTGATTGCCAATATCACCAACACGGTTGCGCTTTGCCCGGGTTACCTGGGTGGCACCCTGGCGCAATGGAATGACCTGAAATCCCAGAAGAAACGCCTGTGGTATTACATCCCTGCCAGTGTTATCGGCGGCGTACTGGGCGGGCTGCTGCTGCTTAACACCGGCGAGAAACTTTTCCGGGTCATGGTTCCGTATCTCATCCTGCTGGCAGCCCTGCTGCTGGCGGTGGCAGACCCGGTGCGCAACTGGGTAAACAGGCGGATTGTAAGCCTGGAACCCGGCAGCGAGAAACTGGTTTGGTCCATCATCCCGATCGGGTTGGCTGCAGTCTACGGGGGATATTTTGGGGCTGGACTGAGCGTGATTGTGATTGCAGTTCTGGGTCTCATGCTTTCTGACAGCCTGACGAAACTGAATGCCCTGAAACAGATAATTTCTTTCAGTGTGAATATCGCAGCCGCAGTCTTTTTCGTCTTTTCCGGCAATGTACTCTGGTCAGCCGCGGCGGTTATGGCAGTTTTTGCACTGCTGGGTGGCGTCATCGGTGGCCGCATAGCCGGTCGGGTCAAACCCTCCACCCTGCGCTGGCTGGTGGTGGGGATTGGATTGGTGGTAGCAGTGTTTTACTTCATTAACCAGTAATTATGTGAGGTGACCATGATTGATGAACTGAAATTACAGGTGATTATCCATGCCTCCCCCGAGGTGGTATTTAATGCCTGGCTGGACAGTGAGCAGCACAGCCTGTTCACTGGCTCGCCAGCTGTGATTGACCCACAGCCTGGGGGAGCCTTTCAAGCCTGGGATGGATATATTTTCGGAAAAACACTGGAAGTGGAGCCGTATCGGCGGATTCTGCAGACCTGGCGCACCACCGAATTTCCGCAGGACGCACCGGATTCCCTGGTTGAAATCCTGTTTGAGAACACCCCGGAAGGTACCCTCATGTTTTAAATCACAGCGGCATGCCGCTTGACCAGGTTGAAGATTATCGCCAGGGTTGGTTGGATTTTTATTTCCAACCCATGCAGCAATACTATAGCCAGGGATAAATCCGGCAGGTATTTACCTTCAAAATTATTGGGTATCCTCCCAAATTTTTGACATTAAAATTTCCTCACCGCATTTTGCAAAGAACTGGTGTATACTTCTTTGCTTGTCTGACTGTACCTGAAAAGAGAAAGAAGCAGTATGATCCAAGAACGAACTGATTTACGCAATATCGCAATTATCGCCCATGTTGACCATGGAAAAACCACGCTGGTTGATGGATTGTTAAAGCAGGCACATACCTTCCGCGCCAACCAACAAGTTGCCGAGCGCGTGATGGACTCAAATGACCTGGAACGCGAACGCGGCATTACCATCCTCTCCAAGAATACTGCCATCCAGATTATTGACCCTCTCACCAAGCAAAATGTGAAAATCAATATCGTGGATACCCCCGGACACGCCGATTTTGGCGGCGAGGTCGAACGGGTGATGAACATGGTGGATGGTGTTCTGCTGCTGGTGGATGCTGCCGAAGGACCCATGCCGCAAACCCGCTTTGTATTAAAAAAAGCCCTCGAACGCGGTCATCGGGCAGTGGTGGTGATTAACAAGGTCGACCGGAAAGATGCCGACCCGGTTGATACATTGAACAAGACCTTTGATCTTTTCATTGAACTGGGTGCCACGGATGAACAGGCAAACTTCCAGGTGGTTTACGCCAATGCAGTAACCCAGCAAGCCAGCATGACCCCCGAGTTGGGACCTGATTTGGAACCGCTGTTTAATACCATCCTGCGTTTCATTCCCTGTCCCAAAGTGGATAAGGATGCACCTCTACAGGTGCTTGTTACCACCCTGGGGTATGACGATTACCGCGGTGTTACTGCCGTTGGACGTATTTTTGCCGGTTCCATTCATGTCGGTCAGGATTTGGCGCGCATGACCCTGAACGGTGAAACTCTGCCAGAGCGCGCCCGCTATCTGTATATTCATCAAGGGCTGGAACGCGTGGAAGTGGAACAGGCGGAAGCCGGTGAAATTGTTGCCCTGGCTGGTCTGGAGGGGATTTCCATCGGCGAGACCCTGGCTGACCCCGAAAATCCGGTTGCACTCGAACCGATTCGGGTGGAAGAACCCACCATCCGCATGACGTTTGGGGTAAACACCTCACCCCTGGCTGGCAAGGAAGGCCGCTGGGGTACATCCCGCAACCTGCGCGAGCGCCTGTTTAATGAATTACAGCGCAACGTTGCCATGCGGGTTGAAGAGACGGATGCAATGGACACCTTCCTCGTTTCTGGACGGGGTGAGCTGCACCTGGTGATTTTGATCGAAACCATGCGCCGCGAGGGTTACGAGTTTCAGGTTTCGCGCCCGGAAGTCATTTTCAAGGATGGCGAAGGCGGTGAATTGCTTGAGCCTTTTGAAGAGGTTCACATCGAAACCAGCAAAGATACAGTGGGTGTGGTGGTGGAGATGCTTGGCAACCGACGCGGCCAGATGCTGGATATGCTTGATTCCAATAGCGGTACGGTTCACCTGACATACCTTGTGCCAACCCGCGGGTTGCTTGGTTTCCGTTACCAATTCCTGACAGCCACGCGCGGCATGGGGGTCATCAACACCCTGTTTCATGGCTACCTGCCCCTGGTTAAATCCATCACATCCCGTTCCACCGGCTCCCTGGTTGCCTGGGAACCGGGTGTAACCACAGGTTTTGGTCTCAAAAATGCAGAAGAACGCGGCGTTTTGTTTTATGGTGCCGGAGTTGAAGTATATGAAGGCATGGTTGTCGGCGAGCAAGCCCGCAATGGCGACCTTGTGATTAATGTGTGCAAGAAAAAGCACCTGACCAATATGCGTTCCTCCAACAAGGATATTGAGGTCCGTTTGAATACCCCGCGTTCAATGAGCCTGGATGAGATGATTGAATACCTGGGCGAAGACGAGCTTTTGGAAGTTACCCCGCTCAACTTGCGCATCCGCAAGAGAATTTTAAGTTCGGATGAGCGCGGCAAACAGGTCAAGAAAATCAAGGAAGCACTCGAAGAGTAAACCTGGCTTTATTTGGGACGGGTGAGTTCAGCTGCAGCCAGCAGCAATGCCTGAACTGCAGGGGTTTGAATTTCATCAACATGCGTGAATTTTATGTGACGGGCACGTTTTCCAGTGCCCGTTAAGATTTTAAGCGGGTCAGGCAGCAGGGTGCCTTTGCCAAAAATCAGGTTTACATAGGTTTTATACGGCATGATGGCACACACCAGGTCTGCATATTTTGGGCTGTAGCCATAGGCAATGATTTTCGATGGCGGATCAACCATTTCAGTTAATTCGGGAAGTGTTTCAAATATCCTTGCGCGGGTTTGCATGACCAGGTCTTGAACTTCTGGCGTGTATAAATCAAGGAAGTCGCTTAATGTTTGTTCAGGCATAATTTCCTTTTCGTCCAACAGCAGGCAGAGAGTTAACAATAATTGTAGACTGCATTGGTTTCACTTTGACAGAGTTTCCGATATATTTCATCCATCTGTCAATTGTCGACTTGAATAAATATTTATTCTCCTATATAATATTTCTACTTTCAATTACGGACTAGTTTTATCTGATTACATAAGGCGCTTTTCGAGGGCATGGAGGAAAAATGAGCAGTGTAGAACAGGCATACCAGACACAATTAAATAATATCCAGGCACGCACCGGGAAATCCCTGGAAGAGCTGGGGAAAATGATTGATGACAGCGGCTTGCAAAAACATGGGGAACTGCGCGATATGCTGATTAAAACGCTTGGCATGGGATTCGGCGATGCCAGTATTTTCGTTCATTACTGGAAGAAAACCGACGGCGAGATGGCAGCCAAAGCCAAAGGTTCCACCATCGACCAGGTATTGGAGGAAATTTATTCCGGTCCAAAAGCCAGTCTGCGTCCCATTCATGAGAAATTGATGGAGTCCATCCAGGGTTTTGGTGAGTTTGAAATTGCCCCCAAGAAAGGGTATGTCAGCCTGCGGCGTAAAAGGCAGTTTGCCATGCTGGGACCTGCCACCAATACCCGGTTTGAGTTGGGATTGAATATCAAACAATTGCCGGATGACCCCCGCTTGCTGCCTCAACCAGCCGGCGGCATGTGCAATTTCAAGGTCAGGCTGACCAGTCCCGAAGAAGTGGATGAGCAGGTTATTCAGTGGGTCAAACAGGCTTTTGACATTTCGGTATAAAAGACTCCCGCTCATATAGGCATGCAGCACCGCCTTCAACATGTACTACAATACAGATTGCACATGGAGCACAGGCATGTTTGTTGGCGGTGAGTTTTATTACGAAGAGCGCTGGAATTCCCAGTTTCAAACCATTTCATCGGAAGGGATGTATTTCCTGAATGGGGGTCAGGCATGCCTGGCTAGTAATTGGCGATTATCTTTTCAGCCACGGCATTACGAAAATACTCCTGCCATCCTATTTATGTACATCCATTATTACCGCACTGGAATCTAAAGGAATTTCGTGTGCGTTTTACCAGGTAAACGAGGATTTATCCATCAACCTGGATGATGTGGTTCAGAAGATTGATGGGCACCAGGCATTTTACTTTATTAATTACTTTGGCTTCCTGCATCCGCCTTCGGTGCGTTTCTTCATCCAAAATCTGCAAAAGCACGGCATTCTGGTCGTGGAAGATAATGCCCAGGCAGGGTTTGCCGCCCATTCCATTGGTGATTTTGTTTTCAACAGCATGCGCAAACTGGTTCCTTATGATGGCGGTTACCTTGGTACCCGGTTTGACATGTCGCCATACATCGAACCCTACCGGGAACAGACTAATCGGCGGCTGCCCATCATCCGGGATTATCGCAGCCGCTTGCGGGCTTACCTTTTTGATGAACAAGACTGTTATGAAGACCTGGATGCCCTGTATCAACAGGCTGAGCATTATTATGAAACTGAAGGGGTTGTGCTGGGAGATGCACAGGAAAAACATGCCATCGAGCACCTGGATTGGGATGGCATTAAACAGATCCGGCGTGAGAATTATGGTTATTTGCTGAAGTTAATTGAAACCATACCCGAAATCAAACCCATCTACCCCGCCTTGCAGGAAGACAACATGCCCATGGGTTTACCGGTTTATCTTAAAGGGGATAATCGCGATGCAGTTCTGTCTGCCCTGGGTGAAGCCGGAATTGGGCTGATCGTCCACTGGGAAGAAATATCCAGTCACCCGCTCGCCGGCAAAAACCGGACGGCAGTGGATATGGCTGAGCACATGCTGACTTTACCGATCGACCAGCGTATCAGCAGGCAGCAACTGGAATACCTGGCTGTAAAACTGGCAGGCGCGGTTGCTGCCTAGCCTTTTGGGTTAGGTTAATCCCCCATGGGGTGTTCAAGAAAGAAATCCCACATCACCCGGGTGGCATCAATATCCTGTGAAGTCAGTCCCACAATTCTTTTGGGCAGCGGGTCGCCCCCTGGCCAGGAATGACCCCCATCGGCGATCGTATAAAACACTACATCAGCGTTTTGCTCACAATGGGTGTACTTGATCCCGCTCACCTGTCCTGTTTGCAGGCAATTGCAGGGTTTCAGGACTGCAGCCATTATGCCGGGCATATTCTGCCATCCACTCGGGAATATTGGGGAATGGCGTATCAAATGAACGGGATGGTCCGCCGTTATAGGGTACCACCTGGTCTTGCATGCCATGAAAGGCAATCAGGGGTACCGGTCGGGACGGATTACAGGCATCCCAGGGGTAGGTATATGCCCCAGCCACCCCGCCAATGGCAGCGATGCGGTCAGACAGGGTGCATGCCAGCACGAAAGACATACCCGCACCGTTGGATAATCCGCTGGCGTAGATTCGTGCGGTGTCCAGGGTATATTGTTCAGAGAGAGTATCAATAAGGTCAGAAATAAACACTACTTCTTTTCGGGATTCTTCAGAAGTCTCTACCGGGATGTGGGAATTCCAGCGCAGCGGGAATTTCGTACCCATCGGATACACCACGATGAAACCTTTTTCATCTGCCAGGTCATTCCAGTTGCTGATATCGCGTTGATTTGCCGGCCATTGGGCAAATCCATGGATATTGATGACCAGGGGGGTGGGTTTGGAGGCATCATACGTATCCGGAACATAAAGCAGGTAACGGCGGGTTTCGCCAGAAGTGACAATTTTGCCATTGGTGTGATTGAGGATGAGGAATATCAACGCCGCGATTACGGGAATGGCAGCCAGGATGCCCAGCACAATCAACAACCATTTCAGAATGCTCTTTCCTGTCGTTTGCTTGGTTTTTGAGTTATGCATGTTGGGAGAATTTCCTGTCAGGACAATTTGGGTTGCCGAAAAGTTTGGGTATATGGGTCAAACCTGCTGGAAGCATCAATCAAATTCTGGATTGCATCCCAGGGTACCTGCTCATACGAGGTTAACTTCACAAAACGCTTGGCAATTTGCTCCCCTTCCAGCAACCCTTCCGGGTCAGGTAAAAATGCGCCGTGTATGAAAGCCAAGTCGAATATGGTCAGGAAAGATGAAAATCTGGCACACGCCAGCGCTGACGGGTCCGCCCCGTTCTGCAACATAATAGTTCAATCCCCTGCTGTGGAAAACCTCCGTGACATCCGGTACGATGGATGCCACCAGGCTGCGGATTTCCATCACGATATCAAACAAATCGCCTGGAATTGACCTGTAGTGTTCCTCGAGAACAAGGGTAGGAATCATGGAAATCTATTTATTGTCCGCGGTTTCCAGATGCAGTGTATGCAGCAATCGATGTGCAATTGGTGCAATCAATATGCTGGCAACCGCCAGGAAAGCCACCCCGGAAAAGAGTGCATACAGCGATGCAAAGACTTTTCCAACTTCAGTATGGAGAATATCCACAGGACCCATGCCACCCAATATCATGGCAGCGTTTAAGAGTGAATCGAGCCAGGACAGCCCTTCTGTCAGGTGATAGCCCAACACACCGATCAACAATGAAATACCCAAAAAGATGAATGCCACCAAACCATGCCGGAGCATGCGTTTGAGGAACAAAACACGGGGTAATAGGGGTTGCGAACGGTGCTCATACAGGACACGCTTTTTCATGGCAAACACCTCAACATCATTATAGCCGCATGAAACCTGGCTGAACATGTCAAATCTAAAAATTCCAACCAATAACGATATTAAAACCCTTGACATTAACGTTACGTCATAGTTTATACTGTCTTCATGTTCACCGTAAAACAATTATCCGAAATCGCTGGCGTTACCCCGCGCACCCTGCATTATTATGACGCGATTGGGCTCCTCCTGCCAGCCCAGGTTGGAACCAACGGTTACCGCTATTACGACCAGGATAACCTGATGCAGTTGCAGCAAATTTTGCTGTACCGCGAATTGGGACTTCCGCTTGAAAAAATCAGGGTAATTATGAACCAGCCTGATTTTTATATTCAAGCCGCGCTGGAAAAGCATAAGGAAGAACTCAGCAAACGGTTAAAGCATGTGGAACGCATGGTTGCGACGGTTGAAAACACACTCGATTATCTACAAGGAAAAAAACAGATGAGCCCCAAACAATTATTTGACGTTTTTAATGAAGAACAGCAAGCAGAATATGAGAAAGAAGCCATGGAAAAGTACGACCCAGAAATCGTGAAGGCATCCAATAAAAAGTGGAAATCCTACACCAATGAAGAGAAGCAGCGCATTGGAGAAGAAGGCAACGCAGTCTACACTGACATCGTGGCAGCCATGCCCCAGGGTGCCGGTTCAGCAGCAGTACAGGAGTGCATTGAGCGCTGGCGAAAGCACATGGATTATTTCTGGACTCCCAGCGATGAACAACTGGTACTCCTGGCACAGGGATATACCAGCGATGCACGCTTCAAAGCAAATTTTGATAAAATCCATCCTGACCTGGCGGAATTTATGCTGGAAGCAGTGAAAATCTATGCAGCGAACAGGAAAAACAAATAGAGGTTGAAACGAACCTCTGCAGGCTTTTGATTAATAACAAATCCTGCACGAACACTATTTGATATTCAAAAAAGGATACAGGGAAACCTGTATCCTTTGGCTTTATATTTTTTACGAAAAGAAGATTATCCCCAACACACTGGGAAGCAGTACCAGCAATGCCAGCAAAAGTGAGCCGCGCCGCCTGGTGTTGCGGCTGTCCCAACTGAACAGGAAAATCGCCAGACCAAACGCCAGTACTCCGGTAGTAAACAGGATGATTACCGAACCCCAGGGGGAGAAGTCAGCCATCCCGCCCATTGCCAATCCTTTGAAAGCATTCATGGCATGCGTGGCGGGCAGCAGCTGGGCAAATTTTCCAGCAATCCCTGGCAGCATGCTGTAGGGAATCATCAGTCCGCCCAAAAGCATGGAGGGCACAAAAATTACCTGAGACCACAATACTGTCATCCTGGAGTTGGCGGAAATGGTACCAATTAATACCGAGATACCTGCGCAGGCGATGGTCAGGGCAAAAAAGATGATTACGTAATTCAACCAGTTTGCTGGCAGCGGTGCGGAAAACAGCAAGGGAGCCGTGATGGTAATTACAGCAGCAACGATAAGCAGGTGCAGCATGGTCGTCAGCGCCGGTATCAACAGAATCGAGATTGCCGGCACTCCATTTATCTTGTAGGAGCGAAATATGCCGTTTTCACGCGCATTAACCAGCGGGATCCGGGATGCCCAGCAAGGTGGCAGCCAGAACTCCAAAAACCACCAGGGCGGGGATCAGGCTTTCCAGGAAGAGCGGATTGATTTTGGGCATGATCAATCCCATGATCAGGTAAAAACCCAGCGGGAAGAGATAATTCATCAACAACAACTGCTTGTTGCGAATGCCGGTTTTAAATTCAAATCCGAAGTGATGGATAAATGCGTTCATGGCTGCCTGCCTGAGTTGGTGATTTCCAGAAAACGGTCTTCCAAGTGAGGGTCGTTCTACCCGCAAATCGATCAGCGCATCTCCCCGCGATTCGAGATAGGCAATAATCGCTGAAACCGTGGGTCCGATATCGGAACTGAAGTAGATGCAGTAATCATCTTTTTCCATGTGCTGGTTCACGGCGGGGAAAACAAGGTCGGGTTCCGAAAGACTGCCATTTTGGGTGCGAACAGAGACTTTGGTCAACCCTGCACCGGTGGAGGTGATTTGCATGGGTGTGCCAATCGTAACCAGTTTGCCCTGAAGTAATATGGCGACCCGGTCGGACATTTCTTCCGCTTCAGCCATATCGTGGGTTGCCAGGATGATGGTGGTTCCACTGGCTTTCAGTTCGCGCATGAGCGCATGCAGTTCCACCCGTGAAGCAACATCCAACCCGGCTGTCGGTTCGTCCAGGAATAACACCCTGGGATTATGGGCAACCGCCAGCGCAAGTACCAGCCGGCGCTGCTGCCCGGTGGACAGTTCATAGAACTGGGTATGTTTCTTTTCAGTTATCCCCAGCCTGTCGAGCAGGTCAAAGCGGGGCTGCACCTGGTGATAGGCACAAAAGAATCTGACCGCTTCATAAGGCGTGATGCTTTCCGGCAATCCGGAGGATTGCAGCTGCACCCCGATCAAGTTGCGCAGCCGGTATGGTTCCCGCACCGGGTCAATCCCGACCACCCGCAGCGTCCCTTTATCCGGTGAACGCAGCCCCTCCAGGCATTCCAGGGTGCTGGTCTTTCCGGCTCCGTTGGGTCCCAGCAAGCCAAAGATTTCACCCTGGTTCACGCTGAAACTGATGTCATCCACTGCCACAAATTCGCCATACGTTTTCCGAAAGTTTTTTAACTCCAGTACAGGTTCATCCATTTGTATCCTCAATCATTTCCCAGGTCATCAGTTGATATCTTGCTCGATTATCCCATTATTAAAATTGGTTTGAAAAAATCCCCAGCAGGATGGGAATATCCATACCGGCATGAAACAAAACGGATCCCCACAGGCTGTCCGTCTTTTGGGTGATGTACCCCCAAATAAGTGCCAGCGGAAACAGCACTGCCAGGAACATGATTTTGTCGGAGGAGTAATCTGTCAGAAAATGCAGACCGGTAAAGACTAGTGCAATCAGAATGTTGGAGAGTAACTTGCCATAAAATGGTTCCAGTTTACGCAGGAACAAGCCCCGGAACAGCAGTTCCTCCATAAAAGCATTTGCCAGCACAAAAATCAATATCCAGGGTATCCAGGGCAGGATTCTCTCAAAGGTAAGGGTCGTGCCATTAAAGAACAGCATAGCCATGGGTACCGACCCTGCTGCCGCCGCCACAAAAGCAATCAGACCGATGATAAGCCCAAGCCGCAGTCTGCCTTTTTGGATGTAAATTGAACCCAGGCTGTTACCGGAAAGCCGGTTAAATACCAGAACGACCAGTATTATCACCGTGGCATCATTCAATTTCAGCAAGGCGATATTTCGCGGGGTGTTGGCTTGCACCTGAACAGAATCAATCAGGAACCTGGCAAAAATCCAATCCAGGGAAGCAGCCAGGAGCATGATGAACAACCCGAAAAATATTAACCAGTATTTTCGATACTGTACACTGCGGTACAGCAGCCAGGAGACAAGCAAGAGAAGAGTGCTTAATCCAATCCTGCCCAGGTAATCTTGCAGCCAGGGGATTGTGGGGGAGTACGGGCTGAAAACGTTGAAAATCACGTAACCAAGACAGGTGAAGAGCAGCGCCAGGAGAATTCTTTCCACCCAGTCTTTTGCGGTCAGACGATTCGCTTGCAAGGAAAACCTCCAGGCTTTGATAATTTCCCAACCCATGTACCAATAAGCCTGCCCGCCGGTCTATTTCACCAATAATCCATATATCATAGCACATCCAGGCTGATTATTAACAAAAAAGACACCCATCTCAAAAGAAGGGTGTCTTTCCATAATTTAATAAAACGGTTTATGCCACTTGCAAGTCCATGCGCATTTTTCGAATGGAAACATCGCGGGTGCTGGCAATCACATGGGTTGCCATGGCTTCAGGTACATCCACGTAAGAACGATTATCCTGGATCCGAATCTTGCCAATCACATGCCCTGGTATCTCTGCCCGCTTGGCAATCAAACCCACGATTTCTCCGGGTTTGACACCTTGCTGGCGTCCGATGTTCATCATCAAGCGCATCATGCCGGGCTCGTACGAATTTTCACCATCTCCGCGCCGAATCCGTTCACGTGGATTTTGACGGCTGCTGGTTTGCGGACGTTCTTCGCGTACTTCATGGATGGGATAGATGGGGCGCTGTTTTTCTTCACCGCGGGCAACCTTAAGGGCTGCGGCGGCTACATCCAGTGGTTCAAATCCTTCTGCAATCATCTTTTCAGCCATCGCCCGCTCGGTCAAACAGCGGCCGCGCTGCAGCCAGATGGTCACCTTGCGTGCCAGTTTTTCCTCACGAAAAGTTCGGATATCGGTTTCGGTGGGCAGGGTGGCGCGCTGGATTTTCTTGCGCAGAAAATTTTCCACCTGGGATAACTTGCGGCGTTCGCTGGAAGAAATCAGGGTAATGGCTACCCCTGTTTTGCCAGCCCGACCGGTTCGCCCAATGCGGTGCACGTAAATTTCAGGGTCATCGGGCAGGGAGAAATTGAAAACATGCGAGATATCGTCGATATCCAGACCTCTGGCAGCCACATCGGTGGCAACCACCACCTGCACCTGGTTCTGTCGAAAACGCTTGAGCGTTCGTTCGCGGGCTTCCTGGCTCAGTTCACCACTTAAGGCTTCGGCAGGAAAACCACGGGCGGTTAACTCGCCTGCCAGGTCACCTGTTTCAACCCGGGTGCGCACAAAAATCAAGGCGCTGGTAATTTCCTCCACCTCAAACAGGCGGGTCAGGGCTGCCGCTTTATCACCGGCATTCACCTGGTAATAGCGCTGTTCAATGGTATCCACCGTTATCTGGTCGCGCTGGATGGTTACTGGTTTGGGGTCGTGTAAATATTTTTCAGCCAGGCGCCGGATTTCAGCCGGCAGGGTGGCAGAGAATAATGCGGTCTGGCGCTCGGGCGGGGTTTTGGAAAGGATGGTTTCAATATCCTCGATGAATCCCATGCTGAGCATTTCGTCTGCTTCGTCCAACACGAGGGTATGAATGGCGCTTAGTTCCAACACTTTGCGATCGAGCAGGTCAATCAAGCGGCCGGGGGTACCCACAACAATATCCACACCGCGGCGCAGCCGGTCAATTTGCGGACCGTATGCCTGACCGCCATAGACTGCCAGTACCTGCACGCCGTTATGGCGGCCATATTCGGTGATTGCGCCTGCCACCTGCAAAGCCAGTTCGCGGGTGGGTGCCAAAACCAATGCCTGGGGCAGTTTTTGGTGCGGTTTTAAGTTGTGTATCATGGGGAGGGCGAAGGCAGCGGTTTTACCCGTGCCGGTTTGCGCCTGACCGATAACATCCTGCCCTTCCAGCATGAGCGGGATGACACCCGCCTGGATGGGCGTGGGAACAGTATAGCCCTGTTCAGTGACTGCCTGCACCAGATGCGGGTGCAGGTTTAATTGGTTAAAATCTGTAATCATCAATACTCCTAATCAAATAGGGAGAGTATTGAGGTTTCCAGAATAACCCGGTTGGCGGCTTTGTCTGGCGCTGCTCCTTGCGGAGAGGCGCCTGCCAACAAAAAAGCCCGACAAGCGATCATCGGGCAAGCATTCAAAACTTCAATACAATTCCCAAAAATCCCGGACCTGAATCAGGTCAAGGGGAGTAGTATACCACGAATTTCAGGAGATTCAGGAGAAATATTTCCATCAGACTATCGTCATTTAATAAATCGTGGATAATATGAGGTAGAAAGACCGTGTACCTGGGCAGGAATCCACCGTCAAAGGAGTAACCATCTCATGGCTTCATCCAAATGGAAATCTTTCAATTATGCGATTGGCATGTTTGGCACTTCCATTCCCATCAACATGTTCAAGACTTTTGCTGCCATTTTTTACGTGGACAGCCTGGGGTTAACCACCAAGCAATTTGCCGCCATTCTCTTCATTTACACATTCATCGATGCCCTCGATAATCCCGTTTACGGTTTTCTTTCCGACCGCACCCGCAGCCGCTGGGGACGCCGGCGGCCGTGGTTGACCATCGGGACCCCGCTGCTGATACTCGGTTTCATCGCCTTCTACAGTCCGCCCGCGCTGACGGGGAATCCCCTGTTCATTTACTGCCTGCTGCTCTATATCCTGACCGGCACTCTCGATTCGGTCATCAACGCCAATTATGGTGCCCTCTTCCCCGAGTTGTTCCGGGAGGATGCCAGCCGTGCCACGACCAACGCCATGCGCCAGGCATTTCAACTGGTTGCCATGATTATCAGCATTGCCCTGACCCCCATGGTGACCAATGCCCTGGGCTACAGCCTGACAGCCATCCTGTATGGTATTCTGGGTGGTGCGGTCATCCTGTACATGACATTTACCAGCAAGGAAGTTGCCATTGACGAAACCGGTGAAAAACCCCGCCTGTGGGACAGCATCAAAAGCCTGCTCGTCAATCGCAAGTTTTGGATTGCCGGTTTTGCCAATGCGTTTTACAGTGCCGCCATGTCCCTGGTGCTGGTCTCTCTGCCTTTCTTTGTCAAATACACCCTTAAAATCGCGGATGCCCAATCCACCATACTTTTTGCATCGGTCTTGGTCATTGCCATCGGTTGCGTGGCGGTCTGGGTAAAACTGGTGCGCAAGTTTGGCTTGATGCCGGTCTGGCGCGCCGCGCTCATCTCGCTGGCGGTTGCCTTTATCCCGCTGTTCTTTGCCAATTCGCTGGTTACAGCCATCGTAGGCAGTGTCCTGGTGGGATTTGGGTTTGCGGGGGTCATCACCACCATGGACCTGATCGGGGCAAAAATCATGGATGAGGATACGCGCAAACACAATGTGCGCCGGGAAGGCATCATCTCGAACGCGCTGGGCTTTATGAACCGGCTGAACGGTTTGTTTACCAGCCTGGCATTTTTGCTGGTGTTCAAGATTTTTGGCTTCGAAAGCGGCGATAACCCGGGCACCCAGCCGGATAATGCCGCCCGCTTCATGCTGACGGTGTTCCCATTAATCTTGATGGTCATCAGTTTTGCCTTTTCTTTCTTCATCAACTTTAAAGACACCGAGACTCCTCCTTCACCAGAACCACAGCCCGCACTTACAGACCGAATAATCCGGAGGAAAATTTATGGCACTAATCCGCCTTGACCACGTCCCGCAAACCATAAAAGTCAATACGCCCGTGTATATCATCCTGCCTGACCCGGGCAAAATGAAGGATATCCCCCTCAGAGAACGCAAGGTGCTGTACTTGCTGCACGGCTTAAGTGATGATGGCAGCGCCTGGCAGCGCTATACTTCCATCGAAACCATCGCGGCAGAATATGGCCTGGTGGTGGTCATGCCCTCAGGCGGACGCTGTTTTTATACCGACTTACCCAATGGTCAGCAGTATTTCACCTACCTGGTAGAGGAGCTGCCGCGCTACCTGAACGAGGTGTTTCACCTGGCTCCCCGGCGGGAAGATACGTTCATCGTCGGTAATTCGATGGGCGGATATGGCGCCTTCAAGGCAGCCTTCCTGCGCCCGGAATTGTATGCGATGGCTGCCAGTTTTTCAGGAGTGCTTTCCCTGGAGATTCTGAAATCAAAAACAGGGGGATCCGCGCAATGCCGAATTTGAAACCCTGTTTGGCGACTTGAACAATCTTTCCGGCAGCATGCACGATCCGGCGGTGTGGTTAAAAACTGCCGTGGAAAAGAAGCTGACCCTGCCAGAACTGCATATCGTGTGCGGACGGCAGGATGACCTGTACCCCTTGAGTAAATTGTTTCACGCTGCCTGCCAGGCTGCCGGGGTGAAATCCCATTATCACGAAGAAGAAGGCAGGCACGACTGGTACTTCTGGGATGCGCAGATCAAACGACTGTTGGCATCCATCCTGGAGCGCCCAACCGAATAGACACTGGAGAATATAGATGCCAGAAAAGACAACCCTGAATCTCTTTATTGAAAAAGAACGCCAGGGCAGTTACTTTACCCTGCCCTTTGACATGCCTGCTGATATTGAAGCATTCACCCTTTCCTACCAGTATGACCGCTTTCCGGGAACGGAAACCGCAATTGGGAATGGTACCTTTACCAATAAGAAAAACATTAACACGATTGACCTGGGATTGATTGCCCCGGATGGCAGGCAGGTCGGTGCATCCGGATCGGACAAAAGCGTTATCAGCATTTCTGAAATGGAAGCCTCGCCCGGTTATACCCCCTGGGTGTTGACCCCCGGAAAATGGCAGATACTGGTGGGTGCCTACAAGGTGGCTCCCGAAGGGGTGAATGTCGTTTACGAATTGACCTTTACACCCAAGAAAATGCGCTGGCTCAAAGGCGATCTGCACACCCACACCCTGGCTTCTGATGGAGTCCACACTGTCCAGGAACTGGGCTGGAAAGCCGTCCGGCATGGGTTGGATTTTCTGGCTATAACAAATCATAACCAGATGGTTACACCAGCTGCTTTACCCTCTGACATGGGGGTCACCTTCATTCCAGGTATTGAGTGGACCCATTACATGGGTCACGCCAATTTCCTGGGTTCAAGCCAGCCATACGATGCCCCCTTTGCCACCCATTCGCTGGATGAAACGCTGGAACGTTTTCATTCCGCCCGCGAGCGCGGTGCCTTAATTGTGATTAATCACCCCTATGAAGAAGTGGCAACCTTGTTTTATGATATCAACAGTCTGCCGTTTGATTGCCTGGAAGTATGGAATGGACCGATGCGGGAAGTCAAACCTCAAGGCGGTTGGGTTGTGGCACAGCATGCTGGCTGCTGGTAAAAAAGTGCCCATCTGCGGCGGCAGTGATTATCATCGCGATACCCCGTTCGTCTTCCTGGGTGGACCCACCACCTGCGTGTATTCCATGTCAAGAGGCACAAGCGATATCCTGGCTGCCTTGAAACAGGGGCATGCCTATATCACCTTTGCTCCCAATGGTCCGTCGCTGGAGTTCAGCGCTGGAGAACACATACTGGGTGACAGCGTTAACTGGGAATCGCAGAAAGAGATGCACATCGCGGTGGATGGGCTGCTGGCAGGGGATGTGGTCAAAGTGGTCACCGCCCAGGGTGGGGATGTGCTTGTGCAAGCCCCCACCGCCGGTGCTTTTGATACCCACTACACTATGCCGCAACCCGGGTTTGCGCGAATCGAAATCTACCGGTCGTTTCTGCCCGGGCTGCCCATGCTGCCGGCGTTAATTTCCAACCCTATTTATTTTGAGGGTTAGCCGCCAGAAAAAATTAATGTTGAATTTTGCTATCCGTTTTTAGTGTCTACCGGAACAATTGAACTGCCTTTTGTACCGTGTTCCAGAAGCCATAAGCCAGGGGAATACCCACCGCCAGCCACGCCAGAACAACCACCACCGTGCGGTTGGCAGTCCCAATCCCATTGGAAACCGGGGCATTGGCGCTGCCGGCTTCCACTTCACGGTCATGCGCAAGTTTCTTCTCGTTCGCCAGTTCTTCATCCGTCATGAAGTGTTTCTCGGCAACCGGACGCACCAGGAGATTGCACAAAAATCCGAATGCCAGCAGCCCTGCCAGAATGTACATGGTCACATTGTACGCCTGGGCGTTGGGAACGCCGCGCGCCAGCTGGAATTCGCGGATGTAGTTCACCAGTACCGGACCAAGCACCCCGGCAGTTGACCAGGCAGTCAGCAGCCGGCCATGTATGGCACCTACCATTTGGGTGCCGAACATGTCTGCCAGGTAGGCAGGGATGGTGGCAAAACCACCCCCGTACATGGACACGATGATACAGAACGCCGCCACGAACATACCCAGGCTGCCAGTTTTCCCCAGGAACGGGATGGAGGCATACAGGGCAAGCCCAAGCACGAAAAAGATGAAGTAGGTGGTTTTCCGCCCAATCCGGTCGGATAGGGAAGCCCAGATAAACCGCCCGGCAATGTTAAACAGCGACAGCAATCCGGCGAAACCGGCAGCAATGGCTGCAATCTGCACTTTTTGGTCAACATTCAACTCGCCAAACGCCAGGTTCAATCCGATTAATTTACCCCCAAACACTTCCTGTAACAGCGGGGATGCCATCCCAATAATTCCAATTCCAGCGGATACATTCAAACACAGCACACCCCATAAAAGCCAGAACTGCGGGGTTTTCATCACATTCTTGACGTGCATATGCCGGTGGGTAATCATGGTGTTGTTATTCATCGCTGGTGGTGTCCAACCCGCAGGTTTCCAGCCGGAAGGCGGAACGCGATAACCCAGAGCCCCACCCAGCATGAACACCAGGTAAATGGCTGCCATGGTGAGAAAAGTCTGCCAGACACCCACACTGGTTGGGGTGGCGTAAAAATTCATCAGGCTGTTTGCCAGCGGAGCACCAATCATCGCCCCGCCGCCAAAACCCATGATAGCCATACCGGTCGCCATGCCGCGTTTATCCGGGAACCATTTGATCAACGTGGAAACGGGGGAAATGTATCCCAAACCCAACCCGATACCACCAATGATGCCGGAACCAATCCACAACATCCAGATTTGATGGGTGATGACCCCGATGGCTGAAATCACCAATCCGCCGCACCAACACAGGGCGGAAACCACCCCGGCTTTGCGGGGTCCGGCATGTTCGAGCCAACCACCGAATACCGCTGCGGATGAACCCAGAAAGACAAAGAACAGGGTGTACATCCAGCCCAGCATGGAAATCGGCCAATCGCAGGTTGTGGAAAATACTTTTGAAAAGAAACCCATGCTCTCCGGGCAAACAACAGAAGTGGTATATACCGATCGAACGGGATAATGGCAGCCAGAACACGGAAAAGCCATAAGCCATACCGATACACAGATGAATTGCCAGGGCAGCCGGTGGAACCAGCCAGCGGTTAAACCCGGGTCCCGCAATTGTGTGGTCTTTCTTCAGAAAATCAAAAGTTGCCATGGATATGTTCCTGTCTATGCGTATTTATTATTCAGGGAGATTATGTTTGAAAAAGGCTGCATTGCAAAGATGCCCGGGTACCAGGATAAGAAGGGTACCCGCGAATTATCGGTGTTTTTACGCAAGCCTGAAAATGTTGGAGGAGTTGTTGTCTGCAATAGGGTTAATCGCCTAACCATTAATGAGCATAACGAGACTATTTTACTCCAAGAATGATTTTACCGGGTGTTTAATCGGGAAAGGTATTTGCAAAAAATGTAGATATCATGCCCATTCGGTTGCGCGTCAAACCCACCACAAACCCGATGGCAAAGAAGTTTAGAAACTACCCCGACTTATTTTGCGAAAGCTCTTACTTCACGACACCTTGGAAAATTTGAGCATCCATAGAATTTTTGACCTTGATTTGTTCCTTGAGTCGCTATACGCAGCACCAATGGAATACCGCATTTAGGACAAATGGGAATATTAGGTTCAACCTGCTTTGCCACATACGGTTGCGCTGGAACATTTGCAGTCAATGGTGGTAAAGTCTGGGTTTCAACATGGAATAATTGAGACAATCTTTCGTTAAACTTCTTGTGCACTGTATTGCTGCCGCACAGGCATATGCAATATTGGCAATTCTGCAGCAGCAAACACTTTATCCACAAATTCATCTCGCTGCTGGCGCGAAACCTGAGTATGACTGGCATCATCCAACTCAATGCCGGCGATCGGTTTCATGGTTGTCGGATTGCACAATAAAAAATCGACATGTCGACTGGAAATTCTATTGAAATAAGGCAAATTCTCATTGGGACGAATTACGAAAAAAATATCAGCCAATCGAACTTTCGTCAGGATTGTGTAACGCGCCCCAGTCAGGGAGCTAAGCACTTTATAAAATGAAAACTCGGCTGGAGAAAGGAAATCATCTCTCAGCCGATAAGGATACTTCTCTTGAACTTCTCGATCTTCAATCACAAGTAGAATAAATTAAATAATCGGCTTTCGTCGGCTTAAAGAATGAAAGGAAAGAGCCCAGGCAGCCTGGGTTTTCAGTGAGGTTTGAAGACATGGTGATGATATTTCCCCTTCTTTTTTTGTGAGGTTATTTATTAATACTTCACCATTAATCAAGCCCCCGTAAGCCGTACCAGTAATCCAATGAATGGGACAATTATATATCAAACACGCATAATGAATTTGCCGCTACCGTATGATGTATTTCTTCGAATTCAAGCACCTGTCCGAAATTACTCACCTTCTTAAATAATGCGTATAATTCCCACTTGTGGCATAATAGCCATGCACAACAAAAGACCGATAAACCTCAACTCGGCAGCTTTGACAATCCAAAAGAACAGGAAGGGTATCATGGACACGCAGCACCATTTTCCTTATGGTTTCATTGACCGTGTGATAATCTCGGAGGAAGACATCCGAACCCGGGTCAAGGCATTGGGAGCTCAAATTACCAATGATTATCCCAACTCGGACAGACTGTTATTGCTGGGCTTGCTGCGCGGCAGCGTGGTGTTTTTAACCGACCTGATGCGCGAAATCAAGCGTCCTATCACCATGGACTTCATGTCCATTTCTTCCTACAACAAATCCGAATCGAGCGGTTTTGTGCGAATCGACTCGGACCATAAAACCAATATCCGCGGATGGGATGTCATATTAATTGATGATATTGTCGACTCGGGTTACACCATCCGGACGGTGCGCAAACTGCTGCTTGACCGCGAACCGCAGAGCCTCAAAGTTTGCGCTTTGCTCGACAAGCCTGACCGCCACAAAGTTGAACTGGATATCGATTACCTGGGTTTCAGTATCCCGGATTATTTTGTAGTCGGTTATGGTTTGGATTACGACGAGAAAGGCAGAAATCTGCCCTATATTGCTTCCATAGATTTATCCAAAGGCGAAGGCTGAGCCATGCCGCTGGATATCGTCATCGGCGCGCAATGGGGTGATGAGGGCAAAGGCAGGGTTGTAGATTTATTCTCTGAACGCTCCGACCTGGTGGCGCGTTTCAACGGCGGTGATAATGCCGGTCACACGGTCACCGTGGGCGAGAAAACCTACAAACTGCATGTCATCCCTTCCGGCATTATTCATCCCGATACCATCGGGGTGCTGGGTAATGGCATGGTGCTGAATCCGCAGGCACTCGTCGATGAGATGAACATGTTACGGGATGCAGCCGTTTCCATTACCCCTGAACGGTTATGGATTTCCGACGCAGTCCAATTGATCACTCCAGCCCACCGCCTGCTGGATTGTGCCCAGGATGCCGCCCTGGGGAAAGCCCAAATCGGCACAACAGGTCGCGGCATCGGTCCGGCATATACAGATAAAGTCTCCCGGCGTGGGCTGCGTGCCGGTGAAATTTTGGACCCGGAACACTTCGCCTGCCGGGTGCGCAATCATTTTGAAGATACCAACCGCCTGCTGGTTGATTGGTTTCATCTGCCCGGTATTGATATAGACCAGCAGGTCAACGATTACCTTGCATCCACCGAACTGCTCCGCCCCTACATCCGCCGCATTGGACCCCTGGTGCAGCAAGCCCTTACTGAAGGCAAAACCATCCTGGCTGAAGGTGCCCAGGGAACCCTGCTGGATATTGAGCAGGGAACTTATCCGTTTGTAACCAGCTCCTGCACCACTTCCACCGGTGTTTTCAGCGGTCTGGGATTGGGAGTACAGGCTGTCCACAAGGTGGTCGGGGTAACCAAAGCCTTTCAAACCCGGGTGGGGTCTGGTCCCCTCCCGACCGAATTGGATGGCGAAATGGCAGATTTCCTGCGCGGCACAGGTGCCAACCCCTGGGATGAATATGGCACCACCACCGGTCGTCCACGCCGGGTTGGCTGGTTGGATATTGTCCTGCTCAAGTATGCCCACGAAGTAAATGGTTTCAGTGAACTCTTCTTAACCAAGCTGGATGTACTTTCCGGGCTTGCAGAGATTCCGGTTTGTGTGGCTTATCAATGTGACGGGCGAAAATTTGATTCGCTGGATTTTTCGGGAGATGCTCGTTTGCTGGCGCAATGCACCCCAATTTACGAAACTCTGCCTGGCTGGCAGGCTGACCTGCGCAAGTGCCGCACCTGGCAGGACCTGCCAATGGAAGCGCAATCGTATGTGAGATTTATTGAAACGCAGACCGGTCTTGTCGTTCAAAACATTTCCGTCGGTCCCGAGCGGTCAGAAATGGTCACAAGGAGCACAGCCGATGGCGGACTTTGAGAGTTACCAGAGCCCCTTTAGCTGGCGCTATGGTTCACCAGAAATGCGCAGGATTTGGGGGGAAGTGAACAAACGCCTGCTCTGGCGCAGCCTATGGGTAACCCTCGCAGAAGTACAATCCGGGCTGGGGATGGTCAGCCGCGAACAGGTGCTGGACTTGAAAGCACATATGCATGAAGTGGATGTACCCCGGGCTCTGGAAATTGAGAAAACCATCCAGCATGACCTGATGGCGGAGATCAAGGTGTTTGCCGGGCAATGCCCCGTGGGTGGAGGAATTCTGCACCTGGGTGCAACCTCCATGGATATCAAGGACAACGCCGAAGTTTTACAGCACAGGCAGTCCCTGGATATATTAATAACCCGCCTGGCAGAAGTATTACGCATTTTTGCAGAGAAGATGGAAACTTACGCCAACGTACCGGTGATGGCATTTACCCATCTACAGCCGGCAGAACCAACCACCCTGGGTTACCGCCTGGCTGGGTATGCGCAGGACTTGCTTCGAGACTATGAAGCCATCCTTCAATTACGGAGTGACATAAAAGGAAAAGGCTTCAAAGGTGCTGTCGGCAATGCGGCATCTTATGTCATGCTGTATGGTATGGAAGGATATTCGCGTTTTGAAACGCTTATCAGCCAGGCACTTGGGTTGGATTTTTTTGATGTAACCACCCAAACGTACACACGCAAACAGGATTACGATATTCTGAGTGCTCTGGCGGGTCTGGCTGCTACAGCCTATAAATTCGCCTTCGATCTTCGTTTGCTGCAATCGGAAGTAATCGGTGAACTGGCAGAGCCCTTTGGTGCGGAACAGGTTGGTTCTTCGGCGATGCCGTTTAAACGCAACCCGATTGAATCCGAAAAAATCAATTCACTGGCGCGTGCTGTCAGTGCTGCCCCAATGATTGCGTGGAACAATTACGCCAATTCCTTACTGGAGCGTACCTTGGATGACAGCGCCAATCGGCGCACACTATTCCCCGAAACTTTTCTCGCCCTGGATGAGATATTGTTGACGTTATCGAAAATCATGCAAGGGTTGGTAGTGAACCCTGTGATGATGGAACACAACCTGGAAAAGTTTGGACCCTTTGCCGCCCTCGAAAAGGTGCTGATGGCAGCAGTAAAAAACGGGGCAGACCGCCAGGAAGTGCACGAGGTACTGCGGCAGCTCAGTATGACCGCCTGGCAGGCAGTCCAAAAAGGGCAGCCCAATCCCCTGGTTGACCTTGTTTTACAGGATTCCAGGCTCACCGGATGGGTACCATCGGCTGAACTCAAACCGTTGTTTGCCGTTGAAGGATATACCGGGATTGCCGAATCGCGTGCCCGCCAGATGGCGCAGACGATTCGCACCCGCATTGCTTGATTTACGCGAGCTTAACCGTTAAAGCTTTCTCCGGGCTGCAGCCAGACCCCGACCGTGTTGGTTTCCGTGCCAACCTTTTTCACCCAGGCTGCGCCATCCTGTGCAATTAATCCCTTGCTGGAATAATGGATGGGGATGACATATTTCGGTTCGAGCAGTTTTACCGCTCGCAGGGCATCCACCGGACCCATGGTGTAGTTATCTCCAATCGGCAGCACCGCCAGGTGCAGCCCTTCCTCCCCAATCAGGCGCATATCCCCAAACAATCCGGTGTCTCCTGCCAGGTAGATTTTTTCGCCGCTGGGCAGGGTGATGAGAAAACCAGCCGGGTTACCGCCGTAACTGCCATCCGGCAGGGGTGAACCATGTAAAGCCATGGTCAATTTCACATAACCGAAGGGATGCATGTATCCGCCGCCCAGATGCTGGGCATGAGTCTTCACCCCCCGGTCTTTCAGCCAGTGGGCAATTTCTGCATTGGCAATGACGGTTGCATCGCAGCGCCTGGCGATTTCCACCGTTTGACCAATATGATCGCCGTGCCCATGGGAAACAAGAATGTAATCGGCTGTCACTTCCTTTGCACTGACCACCGCAGGATTTTCCGGAATGTCAGGGTCTATCAGTAAGTGTGAATTTATCGGTTTTCAGAAGCAAGGCGGCGTGACCCAGCCAGGTTAATTGGTATGGCATACATCCCTCCTTTAAGGGTTAACCTTTGGATTGATTTCCGCCAGGATCAACGCATGCAGCGCCGGGTTGGCAGCCACCGCTGAACAAGGGTGGATGAGGTAGTCATTCCCACCCCGCACGTCGGTCATTTTTCCGCCAGCCTCTTCAACTATCAATCCCCCTGCGGCAATATCCCAGGAATGGATGGAATTTGTCCAAAAACCGTCCAACCGTCCAGCAGCCACATACACCATGTCCAGGGCTGCCGAGCCCAACCGCCGTACTCCCTGGGTTAATCCTGTCATATACACATACTGCTGCAAGGCGTTTTGCTTATCTGTCCCGTCATTGGATGGAAACCCCGTTGCCAGCAGGCTGTCAATCAACCGGGTGGAACTGGCAACCTGGATCGGTTGACCGTTGAGGAATGCCCCCTTGCCCATTTCTGCGGCAAAACATTCATCCCGCAAGGGGTCATACACCACACCCAACTGCACCTTGCCATGCACTGCGTACGCCAGCGAAACGCTGAATATCGGCATTCCGTGGGAGTAATTCAAAGTGCCATCCAGTGGATCAATGTGCCAGCAAGTGCCATCATCACCCGCCAGGTAGCCGCTCTCCTCGGTTATGATGGCGTGCCCGGGAAAATTGCCCTGAATTTGGTCAACGAGATACGTTTCAGATAATTTGTCCATTTCGGTCACCAGGTCAATCACGCCTTTATATCGAATCTGATGCGTTTTGCCAAATCCCTCACGGAGGATGGCTCCCGCCCCGGTTGCCCAGTGGATCAATTGGTTCAATTCTGGTTTCATGGATTCTCTTTTCACCTTTAAGTTCAGCGTTCGTTGCGCATTTCGGCTGCCAGTTGTTCAAAATATGCCACCAGGGCTGCGTGTCTCTGGTCTGCCATGGCGCGTGCGGATGCTGTAAATAGTCTTTCGCGAATGTGAATTAATTTAAAAGGTATTCATGATAAGCGCTGTGAGGTTCGCCCGGTTCATGTTCACCATTCTGACGAAAAAGAGCCGAAGGCTCGGCGAATACCGGCTGGTTCGCCAGAACAGCATAAGCAATTGTCCGGGCAGTTCCAATTGCGCCAATCACATCCAGCTTATCTGCATCGAAAATTATTTTGGCTTCAAGCGTAACAGGTTTATTCCCATCGCCGCGATAGCGGTGTCCCAAAATGCAGTGCTGAACGGATTTAATTCTGTCAGGCTGCCAGCCTTCTTCCGCCAACACTTTTCCAGCAAATTCTGCGGAAGCAATATGATGGTCTTTTCTTTCTGCACTTCCTGGTGTGGAACCCTGTACATCATGCAGCAACGCAGCAGCGGAAACAATCTCTTTATCGGCTGCTTCCATCTCCGCCAGTTTCATGGCAGTATGATAGACGCGTAAAACATGGTCAAAATCATGAACGGCATCTGTTAATTCATACCACTTGCGGGCTTGTTCAATGGTTGGCATGCTGCTCCTCAATGTCATTGTTTACCGCGTAAACTTTACCTAGTTTAATTACTTTTTCCACCAGGTTCCCCCCAAACCGGTACATCATATGGCGGTAATCATTGGTCGTCAATACCAGCATATCCGCTTGCTTGCCAGGTTCAATGGAACCCACCCTGTCTGCCAGGCTGATGGCGGCTGCTGCATTGATGGTCGCGGCTGTCAGCGCTTCAGCGGGTGTTATTTTCAGGTAACGGCAGGCTAATGCCATCACAAATTGCATATTTTCGCACCAGGCAGTGCCCGGGTTGAGGTCAGTCGCCAGTGCCAGCATGCCGCCCGCATCAATAATGGTACGTGCAGGTGTGTAGTGCGGGTCTGCCAGTCCAAACGGGGTGCAGGGCAGGGAAACAGCAACCGTGTTACTTTCAGCGAGCAAGCGTAATTCATCCGGCGTAGTTTTTACCAGGTGATCAGCAGAGACTGCACTCATTTCAACAGCCAGGCGGGTACCGCCCAGGGCTTCAAACTCATCCACGTGAATTTTGAGGGGAAAACCGAGTGCTTTGGCATGTTCGAAAATCCGCCTGGTTTGTTCGAGGGTAAATGCCCCTTTTTCACAAAATGCATCTACAAATGGAAGTTGGCGTCCGGATGCATTTGTTATCCACCACGCTTTTACAGCCGGCAAAATGGTATTGCAAAGCGCATCCGTATACCCATCAGGATTATCCTTATACTCTGGGGCAATGGCATGTGCACCCAGGAAGGTGGGAACCAGTTGAAGCGGTCCCATTTCGTCCAGGTGAAGGATGGCTTGCAGCTGGTTCAGTTCAGATTGCAAATCCAATCCATAACCGCTTTTGGCTTCGGCGGTCGTGGTGCCATGCATAAACATGCTTTTTACCCGGGGTAATGCCTGGTTATACCAATTCCTCCACACTGGCATTGCGGGTGGCACGCACGGTGGAGGCAATTCCTCCACCGGCTGCCATGATTTCCATGTAGGTTTTCCCTTGCAGCCGCATTTCGAATTCATGTGCCCGGTCACCAGCCCAAATCAAGTGGGTATGCGGGTCTACAAATCCTGGAATGACTGCTTTACCCTGTACATCCAACATTTCTTCATTTGGGTAAGCAGAACGCATCTCGGTGGAAGTGCCAACATCCTCAATCATTCCGTCCCGGATGAGAACAGCGCCATCTGCAATAATATTTAATTCTGCCATGCGGTCGCCGCGGCGCGGTCCGCCGGACAGGGTAATCAATTGAGATGCCGAATGGATTAGCATGTGTCAGCTCTTTTCTTTCCCGGCATGCGAGGCTGCCGCAAGTGCAGCCGGCTGCGGTTAAGTTCGTGTTGCCATCCCTTTGGAACGGTCTTTTAGAATTGTTGCCTTATTTACCATCGTGTCTCTGCGTTGCTTTTCACACCATCGATTATACATGCGATTGTCTGACGTCCGTCGGTCTTGCCTTGACGATTCATCCCCGGCGCGGTATATTTGGGTGTACTCAAAACCCGCCCTCGTAGCTCAATTGGACAGAGCGTCTGCTTGCGGAGCAAAAGGTTGCAGATTCGAGTTCTGCCGAGGGCACACTGTTGGAGCGGTAACACATCCGCTCCTTTTGCTTTTATAATACGGATGATTGTGAGCAATACAATGAAAACACCCCGAAAACAAATTTTACTGACCAACGATGATGGGATTGAATCCCCCGGCTTGTGGGCTGTTGCTGAAGCCCTTTCCAGCCTGGGTTTTGTGACAGTCGCCGCACCCCGCGACCAGGTTTCAGCCAGCGGACGCAGCCTGCCTGCTCATTCGGATGGGCGCATCCTGGTGAAAAATCTTAAAATTGGCAGCCAGGAATGGACGGTACATGCAGTCGGCGGTACCCCAGCCCAGGTGGTGATGCATGCCATTCTGGAAATTATGCCCGAAAAACCCGACCTGGTGGTTTCCGGAATCAATTATGGGGAAAATTTGGGGAATTCAATCACGATTTCAGGCACCGTTGGCGCAGCCATGGAGGCTGCTGCCATGGGTGTTCCCTCGATCGCAGCATCCCTTGAGATGGTCAACATCCAGGATTATCTTAAAAATCCTCCGGATATCATTTTTTCAACCGCAGCCCATTTTACCCAGATGGTTGCCAGATGGGTATTAAAAAATGGATTACCCGATGGTGTCGATTTTCTAAAACTGGATGTCCCGCATGATGCCACCCCGGAAACACCCTGGCGCATAACCCGCTTGGGAGAGCATCGCTATTTTGAACCGCGTTTGGAACGCCAGGGCAGTTGGGATCATCCTGCGTTTATCGGCGGGCATCCTGTTGACCGGTTTGACATTGTAAGTAAAGACTCGGATATCTATACCTTACGGCATGACCGCATGGTGGCAATAACCCCCCTGCAACTGGATATGACCGCCAATATAAATCGCAGCGAATTGGAAAGTAAAATCCGTCAGAAATAGGGCTAGCCAAGTCCGCGGCGTTTAATAAACCAGCGACGGATAAATTTCAAGCGCAATGCCAACAGTACCAGGGTAAGACCAGCCAATACCAACGGAATGGCAATGTCACCTTGCAGGGTGAGGATGTTGCCCTTGCGTGCCATGGCATAATGAATCAACACCACAAATATTCCCACATATGCCAGGCGTTGAATCTTCTTCCAGTGTTTTCCCAATTTTGGCATCCAGCTTTTTATGGCGGTAATTCCCAGGATCAACAATACAAAAAGCCCTGTGAGTCCGATCCAGATAAACGGTTGAATCAAAATGGATTGAAAAATCACCTGCCAGTCGAAACGCTGGTCAAGCCCAATGTAGAGCAGCAGATGAGCAGTGGCATAGTAGAACGCTGCCAATCCCAGGGGTCTGCGGAGAACTGCCAGGGGAGAATAACCGGTGATGGTAAGCAGCGGGGTAACCGCCAGGCTGAGAACAAAAAACCCGATGGCAATCCTGCCTGCCCAATGCAGAGCGGATTGTATCGGGTTAAACGTCAGGTTATCACTTAAGGTAAAGCACCAGCACAATCAAGCCGGGCAGGTAAACAGCCCAGTTGGCAATACGGCGGATAAGGACTGCTGGTTTCATTTAGTAATATACATCCAGATCCATGCCTGCATATAAGGAAGCCACTTCATCAGCATACCCATTGTGCATCAATGTTGCCCGGCGTTCTTTATCGCCAAGGCGTCTTTCGGTTGCCTGCGACCAGCGTGGATGGTCATGATTTGGATTCACATTGGAATAGAAACCATATTCATTGGGAGCCAGGCTGGACCATAATGTAGCAGGTTGCTCTTCCACCAATTCAATTTTGATAATGGACTTGATTGACTTAAAACCATATTTCCATGGCACAACCACACGAAGCGGAGCACCGTTTTGAGGCAGCAATCGTTCTCCATATAAACCGGTGGAAAGGATGGTCAGATCATGCATGGCTTCATCCAGACGCAATCCTTCCTGGTATGGCCAGGGATAGGAAGAATTTTTCAAACCGGGCATTTCCTCCGGGCGAAAAACAGTCTCAAAACGCACAAATTTGGCGTTGCCGGTCGGCTCCACTTCCTTAAGCAGCGAGGACAGCGGAAAGCCCAGCCAGGGAATTACCATTGACCAGCCTTCCACGCAGCGCATCCGGTAAACACGTTCTTCTTCCGGGTATAACTTCAACAGGTCTTCCACACTAAATGTGCGCGGCTTGATGACAAGTCCACCAACCTCCACCTGCCAGGGCGTGGTGCTAAAACCTTCTGCCAGCCGGGCAACCCGTTCCTTATCCACGGTAAATTCATAATAATTGTTGAAGTTTGTTATTGCCTCGAAGGAAGTTGCTTCTTCCCCAAACTCATCACTATACAACTTTTGTGGCATTGTTGTGGGTTGCTCAGGTGAAGAATGGTCCGAAGTGGCTGGAACAACTGTTTCCTGCTCATCCACAAGTGTTTCAATAATTTCTGGCGAACAGGCTGCCAGTAATGCACCTGCTGCAGTTAAGCCCATGGCTTTGAGAAATGTGCGCCGGTTGAGATACACCTCTTTTGGTGTTATCTCAGAAGAAGCGATTGGGTTACCAATATTTAGTTTTTGCTTCATGATTCACCACCTTCATATTACCGATAATTATGATACAAATATACCAAATTTCGGCGTGAGATGTAAGCCCAATTTACTCTTCCAGCCGCCAGTATTCTCCTCCACCGCCTTCGCGTGCCATCAGCTTGAATTCCACCAGCCCGCGGCGCAGGTCGGCAGTATCTTCGTGGTAGCGGGATAACATCTCATTCACCTGCTTTTCGCTGTACCGTTTACCCGGTTCAAAAACATTAACCACATAGCGCAACAAGACCTGGTATTTCTTAAGCTGTGATGGAAAAGCAATAATCCGTCCTTCGCTATCCGTGAAGGTTTTTAAGACTTTACGATCATACGCTTCCAAATCCACAGAGATGGAAAGGCTTGGCAAAGTTTCTGCCTGCAGCAAGCGCTGCGCCATGTCCTGTAATACATCTGTGCACAGGGTGTAGTGAAAATAATGTCCGTCAGTCCGCGCTTCGACCAACCCCACTTGAGAAAGGCGGGCAAGATGATGGGAGGTGGTGGACATGCTCAACCCAAGCAGCGCAGACAGTTGTTCCACCGTGCAGGATTGCTGGGAGAGCAAGCCAACAATCTTTAATCGGTTGCTGTCTGCCAGGGCTTTAAAAAATTGCAATAATTCATCTGAAAGCTGATTCTTGTCCACTTTTTACCTCATTGTTCAATATATGTTTCGATATTTATCGTAATGATTTTATCATTTACGGTATAATTGTCAAGGGACACAGATTTGCAGGGATTCTGTAATGTGTTTACTGCGATTTATGGATTATGCTTTGTTAATATCTCGATTATGGTATGTTTTATATAAAGGTAAATATGACCTGGCAGATTGACCTGATTATTATTGTGCTTTTTTTCACTTCCATCGTCGCTGCAGTTTTGGCAGGTATGGCATGGCGCCGTAGATCCACCACTGGTGGCAGGCAGTTATCAGGACTGATGCTGGGGGTTGCCATCTGGGCTTTTACGACCGCCCTGGAATTTACATCTCCCAGTATTGATACTCGCATCTTGATTTCTGGTTTTCAGTATTTCGGTATTGCCACGGTGCCAGTTTCCTATCTGAGTTTTGCGCTCTCATTCTCAGGTAACACCCGCTGGCGCACCCGGCGTAATCTGATTTTGATGTGGGCGATTCCCGCGATAACAATCATCCTGGCTTTTACTAATCAATACCATCATCTTATCTGGACCAGTTTTACTCCCCAACCGCTGGGATCGAGTTTTTTAGTGGTATACGGTCACGGAATTGGATTATGGATTGCCACCGTCTACTTTTACCTGTGTTTATTGGGTGGTCTCTTGTTGGTTATTCGGCATACTATCCTGCAAAAAGGTATTTACCGCTCGCAGGGAATTATGGTACTGATTGGTTTAGTCATCCCCTGGATTGGAAACATTGCCTACATGTTTGGGTTTTCTCCCATTCCCGGATTGGATTTAGCTCCAGTCACTTCCACAATTTCCGGTCTGGTATTAATTCTGGCTGTGCTGCAATTTCGCCTGTTGGATTTAATTCCCATTGCCCGCAACGCAGTCATTGATTTAATGCAGGATGGGGTCATAGTGCTGGACACGCAAGGCAGGCTGGTTGATATCAATCCTGCTGCCTGCGCATTGTTAAATAAAAAACAGGATGACGTTTTGGGCTTATCTACCAGCGAAGTCTTTAGTCCTTGGCCAAAGTTTTTAGAACAATATGCCGAAAAAGAAGAAGTATGTGAAGAGATAGTTCTCCCAGAACCGTCTGGTAAAGTGCTTGATTTGCGTATTACAACGATTAGAGACAAGCACGATCTTACCTGGTGGTCACCTGATTGTTTTACGTGACATTTCCTTGCGTAAACAAATCGAAGGCGAACTGGCAAAAAGCGAAACAAGGCTGCGCCGTATTACCGATAACATGCTGGATGTAATCAATGAGACCGATGGTGACATTAAGATTACCTATGTCAGCCCATCCGTGAAAGAACTGTTGGGGTATTCACCCGAGGATCTCATTGGGAACCAGTTTTATGATTTTATTCATCCGGAAGACCGGTCGGATGTGGACGAGGCAATCTTGCAGGCAATCTCGAACCCGGATGAAAAGCTGGCACTTACCCAGGAATTTCGTCTGAAACATTTGCAAAAAGGATACATCTGGGTGGAAGCCGTTACCCGTTTTCTTTTCGATGCTGAAGGGAATATTGAGCGTTCGATTACGGTCAGCCGGGATATTACTGAGAGGAAAAGGATACAGGACGCTGAAACAAAAGCCCGAAAAATGGCTGAAGCCTTGCAGGTAGCCGGAATTGCCCTCAGTTCATCCCTCCAGTTTGACCAGGTCTTAAAAATGATTCTGGAACAAGCCGCCCAGGTGGTCTCGTTTGACAGCGCCAGTGTGCTTCTATTGGAAGACAATGACCTGGTCATTATGAATACCCTCGGATTCCCTGACGCAGTAAAGTTGATCGGAAACCGGATAACTATTACGGGCAACAATCCCAATAAAATGGTTATTAAAAGAGAGAACCTTTTATTGTTGATGACATTCGCGGAAAATATGAAGGTTTTGAAATGCCGCATCTTGCCAGGATTCATTCCTGGATGGGAATCCCATTGCAATACCAGAATCGCATATTGGGAGTTTTGGCATTTCATGGTCACCAGGTAAATCACTTCACAATGGCGGATGCCTCAATTGCGTCTGCATTTGCAACACCGGTGGCAATGGCAATTGAAAATTCTCGTTTATATTCTCAGATGGAGCAGCTGGCAACCACTGACATGTTAACCGGATTATCCAACCGGCGTGATTTCTCTACAAAAGCAGAAATTGAACTTGAACGCGCCAGGCGCTATAACCGTTCGCTGGCATTAATCATGGTTGATATTGATCATTTTAAAACCACCAATGACACTTATGGGCACCAGGCAGGTGACCAGGTCTTACGAACCCTGGCTGTGGAATGTTTCCAAACTGTGCTGCGGAAAATCGATATTGCTGGCAGGTATGGCGGTGAAGAATTCATCCTGCTGCTTCCTGAAACTTCCCGCAAGGATGCAATACTGGCAGCGGAGAGGCTGCGCAGTCTGGTAGAAAATACCATCTGTCACACACCCGCAGCAGATATTCGGGTTACCATAAGCCTTGGCGTTGCAACATTAAATCAAAAAAACAACAGGCTGCAAGACCTTATCGAGGATGCAGACAAGGCACTCTACCTGGCAAAAAAGAATGGTCGCAATCGTGTGGAAATTTTTGAGTAGGAAGATGTTGAAGCTTAGGTTTTCGGTTTAGCGGTTTAGCGGTTTTACAAACAATACCATGCCATCGCCCGGCTGGTAAAAATCTGCGATTTCCCCAGCCTTTTCGTAGCCCATGTTGAAATAAAACTGCCGCGTGCCAGCATAATCCTGGTTGGCAGAGGTTTCAGCAATCAACATACTGCCCCCCAATTTAATCACTTCCTGTTCAACAGCCCGCAGTAATTGTTTTCCAATGCCAAGATTTTGCCTGGCAAAATCCACTGCAATCCAGTACAGGTCATATGCACTTTGGGTAAGTGCTCGGTGCCCGTAGCAGGCAAAACCGGAGAGCTGATCCTCGAGGTAGGCTGCCAAAAAATAATAATTATCCTCTTTGGATGCATCATGGATAAATTCATCCCACAGTTCAGACACGCATTTAACTTCTTCGGGGGTGAACAATGGGGTGCTGTTGGCTACTTTTAATATTGCACTGCCCTCATCCCGTCCAGGCGTGCGAATAATTACCTCAGTTTGCATTCCAACCTTCTCTTTTCATGGCTATCCTTAAGATTTCGTCAATCATACCCTGATAGGTATAACCGGCTGCGATCGCCGATCGAGCATAACCCGATTCAGGTGCCAGGTCTGGCAAGTCATTAACATCCAAAACATACGGGATGCCCTTTGTCCAGACGGATATCCAGCCGGCAGAAATCGCGCATTTGTAATGCCTTGTAAGCACCGAGTGCAGTTTGCTGCACGACTTGCAGTTCTGCTGGTTCCAGTTCTGCCGGGCAATGCACCCCAATCTGGTCATGGTAAAAAGTGCCCTCCACCCATTTGGATTCATAGGTAAGCAGTCTTGCCAGCGGGTCTGGGATTTGCGAATAGTCCATCTCAGAGACCGGAAAGACCACCGCTTCCGCTCCGTTACCCAAAATGGCACATGCCAGTTCCCGTCCGGTGATGAATTGTTCCACCAGGGCTGGCTGGTCATAAGTGCTCAGGATGTGCGCAATAAGTCCGGGTATGGCATCCGGAGTACGAGCCACAGATTTCAAGGTAATCCCCAGGCTGGCTTCTTCGGCTACGGGTTTTACAATCACCGGGCATGGAACATGAATGAAATCGTCGGCTTTTTCGCATATTTGATATGCCGGGGTGGATACTCCTGCCTGTACCAATGCGCTTTTTGCTTTACGCTTATCCGTTGAGACACGGATGGCTGCCGCATTGGCAGCCGTGTGGGCAAAGCCAAGCTGCTCAATTCGTTCCACCAGGTCGGCTGCACCCAGTGAGCGGCCGAGAAAACCATCACAATTGTGGAAAATGAAAGTGTCTTTGGGAGAAAACGAAGACAGGCGGGTTTCCAGTTCGTCCAGGGAGGTACTGACGGCAACAAGGTCCGTTTCATATCCGCATTTTTGGAGTGCGACCAGGATTGCCAACGCTGTGTGGCTGGTATCCTGAATGGCAACCAGGTCCGCTACTTCACCAATCTCAGAAATCATATCCAGGTTATATACAACTACAACTTTCATGGTGTTCATCATCCCGAAAAAATCTCATAAAACCTTAATGAGATGATTGTACTCCTATTGAGTATAATGATTTTTATGGAAATCATTAAGCTTAACCCTTCAAACAAATAACTTGCGCAAGGTAGAGCGGTTTTATACCCAGAATTTGGGTTTAAAGCTGATGCACAGTTCGCCGCAATTCTGCAGCCTGGTGGCTGGTCAAAGTGTTTTACATTTCACCCGGGCTGTGGGCAACGAATCTCCAAAATATCATTTTGCCTTCAATATTGCGCCCAATCTTTTTAAGCAGGCAAAAATCTGGCTTTCAGAGAATGTTGCTTTGCTGAGAGGAAAACAAGGTCAGGATGAATTTGATTTTTCTTCCTGGAATGCCCGCGGTATGTACTTTTACGACCCTGCCAGCAATATTGGAGAATTGATCGCCCGCAGCGACCTGTCACCTACCAGGGAAACGACATTTGATCCAGGCAGTATCCTATCGATTAGCGAAATTGGGGTTCCTGTTGAAGATGTTCCAGCTGCTGTCGCATATAATTCAAAAAGCAACAGGACTGCAGCTTTATAAGGGTCAAACGGATACATTTACCGCATTGGGTGATGAAAATGGGCTGTTGATAGTGGTCAAAACTGGACGTGAATGGTACCCCAATACCGGTCAAACAGCGATGGATTCCGCCCTGGAAGTAATTTTTGAAGTCGGCAAAACCCGGTATATGCTCATTAATGGAGGGACCGGATTATCCATAAATCCACTGTAGGGCAATAAATTTCCACAGCACGTCCGGCGCGACTTCACCTTCGAAACTTCTGGGCGTTTGTATGCACCTTGGGGTTCATCAGGGTTTACCCTGCAATACTGTAAACTCGGTGATGTTGATATGGCGCAATGAACCAAAATCGTGGATAATGACTATACAATAATGAAATGATGTAAAAATATTTCAGAAAATTTCAGCAAGCAGTTATACAATCGTTTTATCTTAACTAATAGCCTCGTAGAGTGTTTATCGGCAGGCAACCATGAAAAAAGTACTCGTAGTTGATGACCACGAAGAAAACTATTATCTATTGCAAGTTTTGTTGGAATCCAACCAATACAAATCAACCTGGGTACTCAATGGGTCTGAAGCCCTGGCTATTGCCCGTGTCACACCTCCCGATTTAATCCTCTCTGATATCTTAATGCCGGTCATGGATGGTTTTGCCCTGTGCCGTGAGTGGACCGCGGATGAAAACCTGAAACTCATACCGTTTGTTTTCTATTCTGCCACCTACACCGAAGATGCCGATAGACGGTTTGCGATGTCTTTGGGTGCTGCCGGTTTTATTAAAAAAACCCATCGAGGTCCAAAATTTCTTTTACGAACTCCAGGAAATTATTGACCGATTTAAAGCCGATCAATTACCTGCCAAACCAGCATCAGTTGGAGATGAGAGTTCCTACTATCGGATGTATAACACGGTTTTGGTCAATAAATTGGAGAAAAAAGCGGCAGAACTGGAGGAGAATAACCAGGCTCTGAAGGAAAGTGAAGCCGATTACAAGTACCTGTTTGAAAACAATCCGTTAGCCATGTGGATTTACGATCTGGAAACCCTGAATTTTCTGCGTGTGAACAACTCTGCATTGGAAATTTACGGGTATACCCGCGATGAATTCATGCAAATGAATTTGAAAGATATCCGGCCAGAATCGGAAGTTCCAACATTGCTTGAAAACATTGGGGGGAACAGGTTAGGATTTCAACAATCCGGTCCCTGGCAGCATAAGCTGAAAGATGGAAGAATTATTTTCGTGGATATCACATCCCACTCCATAGTGTTTAATGGCAAACCAGCCCGTTTTGTTGTCTCCCAGGATATTACCGAACGAAAAACTGCCGAAGATGCCTTGCGTATCCAGATGTCTGCCATGAATTCTGCTTCCAACTCGATCGTGATTGCTGAAGCAGATGGCACAATCGTATGGGTGAATGCCGCTTTTGAGGCATTAACCGGATACTCGCAGAATGAAATCATTGGCAAAAAGCCGAATGAATTGGAGTTTGCGGGGAACCAGGATAGGGAATTCAGCAAAAAAATGTGGGATACCATCCTTGCCGGGAATGTCTGGCATGGGGAACGGGTAAATCAGCGCAAAGATAAAACCTTTTATTATGAAGAAATTTCGATTACCCCGGTTCGGGATATAAAAGAGGTAATTTCCCATTTTGTCATCATTGTGCAGGACATCTCGCAGCGGAAATTGACCGAAAAACTATTTTTGGAAAGTGAAGAACGCCTGCGCCTGGCTTTGTTTGCCGCCAACCAGGGTATGTATGATGTGGATTTAAAAACAGGCAGCGTGATTGTAAACGGAATATATGCCCAAATGCTGGGGTACGACCCGGATACTTTTATCGAAACAGTTGATGGTTGGCTGGGGCGTCTGCATCCCGAAGACAGGGAACCGATCGAAAAGATTTACCAGGCATATGTCTCCGGCAAAATCCCGGATTACCGGGTGGAGTTTCGGCTCAAGATGCAAAATGGTGATTGGAAATGGATTTTATCTCTCGGAAGCATTGTCGAGCGCGATAAAAACGGAAAACCAACCCGATTGCTGGGAACCCATACCGATATTTCCGAAATTAAGCAGACCGAGCTGGAAAAAGCCCGCCTGCTGGAAGAATCCGAACGCAGGCTGCACCGCATCAGTGTATTACACGAAATTGATACAGCCATCAGTGCTAACCTGACCCTGAAATCCACCCTGGAAGTCTTATTGGAACAGGCGAGGGTACAGTTGGGTGTGGATGCTGCTCTTGTTCTGTTGTACAACGAGACCGAGCAGGAGTTGTATTATGGCGCCTCCAAGGGATTCTACACTGACTTCGCTGCTACTGTCCGGATTAAACTTGGCCAGGGCATGATTGGCAAAGCAGCACTCACTAATGACATGGTAATCATGCCAGACCTGAACCCAAATGACCTGGATCCTTTATTTATGCCGATCATTAAGCAAGAGAAGATAAAGGCATACTTTGGATTACCGTTGATTGTAAAGGGGAAATTACTCGGTGCATTAGAGTTGGTACACCGTGCCCCAATGACGATTGATTCTGAATGGTTGGATTTTTATAAAACGCTGGGTGGACAGGCAGCAGTAGCAATTGAAAACGCGCAATTGCTTAGAAGGTCTGCAGCATGCCAACCAAGAAATGATCAAGTCTTATGATTCAGCCATTGAAGGATGGTCCATGGCAATGGACTTGCGCGACCAGGAAACTGAAGGTCATACCCTGCGGGTAACAGAAACCGCCCTGGCCCTTGCCCGGCTGCTTAATTACTCGGATGAAGAACTGGTCCATGTTCGCCGCGGCTCTTTGCTGCATGACATTGGAAAGATGGGAATTCCCGATTCCATCCTGTTGAAGCCCGATACACTGACCGATGAAGAGCGGAAGATTATACAGAAACATCCCAAATACGCTTATGATATGCTCCAATCCAATGTCTATTTGCGACCCGCGCTGGATATTCCCTATTGTCACCACGAAAAATGGGATGGTACTGGATATCCAAATGGATTAAAAGGGAAAGCGATTCCCCGCATGGCAAGGTTATTCGCCGTGGTGGATGTGTATGATGCCCTGACTAGTGACCGGCCATACCGACCTGCCTGGTCCAAAAAGGAAGCACTCGACTATATCAAAGCCAAATCGGGATCGCATTTTGACCCGGAAGTGGTTAAGGTATTTTTGAAATACATCCAAACTGTCCATTAGCGGTAAAAAATGCTGGTCTTTTTTTTGTTTCTTCACAGGCAGCCTGGCTGTGTATTTTCAAAAATTCTTAATATTGTCATTACCTATTACTGGTTGAATTCATTATATTAATTGGGATACCTTGGATAGGAATGTTTTGCGTTAATATCCTTTTTTGGGAGGGTAGATGCAATTCTCATTTCTCAACACCCCGATTGTGGATTGCCACATCCATTATCCCCATCCAGACCTGATGCCCGGTTTGATGGAAATTCTCAACCAGCATAATATCCAGCAATTCAATATTGTCTGCACTCCGCACCGAACACGGTTGAGCCTGGTGCCGGAAGCCTTGATGCTCAAAGCGCAAAGCAGTGGGCGGGCATACGTATTTGGCGGACTGGATATTTCTGCGTTTTTCATGCAGCCACAGACAAGCGGGCAATATTTCGCGGATTACGTGGAAAAACTTGCCGCCATGGGTTGTGATGGCATCAAAATGATTGAGGGTAAACCTGACATGCGCAGGATGATGCCCATTCCCAACTTTGACGACCCGGTTTACGATCCCTATTGGAAAAAAATGGAAACCCATGGCATTCCCGCTCATCTTCCACGTGAATGACCCGGAAGAATTTTGGGATGCGGCGCGCATTCCAGATTGGGCGATGCAGCAGGGCTGGTTTTATGGAGATGGAACTTATATAAACAACGAAGCACAATACGGGCAGGTTATCCATGTCATGGAAAAACACCCCGGATTGAAAGTCATCTTTGCGCATTTCTTTTTCCTATCTGCCCAACTTGAACGGCTGGCAGGCTACTTTGACCGTTTTCCCAACATGCACGTTGACCTCACCCCCGGAATCGAGATGTATCACAATTTCGCACAAAACCCGCAAAAGGTTCGGGATTTCTTTATCCGATACCAGGACCGCATTCTTTACGGTACCGATATCGGAGCAAAAGCCTTGCTGGCAGACCCTGCATCTGGTATTGAGCCTGTCGAGAGCGGTGCCCGCATCAACCTGGTTCGCAGTTTTTTGGAACGGGATGGTGCCTTCCGGTTGGATGAAGGACAGGGTTACCTGTTTGGGAAGTTTGCAGCCGACTTCCTGGGTATCCAATTACCCCAGGATGTGCTGCACAAGATTTATGCAGGGAATTTTGAACGCCTGGCAGGGAAAACACCCCGTCCATTGAACGCGGGAGCAATCTCTTCCGAATGCGAGCGATTAATACACATCATTCCGGTCATGGGTGCATCTCAACCAGGTCAGACCGGTGATATATCGGTTGCCGAAACAGTGAAAACATACTTTGACATCCAAAAAACAGGGTAGAAAGGAGTCAGAATGAAAACAATTAAGAAGTGGCAGGAACCTATTTATGGTATTGGCGGTTTTGGTCCTGGTTTTATGTACCAGGTCGTGCTCACCTACCTGCTGTATTTTTACCGCCCCGCTCAGGCACGCATTGAAGCCGGAGCGCTGGTTTTCGCTCCGGCAGCAGCGTATGCGCTTGGAATGTTCATCGCCCGCGTGCTGGATGGAGTGGTAGACTTACCCATTGCCAGCTGGACAGATAACCTGAAAAGCCGTTGGGGCAGGCGCCGCCCAATGATGGTGATTGGGCTTGTTCCACTCATCATTTGTTATGTGTTGCTGTGGTTCCCACCCTTCCCAGGCACGTCTGTCAGTGCGGATGGGCATTGGGCAAATGCTGTTTACGTGGCGGTTATCAGTTCGCTCTATTTCTTTTTCCAAACTTTCATCATCGTTCCTTACCTGGCTGCCTTATCCGAAATTGTTCCCGATGAGCAATCCCGGGTGCGGGTGGCATCCTGGCAGACCTTTTTCAATACCGGCAGTTATGTCCTTACCTTTGTGGTTGCCCCCATGATGTTTGAAAAATTCGGGGTTCGGGGTGCTGCCCTCTTGCTCCTGCCGGGTATTGTGACCTATTTGGGTCCCATCCTGGTCATTAAAGAAGGTTCCACCAGCGGCGAAGCGGAAAGACCCCTCTCGCAGGATGTGCCATTGTGGCAAAGTATCAAGATGACCCTGACGAACAAAACCTTTCTCATTTACATGTCCTGCGTGGCAACTTTTTATTTTGGATTGCAATTTTTCCTGGGGGGTATCGCCTTTATGGGAGCGGACATGATGGGCATCAGTGACTCGCAATTGGGTCTGATGAATGCGGCTGCCTTTGCGCCGGTTCCCATCATGCTGGTGCTCTTTAATATCATATCCAAGACCAAGGGTGCCAAGTTCGCTTTTCGGATTTCCCTCTTGATTTTCGCGGTTGCCATGCTCATCTTCACCCTGGGTTGGAAAGACCTAAATCTGCCCATTCAGCCTCTCATTATCGGGATGATTGCCGGGGTGGTTGCCAGCTTTTCAATCGGTGCTTTTTTCACCATCCCTTACGCCTTTCCAGCGCAAATTGCTGCGATTGATGCCAGGGAAACCGGTAAAGACCGGGCTGGCATGTTCTTTGCCGTGCAGGGCGTCATCAACCAGTTTGTGGGTTCGCTGGCAGGTTCCATCCTGGCGTTGTTATTGGGTTGGAAATACGGCGTGGTTGCCATTGGTCCCATTGTGGCAGTTGTGATGGTGATTGCCTTCTTCCTGTTTGCACCTTACCCACTGGGTAAACCTGTAAAAAAAGAGTAGTCAAGTCTTAACTTCAATTCATGGGTTGTTAGAATGGATTAACAACCCATGATTTGTTCTTTAGTTGGTTTTATAAAAGGAGCCATCATGTCGGTGATAGAGCAACTGGCAAGTAAACAAAACCGTCGAGATGAGATTCCGAACCAGTTGCTGGCGAAACATCTGGTCCAAACCCGGGATACAGAAGGGATAGCGGAGATTGCCAGGTATGTCTGGGATCGGGACACAGCAATCCAGAATGACTGCATTAAGGTGCTGTATGAAATTGGCTGCCTTGCACCCGACCTGATTGCTCCATACACGAAAGATTTCCTCAAACTGTTAAGCAGCAAGCACAACCGCCTGGTCTGGGGTGCCATGCTGGCTCTTTCAACCGTTGCCACCATTCAGGCGGATTTCCTGTTTGAATACGTTGCCGAAATCCAGCAAGCCATCGCGGATGGTTCTGTAATTACAGTCGATAACGGCATGAAAGTCTTAAGCACCATTGCGGCAGCCAGACCGGAATATGCTATGCAATTATTTCCCTTATCTCTCAGCGGCATTTACGCACCTGCCGGGCTAAAGAAATTCCGCAGCACAGTGAAACGATTCTTGCAGCCGTTACACCTGACAATAAATCCCAATTTATCGAATCGCTTCAGGGGAGGATGAACGAACTGACCCCCGCTCAGATTGCCAGGGTAAAAAAAGTAATCCGCCTGGCTGAAGCGAAAAGCAAAGAATAGGCTATTCGCTTTACCCAATTCAATTAAATGATGGAAGTATAATTGCCCCATTACGCTTTTCCTGGAGGTAGTATGCCTGATATTCCCGCCCGTAAAGATGTACCCGAAGACCAGACCTGGAACGTGGCTGCCGTTTTTCCAACCCGGCAGGATTGGGAAGATGGATTCAAAAAAGCCGCACTGCTTTTTCCTGCTTTGCAGCAGCAATTTGAGGGGCACCTGGGCGACAGTCCGGAAATTCTGCTGGATTGGTTGGAGAAAAAACAACCTGCCTTTCAGCTTTTCCTCAGATTGGAGCAATATGCCTACCTGAACTATTCGGTGGATACCAGCAATCCCGAAGGTTCTGAAATGTATGGGCGTATTTCCAGTCTGGGTGCAGATTGCGCAGCCGCATTTGCCTTCGAAGAACCAGAACTGATGTCCATTGGCTTCGAGAAAATCAAATCCTGGATTAAACAGAATCCCAACCTGGCACTTTATGCCCATTTCTTCGACATCCTGGAGCGCAAGGCAGCCCACGTTCGTTCCAGCGAAGTAGAGGTGCTGCTCAGCCAGGTACAGGATCCTTTTCAGGCTGCCTCTGAAATCCATGGAATTCTGGTTAACGCTGACCTGCATTTTAAACCCGCGATTGGAACAGCCGGGGAAAAGAGCGAAGTAACCCACAGCAAGACGCGGGAATTGCTCACCTCATCCGACCGGAAATTGCGCCGCAACGGGTGGAAAAGTTATGCAGACGGTCACCTGGCGTTCAAAAATACCATGGCAAACTGTCTGGCAGCCGGAATGAAGCAGGATGCTTTTTTTGCGAAAGCCAGGAGATATTCCAGTTCATTGGAATTTTCACTGGAATCAGTCGATCTGCCAGTCAGTGTGTTTCATAATGTGGTTAACGCATTTAAAGCCAATCTGCCTGTCTGGCATCGCTACTGGGATTTGCGCCGCAAGGTAATGGGGATGAAGAAGCTGAGCGTTTATGACACGTATGCAGCGTTTTCTGATAAGAAAGTGGATATCCCCTACAATCAGGCAGTCGAATGGATTTCTGCAGGACTCCAGCCCCTGGGCAGGGAGTATGTGGAAATCGTCAGAAAAGGTGCGACCAGTGACAGATGGGTGGATCGTGCGGCGAACAAAGGCAAGCAATTTGGAGCATTTTCGTATGGTGCGAATAGGCAGTCCGCCATTCATTTTGATGAGTTATGACAACAGCATTTATAGTTTCAGCACCCTGGCGCATGAACTGGGTCATGCCATGCATTCGTACTTTACGTGTAAATCCCAGCCGCTTATCTATTCATTCTATGGATTGTTCACGGCTGAGGTGGCATCAAACTTTCACCAGGCGTTGATACGGGCATACATGCTGGAAAACCAGGCTGACCCTGCCATACGGTTGGCGGTGCTGGAAGAAGCCATGTCCAATTTCTACCGCTATTTTTTCACCATGCCCATCCTGGCGCAATTTGACCTGGAAGTGCACCAACGTGCCGAGCAGGGCGGTCCTCTCTCAGCAGATAGTTTAACCAGTTGATGGCTGGATATTTGCGGGAAGGATATGGAGCAGGTGTGGAGGTGGATGAAGCGCGCGACGGCTGCTTATGGACCCAATTTTCCACCCACCTGTATCGAAATTTTTACAATTATCAATACACCACCGGGATTGCAGGTGCACATGCCCTGGCAGCAGGGGTGCTTTCCAAAAAGCCTGGGGCAGTGGAAAACTACCTGGCATTTCTGAATGCAGGCAGTTCGCGTTACCCGCTGGACGTACTTAAAATGGCAGGAGTGGATTTATCCAGCCCTGATCCGGTGAACCAGGCATTTCGCGACCTGGATGGGTATATTACGGAACTGGAAAAGCTCTTGGTAAAGTAGCATAAGGAAGAGTTTTATAATCTTGCAGCGCTTGATTAAATAAAAAACTCCCGCTTCACAGCGGGAGTTTCGTTTGGTTTAGGGTTTAGAGAATTACTACATCGGCAGCTTGCTGACCCTTAGGACCTTGCTCAATTGCAAATTCAACGGTCTGTCCTTCTTCCAATGAGCGATAACCATCGCCCTGGATTGCGCTGAAATGGACGAAGACATCTGTACCATTTTCAGGAGCCAGGAAACCATAGCCCTTACTGTTGTTAAACCATTTTACTGTACCACGAACACGTTCTGACATTTCTATTACTCCATTCTCTTTCTTTTTTTAGATCTAATAACGGCGTGTTCCACCGCCACCGCTGTTGCGATTGCGTTGTCCACCACCAAAACCACCCTGCGAGCGACCGCCGCCAAAACCACCACCGCCGCCACCGCCTCGAGGGCTAAAACTGCCACGTCCGCCGCTTTCTTCGCGGGGTCGGGCAGGGTTGACCTTAAGTTCTCGATCACCTAAGCTAGCGCCGTTAAGCGTCTTTATCGCCTGCTCTGCTTCTGCCTGTGTGGCCATCGTGACGAATGCAAATCCCTTGGACCTTCCGGTGTCTCGGTCTTTGATGAGCGCCACGTCAGTAACCGTACCCGCTTGTGTAAACAGGGTACGCAATTCATCCTCCGTTGTGGAGAATGATAAATTGCCGACATAAAGTTTTACTTCCATTTCCATTCCTTTTCAGCAGTACTGGTGATAAAAAAATCACCGCCATCCTTCTTGACTGGCGGCAAACGCACACTAGCCCACTCGTGATAGATCACTATTATATCACAGAATGTATTAATATTCGGGATATGATTATTTGTCAAGAGTAAAAACTGTTTTGGTCATTCCAGTTGGTGCACAATCGTATTTACCAGTAACTGGATGAGAACATCCCGGGCGTTTTCATCACGCAAATCGATGGCGGTATTGACACCCGTTTTGGCTGGCAGCAAGCCGGCTATCAGGAGCGATGAAATTGCAGCTTGAAAAGCCATGCGCAGCCGCTGATGCACTTCATCGCTGAGGGTCGCTTCAAACTCAGCACTGGTGCGGGTCAGCCAGGCGTCCAGCATATCAAGAAACGGACTGTTGGCATCGCCTTCCATCAGCGGTCCATCAAGGTGAGCCCGAATCAAATTTGGAAAACGCAATACCCCTTCACACAGGTAGAGAAACAACGTTTTCAGTCGTTCAGGATATTCTTCATTTGTCGAGAGAATTGCATCGGTATCATCCATCATGTGCTGCAATGTGAGTTCCAAAGCCTGGGCAACCAGGTTCTCTTTTTGTGCCGTAATAATAGTGCAGGGCAGCATTGTTCACCCCGGCTTCATCAGCAATGCGGCGAGTGGTAACGTGCTGGACACCATATTTTTCAATGGCGGTTATGGTGGCAATCAGGATGTATTCACTGGTCTTGTTTGGAGTCATCATAGCCAGTCCCTTCAGTGACTAATTGTTTTACCGCTGCTGACCGGTTTCGATTGCACCGCTTTGGCAGGTTTACTTTCTGCATTCCGCCGTTTAAATGCTTTCTTCCAATGGTGCCCGATCATGCGCGCCCGGGTGGTTTCTGGCAGCAGTCCGGAAACAAAACGTGCCACCTGGTTAATAAAACCCGGCACATACACTGCTTTTCCCGCCATGGCATGATCAATCGTTTTGGCGGCAACATCACCCACATTCATCATCGTCAGTTTACCCAGGAACCCTTGGGCGCGAATGCCGCGAATAGCCTGCTGGGTGGTTGGCATTCCAGCCGGTGTAACTACGGTAAAAGTTACTTCATCGATCGGAAATTCCTCGCGCAGTGCCAGGGTAAATTGGATTAAAAAACGCTTGGTGGCTGAGTAAACTGCTTTGACCGGCATGGGGTTAAACCTGCCAGGCTGCTGACATTGATTACACGCAACGGTCGGGCAGGGTCGCGGTACTGCAGGATGCTTCGTGTGTTTTCAACATTCGCTTCCACATTCAACCGCACGATGGTGCGAAGCTGCTGCAGGGTGCGCTCCTGAAATGGACCTTCAAACTCTGCCCCAGCCACATTGATAAGCATGTGAAAATGCATATCCTTCTGCTGAACATAGTCCCATAATGATTGGCGTGATTCTGGATCTGTCAGGTCACAGACGAAATGGTGGGCGGTCACACCGTAAAGGCGCGCCAGACCTTCAGCGACCGGTTCCAGTTTTTCTGCTGAATAATCTGTCAGGAGCAAATCCCAACCCCGTCCGCCGCATTCAGCAGCCAGCGCTTTGCCAAATCCACCGGCTGCTCCAGTAATCAGAACATAACTGACCATGTTTTTTCCTTGCAAAATGTGTACACTATGAATATAGATGAAATGATATGCTGAATCTTGCCAGTTGTCAACCAATTGGTTATACTAAGTGGTGTAACCAATTGGTTAAGAAACTACAGGGAACGATATGCAGCTACCAGACGATTTTAAGCGAATTTAATGTGGTTATTACCGGTGCGACATCCGGAATTGGATTGGGAATTACCAAAGCCCTGGCAAAACATGGCGCATGGGTGATTGGCATTGGCAGGTCGGAAGAAAATATCCAGAAAGCCCGGCAAGAAATTCTTGCTGATGCATCGCATGCCCATCTGGACTTCCTGATTGCGGATTTATCCTCCCAGCGTCAATTACGGATCCTGGCAAACCAGGCAAAAAAACTTATCCAGTCCCAGGGAAAAGAATCCCTGTCCGTCTTAATCAATAACGCCGGTACGATTGCCAACTGGTTCACAGCCACCGAAGATGGCTATGAGTTGCAATTTGCTGTAAATCACCTGGCACCCTTCCTGTTAACTGCAGAATTACTCCCCTTCCTTCAGCAAGCTTCCGCCAGCCGTGTAATTACGGTCAGTTCCAACTCGCATCGCGGTATGCGGATTCACTGGAAAGATGTCATGTTCCGCAAGGGATACAACACCCTGATGGCGTATAAGCAAAGTAAACTGGCGAATGTTCTTTTTTCTTATGAATTCAATCGCCGCCAGGGTATAAATTCCAGCGTGATGGCTATCGCAGCCGACCCGGGATTGGTGAACACCGAAATCGGGATGAAAGGCACCCATGGCATGGTGCACTGGATCTGGAACAAACGCCGGCAGGGTGGAGCCCAACCCGATCCGATTGGCGCGGAAGTTGCCTGGCTGGCAGTTGCACCTCAAGTGAACACCCAAAAATCTGCCTACTGGAAACACGGGCACCCCGTGCAGCCAAGCCGTTATGCCCTGCGTGAAGACGAGGCAGCACGACTCTGGCTGATGTCGGAACGCCTGTGCGGGATGCCCAGCAGCGTCAAGGATTATGATATCAGGGGCAGCGGTCCATTGGTTGGCGGTGCTTGAACCAGATATTAACTGGCTTTTCACAGAACTAATACCCAAAACCTGGCATATCTGCCAGGTTTTCACTTAATCATGTAATTAACATGATATATTACATTGACAGTATTACGTAATAGTGTTATTATAGAGACATGATTATTGGAGAATGCAGGATTCTTAATGGCAAATAAATATTTGATCGGAGATTTGGCAGAAAAAGCCGGGATAACAGTGCGGACAATCCGGTATTACTTCGAGCTTGGTTTGCTGCCAGAACCAGACAGACCCGGAAAGTTTGCGTATTACACTGATGAGCATCTCGAGCGGTTGGAGGTAATCCGGAAACTGAAAGATTTGCGGCTGCCATTATGGGAGATTGAGCAGGTTCTAAAAAAACCTGATTCCGGCGAACTGCAAAACTTAATGGAGAGAATGGAAACATCCAATCCCCAGGTAAGGGCAATATCCATTGCCCCGGATGAGGGTAAAGCAACCAACAGTGCACTGGAATACATTGAGTACATCATGGGTGCACAACAGCAGGTAAGCGGGAGCAGTAAATCTCCGATGCAGCTTAAAGCGCAGCCGCCGTTGTCGAAATCGCCAATGCCCGCACAATCTTCACGGTGGACTCGGATTGAAATCAGTCCAGACATTGAAATTCATTGTCGTCAGCCGCTCGGCTCACGACAGCAAAAGAAACTGGATCAATTGATAGAACTCGCAAAGCAGTTATTTGAACGATAAAACGAAAGGGGAGCACATGAAAGAAAACGAGATTGAATTAGGGTTACAGACCGATATCACATACATTGCCAAAGATGAAATTACCACCAGGGTGGTTGAGGTAGAAATTAATGCGCCTGTAGCCAAAGATGAAGTGAAACGCCAGCCGATAAACCTGGCAGTGGTGCTGGATCGCAGTGGTTCAATGCACGGGAATAAACTATTTTACGCAAAGCAGGCTGCCCTTCATGTGGTGGAAATGTTGGATGATATCGATAGGCTGTCTCTCATCATCTATGACGATGAAGTCAATATCCTCTCAGAGAGCGTTCCAATGACATCCGCAAACCGGTTGAAGATTAAGAGCCTGTTGCATCAGGTGGAATGCGGAGGAAGCACGAACTTATCTGGCGGGTGGTTTAGCGGCTGCCAACAGGTTGCTGCCGCAGCCAAAGATAATACCGTAAATCGGGTGTTATTGCTTTCTGATGGTCAGGCGAATGCCGGGATTACAGATAGTGAAGAACTTTCACAACATGCCCGTGAACTGGCAAATCGCGGGGTATCAACATCCACTTTTGGTGTGGGGAAGGATTTTAATGAGCACCTGATGGAAACCATGGCAAATCATGGGCAGGGAAATTTCTACTTCATCGAAACACCCCAGGATATTCCCAATATCTTTTCATCGGAATTCAAAGAATTGACTGCCATAACAGCAAAAGATGTTGAAGTAAAAGTAGATTTACCAAAAGGTGCCACCTACAAACTATTTGGCGGGTATGCTGCCAAAATGAACAAACAACAGCTTGTCATTTCCATCGGCAGCCTGTATTCTGGAAAAGCACAGATGGTTTATCTAAAAGTGAATTTTCCAGTTCAATCGAAAAATGAAACGCAGGAGATTAAGGCAAGTTTGTATGCCCGCGGGGAAGACGGTGAGCTATTGGAATCCAGCAGCGTATTGACATACACATATGGTGAAAAGGAAGCCCTGGACAAGGCTCCCAAGAATATCCCCCTGCTGCAACGCTTCAGTGCAATGGAACTGGCAGAAGTGGCAAACGAAGCGCTAAAACTGGAGCGCCAGGGATTAAGGGAAGAGGCATCCCAAATGTTAAACTTAACAATTGCTGCCAGCGCACCGTACACCGACAATAGTGTTCGTGAAGCATACACAACCCGGGCAATGCAAATGAAACGTTCCATGACTGAAGGGGAACGCAAAACCAGCCATTACGAAAATTACCGCACTCGCCACATGCACATCCGCGGAATTGATCGCTTTCCGCTGGAAATAATTTCTGGACACCTGGTTATACGTGTGGAACGTTTTCGGGATGTACTGGATACCGGCAGTCCGGTCAGCATCGGCAGAATCAGGAAATTCCTGTTTATGGGTGACATGTTCCCTTTGCAAGAGGAGGTTATGGGAGTCGATATCGACATTATTTCCAGGCAGGTGGGTGAGCAAGTGGATGCCATGCTGGGCATGGATGTGTGGAGAAATTTCAACTCTATATCAACTACGCCGAACACAGTGTGATTATCAGCACTGGTGCAATCGATAGTTTCCAGGGTAAAGAAATACCCATGGAAAGAAATATGGGTATCCCAATGTGTCACCGTACCTGTGAATGGTACCGACCTCAAAATGTTCCTCGACACGGGTTCACCTCTCAATTATCTGGCTGCAGAGTTCACCAGGGGTTTGCAGTCCGTGGACACAGCCAAAGATACTTACCCGGGAGCAGGCGAATTTACCACACCTATATACGAACTACCAATAAACATTGCGGGTGTTACGCATCCATTTCGCTTTGGAGTATTACCGCCTGCACTGGAAAAGACATTACTCGCCGCAGGGGTTAAAGGATCCTCGGTACCGAGTTATACAGGTATTACGAAGTGAGAATGTCTTTTAGGGATATGACCGTGGATATTACTCCACTAAATAGATGAGGTGAAAGGGATATCGCGTGACTAAATTCGTATCAATTTGACAATTCATACCTGTTTTCATGGGTGGGGAACATAAAAGTGCCGGGAGGGGGCATCAGCCAGCGAATGTGCTGGATCCACCCATGGAAGCAGGGTACATTTTCAACAAAAAACCTCCGAATGGAGGTTTTTTGCATTACTGTAATTCGATAGTCCTATATGGTACGCTTGCGTAATCGGCTCAGGACGAGCACAACCAGAACCAGACCTGCGGCTACATACCCGGCATAATTCAAGACTGCCATATCCGCCCAGCGCACCGAAATGCCTGCAAAAGCCCATACCAGCACCAGCAGGTAGGCAATATCCGAACGGGTAAAAGCCATCAGGGCTGCGATTACAACACCGGCTGCCAGCAGTACCAGCGTCCATGCCAGCGGGCTGAGGAATCCGCCATCAAATCCCCAGAAACTGAACACGGCAGTGGCGTTGGCGATGGTGGCGACTGTGATCCAACCCAGGTAGATGCTGAACGGGATGGAAACGACCCATTTTTCCAAATTACTGAAACGGGTTTTCCCGATATTCAGGCTCAGGTAAATACCCAGCAGGACCGCCAGCAAAGCCAGCATAACGAACAAGGTTATGGTGTAGTAACCGAAATGCCAGAAGTAAATCCAGGCACCATTCGCCAGGCTGCTTGCTGCCACCCACCAGCCGATTTTTCGCAAACGGGGATTGGCTCGTTGGGCAGGCAGGGAATGGAAGATGGTAAAAGCCAGCAAGCCCAGGTAAATGACACCCCAAATGGAGAATACATATCCGGCAGGCACAAATAAAACATTAAAGCTGTCGGAAATGGCACCGGTTCCGCGTCCATTCAAAGGTATGGCGTTGGCTGCGCCGTTCATGATCAGGGTAAAAACGGTGGATACAATTACAAAAAATTGGCGTACGATGTCTTTATTCATTCTTCCTCACTTTGATTTTTTATCATTATAGGAGGGAACGAAGTAAATGTACACTGTTTGTATAAGGTTTGTACTTGGTCGCCAGCATCAAGGAATGTGGAAATGCCTATTATCCGCAAATTTCTTGTGGATACCTGGATAAACAGGTTTAGCTGATCATAGTTGCGTGATGACTTCCTCCAGAATTACCCGTTCTTCATCAGTTGGCACCACCATCAGTTGGATGCGCGAATTCAGGGGCATGAATAAATGCCGGCTTCAAATCCACTGCTTTCTGGTTGGCTGCCGTATCCAGGACAACTCCCATCGCTTCCGCATCCCGGCATACCTTCTCCCGTAATTTCCAGGAGCGCAGCCCGACATCATCGGTAAACACAATCGCATCCGCACCGTTCAAAAGCCAGGTGTAAGCACCCAGGTAATGACGCAAGCGGTGGGCATATACCCCGTACGCCAGCAAACAATCCTGGTTACCTTTTTCGGCTTCAGTAATTATTTCTTCCAGATTGGAGGAATAACCCGATAGACCCAGCAGCCCGGATTGATTGTTCAGGATGGCATCCACTTCATCCACCCCATACCCACTGCGAACCAGTTCAAGAACAACACCTGCATCTATATCTCCGCAGCGGGTGGACATGACCAGCCCGGGCAGGGGTGTAAACCCCATCGAGGTATCCAAAGATTGCCCATATTTCAGCGCTGTCACGCTCGAACCGCCTGTCCCCAGGTGGCACAGAATCAGTTTCAGGTCAGTAATGGATTTCTCCAGCATGCATGCTGCTTTTTGACTGACATACTGGCAGGAAAGTCCGTGAAAACCATATTTGCGGAAACCATGTTCTTCCCGCAAGGCTGACGGGAGGGCATAAGTGAACGCCTCAGGGGGCATTCCTGCATGGAAGGCGGTATCAAAAACAACAAATTCAGGCACGCCGGGCAATCCATCCAGGCAGGTTTCAATCACACTGAATGTGTTGGGATTATGAATCGGAGCAAGCGGAAGGGTCAATCGCAATTTTTCCAGGTTTTCGGCATTAATTCGGGTGGTGCTGGTAAATACATTACCCCCATGCACATACCGATGACCGATGGCATCCACCTGGATGGATTCGCTTTTTAGCAATCCCAATATTTCTTCGGCTGCCAGGCGGTGACTGGAGAGGTCGCAGATTTTTTGTTGTGTCTTCCCATTTCTGGTCCATTGCAAAACTGGTTCTGCCTGCGTGTGTGTTGCAACATTGCGGGCTTTGCCAGAAATTATTTCTCCAGGTTCCCGTCCCGGTTCCACTTGATAGACTTTAAATGCCTGGGATGAGCTGCCACAATTGAAAATGAGTATGTTCTTCACTATTTCACCTCTTAGTTTCCATATTTTGTCACACAGGGATAATAACTGCATCACCACACCTGGCTAAATCCTCATTATTCTACTGCAGAATGCGTGTTTTAAAAACCCTCGACATGGAATCAAGTTTATAATCACAGGGAAATACCCTTCTCAGAATATTATCTTCAGGATTTTAAAAAGCAGGAGCAAGAATCCATGAGCCGTTACAATCCCAACCACGCTTTGGGTACCCAGGCAGTGCATGCCGGCAGCATTCCGAATCCCGGTCATAGCCTGGTGCCGCCCATTTATCAATCTTCCACGTTCACATTTTCGGATGTTGCCAGCGGGGCAGCCTTATTTCAACACGAAGAACCAGGTTACATTTACTCTCGCCTGGGCAACCCCAACCAGGAATTGCTGGCAAACCGCATTTCTGCCCTGGAAGGATTTGACCTGTTACGGCAAAACCCTGACCTGCCCGTTTCACAAGTTGTGGACGGCAGGGTATTTTCTTCCGGTATGGCTGCCATTTCTGCAGCCATCCTGGCAAGATGCAAAACCGGTGATGTCATCCTGGCTCAGGAATCCATTTACAGTGCCACCCTGAACTGGTTCAACGAACTGGCTCCCCGTTATGGAATCCAGGTTATCACAGTGGCAGAAACAAGCACCTCAGCCTGGGAACAGGCATTCGAGCGGCATCCGCAAGCACGCCTGGCATATATCGAGACTCCTGCCAATCCCACCCTGCAGCTATTGGATATTGCCGCCATCGCCGGGATCGCCCATCAGCACGACGCCTGGCTCGTGGTAGATAATACCTTCGCCACCCCGTACTGCCAGCGCCCCTTAGCCTTGGGGCAGATGTGGTGGTGCATTCCCTTACCAAATATTTGTCCGGGCATGGCACCGTGATTGGAGGGGCTGTAATCAGCCGCCACCCTACATTTATCCAAAATGAACTCCAGCAGCAGCTCACGTTGACGGGTGCTGTGTTCAGCCCGTTTGATTCCTGGTTGACCACGCTGGGATTAAAAACCTTTGAACTTCGGATGGAGCGGCACTGCCAGAATGCCATGGCAATCGCCCGTCACCTGAGTACGCATTCAGCAGTTGCAGTTGTGCACTATCCCGGGTTGGAATCACACCCGGATCACGACCTGGCGCGTAAACAGATGCATGATTACGGCGGGATGATCGCTTTTGAATTAAAAGGGGGAATGGCAGCCGGCGAGAAATTGATGAACCGGGTGCAGTTGTGCACCCTGGCGGTCAGCCTGGGGGATGTAGACACCCTTATCTGCCACCCTGCCAGCATGACCCATTCCACCCTCACACATGAACAACGCATAAAATCCGGTATCACGGATGGATTGGTGCGTCTTTCGGTTGGGATAGAGAACGTGGAAGACCTGATCGCAGACCTGGATCAGGCTATGGAAGGTTTGTAGAATTTAATAATCAAGAAGGATGTTTTCCAGCAACAGGCGGGGATTAACGTTTTGATCCAGCATTGCCAGACTGTCTTCCAGTGTGCGCAACCGGATGCAGATATCGGATGGTGTCATTGTTTTGGTTAAATTCTGGATGGCGTCCCGGTGAGACAGGTTGATGATGGGTGTATCTGATCCGCTTGCCAGGTGTAAAGCGTCCCGCCATACACCCAGCCATGCCTGAACATAACTCCTCAAGCGGGCGCGTGACTGTGCCTGGTCCGGAGCCCGCAACATGGCTTCCACCCTGCCAAACCTCTGCCGCAGGTTGCACCCGGCAAGTTCAAAAAGAGCATCCACCTGTTCGATGTGGGCTTCTTTTTCCTTTTGATCATCCAGCAGGTGGATTGCAGTACCCACCCGTCCACCCGCAAGGTGGGCAACCTGGCTGGCTGGCTGTTCTTCTATGGCATATTGCTCTTGCAGGGTCGTTTTCAGTTGGCTGATGGGTAAGGGGCGCAGCCGCAGTTGTTCACAGCGCGACACGATGGTTGGCAGTAATTCTTCAGCAGAGCTGGCAGTAATCAGGATTATCACCTTGTCCGGGGCTTCTTCCAGGGTTTTAAGCAATGCATTTTGGGCATTGGCATTGGCTGCTTCAAAATTAAGCAGCAGCGCAATCCGGAAACGGGCTTCGTACGGGGATAGGGACAGGCTATGCTGCAGGGTACGAATCTGGTCGACCTTGATCATTGTCCCTTTTGTTTCAGCCTGGACGAGCGACATATCCACCTGCTGCATGCGCTCGGTGTGGGTACAAATACGGCAGGTACCGCATGGCTGACCCGGTTTGGGCGGGTTGGTGCAGTTAATTGCCTGGGCAAATCGAATTGCCAGGGTGCGCCTGCCCACCCCTTCAGGTCCGGTGATCAGGTAGGCATGCCGTACCTGACCGCTGGATATCTGGTGTTGCAGGAGCTCGATAGCCCAATCATGCCCAATCAGCGCGTTGCTCATACGTTGGATTGTAGCCGAAGCAGAACCGGACGGCAAGCCAGCCGGGATAATGGTCACCCAAACCGGGCGGAGAACTGCGCTATGGTACAATCCTTGCCGATGGAACTCCTGTCAAATCTCAATCCCCCACAGCACGAAGCGGTTACCACCCAGGCGAAACAAACCCTGGTGCTGGCTGGTCCTGGCTCAGGGAAAACCCGGGTGCTTACCCAGCGTATTGCCTACCTGGTGCAGGAAAGCGGTGTGCCGCCTTATCAAATCCTGGCAGTCACATTCACCAATAAGGCTGCCCGCGAGATGCGCGCCAGGGTGGAGAACCTGCTCAGCCAGCAGCTGCAGGATATTTGGCTGGGAACATTTCATTCCATCTGTGCCCGCCTGTTAAGGCGGGAAGTGAATGCCCTTCCATACCGCGCCAATTTCGTCATTTTTGATGAAGGTGACCAGGAAACCCTGGTTAAGCGGGCTATCGCGCGAAATGAACCTCGATGAAAAAATTTACCGCCCGGCTGGAGTGCTGGCGAGCATTTCGAATGCGAAAAACGAATTACTCCTGCCGCAGGATTACCCCAACCAAAGCTACCGGGACGAAGTGGTCAAGCGGGTCTATGAGCGTTACCAGACCCTGCTGGTGGATAACAACGCCTTCGATTTTGACGATTTATTGTTTGTGGCGGTAAGGCTGCTGCGAGGAAAACCCCGATATTTGCCAGCGCTATGCCAGCCGCTTTGCGCATGTCCTGGTGGATGAATTTCAAGATACCAACCTGGCGCAGTACGAATTGCTCAAATTGCTGGCATCCTATCATAAGAACATCTTTGTGGTGGGTGACGAAGACCAGTCCATCTACCGCTGGCGGGGTGCGGATTACCGCAACGTACTGCGCTTCGAAAAAGACTATCCTGATTGCCAGAAAATTTTATTGGAACAAAACTACCGGTCACCCAAAACATTCTGGATACTGCCCGGGCGGTTATTAACCGCAACGTCCATCGCACCCCCAAACATCTGTTCACCGAGCGGGGTAATGGCGAGACAGATTACATTGTTTGAAGCCGTCGATGACAGCGCGGAAGCAGGTATATGTAGTGGATACCATCCAGCAGATGGTGATGGGAAAACACGCCCAGGCTGCGGATTTTGCAATTATGTACCGCACCAATGCCCAATCCCGCCTGCTGGAAGAAGCTTTCCTCCGCTCTGGCATGCCGTACCGCCTGGTGGGCGCCCAGCGATTCTACGGTCGGCGCGAGGTGAAAGACTGCATCGCCTACTTGCGCCTGGTGCACAACCCGGACGATGAAGTCAGCCTGCAGCGAATCATTAATATCCCCACGCGTGGTATTGGCGAGAAGACGGTGCTTTCACTCTTATTGGCTGCCCGACAGGCAAATATCAGCCCCGGCCAGGTGCTGCTCGACCTTGGGCAGAACGGAGATGCATCGCCATTCTGGAACGGGCTTTCCGGTCGGAGTGCTGGGCTGCTGGCAGATTTTGGGGTTTTGCTTTCGAGTTGGATAGAAATGAAGGACAAAGCCCCCCTGCCCATGTTGTTTGACCAAATTCTGCAAGATGTTGTCTACCAGGAATTCATTCAAGACGCTTCTGATGAAGGGGAAGACCGTTGGGGTAATGTGCAGGAGCTGCGTAAACTGGCATATGAGTACCAGGATCGGGGCATCACCGAATTCCTGGAAAACCTGGCGTTGGTTTCAGACCAGGATACCCTGCCTGAAGCCCTGGATGCACCCACCTTGTTGACCCTGCATGCAGCCAAAGGGCTGGAATTTTCGCATGTGTTTATTACCGGGTTGGATGAAGGGCATTTTGCCCCACAGCCGTTCACGGGATGACCCGGAGCAGATGATGGAAGAAAGGCGCTTATTTTATGTAGGCATCACACGTGCAAAAGACCGTTTATATCTGGTACGCGCCCAGCGTCGAAGTACGTACGGCTCTTTCGAATTTAGTGAACCTTCCCAGTTTTTAGAAGATATCCCGGGAAACCTGCTCAAGGTGCAGGGTGGCAGCCACAGTTCACGGCGCAGTTCTGGATTCGGTTATGATAATCCGCAACGGGTCACCACCTGGAATACCCCACAGTCACAGTCCAAACCGGATATTACGCAGCGGTTTCGTCCAGCCATGCGGGTAAAACATCCCACCTGGGGTGACGGCATGGTACTGGAAAGCCGCATCTCCGATGGGGAAGAGATGGTGGATGTTTTTTTTGAAAGCGTGGGCTTTAAACGCTTGATGGCATCCCTGGCAGGGCTGGAAGTTCTTTAGTTATCCGTACCAGGTCTCCCGGTTATTTTCAATCGCTTTCAACACCAAAACAATAATACCGCGGGCGTGTTCTGCGCGTGGTTCGTCCAATGTGGTAACCAGTTTACGCATGCGGATTTGATATAGTCGCCGCTCTTCCCGAGTGTAGGTGAGACGAATAATATCGTTTTGTCCTGCCAGCAGCATCAGGCAGATGTTTTTTAATGGTTGCTTCTTTGTTTTCGAAAGCAGTTTCGCGCATGCGGGTGATGATTTCATTTCGAACCTCACTATTTCGCAACACCCAGCGTTTTCGTTTAATTAATCCCCCCAACAAAGATTGCGTTTGCGCCTCAATAATACCTTGTTCGACCAACCCAACAGCCACAAAATCATAAATCATTTTTTGGTTCAAGCTCGCCAGGTCAAACATCCAGCGCCTTACTTCGCGATAGTTGTCAGCGGACTGGATTTTTTTGAGAGCGGCATCCAATACCGGGTGGTTGAGAGGTTTGGAATTGAGAACACCAACCTCGCGTTTCCCCTTGGTATTGATGCGTCTGTCAAATGCCAGTTCGATCAATGCGGCACCGGTTAATGCCTGCGCCAGGTTGGTTGTGCGTAATTTTCCGGATTTTTCATTCAAGGCTAAAAGCCATAGTTCTTCGAGGAGCGTGAGCAATACAGCCTCCAGGGGACAGGATGAAGTCATTATAAATGCAAACAGAGTGAATAAGAACCACGAAAAACACAAAAATCACTAAATGTTTTTAAAGATTCTTAACTGATTATCTGCGAGATGGTAAATGGGCGTTTTTTATTTTCCTTAATTGGTATATTAGATTTTTGATACACTCTTTCTTATTCACTGTCATTGGAGGGAAAAGTAAATCCCGATCTTAGTACAACTTTACTTTATAAAGAAGAGTGCTATGCAATCCAGGGTGCAGTCTTCGAGGTATATCGAGAAATGGGCAGCGGCTTTCTTGAAGCAGTCTATCAGGAATGTCTTTTGAAGGAATTTCAGTCTCGAAATATACCATCCTGTTCACAGGCAGAATTGACCCATATGTATAAAGGTCAAAGTTTGACACAAAAGTATAAAGCTGATTTTATTTGCTACGATACCATTATTGTTGAACTCAAAGCCATAAAAGAGATAGGAAACGAGCATCGTGCACAAGCGATAAACTATCTTAAAGCAACCGGTTTCAGGTTGGCTCTTTTAGTTTAATTTCGGAAAACATCCCAAAGCAACGGTTGAACGAATAATCCTGTAGGTTATAAATAATCAAAAGCGGAATATCCGTTTAGCAAAATTTCCTTTTTTCGTGTATTTAGTGTATTTCGTGGTTAAATCCCGTTTCTTGACACCACCCCCTCCCTCTGGTATGCTTGCCGATGCGTCCGGGTGGGTCCGGCGCGGCGGAACCCTTCGAACCCCGTCAGGTCCGAGAGGAAGCAGCGGTAAGGAGGTCATTCCGGGTGCCGCCGGTAAGCCTGCCGGACGTATTTTTCAAAATTATGCGAACACTCCACCCATCTGCAGTTATGAAGGGTCGGATTACCAGCAGTCGTTCTGGGAAAGCGGGGGCGCGCCTATGAAGATGCCGCTGAAGCCATCGCCCTGCGTCGTTTGCTGCCTGCAAGCGGAAGGCACATGCTGGAATTGGGCGCTGGTGCTGGACGGAACACCCCCCGTTACCATCGATTTGAACAGCGTAACCCTGGTGGATTACTCGACCACCCAGTTATCGCAAGCACGCCAAAGCCTTGGGGAGAGTGCGCGCTATCGTTTCGTAGCTGCGGATATTTACCATTTGCCATTCGTGGACGGATTGTTCGACGCTGCAACCATGATTCGCACGCTGCATCATATGGCACAGGCTCCGCTGGCGCTGCAGCAGGTGCGCCGTGTGCTGGAACCCAAAGCAGCATTTATCCTGGAATATGCCAATAAACGGAATTTGAAAGCCATCCTGCGTTACCTGTTTCGAAAACAAACTTGGAGCCCGTTTGCCCCTGAGCGGTTGAATTTGCCGCGTTAAATTATGATTTTCACCCCAAAACCATCACCCGCTGGCTGCAGGAAGTTGGGTTTTTAACTGAACGCACTCTGACGGTATCCCACTTCCGCATGGGTTTGTTGAAGAAGGTTGTGCCGCTTGCGCCTGCTGGCATGGCTGGATGGGGTGCTTGCAGCCTTCTGGAAGGTGGATCAAGTTAACCCCGAGCGTCTTTACCCGCAATCGGGCGGTGGGGGATACCCCATACGCAGCCGAAGGCACTTTCTTTCAGTGTCCGGCTTGCGCTGCAGGGACGCTGGCGGATACTCCGCCGGAATTGCATTGCACGCGCTGCGGGCGTGTATACCCAGTGAAGGACGGGATTTACGATTTTCGTTTGAATCTATAATATATCATTGCCACAGGCTGGAGACTGCTTCGTTCCTCGCAGTGACAACTATCTTTATATTTTTTCCACAACCCAAAAATGGGAAAGACCCAAACCTCGTAAGGGGGTTTTCTCCAAAAATTGCAGGATCCCTCTCAGTGTTTTTCCCAGAGCCGCCAAAACGCGCAATAATATTGTCATAAGCACCAAAAAGGAATGTTCGAGAAACCACCCGCACCGGTAACCCTGCAAACAACCTTCCAGGTCTCGCCGGTTGATACACCCGCACATGCGGTGCCAGTTTATCCCGCCATTTGCGGGGCAGATAATTCACCAAAGGGATATTGCCAAAGTGGTATTTTCCCCGCCAGTACATGCCATGCGTTTCAAACGGATAGCCGCGGTTGGGGCAAAACAAAACCAACCTGCCGCCTGGTTTCAGCGCCCGCACCATCTCCGCGATTGCATGCGGTCATCCTGGACATGTTCAAGCACTTCGTGGTTGAGCACCAGGTCAAAGTATCATTCACAAACGGCAAGTACTCACCCGCACCACAAATAACCCGCTCCGTTTTTGATTTGGCATCCAGGGTCCGTTCAAATTCGATATCCAGCCCGACGGTGATATATCCGCTGCCGCCAGTTTGCCCAGGTATGCTCCCACACCGCAGCCATCCACCAGGATGTTACCCGTGATTCGTTCACCGGCAGCCTCGCGAATCATGCAACCGGCGTTCCTGACCGGCACGCCAGACATGGGAAGGTTCACCGCGCAATGCGGCTTTGTCGAGGTCTTCAGGGTTCATGGGGGTGATTATACCAGCAGGTGAAAATGGAATCTTAAGCGACTTTTCATTCATCCAGCGGCACCCAGGCAAGCACGGTGGTGCCGGTACCCGGTTCCGAAGTAATTTCGACATCGCCGCCCACATTGCGTGCCCGGGTTTGCATATTCGACAAGCCGTGACCCAATGGTCAACTTGATGCGCTCCAGGTCAAATCCCTGCCGTCATCATGTAATTTCCATCAATGCCCGGTCAGCGTGGTCCAGACCACCACATCCACCTGGTGTGCCTGGGCATGTTTGGCGATGTTCGCCAGGGCTTCCTGGCAGATATGGAACAGCGCCATCGCCTGTGGAGGCGGTCAGGTTGGCAATCCCATCCGCGGGACCCTGCAGGGTAATTTCAACCAGCGTATTGGCTCGAAATTCATTCACCAGGCGGGTCAAGCCCTGCATCAGGTTTTCATCATGGAACTGGCGCGGGCGCAAATCCAGGATATAAGTCCGGATATCACGAATGGTGTTGTTCAAGTCAGAGATTGCCTGGGTCGATCCGCTGGCGTGATTGCTGGTACGTCCTCTTCAATCAACAGGCGGGCATGTTCCAGGGTGAGCCCAACCGCATAGATGGATTGGATGATGCCATCATGCAAATCCATCCCGATCCGTTCGCGCTCTTCCAGCACCGCCAGGCGGCGCTGCTGCAGGTTAAGTCCACATTTTCCACGGCTGTACCCACCCAGGCGCTGATGGCGGTAATAAACTGGATTTCCAGCTCATCCAGCGGCTTGAGTCACGAATGGCAATGCTCATCGTACCCAGCACACCCCCTCTACCGCTGAGCGGAAAACAGGAAATCTGCACAAAATTACCCGATTGCAGCGCAGGATCCAGTTCCTTGTGGTCCGCTGCAGGTAAATCCACCAGGCATGGCAGGCTCGTGCTGGCTGTGCTGCCAACAATTCCCACCCCAACCAGGAAGCCCGGTCGGATGTACAGGCTGGCAATGCTGTCGCCATGATGATGCATCATCTTGAGCGTCATGCCGTCTTCCTGGCGCAGGTGAATTTCACCCACCTCGATGCCCAGGTAACCGAGCACCTGGCTGAGGGCTTTATCCAAAATCTGGTCGATGTCGGTTGAGGTCGCCAGGGTGGAAGCCAGCTCATTCAGCAATCCCAGGTTCTCGTTGCGGCGGGTGAGCATGCTGTCGCGTTCCAGCAACTGGCGGTAAAGACGGGCATTGGAGATGGAAATGGCGGCATAAGAAGCCAGGGTTTCAATCACCTGCTGGTCATCCAGGGTGAAGGAGCCCCCGTTGGCTTTATTGGTCAGGTAAATCTGCCCGACCTGGTGCTCGCCATGCCAGATGGGCACGCCGAGGAAGGAGGTCATGGGCGGGTGATGACTGGGGAAACCCGAACTGCGCGGGTCGGAAGCAATCGCATCCAGGCGAATGGCTTCACGGGTGTTCATCAGAGCCCCGATCAAACCCAACCCGACTGGCGGATGCTCCATTTTTTGCATGGTGTCTTCGTCCATCCCGACCGGGATGAACTGCATTAATTTGCCCTGTTCATCCTGCACCCCCACGGCGGCATATTGCGCTTCAACCTGTTCGCATGCCAGGCTGGCAATGCGCTGCAGCAGTGATTCGAGCGAAATATCCTGCACCAGCTCAAGCGCAGCCCGGTGCAGGGCAGCCAGGCGGTCCTGGAGTTGTTCACAGCTCAGGGTGTTTTGCATTGTGGAGGTATTTTACCCTGTTTCGGTGAAATTAACCCCAACCGGGCTCTCCCCATTTACATAAATAGGAAATGGGGAGGAAGGGATTCGATGATCTGCCCCGCTATTTTGGAGAAGATGGGAGGAGGTAAAAGCATAACCATAGTGCGCAAAGGAAAATGCTAAAAGACACTGTTTATAATCTGGTAAAAAATATATAATATTATGGTGTGTAAGGAGGGGTTTATGTATACAACGCAAGCAATACGCATTTTAAAAAATGGTCGCGTTTTTTATGTGGCAGCAATTCCTGCTTCGCAATTACTCGAATTAACCGATGTGGCAGTTTTCAATTTAAGCAATGATAGTTTTGGATATCAACGGGCACCCAGTGGCAACCCGCAAACGTGAGATCGGTCGGTACCTGATGGAAAAGGATGCAATTTTGCCGATTGGTGGATTGTTAAATGCCCGCGCACAAGATAATTCTGATGTTGTGACCTATGGAGAATTGCTGCAATTTGAAGAGGAAAGCACCCAGAACGGCATCAGCTTCGGAAAACTTACCATTCCAGATGAATCGCTCCCTTTATGGATAGTGGATATGCAGCATCGCTTGGGTGGATTTGAGTGGGCAATTAAGGAACAAAGCGCTGAATATCTTGGTAATTTTCCTCTGGTAGTAACCATATCAGATGGTCTTTCCAAAATTGAGGAACTGGATCAATTCGATATTATCAATTCTACCCAAAAGAAAGTTCGAACCGATCTCGCCAGGCGCCTTAAAGCCGTATTGCTCAACGATTTTCCCCATTTTACAGGCTGCAAGAACGGGGGTCCCTGTGGGAAGCCAGGGGTGCCATTGTTGCCCATATTTTAAACAAAACACCGGGTCCCTGGTTTAGAAAATTCTGCCACCCAATAAAACAAAGCGGGAACAGCCAACAATGATCACGAAAGAAACCAGCTTTGTAACCTCGCTGAAACCCATAATGAATGCACCGTATTTTACGGTAAAGCCCCATGAATCCATCGCCACCCTGATTTTGCAATACTGGCAGGCATTGGAGCGCGTTTTTCCCGAATCCTTTCAATTTCCTAATTCTTATGTCATCCAGAAAACACCTGGATTGTTTTCTTTGCATTCTTTAGCCCCTGAAGTGTTTGAGTTGGCAAGGAATCAGGGTATGGTAAATGTCGAATCCCTGTATGCGATCCTGTCTCAGTTGGGTAAGGTGCCAGGCGGGTCAGAATATTGGAATTCAACTAATCTTGAAGGAGCTGCCCAATATGGCAGCATGAAAGGTTTTACAAGATCTGGCAATGCATTTACGTAAATACATTCCGGAATTAAGAATCCAGATAGAGTTCTGATCTGGACTGATTGGAGGGAATATGGATGATGAGGGGAGTAACGCAATCATTGCATCAATTGCCAAAAATTCCCGCGAAGTGGTTAATTTGGGAATAAGTGAATACAAAGGGATAACTTACGTATTTATAAGAAGTTATGTACCCGATCTGGCAGGAGATTTAATTCCTACCAAAGACGGTATCAACTTGAATATTGAGAAATTTCCCCAACTCCATGCCGGGGTTAAAGCACTGGGTGAAGTAATGGGGGGAGAACAGGTGGTTGCAGTCATTCCTAAAAATGCAACCCAGGAGATCCGGATAAGTTTTCGAATTTATAAGGACAATCCCCTGGTTGATATTCGTACCTTTATGAAATTCAAGGGAAATGAGGATTTCACACCCACCAAAAAAGGTGTTACTCTCAAGGTTGAACAATTTCCCTACCTGTTGGAAGCGGTAAATAAGCTAGCTGAAGCAGTTGAAAAATACAGTCAGGCAAAGTAAACTGCACAAAAAGCCGGTTTTTCACGCTATGCTACAATAATTTATTCAGACGCGCATGAGGGGAGGATCAAGTTTTAATGCGTCGCATACAATTATTGTTCGGTAATAAAAACTGCCATAATCCAGCCATTCTAATTTTCGAAAGGAGTGGAAATGACGAAAGAAGAAGCCTTTGAAACGTTATTGACAATTGCCAGACTGGAATTGGAAAAAGCAAAGCGCGAAGGTGCTGCGCTATTTACCACTGGTGATATCACCCGTGTGCGTGACATTGCCAGTCTTGCAGAAAAGATTCAAACCATCCTATTTGAATTGCATAACCTTCAACAACATTGGTGTGATTTGACGCTACAGCAAGAGCCAGTTGTTTTTTCACATCAAATCAGAGAAGTAATAATTCATACCCCATCTGGCAAGAAAACACCTCAAAAAAAGTATCGGATTTCGATTTTACAAACTCTGTTTGAAATGGGTGGAAGTGGGCAAGCAAAAATAGTAATCGATCGGGTAGGGGAAAAAATGAAAGATGTTTTGAATGACTATGATAAAAAACCATTAAAAAGTAGGGGGGAAATTCGATGGCGAAATACAGTTGCATGGACACGAAATGATTTATTAAGGAGGGGTATATTAATAATAGAAATTCCGGAATCTGGGAAATATCCGAAAAAGGCCGAAGGTATTTGTTGGAGCACAAGTAGATTACTTCTTCAGGATAGATGTTTCCCCGCCTCGGTTATTCCTAAATTCTACGAAATTATAAACAATCCCTACCTATCCCCAATTTTCAGAGAAAAAGCGAGGTGCCAGTCCCCACCTGTCTACACACCCCGGTGCAAACCGAATAAAAACCTTTTATAATATACCCATTAGAGGTGTGATATGTTCGATAGTGTCTTCAAGCGCAAGCAGGATGAACAAAAATACAGTGAGGAGGGGCGCATGCCCCCCGGGCAATCGTATACCCAGCGTTTCCCGGTGCTGCATTATGGTCCCGTGCCTCACTTTGACCCCGCCAACTGGGATTTTAAAGTGTGGGGTGAGGTGGAAAAACCGCTCACCCTCACCTGGGAAGAATTCAAGCAGTTACCCCGCACCCGCTTGAAAATGGACATTCACTGCGTGACCCGCTGGAGCAAATTCGACACCCTGTGGGAAGGCGTGGCAGTGCGTACCCTGATTGAGAAGGGGTTGGTGAAACCGCTGCCCACAGCCCGGTATGTGATGCAGCATGCCGAATACGGATTTACCGCCAACCTGCCGCTCGAAATTGTGCTGGCAGAGAATTTCCTGCTGGCAACCCATTACGACGGCGTACCCATCAGCCCCGACCACGGTCATCCGTTACGGGGGGTGGTGGGAGCACTGCCCGACAAACCCGAAGTGAAAACGCCATATTTTTGGAAAGGCGCTAAGTGGCTGCGCGGCCTCGAATTTCTCCAGGAAGACAAGGCGGGTTTTTGGGAAGAGGCGGGTTACCATAACGAAGCCGATATCTGGAAAGAGCAGCGCTTTTCGGGATGAGAAATTAACGAAAACGTCATCGGAAGGTGGCGTTTTGTTTGACTTGCGATATTTATAAAAAACCGGTATATTTACCAAAACGTTTTGTTTTAAATTATAGGGGGGTATAGCTAAAAGGAGATAATAATGTCTGGAATAGCAGGTTATTACGGAGAAACTGCAACAACTGCAGTGCCTAAAATGCTGGATTTAATAGCTCATCGTGGTCAACATGGTCGGACTTTTAAAAAACAACATATTGGAAGCATGGGCGCTGTTTGGACAGATGAGAATTTTGCCGGGGAAAATCTGTACCAGGGTGATCCATGTGTAGAAGACAGGCGGAGTCCGGATCAATTTGCATTGGCTGCCATCACGGATAATGGGCTGCTTTTACAGAGAGGCACAATGGGAGTAGCTCCCCTCTATTACGGGAAGGATGACCGGGGAGGAGTATATTTTGCTTCCGAAGTAAAAGCGCTTATTCCGTTTGTTTCCACCATTCACGAACTTCCCCCTGGTAACAAATACCTCGAAGGTGAAGTTCATCCAGATTAATATACTTAAACCACCACATGCAATTAAATTACCAGCCGAAAAACATGCCGGCTTCTTACGCAAGGTATTAGAGGAAACCATTTCTTCGCTTTGTCAACCAGAATATGGCTCATGGTTATCAGGCGGCTTGGACTTGAGTGCTATCACCGCAATAGCCAGTCAATATATTCCAAAAATGCATACCTTTGTTGCTGGACTGGCGGGAGCACCAGACCTGGAATTTGCCCGAGCAGTCGCCAATCACCTTGGAACAATACATCATGAAGTAACGGTTGATCTCAAAAAAATGTTGGCAGTATTGCCCGATGTAATCTACCATCTCGAATTATTTGATCCTTTGCTTGTGCGTTCAACCATTACAAATTATCTCGTTGCAGAATTGGCTGTCCAATATGTACCGGCAGTTTTTTCGGGTGAAGGTGGAGATGAATTATTCGCAGGTTATGAATATTTAAAAGAAATCCCGCAAAACAAACTGGCAGTGGAACTGCAAGATATAACCAGCAGGCTGCATAATACAGCTTTACAGCGGGTGGACCGTTCAGCCAATGCTCACGGGCTGGTTGCACTGGTTCCATTCCTCAATCCAGCTGTGGTTGAGCAAGCCTGGGCAACACCGGTGAAGTACAAAATTGTAGATGGGATCGAAAAGTGGATTTTACGCCAGGCAATTTCTGATTTATTACCTGTAGATGTCGTTTGGCGCCCTAAAGCCAAGTTTTGGGAAGGGGCAGGGGTAAAGGACCTTTTATCGCAGGTTGCTGAAAATCAGATTTCTGACTGGGATTATCGCTCTGAACGCAATTTACCCAATTGCTGGCAATTGCACTCGAAGGAAGAACTCTTTTACTACCGTATCTTCAAACAGCACTTTGGTCAACTAGAAATACTGGAGTGGATGGGACGCACTAAAAATATATCCGCGTCGTGATTGATCTATTGCTTATTATGTAAGGATTGCAGTAAGATTACTGAATGGATACGTTTTTTAATTCCATCAGTCGTTATTTCCAACCCGACCTGCTGACCTGGGTCATTCTCCCGCTGTTTATTTTCTTTGCCCGGGTGGTGGATGTGTCACTGGGCACCATGCGCATCATATTCACCTCACGGGGAAAATATTGGCTGGCTCCCATGCTGGGATTTGTGGAAGTGTTCATCTGGATCGTGGCGGTCAGCCAGCTGGTGCGCAATATTCACAATTTGGTGGCTTACCTGGCATACGCAGCCGGCTTTGCGGCTGGCACCTTTCTGGGTCTGCAGATTGAACGCCGCCTGGCAATTGGCAAGCTGGTGGTGCGTATTATCGTACAGACTGGCAGCGAGGAACTGGCTATTAAACTGCATGAGAATAATTGTGGTGTCACGGTGGTGGATGCCCATGGTTCTGCCGGAGAGGTCAAGTTGATTTATACCATTATCAACCGGCGTGACCTGAAGATAGTGGAAGCCATTATTAATGAAGTAAACCCCCACGCATTTGTATCAGTTGAAGAAGTCAGCGAAACCCACGCTGGCATATTTCCCAACCGTCCCTCGCCGCTTCAGGATGCCCTGTTTGGCAGGAAGAACAAGTAAACCCACCCATCCTATCTGCTGTTGCAGGTTAATAAATTCCAAATCCGCTCCAGCCAAAAGGTGAAAAGAATTGGCATCCAATGCCTGTCACGCTGAACCAGGTGGAGGCTTGAAAATGCTGCCTGTTTGAAACAGAAAGCTCTTTGAAATTGGGGAGTGAATACCCTTGACAAACGCACAAACATAGATACAATTAGTATAATAATACAATGATACATTGATACAATTATTCTTTGGAGGTTCATTTGAATGGTGCATTCCAGCAGATGAAGGTGGATTTCAGGTCAGGTGTTCCGATCTATCTTCAAATTGTGGACCAGGTGCAAAAAATGGTGGTTAACGGTGAACTGAAACACGGTGATCAACTTCCCACCGTCCGCCACCTGGCTGCTGAACTGCGTGTGAATTTCAATACTGTAGCCCGCGCTTACCGCATTCTGGATGAAGCCCGCATTATTTCAACCCAACGCGGGCGGGGCACCTACATCTGGGAAGAACCGGATGAAAATACCATCCAGCATCTGCGCCAAATTAACCTGGCAGAATTGAGCAGCCAGGCGTTAAAAAAAATGATTGAGATGGGATTTACCCCGGACGAAATCCGGGATGCAATGCAAAAAGCAATGGATGCCAAAACTGTTTCGCCGGAAACAGAAACTACCACCTGGTACGAAGAGAAATGAGGAAAGAATGCATGAAAAACAGAGTAACTCCCGAATAGAAATACAAAGTTTGGTAAAGAAAATAAAAATAACCGATAACACCCACATCAGTGCGCTGGGGACGACCCTGTCAGTGATCCTGTTTATTGCAGCAGTCAGCCTGGCAATTTACCTGGATGAGAGCGGCGTACTCGATGAGAGGATCCTGCTGTATTTCATCCCAATCTTTTTACTGGCAGCCATCCTCCTGTTCTCTCTAAAGGTTGCCCAACAATGGGAAAAAGCGGTGGTATTGCGCCTGGGCAGGTTTCGTGGATTGCGTGGACCAGGACTGTTCTGGATTTTTCCAATCGTCGACAGCACCCCCAACTGGATTGATCACCGGGTTATGGTAACCCCGTTTAATGCCGAAAAGACCCTCACCAAGGATACCGTTCCGGTGGACGTGGATGCGGTTTTGTTCTGGGCTGTCTGGGATGCCGAAAAGGCTGCCCTGGAAGTGGAAGATTATCGGGCTGCGATTTCCTGGGCGGCACAGACTGCCCTGCGGGAAATCATCGGGCAGATGACACTGGCAGATATTCTGATCGGGCGTGCCAAAATGGATGAGGACCTGCAGAAAATCATTGATGAGCGCACCACCCCCTGGGGTATTTCGGTGCAAAGTGTTGAAATCCGTGACATCATCATCCCGCAGGGATTGGAAGATGCCATGAGCCGCCAGGCACAGGCTGAACGTGAACGCCAGGCACGGGTTATTTTGGGTGAATCCGAAATGCAGATTGCCCATAGCTTTGCCACTGCATCCGAAGCCTACATCCATAACCCTACCGCCCTGCACTTGCGGGCAATGAACATGCTCTTTGAAGGTCTTAAAGAGAAAGGTGCCCTGGTGATTGTTCCCAGCAGTGCCGTGGATACGATGAACCTGGGTGGTTTGAGCGGAATGGTCTCGTTGGCGCAGAATGCAACCCGCCCGGAAAAGACGGAGTAGTTTACCCATAATCCTCATTGATCTTTTCCCTCCCCGGTTTCGATGAAATCGGGGAGGATGTCTGCAGGGTAGGTTTGACAAAACCGCAACCAAAACCCTGCGAAAATCGTAAATGATATGGAGAAAGAATGAGCAACAAAGCAACCGTTTGGTTTACATTGATTGTGGTAATGATTTTGATTGTAGGTGGTTTGGTTCTTCTACCAAAGCTTCCCGAACAGATACCATCGCACTGGAATGCCCAGGGGCAGGTGGATGGGTACAGTGGCAAATGGAGCGCCATCCTGTTATTGCCGGGAATAATGCTGGCAACGATTTTTCTCATGTTGGCAATTCCCGCAATCGATCCGCTGCGCGCCAACATCGCCAAGTTCCGTCCGCAGTTTAATACGCTCATTGCGTGCATGGCAATTTTCTTTGCTTACATACATGTGCTGACCTTGCTGGCAGGCCTGGGTGTGAATGTTAATATGAACCGAATGATGGTGCCTGCCATGGGATTACTCTTTATTTTCATGGGCAGCCTGTTGCGCAAGGCAAAACGCAATTATTTCATCGGCATCCGTACGCCCTGGACGCTGAGCAGCGAAACGGTTTGGGATCAGACTCATCGCGTGGGTGGAATTGCTTTTATGATCGTAGGTGCAATCTGTCTTCTGGGTATATTGATCCCCCAGTATGCCTTTATCTTGTTGATGGTTCCCGTAATGATCGCTGCCCTGGGCAGCGTGGTGTACTCCTACATCCTATTCCGCATAGAGGAAAAAGCAGTGCAATAATAATTTTGAGATTGAATTGTTTCACGTGAAACATGGGGTTGAAAGATTAGAAAGAATTAGCAATGTTTCACGTGAAACATCTTCAGGGAGAAAAAATGGAACACATGTCTTTTGAAAACGTCATCACAACCGACAATTTGGAATTCTGTTATGGCGAACGAAAAGCAGTTGATGCCCTCTCCTTCACTGTCCGCAAAGGTGAAGTGGTCGGGTTGCTGGGTCCCAATGGAGCCGGTAAAACCACCACTATCCGGTTGTTGAACGGATTGCTGCCACCATCTGCTGGAACTATGCAAGTATTAGGTTTCAACCCGGCACAGGAGGGCGAGACGCTTCGCCAGCAAACCGGGGTGTTAACCGAAACCTCGGCACTTTATGAACGCCTGACAGCCAGGCAGAATCTGCACTTTTTTGGCACCATGGCTGGCATGCAGTCAGACCGGTTAGCTGCCCGCATCGAGGAAATTCTGGAAATGTTTGAACTTACCGACAGGGGCAACGACCGCATCTCGAAGTACAGCAAAGGCATGAAACAACGCCTGGCATTGGGCCGCGCCTTACTGCATAACCCGGAATTGCTGTTCCTGGATGAGCCCACTTCCGGATTGGACCCGGAATCCTCCCAGAATGTGATGGAGCTGATAGATACACTGCGCAAAACGAATGGTCATTCGGTGCTGCTATGTACCCACAACCTTTTTGAAGCCCAGCGGTTGTGTGATCGGGTGGTAATCATGAACCGCGGTCGATTACTGGCTGAAGGAAATCTGGAAGAATTGCGGGCGCGATTATCATCAGAAGACCTGCGCCTTAAATTGCGCTTTCTGCAAGCCGTTTCTACAGAAAAGCTTGCGGAAGTTGCCCAAATTCGCGGGGTAAATTCGCTCACAGCCCTTCAGGATGACACTTTTCAACTTGCAATTACAGCTGAAGAGGTTATTCCTGTGATCGTACAGCGGCTGGTAGATTCGCATCTACCGGTCGTGGAAGTCACCCCAGAACAGCAAAGCCTGGAAGAGATTTATTTCAAGCTGCAGCAGGATGCAGAGGAGGAAATTGCATGAAAACTCGCAGGATTTTCGCCATAGCAAAAAAAGATTTGCTGGAAGTGCTGCAAAACAAGGCTGCCTGGATGCCAATGATTGTCGTACCAATTATATTTGTCATCGTTATTCCACTGGTATTCATGCTCTTGCCGCGCTACATCCCGGATGAAATGATGTCGACCAACGAATTAATGGGTTTCCTGGAGAGTTTACCCGGCTCCATGTCGTCCGTCCTGACCGGGTTGGACCAGATTGAAACCATGCAGGTTTTGATCCTGGGGTACATGTTCGCGCCCATGTTCTTGATTTTTCCGTTAATGATTTCAACCATTATCGCGGCTGAATCATTCGCGGGTGAACGGGAACGAAAAACGATTGAAGCCCTGCTGTACACCCCGGCCAGTGATGCTGAACTGTTTATCGGGAAAGCCCTGGCGGCGTTTATCCCCGCCCTGGCAGTTACCTGGGTCAGCTTTTTGCTTTATACAATAGTGCTCAATGTGACCGGATTTTCAATATTTGAACACATCTGGTTCCCATTGCCCACCTGGTACCCGCTGATGTTCTGGCTGACACCTGCCATTGCCTTGCTGGGTATCTCTTTTACCGTGCTCATATCTGCACGCACTCCAACGTTTTTGGGTGCCTATCAAACCAGTGGTTCGCTCGTGATTTTGGTGCTTGGTTTGGTGGTGGGGCAGGCAACCGGAGTTTTGTATCTCAGTGTTGGTATTGGGATACTGGTTGGCTTGTTTGTCTGGCTGGTGGCAGGTTTGATGACCTATTTTTCAATCCGCACATTTAATCGCAGTAAATTACTCACTTCAGGGTAAAAATAATTCTAAATGGAGAGGGAACAATGTTAACTTTGATGTATATCATTTCGATAATTTTGGAGATTGGAATTCCAATCGGTCTGGCTGTCTGGCTCACGCGCCGTTATAAATACGGCTGGGGTGTTGTGGGGGTGGGTGTGCTGACTTTTATTGCATCCCAGGTGATTCATATCCCGTTGCTGGCGGGGATTGGTGCGGGCATGAACGCGCTCAAGATCAGTTACCCGGAAGGTACCCTGGTATCATCCTGTCGGGTCTGTATCTTGGTCTGATGGCAGGCATCTGCGAAGAACCCATGCGTTACCTGGGATTCAAACTGCTGAAACGACGTGCCAAACCCTTTGAGTCAGGGTTATTGGCTGGCGTCGGACATGGCGGGGTTGAAAGCATCCTGGTTGGTGTTACGGTTCTGGTGAACCTGGTGGTGATGAGCCTGGTTGCAAAAGGAGGACTGTTAATTCCTGAAATTACTCCTGAAATGATTACATCCTTTTCATCAGCCCCCTGGTACACTCCACTTTTGGGTGCGGTGGAACGGATGACAACAATCGTCCTGCATATCACACTCTCTGTAATGGTGTGGCGGTCGGTGAGTCAGCGCAAGATTGGCTGGCTGTTCCTGGCAATAGCCTATCACATGGTTGTGGATGCCTTTGCTGTAATCGCGATGCAATCTGGCGTGAATGTAATATTTATCGAAGCAGCCTTTGTGGTTCTGGCGGTTATCAATATCGTTCTGTTGCAGGTCATGAAAAAGAACTGGAAGCAGGTTGAACCTGCAGTTGAAGTTATAACAGAACATTAGTTCTATTTATCAGATGTCTTCTGCCGTACAGGGGTGTATGAAATAAATTTGGAAATTTGACAGAGTATGTTATACTGTATACATCAATCGCACGGGTGCCCCCCTCACCCGGGCGATTGGTACTTTAAACCCCAAACTCTGGAACCTAATTCCCTCATGGCTTCGTCTTATGCCTGGAGGCGAAAATGAAAATTCTCGCACTGTTGTTAACCGCAGGGATTGTTACCTTTTTGGCAGGCTGCAACCTGCCTATTCTTCCCGCATTAACCCAAACTCCAGGAAATGCATCCCTGACGGCAACTTCTCCTTCTGCAGTAAACCCCATTATTGTTATAGTAACCCCGCTCACACAGCCTGCACCTACCAGCCTTGCACCAACCGCATTCCCCAGTTGCCCCACCCAAAATATACCCTACAGTTGAACAAGTCACGCCAACATCGTCCCTGAACACAGTTAATATTTTCCTGGTCGCGCTGGAAGATAACGGCATCTCAGGCAAGAAAATTGGCTGTGATGACAGCCTGGTGCCGGTCTCAATTGAAATTGCGCCAACCTATGCGGTACTTCGGGAAGCATTCAATCAAATGCTGGCGTTGGATGACCCATATTTCGGTGAATCAGGTTTATACAATGCCCTGTATCAATCCGACCTGGAAGTAGAGGATATTACCCTCAAAGATGGGGATGCCCTCATCTATCTGACTGGCAGCCTGGTTCTGGGTGGGGTATGTGATTCTCCGCGAGTAGAAGCCCAGTTAACCGAAACAGCCATGCAATTCTCCACCGTGAAAACAGTTACAATATATATCAATGGGAAATTGTTAAAAGACGCATTATCGCTTAAGGATTAACCTGTTTCGCAGGTTTCTGATTCGTCTGAAACAATTTACATCGCCGGCTCTGCCGGAACCTTTATTCTGGGAGCACAGCATGGCAACCCTTTCCAGTAATACGCATCTATTTACTACCACCGGTCCCGAAAACACCAGGAAAACTCTGGAGTTAGGGCGCGTGCGCATGGACGAACTTGGCATTTCCACAGTTCTGGTAGCGACCACTTCCGGAGCAGCCGGCTGCCTGGCAGTGGATGTTTTTCAGAATCGGCACCTGGTTTGTGTCAGTCACGTTGCAGGATTTCGGGTGCCAAATACCCAGGAGTTGACTACCGAGAACCGTACCATCATCGAATCTGCCGGGGTACCCATTCTCACTGCGCAGCATGCCTTTGCCGGTATCAACCGGGCAATACGCGGCAAATTTGCCACATATGAGATCAATGAAATCATGGCCAACACCCTGCGCTTGTTCGGTGAGGGGTTGAAAGTCGCAGTTGAAATTTCCCTCATGGCGGCGGATGCTGGGTTGGTGCGGACGGATACTCCCCTGCTCGCAATTGCCGGCACTGCCAGTGGAGCAGATACGGCAGTGATCCTTTTGCCCACCAATGGTCATACCTTTTTTGACCTGAAAATAATAGAAATCGTTTGCATGCCATCCCCGTTTCACCCGGCGGCAGCCGTTAATAAAGTGTAAATTATTTTCATCGAATAAGTTCTGTGCGGGAGGAGAATATGACAACTATTCATTTACCCTGGGGAAAAGAAACGCTGGATTTGAACCTGCCGGAGGGCTGGCAGGTGGATGGGATTATGGAACCTGCTGCCACGCAGGCAGTCAGCGATACTTCCGCAGAAGTACGCAAGGCTTTATCAGCCCCTGTGCAAAGCACCCGTCTTATGGAACAGGTGCAGGCGGGGATGCGGATTGTGCTGGTGGTGGATGATGGCAGCCGCCCAACTCCGGTACCCCAAATATTGCCGGTGGTTATTGAAGAACTCCTGGCTGGTGGAGCCAGGTTGGAAGATATCACCCTTGTGGCAGCCCTGGGGGTGCATCGAGCCATGGAAGAAAGCGAGCTGCAACTTCGAATAGGTGCGGAATACGGTAACAGGCTGAAAATTGTTACCCATGACTGTGATGACCTGGACAAACTCGCCTTTTTGGGTACTTCCAGTCGGGGCGTACCCGTGTACATTAACAAAAATGTCGCCGAGGCGGACCTGGTTGTCTCAATCGGTTGTATCGAACCACATATCATTGCCAGCTTTGGCGGCGGTTATAAAAATCTTTTTCCGGGTGTGGCAGGCAGGCTGACCATTGCCAAAAATCACGCGCTCAATTGTCAGCCGGATACCTTCAACATGGTTGGGCAGCCAATCGAGAAAAATCCCATGCGGCAGGATCTGGAAGAAGCCGGAAAAATGCTCAAGCCGCCGGTATTTGTGATTAATGCAGTTCTGAACAGTGCCTTGCAGGTGGTGAAGGTGGTTGCAGGCGATCCCAATCGCTGCCCATCGCGCCGGTGCTGCCACCAGTGCAGAGATTTACGGAACAAGAGTGCCTGCCCATGCAGACGTGGTCATAACTGCCTCTCATCCCATGGATCAAGACTTGCGCCAGGGAGTAAAAGCACTGGCGAATACCATCCGGGCACTTCGCCGGGGCGGTACCATGCTGACCACCATCCGCGCCGAAGAAGGCGTGGGAGTATTCGGACTGGCAAACCGCAAACTGCCATTAAGCAAAAAGATGCTCAAGTTCCTCGCGCCGGTAATAATTCCGTTGGTTCCCAAAATGAAATTAAAGGGAATGGGAGAAGAAGACAGGTTCTTCCTGTACTTTGCCTTGCAGGCGATGCTGCATGGCAAACTGCTGGTTTATGCACCCAACATTCCCGAAGAAATTCATGAACGGCTGCCCTTTGTGGATTTTGTCAGCACTCCGGAAGAAGGACTGGAAATTGCCCGCAAACGGTCTCCAAAAAACGCACACGTGCTGGTTTTTCCCCATGGCGGCAGCACCTATCCCATATTACCGGATTGACACAATACCAGGGCTAAAGGATACAGAATGTCATTTTCATTTCTCATAGGATTGGGTGCTGCGCTGGGTTTACTGCAAGTGTACCGGCATACCCCTCCCAAAGAATCCACCCGCTGGATAGATGCCAGCCTGCTGGTCATGTTTCTGGGGTTGCTCGGCTCCCGCCTGGTGTTTGTCCTGTTGCACCTATCCTATTATCGTGAGCATGTTCTCGAAACGCTCCAATTCTGGCAGGGCGGGCTTTCCGTATATGGTGCCCTGGCAGGTGGTTTGTTGGCTGCAGGCATTCTTTCTTTGACATGGAAAAAATCCTATTCTACAGGTCTGCGACCGGTTGGTTCCCCTCATTCCACCCCTGGCAATTTTTGCCTGGTTGGGCTGCATGCAGGTCGGTGTGGCGTATGGCAATCTTGCACCCGCCAACGCTGCCTGGGGAATGCCGTCATTGGATGAAAGCGGCGTTTGCAAGACCGTGTTCCTCTGCAGATTGCCGCTGCCCTGGTTTTACTGATTTATTACGCCATACTGGAAATCCGCCCTCCCATTTATTTACTGACCGGGAATCAAAGCTATCGCTTATTTTGCAGGACTGGCAGTAGTATTGATTGCTTCCAGCCTGCTGCGGGCAGATGCATCCTTGCAGCTCGCCGGTTTGCGGATTGATACGTGGGCGGGATTGGGACTTATCATGCTCGTAATTCTGGCTGCCATTTACGCCTGTCTGCCGCGTGCACAGGCATAACCGCAGGTGGTACAATGTCGAAAGAAATCGGATTGCATCCTGAATAATTATGGAGACTGATAGAATGCGGCTGGCACTGGTACAAATGAACACCACGCTGGGGAAAGTGGAAAAGAACCTGGAGAAGCACCTGGATTACATTGAAAAGGCGCACCAGGCAGGGGCTGAACTGATAATCTTCCCCGAACTATCCCTGACCGGTTATGTGCTGCAAGACCTGGTGTCTACCGTTGCGCATCAACCCACCCAGGATGACCCGGTCTTTAAACCCCTGCTGGAAGCCAGCAAGAAAATTGATATGATGGTTGGGTTCGTCGAAGAAGACCAGCGCAATCGATTTTATATTTCAGCCGCATACCTTTCCAATGGGGCTGTCTCTCACGTTCACCGCAAGGTGTATCTGCCAACCTATGGATTATTTGATGAAGGGCGCTTTTTTGCCTGGGGAGACCAGGTGCGTGCTTTTGATACCCGTTTTGGCAGAGCCGGAATGTTGATTTGTGAAGACTTCTGGCATGCATCCCCCCCATATTTGTTATGGCTGGATGGAGCCGACCTGCTGTTTTTCATCTCGGCTTCTCCCGGGCGGGGTCTGACGGCTGACCCGTTGCTCGAAAATGTGCGCTGGGTGGAACATATCAATCGTGCTTATGCCAGTTTGTTCACCTCTTTTGTTTTTTACACCAACAGGGTTGGCTTTGAAGACGGGTTAAATTTCCCCGGGGGTGCAGCCGTGTTTGACCCCAATGGCAGCATTCAGGATAAAGCACCCTATCATGATGAGTTCATGCTCATCAGTGATGTTGACCTGAACGAGCTGCACCGTACACGCGCCCGCCTGCCGTTATTGCGGGACGAGCGCACCGCGCTGGTGCAGCGTGAACTGAACCGCATTCTGAACGACCATAACCGCGATAATATTCGCTGAATTTCGGAGAATTGGAATGGAAGAAATCTCCCTGGCAATCGACACTGACCTGGCACGCAAAATTTTGACAGGTTTTATCCACAGCGAAATAACCCGCATGGGTTTTCAAAAAGGTTTGATTGGAGTTTCAGGTGGGTTGGATTCAAGCCTGGCTTGTTACCTTGCAGCAGAAGCCCTCGGACCGGAAAACGTGCTTGCCATCCGCATGCCCTATTCCGGTTCTTCCCAAGCATCGTTGGAGCATGCCCAACAGGTCATAGATGCTACCGGCGTTCAATCCATGACCATTCCTATCACGGACATGGTGGAGCCATTCTTTCGCCTTTTCCCGGATATGAGCCAGATGCGCAAAGGGAATATTATGGCGCGCCAGAGGATGATCGTGCTGTATGACCAGTCAGTGGCGTTTAATGGACTGGTGATTGGCACCGGCAATAAAACCGAGATTTTATTAGGGTATTCCACCATTTTTGGTGACGCTGCCTGTGCGCTTAATCCAATGGGTGACCTGTACAAGACTCAAGCCAGGCAGCTTGCCAAAGCGATGGGAGTGCCGCGCGAGATTATCGAAAAGGCACCCACCGCTGATTTGTGGGCGGGGCAGACGGATGAGGGTGAATTGGGGTACACCTATGCCGAGGTTGACCGCCTGTTATTCCTGCTGATAGACCAGCGCTACACTCCACCCGAATGCGTGGCAGCCGGCTTCAAAGAGCAGTTTGTGCATTCAGTGGTTGAGCGGGTCAGGAAGAATCAATTCAAGCGCGTCCTGCCGCCCGTTGCCAAATTGAGCAACCGTACGATCGGTTATGACTTTTTATATTTGCGCGACTGGGGAACTTAATTACTTTTTAATTCATGGGTTTACGCCCAGATTCCTCTCCATAGTGGGACAAAGTGCCTGTAGGGGAGAGGTTAAGTGAAGGTGGGTTGCCGAACAAAACTTTCCTTTAGCCCCCCAGTTCACTCCACTCATTCAGTAATCCATCCAGCTTCTTCTGCAGCTTCAAGTAATTTTTCCCTAATTGCTGCACCAGCCCTGCATCAGCAGGCGGGGTTTCAAGCTGGCGGCTGATACCGGCGAGTTCCCATTCCAGCTGGGTTATTTCATTTTCCAATGCTTCCTGTTTTTGCTGCAGGCGTTTTTGCTGGTGTTTACTCAATCCCTTTTCGGCGTCACTCATCCGAAGAAAGGAAAGCAGGAGCATAGGTCTTGACCGGCACGACCTGCCCCTGCTGCAGAAAGGTGCGGTACTCGCTGTATGTTCCTTTGAAGGTACGCAACCGGCGTTCATTCGGCACCACTTCCCACACCTGTGAAGCCATGGCGTCAATCAGGTAGCGGTCATGGGATACCAGTAGAATCGTCCCACCGAATTCTGTCAATACCCGCTGTAAAATTTCCTGCGAGGGCAGGTCCAGGTGATTGGTGGGCTCATCCAGCAGCAACAGGTTTGCGCCTTGCAGTGCCAGCCGCGCCAGCGCCAGCCGGCCGCGCTCACCACCGGATAACACATCCACTGTCTTAAAAACATCATCCTCGGTGAACAGGAATTTCGCCAGGTAATCCCGGATTTCTGCCGGCAGCATGCGTGGTGCCAGTTCTTCAATCTCCTGCATCAAGGTCAGTTCGGGTTTCAACCCTTCATGCGCCTGGGCAAAATAACCAATCTTCAGGCTGGCACCCAACCGGACTTCACCCGAAAGCGGAGGAATCTGCTCGAGCAGTGTTTTCAAAAAGGTGGTTTTTCCTGCTCCGTTGGGACCAATGACAGCGGCACATTCCCCGCGTTTGAGAAGCAAATCGGGCGCTTCAAAAAGCACCTGCCCGTCATCGTGATAACCCACTTTCAAATCAAACGTGCGCAAAACCAGGTCTCCGGCGCGTAATGTGGTTTGCATTTTTAGCCGGATAGTTTTCATATGCTGAGGTGGTGCCAGGCGGGCTTCTTCCAGAAGCCGCTCCAGGCGTTTCAACCGACCTTTTGCCTGGCGGGTGTTCTGACCGGCCATGTTGCGCCGGATATAGTCAGATTCTTTATCAATAAATTCCTGCTGACTCTGATACATCGCCAGGGCGCGTTCATAACGTTCTTCGCGCTGCATAAGGTAGGCACTGTAATTCCCGCGGTAAACCTCCAGGGCAGGTGTCATCTCCCAGATGGTATTCGCCACCTTGTCCAGAAAATAGCGGTCATGGGATACCAGCAGCACTCCGCCATCCCAATCTGCCATGTATTCTTCCAGCCATTCCACGGCCTGAATATCAAGATGATTGGTGGGTTCATCCAGCAGCAGCAGATCGGGGTTGTCGAGCAACAATTTTGCCAGGTAAGCGCGCGTACGCTGACCACCCGAAAGCTGGGTAACAGGTCGTTGTTCGTCTTCGCGGGTAAACCCGAGACCGCTTAAAGTCTGTCGCAGGCGAAGCTCAAAAGTATAGCCACCCAATGCATCAAATTCAGCCTGCAGTTTTCCGTAGGTGGAAATAACCTGGTCCACTTGCCCGGGATCTGCCATTTGGATTTCCAAGCTGCGCCAAATCCTGCTGCATCTTCAGCAGGGGAGTAAAAACCGTCAGGCATTCATTCCAAAGCGTATTTTTTGAATCAAGCGTGGCTTCCTGTGGCAAATACCCGATCCGAATGCCGCGGGCACGCACCACTTTACCGCTGCTCGATTCTTCCATTCCCATTAAAATGCGCAACAGGGTGGTTTTGCCCACCCCATTGGGTCCGACCAATCCGATGCGGGCGCGTTGTGGAATACTGAGGGATATCTCGCTGAAGATATCCTCTGGACCGAACGATTTGGATAGATTGGTGGCGTGCAGCAGTGACATTCAACCCTCGCCGGTAGTATACCATAGCGGCTTTTACCAAAAACATGACCCCGGTGTGGTGTTTGGATTGTGGTACACTCACACGCGAAATGGACGAAAAGTCATTAATTACCCTGGAATTCCCAAAAATCCGTGAGCGTCTGGCGGGTTATGCTGCCTTCAGTCTTTCAGCAGAACTGGCGCGTGCGCTGTTGCCCACGACTGTATTGGAAGAAGCCCTTGAACGGCAAGCCCTGACGCGAGAAGCCCGTTATTTGTTGAGTATTAATGATTCGGTCACCATTGGTGGAGCGCGTGACATACGCCATGCCATTGACCTGGCTTACCGCAACGGTGTTTTGGATGCTGCGGTGTTGCTCGAAGTGAAGAACACCCTGGTTGCCGCCCGCAATCTGACCAGGGTGTTTGCCAGGAACGCAGGCGAATTAACTGCCCTGCAGACCCTGGCTGAAGCCCTGCCCCCGCCGGTTGGTTTGGTGGATGCCATCAGTAAAGCACTTTCTGACCGGGGGGAGATATTGGATGGTGCTTCGCCAAAACTGGCATCCATCCGAAGCGAACTGGGGGTTGCACACGAAAGGCTGCTTTCCAGGCTGCAACGGCTCATCAATGATCCCCGCCATGCTCCCATGCTGCAGGAATCCTTGATCACCCAGCGCAATGGGCGATACGTCATACCGTTACGGGCAGAATTTAAAAGCAAAATCCGCTCGATTGTGCACGACCAATCTTCTTCGGGCGCCACCTTTTTTGTTGAACCGCTGGTTACAGTTGACCTGAACAATCGCTGGCGGGAATTGCAACTGGCAGAACAGGACGAAGAAAGACGCATCCTGGCAGACCTGTCTGCCCAGGTGGGTGCCCAGGCAGAGACATTAACACGAATGGTGGAAGCCATCGCCCGCATTGACCTGGCACTGATGTGTGCCCGATTTGCCGAAGACCTGCATGCAATCGAGCCGGAACTGGTGCCCGTGAAATCCAACCGGTCGAACCACCCGGGAACTACCATCCGGTTGTACCAGGCGCGCCACCCATTGCTGGACCCCGCCCAGGTGGTACCGGTTGATGTTGACCTGGATGATTTGACGTTTTCACTGGTTATCACCGGTCCCAATACTGGCGGCAAGACAGTTACCTTGAAAACGGTTGGCTTGCTGGTTTTAATGGCGCAGTCTGGGTTACAAATTCCAGCCCAGTCTGGTTCTGTATTGAGCCTGTTTCAAGATGTGTTTGCAGATATCGGTGACGAGCAGTCGATTGAACAATCGCTTTCCACATTTTCTGCCCACATTACCAATATTGCCCGAATCCTCAAAGCATCTACCACGCAGACTCTGGTGGTATTGGATGAGTTGGGGGCAGGTACCGACCCACAGGAAGGTGCGGCACTGGCAAGGGCTTTACTGGATTACCTGGTTGAACGGAAAATACCCAACCTGGTGGCTACCCATTACCCTGAATTGAAAACGTATGCCCATGCCACTCCGGGGGTTACCAATGCCAGCATGGAATTTGACCTGAAAACACTGCGCCCAACCTACCACCTGATGATTGGGCTGCCCGGCAGGTCGAATGCCCTGTTGATTGCCGAGAAATTGGGGCTGCCGCTTGAGATTCTGACTGCAGCCCGTTCCGAGATTCACCCGGATGAGTTGCGGGCAGATACCCTGCTGGATGAAATACACCGTCAACGCGACCTTGCCCGCCAGGCTCGCCAGGCTGCTGATAAAGCCCGCCAGGATGCCGAACGTATGCGGGTGGAACTGGCCACCCAACTGGAAAAAATAGAAGAAGACCGTCTGAAAACATTGGAAAAAGTACGGCAACAGGCTGAGGATGAACTGGCAGAACTGAAAGTGGAACTGGATGATGTTCGCAAAGCCTTAAATAAAGCCCACCTCCCGTTGGATGATGTAAAAACTCTGCAAAAGGAAATGGAAAAAATCCAGGAAGTTGTCCAGAAACCTGTTCGCAGGCAACCGGTACCATCCGTCCGCAATGATGCGCTGCAGGTGGGTGAGAAAGTGCGGCTGCGCAGCCTGAATTTACAGGGCGTGGTAACCAGCATCAGTGCAGATACCGTTGAAGTACAGGCAGGTCCCTTGCGGGCTAGAGCCCGCTTGGCGGATATTCAACGGTTAAAGCAGCCGGAAGAAAACGTTTACCCATAAAAAAGGCGGCTGGAGGGAATCAACCATCGGTCGGATTGCATGCAGCCCCGGGAATGGAATTGGATATTCGCGGCCAGCGTGCCGATGATGCCCTTGAAGCGCTGCAAAATTATCTTGATTCTGCATACCTGGCAGGGCAGCCGTTTGTTCGCATCATTCACGGTAAAGGTACGGGCAGATTGCGCCAGGTTATTCGCGACGCTCTCAAACAGTCGAGCCAGGTAAAAGGATTTGAGACAGGTCAGGAAAGTGAAGGGGGCGATGGAGTTACAGTGGCTTTTATGCGAACTGAATAATTGAGAATAAAAAAAGGCCGTTAGCGTAGAACCCCTTTCGCTATCGGCCTTTTTGCATGAGCCCCTAAGCTCATGCAAGGGACTGTAAACTGATGTTTACAAATAATACCATGCCCGCGTGGACACTTCGTGGACAAATCGGTGTATTTTAATAATCATCAAAAATATGTCTGCGATAGTTACTGAAGACATCCAGAAGCCAGGCATCTTGAATATTCATTCCCATAGTATCCAGCAATCCCTGAACGGTAGTATGTATCCGGTCTTTTTCTGCTGGTTCCTGAGCCAGCTTCCATAATAGCACCCAAGCATTGATTTCAATCCATCGTTGTTGTGATTCTTGCGCCAACTTAATAGTTTTTAGCGCATGAGCCTTGGCTGCCGATGGATTGTTGCGAACGAATTCAAGATAGGACTGGAAATACTGCATTAAGATTTTAGGCGTTTTGAGTTCAGAATTCGCGACCATCTTTTGAATGGTTTTTACAACCCGTATTGCTTCATCTATATTGTCATTTTGAACCAGCCAGATGGCATTATTCAGTGTTGCTTTCAACCATAAGGACGTCATCGCTTCGCTGCGAATTTCAGTTAATACCTTATCAATAATCCGGTTTCCATCTTCGACTTCACCCCTGGCGCGCTGGGACATGCCCAGCCAGAAAAGATTTTCTTGCGAATGATAGTTATGACCGGCATATACCAGTCCTTCTTCCAATTCCTTATACGCCTCGTTATTTTCACCCAAATGCAAAAACAACTCGCCGAAAATCGTGTGAGCGGCAGTCAGAACTTCGACTACCGGATGGGTATTTCCCAACTCTTTTACCGCCTGGAGATGCGTCCAACACAATTGAATCGCACCCATATGCAACGCGGAATGCGCGATGATCAGGTTAAGATACATCAATCCGCGTCCGTTATGCATCTCCTCGGCAAGCGGTAGATATTCCTGGCACAACTGAATAGCCTGGGAAGGTTTGCCCTGGAAATAATGCGCTAAGGGCAATCAGAATGATGGCATATAGTTTTCCTGTCTGGTTGAATGCTAGTTCACTCTCTGCAAGGGCTTTTTGCGCCAATTCCATTGCCTGATCCACTTTACCTCTTACAGTGAAAAGCATGGCGAGCTCTAATTTTGTCTGCGTATTTATGGCAATGCAATCTGGCGGATTTCCGGCAGTTTCACCGGTCTGTAATGCCTGGAGATATGCCTTTTCTGCCTGTTCATATTGGCTGGTGAACATAAAAAACATGGCTTCACGGGTATAAGCAGTCATACGCTCCATGATGGAATCGGTGCGTTCAAGAAAAGCGATCGCCTTTCCGATGTTTTCCAATGCCTGTTCAATTTGATTGGCATACGCCTGGCAAAGAGCAAATCCACTGGTACCAGCCCCAACCAGAAGCGGACTGTTTAAGTGCTCCCCCTTTTGAATCATTGTATGGGAAATTCTTTCCAGTGTGGATCGGTCATCCAGTTCCACTGCATATTTCTCCCAAAGAGCATAAACAGCGTGAAACTCTTGGGCTGCTGCTTGCTCTCCAAGCATGTTTAGCAAACGTTCAGCGTGCTCCAGCTGAGTGTAACAATCTTCTTGAGATAACATCTGCCATGCAAATTGCGCGGCCTTCAAATAATGGGGTATCGCCTGGTTAGGTAATCCTGCCTGATCAAAATGATGCGCTATTTTTAACGAGCCGGCATATCCACTTTCACCACCTTGCAGGATGATTTCTGCGATGCGGCGGTGCAAGAGCCGCCTTCTGGGTGGATAAATATTCTGCACAAGCGTTTCCCTGACTTTTTCGTGGACAAAGCTATAGTGGATATCTCCGCGTTGCGTATTCAGTTGTAAAAGGTGATGCTCATCCTCCAACATTTCCAGGGCATCTGCAACTTCTTCAGCAGAATAACCGCTGACATTTTCCAACAGCCAGGGATGAATCGATTCGCCGTATATGGCTGCAATATTCAGGATGTTGCGTTCAACTTGCGAAAGATTTTGCAGTCGTTCTTTAATGATGGCAGCCATGTTGCTGGAAATGGGAATTTTTTGGATTTTTTCAAGAATGGTTTCGCTGGACAGATAACCCATTGCAGACCGTAGTAATTCTATTAAAAAGAGCGGATTGCCTCCGCTGGCTTTTACCAGTTGGTGGATAAGTTCTGGGGTGGGTTTTTCACCAGTCAGGAAATGTGTCAGCTCATTTACTTCTTCAAAGCCAAAAGCCTGTAAAACGATTGGGTGGAGGTATGCGCTTGTTTTATACGTATTGATAAACCGGTCCAGGGAAACGGAATGGATATCCGGCCTGGTTGTTAGAATAAGCATCCCATTTCTTCGAAAAAAAGCACGTTGAGCCAGATAACCAATGGCATTAAGCGATGCAGAGTCACACCAATGGGCATCATCAATGGCAATTACCAGTTTTCCGTTTTGACTGCATATCACCATGATTTGATAGAACGCTTCAAGGAGTAAGGAACGGGCATCCTCCAGGCTTTTTTCGGCGGCTGGTTTAATGTTGCGGGAACTTCCCTGCCAGTTCGGGAACCAGGAGGAGCAGTTCAGATGCAAAGCTTGGGTTTAGTGCATGCCACTCGGTATCGGTTATTCCTTGAGAAAGCATTACGGCGATGGCATGATATGCCAGGTCTTTTTCGGCTGCTTTCGGATTAATCTGAATAAAGCGTGGTAAAGGTGATATGCTTTTGGAAAGTTCGTGAAGCAGGCGGGTTTTACCAGAACCTGCTTCCCCACGAATGATGGCTCCATTTCTCAGCACGAACAACCGGTTCATTTCATCCAGCAGAGTTGGTTGTCCCACATATGGTGTTTCCATAATTACACTGTCAGCAAGTTCGCTTTCGCCTTCAACTTGCCGTGCAGCGGGATGGCGCAGTTTCTGATAAAGCCGGTCCAATGCCGGGGGAAACTCACCATAATCCTGTTGGTGGTACTGCTTCCGCAAATATCGGATTTGGGATAGTGCTTCGGGTAAACGGTCCAGTTCCATTAATGTTTCGATATAACGCAAATTCAGGTCAGGGTGAAGTTCATCGGTTTGCAAAGCCTGCTGCAACCATTCCAGCGCTTGTGCCGATGAACCATTTACAAGCGCATGGTCAACCAACTGGGATAGCAAGTACTGGCGATCCATTTCCAGGCGCTGTCCAGTACGAATGACCCAGTTGGCATAATCACCTTCTGCCGGTAGGTTAATGCCATGCAGAAAGTGGGGGGTACGCCAGAGCTGCAATGCCTCCTGCATTACTACCAGCGTTCCAGCAGGAACCGGCTTGTTATGTGACCAAAATTGCAGAGAGCGCCGGATGGAAATCAGTTTATGGTCAAAATCCTTAACATCCACATAAACTTTGACATTATCTGTAGCCAGTTGAGACACATACTTGACTATCAAATCTTTTTCAGGCAATTGCTCTTTTAAGTGACGCAGGGTATCGCGCAAGCGGGTATTGGCTACCGTGTCTGGCTCTTCTGACCAAAAAAGTGAAGTCAATTCGGCGCGCCCAACTTTGCCCGGAGCGCAGGCGAGGTAGACCAGCAAGTGCCGCGCCAATTTGCGTTTTATGGGAATTAGTTCCCCGTTGTAATGAATCTCGGGTGATCCCAACAATAATACCTGGAGCATTTAACCATTGTAATAGATTTCACCGAATGCACTTTTCCGCTGCCGGGTCCTGGTCAGGTATAATCGATGAAAACATGAAAAAACTTATCATATTGGGTATTTTAATGGTGGTACTCTCTGCGGGATGCAGCGGATTATTCCCTCAACCGACACCGGAACCGATTGTTGTTGAGCCAACCCAGGTACTTTCCCCGACACCCACCATTGATTGGTTCCCGACCACACCCACCTTTACCCCCACTATTTCTCCAACCATAGAACCTACCCCCAACCAGAAACCGGGGATCGGGGATATTTATTACGAGGATGATTTTTCCAATCGTACCCGCTGGTTTGTTGCTGCAAGTCCCACCGGCAGTATCGCTTATGGGGTCAAGGAACTTACCATTGCAATCACCACAGCCAAAACCACCCTGATTACCCAACCCAAGGATGTCAAAGTTGATAATTTTTACCTGGAAATAACAGCCAATCCATCCCTATGCCGCGAAAATGATGTTTATGGCATTCTGTTTCGTGTAAATTCCAATTTTGATTTTTACCGGTTACTGGTATCGTGTGGCGGCAAGCTGCGTCTGGAACGCGTTCGCCAGGGCACGACAACCATCCTGCAGGATTGGGTTGTCAGTGGGGAAGTTCCTCCCGGTGCACCTCTGATTGTACGGCTGGGTCTCTGGGTAGTGGATGGTGAAATCCGGGTATTTGCCAATGATATGTTTCAGTTTGGAGCAAAAGATACCACCTTTGACTCTGGTGCTATTGGCTTATTCGCCCGTTCGGCTGGCGATAATGCACTCACAGTCAGTTTCCGCGATTTGAAAATAAGCCGTGTGCAATATTTGCCAGTCACTTCTGCCACCCAAATACCTGTCACCGCAACTGTTTCGAAGTCACCAACCCCTCACAAGCCAACCATTAAAGTACCCACCTTTACCCCCACACCTACTGATGAGGCTGGTTGACTGGATTAATATTTTGCCTTCCGTGCGAAGGCAATAATACTGGGGGCAAAATGCAGATTTTCAATTTCGTGTAAAATATATTATGGAAGAGTTCATTTCCACTGGATATCACAGGAGGTAACCATGTACCATACCATCATCATTGTCGGCAATTTGGGCGGAGAACCAGAAATGCGTTACATCGCCAGCGGACAGGCTGTCACCAAATTCAGCATCGCCAGCAATCGTTCCTATCGAAATTCAGAAGGACAGAATGTCAAAGAGACCATCTGGTTTCGGGTTTCAGTGTGGGGGAAACAAGCCAAATCTACCAATAACTTTTTACACAAGGGCAGCAAAGTTTTGATTGAGGGTCGGCTCAATCCAGATCCTGCCACCGGTAATCCACGAATTTGGAACCGCCAGGATGGAACGCCGGCAGCCTCCTACGAGATAACTGCAGGAACTGTCCGATTCCTCTCCACCAAGGGTGAAGGGGCTGGTGGTGAAGATGCAGTCGATGGACCTGAATCTGATGCAGGTGATGAAATCCCGTTCTAGGGATCACTCCCTCTTGAAGAAGGTACCCAACGGGTATCTTACAGGAATAAACATATATGACCGCCATAAAATTGGAAATCCCGGCTGACCAGCAGCCGAAATATACCAATCTGGTACGGATCAGCCATTCCCCGGCAGAGCTGGTTTTCGATTTTGCCCAACTGGTGCCTTACACCCAAACCGCGGATGTGGTTTCCCGCCTGATTATGTCTCCCATGGGAGCCAAACTGTTTTTCCGTGCACTGTCGGAAAACCTGGCAAAATATGAAGCCACTTTTGGGGAGATCGTGATGCCGCCCAACGGTGGGCTGGCGAATGACCTGTTTCGAACCATTCAACCACCCGAAAACCCGCCGGAAACTCCATGAAAAATTTACCGATTATTGCAGAACAAATACGCATAGCTTTTGATATTCGCACCAAGGCGCGCGACCAGGCACTGATGCAGGCACGCGCCTTGACCCGTCATTGCGCCAATTCCATCCGCGCCATCCACCGAAACGAAGTTGATGTTGCCACGGAACACATAGCCCAGGCATCTTTACTGGTATTGCAGTTGAAAACGGACCTCCAGCCATATCCGGAATTGTTCTTTGCCGGGTATACACAGGATGCCATTAAGGAATTTGTGGAAGCCAACTGCACCATGGCATTGGTGCAAAACCTTCCCCTGCCTTTACCTGACTCGCTGGGAGTCGAATACGCCACGTATCTGAACGGTCTGGCAGAGGTAACCGGCGAACTGCGCCGTCATTGCCTGGATATTTTGCGGCGGGGGTACTCACAAGAAGCAGAACGGCTGTTGACGTGCATGGATGATATCTATGATGTGCTGGTAACGCTGGATTATCCTGATGCCATCACCAATGGATTGCGCCGCCAAACCGATATTGTCCGCGGGATAGTTGAACGCACCCGGGCAGACCTGACCTTGAGCCTGCGCGAGCAGGACGTCAAGAATGCCATGGATGCTTTACGAGCCCGCCTGCCTGGGGGTGAGTAAACACCATGCGGATCATCCGCGCCTCTGAACTGGGTAGTTTCCTCTATTGTCAACGCGCCTGGTGGTACAACACCCAGGGTGTTGAATCGGAAAACAAAACTGAACTGGCAGCAGGCAGCGGGTATCACCGCAAACATGGTGCCACTGTTTGGCAGTCACGCCTGTTTGCCTGGCTGGGATTTACCCTGTTGGCATCTGCACTGGTGGTTGCCGCAATAGCACTCACCCTTTTGATTCTTCAATAAACCCGAATGAATAATTTAACCTGGCTTTTTATCCTTGCAGCGCTATTGGCGATTGCTGCCGTCATTTTGCTTTTACGCGCCAATCATCAGCGCAGCCAAAGCGGGCTGCCTGTCGGGAGAATTGTGTATGACGATAGCGGTGGCCGCAAACGCATCATTGAACGTCCCTTGTTTGAGCCAACGCTTGGGATTACTGGAAAACCGGATTACCTGGTGGAACAAAACGGTTCTTTGATACCCGTGGAAGTAAAAAGTGGAACAGCCCCTGCCCAACCGTATGACAATCACATCATGCAATTGGCAGCCTATTGTTACTTGGTGGAAAAAACCCTCCACCGCCGCCCAACCCATGGCATTATTCGATACCGCAACCGCAGTTTTGCACTCGATTACACCCCAGAACTGGAGGATCAGTTTCTCGATTTGGTGGCTGAAATCCGCCAGGTGGAAAAAGATGGAGAAGCCGACCGCTCCCACAACATTGCCGGGCGCTGCATGGGCTGTGGGTATCGCAGCACCTGTGACCAGCACTTATAAACCGACCTGAATTGTCACTAACAGAACAATGCGGGGTTTAACGTTATAATTATCCTGTGATGACACCTGCTCATTCCATTCCCCGCAAAGTTATCCTGCTTTCACATCCCGGAATACCAGAATCGGTGGATGAATCTCATATTCTGGCTGATGTCCTGCAGAAAAACCAGGTGGAAGTGTTTTTTGCCAGTTCTTACACAGATGAACTGCTGTTAAAACAGGTTAATACCGGCAAATTTGATATGCTTATTGCTCTGGGTGGTGATGGTACCGTCCTGCGTGCCTCGCGCCTGTGTGCACCGGTCGGGTTACCGGTGCTGGGCGTGAATGTGGGTAACTTTGGATTCTTAACCGAAGTGCAGCGTACCGGATGGCGGGAGGTTTTACCCCGTTTGCTGGCAGGTGATTTCCGACTCGAAGAACGCATGATGCTTCACAGCAGTCATTACCGGGATGGTAAACTGCTGGATGAATGGGAAGTTTTAAATGAAGTGGTTGTGTGCCGTGGTGAAATGGTACGACCGGTTCACCTGGTGGCCAAAGTGGATGGGTACGCACTGGCGTCCTACGTGGCAGATGGACTGATTGCCGCCACCCCAACCGGTTCGACTGCCTACGCCCTTGCGGTTAACGGTCCGGTGATGCCTCCAGAGATGCGTAATATTTTACTGGTTCCGATTGCTCCCCATTTATCCTTTGACCGGGCAATTGTGCTTGCAGAAGGTTCTGCAGTAACAATCCTTGTGCAAACCCGGCATGACGCAGTATTGAGCGCAGACGGGCAGCCTTCGGTAGTCATCAAAGACGGCGATGAAGTGCAGGTTTGTGCCAGCCAGCATCCGGCATTTTTTGTACGTTTTCAAGACCCAGGGTACTTTTACCGTACCCTTAATTTATACATGGAACAAACACCCCGGATATACGGTGAAAATCAATGAATCAAATTCCCAACGATAACCAGGGTAACACAACAATTGATGTTACCCCCACCAATGCCCCTCTGTTTTGTTACAACCATCCACAACGCGAAACATTATTGCGCTGTAATCGCTGCGAACGACCGATTTGCATCGATTGTGCCCGTAAAACCCCGACCGGCTACCGCTGCAAAGATTGTGTACGCAGCCAGCAAAAAGTGTACGAGACCGCCAAAGTACAGGATTTTCCCATTGCGATTATTGTAGCCGCTTTTCTTTCTTTTGCAGGCAGTTATATTGCCCAGTACATGGGATTTTTTACCCTGTTCCTGGCGCCCATCGCTGGAATGCTCATCGCCGAAGCCATTCGCCTGGTTACCCGCCGCAGACGTTCAATGCAATTGTTCCGCCTGGCAGCAGCAGCGGCAGCCCTGGGCAGCCTGCCACTCCTCCTCTTCAACGTGATTGCCATCATCGCCCAGGTGGGTAGTGCCGGTTTCGGAACGGTATTCATTTTTAGCATTATCTGGCAGGCACTTTATTCTGTGCTTGTCACCACCGCTGTCTATGGCAGGTTGGGCGGCATCCATATTCGTTAATCACACCTGAACCTTATGTTGAAAGAACTGCGCATTCAGAATTTTGCCATCATCCAGCAGCTTGAATTAAAACTGTCGGCTGGATTGACAACTTTTACCGGTGAAACTGGTGCCGGTAAATCCATCATTCTGGATGCCATCGAAGCCCTGGTAGGCGGCAAAACGGACCTCACCCAGATTCGGGCTGGTGAAGATAAAGCCTACCTTGAGGCAATTTTTACCCTCGCGGATGGTGATGGTGCTTCATTAATAGAATTACTTAAAAAAGAGGATTTGCTGGATAACCCGGATGAGATGACCATCGCTCGTGAAATTCGTCGCGAAGGTCGCAGTGTGGCGCGCATCAATGGCAGAAGCGTAGCCAGCACATTGTTACGCGAAGTGGGTGCCTACCTGGTGGATATTCACGGGCAGTCAGAGCACCTTTCCCTGCTCAATACCCGCCATCATCTGGAATTGTTGGACCGGTATGCTGGTAGTGAAGCGTTATTGGCTGACTATCAGAAGGAATATCACACCCTGCAAAGCCAGCGGCGTGAACTGGCATCCTTGCGCCAGAGCGAACGCGATGCTGTGCAGCGCAGTGATTTACTGCGCTTTCAGGTTCAGGAGATTGAATCAGCCCGGTTGCAGCCAGAGGAAGAAGAACCCTTAAGGCAGGAGCGCGACCGGCTGGCAAACGCTGAAACCCTGGCATCCCTGGCGCAAGAGAGCCTGGCGATGCTGGAAGAAGGCAGCGGCGAAGGGCTGTCCCTTTCGGATTTAATGGGACAGGTGGTGGAAAAAATTTCCAGCCTGGCGCGTATCGATAAAACCCTGGAAGAAAACGCTGTCACTGCCAAAAACCTGGAAGAAGAATTGACCGACTTGAGTCGGAATTTGCGCAATTATATGGATCAGATTGAATACAATCCCCGGCGGCTGGAACAGGTGGATGACCGATTGAATTTGATTCAAACCCTGAAACGGAAATATGGGGCTGCCATACCAGCCATCCTGGCATTTTGTGATGATGCAAAAAGCAAGCTGGAACTGATTGAAAGCGCTGGTGAAAGGATTTCCGAACTCGAAAAGCAGCAACAGGAACAAATCCAAAAACTTTCTGCGTGTGCGCAGGCATTATCAGACCACCGCAAATCAGCCATCCAGGTACTGGCACAGGCAATCGAAACCGAGTTAAATGATCTCAGCATGGCGGGTGCCCGCTTCCAGGTGGATGTTCAACATGTCGAAGATGGCAATGGTTTGCCATTCCCAGATGGAAAAAGTTTTGCTTATGATGAAACAGGCATGGATAAAGTGCAATTCCTGATTGCACCCAACCCTGGCGAGGGGTTAAAACCCATGGTCAAGATTGCATCCGGCGGAGAGACCTCGCGCCTGATGCTGGCACTAAAAAACGTGCTTGCCCGGGCAGATGCTGTCCCAACCCTGATTTTCGATGAGATTGACCAGGGCATCAGCGGGCGGGTGGGGAGCATGGTCGGTGAAAAACTGTGGAAACTGGGCAGAAGGCACCAGGTGTTTTGCGTGACCCATCTGCCGCAACTGGCGGCTTTTGGCGACCAACACTATAGTGTTCGCAAAGAGGTGGAAGAGGGACGGACAACCACCCAGGTGGCAGTATTGAATGACGAAGCCCGCGTCGTTGAGCTGGCACAATTACTGGGCAACACCAGCGAGGCTGGCTTGACCACCGCCCAAGAAACGCTTAACCTGGCGCGCCAGCGGGCAAAAGACCTGGCGCAATCTATATAAAAAGTTGGATTACATGAACAACCGAATTCGAAAAATAGTCATTACCGGTGTGATGGGTGCAATTTCAGCATTTTTGGGCATCACCCATTGGGGCTTCATCCCCTGGATAACCGGTGCATCTCTGACCATCATGCATGTTCCGGTCATCATCGGCGCTGTCCTCGAAGGACCGCTGGTTGGCTTGCTAATCGGGTTGATATTTGGCGTATTCAGTTTGATCCAGGCAGCAGTCGCACCATCCGGACCGGCAGATGTCTGGTTTACCAACCCGCTGCTTTCGGTGCTGCCCAGGCTTTTTATTGGTCCGGTCAGCTGGCTGGTTTGGCGTGCATTAAAGAAGATTCCCGCGGTTGGGTTAATTGCCAGCGGGATTGCCGGCAGTCTGACCAATACCGTGCTGGTTTTAGGCATGATTGGTTTATTGAAATTCCTGCCCTGGCAGACATTACCTGCCATTGCACTGGCAAATGGATTACCCGAAGCAGCCGCCTCTGCCATTTTGGTACTGCTGGTGGTGGCTGCGGTGCGGCAGATTCAAATTGGTAAAGGCAAATCGAGACTATAACAAAAACAGAGGATTTTATGAGCAAATTTAAATTCAGTTATTTTCAGTTAACCTTTGGGCAGGAAGAGACTTATCTTCACCCCCATGTAACCTACCAGCGTTTGAAAAAGTGCGGTTACGACGCCATCGAATTAACTCCCCCCAAGGGCAGGTATGGGATGGGTGTTTCCATGGAAGAGTTTGTCAAAACGCATAAGAAACTAACTGCTGAATACGGCTTGCAAGTTTCGTGCATCAATGAATGTTGGGGTGAAATGTGGGATCCGTATTCTCCGGTTTATAAAACCCTGACCGAACCGAAAACTGCAGCACTGGCAATTTCGGAAACCCGCAGTGATATCGATATTGCCGTTGAACTGGGTGCGCCGTCAGTGACGATTGCAGTTGCCATTCATGCGCCTATAACAGCACAAAACGTGAAAGAGTGCACGAGCGTGGCAGTGGATGCTCTGCGCCAGATGTCGGACTACGCCAGCCAGAAAGGGGTGCGCCTGGTGTTCGAAGCCACCAATCACCTGGAAATGGGGAAATTCGTCAATACCGCCCTCAACCACCGCCGGGTGATTGAATTGACCGGAAAGAAAAATATCGGCATCCAACTCGACATGTTCCATGCCAATTTCGAAGAATTGAACCCCTACGAAGCCATCATGGATGCAGGTGATTTACTCTGGCACATGCATTTCCGCGATTCCAATTCACTCACGCCAGGCTATGGTACGGTCGACTGGAAAGCAGTATTGCGTGCATTAAAGAAAATAAACTACCAGGGGTTTGTCACCATTGAATCTGCGCCAATGGTACCGGATTCAGATACGGCTGCCAAAGATGGGATTGATTTCCTCAAGATTGTGGAACGAATTGTGGAATACCAGATTTCCCCCGAGTTCCCGAATGGTTTTGCGGTATCGGTCTAGAATAGAACCAGCACCGCGCTGACAAATATCAGCACAAGAATCACAACAACACCATCCACCGTCCTGAAATGCATCGGCATCAGGGCGGTGCGTTTTTGGGTACTGCTGTAACCGCGCGACTGCATGGCTGCGGCTAAATTCTCTGACCGCTGCAAGGTGTTCACAAATAACGGGATGATGACCGGGATGATTCTGCGTACCCGCGCCCCAATTCCGCCGCCACGCCCGCCCCAATCTGCACCACGGGCGGTTTGTGCCCGGGCGATACGGCTGGCAGTTTGTTGTAACAAGGGAATGAAACGCAATGTAACCAGCATCATCAATGCCAGGTCCTGGGTCGGAATTTTTAGTTTCATCAATGGCGACAGCATGCTTTCAAAAGCGCGGGCGGTTTCAGACGGTTTCAGTATCAATGCCGCCAGGCTGATAACCCCAACCAGACCCGCAAACCGTACCAGCAGCATGGCGCCATTCTGGATGTCTTGCGGGGTAATGATATTTTTCCCTAGCTGGAACAGTACCGGACTGACGGCAGTATTGGCATTAAAGAACACTTGCAGCACAGCCAGGATGAGCAGAAACGGCAAAGGAATCAGTAAATTGCGCAGGTAAGGTTTGATAGGGAATTCTGCAAGTACAGTTGCCAGGATGACAGGCAGGAAGAGGTATCCCAATGCCGTGAGGGAACGAGCAAGCAGAAATGCTATCCCCAAGATCAAACAATAGATTAATCGGGTACGGCTGTCCAATCGCATAAACACGGCAAGCCTTTGCGGTTCGTGAGTCTGCCTGGTATCAGCCTGCATGGTGATTGTCTCCCATGCTTGCCGCCAGGCTGGATTCCAGTTCGCTTAATGTGACAATGCCTTCAGGCAGCTGCCAGCCCCTGTCGCGCAGGATTTGGGCTGCCTGGGCTGCTGCGGGTGCTTCCAAACCGGCAGTCTGCAGGAGTTCGGATTGTAAAAATGCCTGGCGGGTGGGTCCGGAAAATATTACTTTTCCGTCATCCAGGATGGTGGTCTCTTCTGTCAAGGCTGCCACATCATTCATATCGTGGGTTGAAAGCAATAACGTTTTGCCATCCTGTTGCATCTGGCGCAGGCGTGCGGTGATTTCCTTGCGGGAAAGCGGGTCTAATCCGGCTGTTGGTTCATCCAGCAGGAGCAAAGGGGTTTTGAGCACCAGCGTGGATGCCAGTGCCAGCTTGCGGCGTTCACCGCCACTTAATGAAAAGGTAAGACGGTCTTTGAAGGTCTCAAAATCCAGCCCGACAATTTCCATCGCCCAGCGCACCCGTTCCACCACTTCGGCATGGTCCAGACCAAGCATGCGCGCCCCATATGCCACTTCATCACCGGCATATTGCTCAAAGAATTGTATTTCAGGGTTTTGAAAGACCATACCTGCCTGTTGCAGGATGGCGTGCATGCTGGTTTGCCGATCGGTTACATCCACATTGCCAATCAGAATGCTGCCTTGCTGCGGCTTTTCCAACCCCATAATGTTCAGCATCAAGGTGGACTTGCCAGAACCTGTTGCACCTAAAAGGCTGTGAGAACAACCCTGCCTGAACCTGCAGGGATACATCCTGCAAGGTTATGTTATTCTGACCTTCCTCTCCCTGGTAGCGATGTACCAGGTGATTTACACTGATCACGGGTGCTGACGAAACCGGTTGGCAGGGTTGGTAAGCCTCCGGATTGGATCCTTTGGGTACAGGCTGCTGACCTAGATGCTGCAGCAACTCTTCCAGGCTGTTTATGGGGGGTAACTGCTCCTGAAGGTAGGGTTGAAGGATGGAAGCCAGTTGCAGGTATGCAGGCATGGTCAGACCGCATTGCTTGAGAATGCCCAGGTTGCTGAATACAGCCTGAGGTGCTGAATCCAAAGCAATGCTGCCGTGGTGAATCACAACAACCCGGTCTGCCTGGGCTGCTTCATCCATGTGATGGGTGACCATTACTATGGTGATACCCTCTGCATGCAGCCGTTTAAGGGTCAGCATCAATTCTTTACGACCACGCGGGTCAAGCATGGTGGTGGCTTCGTCAAAAAGCAGCAGTCGCGGTCGGGGAGCCAATACACCCGCCAGCGCCAGGCGCTGGGTTTGTCCTGCTGAAAGTAAATGTGAAGGGCGGTTGCGCTGGTCTTCCAAATCCAGGCTGAACAGCATTTCATCCACCCGCTGGCGGATTAATGCCGGCTGCCAGCCCAGGTTTTCCAATCCGAAAGCGATATCTTCCTCGACGGTTGCACCAACCACCTGGTCTTCCGGGTATTGAAACACCATCCCCAGGGTGGTATGCAGCGCAGCCTGGTGGCTCGCCAGGGAGGTGGGATGACCATCGATACGCACTTCACCCTGAGTGGGGTAAAGCAGCCCGGCGATCAGGCGCAGCAGGGTGGATTTACCCGATCCATTTGCCCCCACCAGGGCTACAAATTCGCCCTCATTTACCTGGAGGTTAATACCCTGGATAACCCGCTTTTCAGGAGCGGTGGGGTAGGAAAACTGTACATTTTCTAACTGGATGAGGGCAGGCATATTTAGGTAAACCAAGGAGGATTATACTGGAAATATTGTCAGAAAACTGCAAAATATTGTCTGTGGTTATATTTATTGAAGACAAGATATTCTAACTTCTTCATTCGCTAGTACAATAAATCCATACCAATGAATATACAAGGTGTTGAATGTTAACGCAGGAAATTGCTAGCCGAGCTACATCTCAATCGCTTCCCTTTTTATCTGATAAAAATTCGGAAATTTGGCTCGGTTTTATTAATACTGCCTTTTATGCCAAAATTCCGGCTGGAAAAGATGTTTTCATAGAAGGCGATGAAGTGCATGCCATTGCACTTCTTATTTCTGGGACTGTCAGGGTGTATAAAATTGGTGAAACAGGCAGAGAAATCACGCTATATCGGTTTGGGTATGGTGAGTCTTGGATTTTTAACAGCCAATGCCATTCTTCATCAACAGGCTTTTCCCGCCATCGCTACTGTGGAACAGGATGCCGAAGCAATCATGATTCCGTCACTGCCTTTTCAACAATGGGTAAAAACGTATGATGTGTGGCGCAATTTTGTTTTTGACTTACTCTCACAACGCATTGTCAGCATGATGGTCATTATTGATGAAGTGGCTTTCCGTAGAATGGATGCCCGGGTCGCGTCCTTATTACTCAATCGTGCGGGTTTACAAAATCCCATCTCAATAACACATCAGGAGATTGCTTCTGAATTAGGAAGTTAGCGCGAGGTTATCAGCCGAATTCTGGAAGACTTTGGGGTGAATAAGTGGATTGAAATGCAACGAGGAGAAATAAAAATACAGGGATTTCGAGTTGCTTCAAAAACGCAGCCTTGTGTGACATTGTCACAGACTCCACCCAGCACTGCTTCTATAATGAACGTATAAATAAATTCAATTTGTGTGGAGGATTGTATGAACCCCTTTGTAAAATTTATGTCTTCTTCTGCTGGCAGAATCACTCGTATTATTGCCGGGTTGGTCATCATTGCGCTTGGTTTACTGGTATTAAAAGGAACGGGCGGAATAATTGTGGCAATCATTGGTGCTGTTCCCCTGGTTGCCGGTCTGTTTGATTTTTGTGTCTTTGCACCTTTATTTGGCGCACCTCTAAGCGGTAAAAAAGTCCGCGCTGGCTGATAGCACAAAAGGATATTTCGATTATCGGACTTTTATATCAATAGTTAGTTTCCAAAACAAGTTTCTTCTATTTCACAAAACCCCCGATCATGGGGGTTTTGTGTTCAAAGGGAGGAGGAAACAAATGAAAAGTACCGGGTAAATTTAATCTGCATTTACCTGTATATTGGCAAGCAAAGTGGTTGTGCCCAGGTATTGCTGCCGCTGCTCAACAAATGAATTGATTTTGTCCAGTGCAAGAGAATAGGCATCCATATCCACCAGGCTGCGTTCATCATTTACTTCAGTAATCAATCCGGCATAGGTCTGTGCCTGTTGGGTGATAAATCCACTTAGAAATGCCTGTTCGTAGACTTGTTTTACTTTCTCTTCATAGAGTGCGAGAAAATCGGGATTCGCCATGAAACGTTCCACCAGTAGATTTTTCCCGCCACCCGGTGTACGCATACCCTGGACGCTTTTGTAGTAAATATCATAAGAATAACTCTCACTTCCACGCCCCAAGCCGCCCATACTCTCATTTGCATCCCACATCAGTACGGTAAATTGCTGGGTTTCTTCGTTGAAATACAGGTAATAGTTATTGTTCATACCTGCGATCGAGTCGGTGTTTACCAGCAAGTTATTAATTGCCAGGTAGGCGGCAAATGAATTAATATCCAGTCGTCCTGCTAACTCGCTTGCAAATGCGGCATCATCCGATTCAGTCAAAAAGCGCATAAATTCAATCAATGGTGCCATATCCGCATCGTTTACTCGAGTCTCCTGGGTGAAACTGCTGGTGTAATTACTTGGGTCATCCCCAATGTAACTCAAACTGGAACCCAATTCGGCTTTGTACAGAATGCCGTCAACTCCCGGGAAATACTCTTCAAGGAAGGTTTCATCGATAATTTCTGAGATAACATACAACTTCTCTGCCTCCTCATTGAGTGCCACGCCTGCAAACACGGTATCCGTGGCGGGTAAACCCACATGGTTAAACACGTCATTTGTGAGGGGCTCTGCCAGCATGGCTTCATCGTATGAAGATCCATAATTTCGAATGGCAATCTCGCTGTAACCCTGGTAAGTTTGCCCGCTGACATATTTGTCAAACCGGATCAAATATGGCACCTTAATTTCGCCAGTTTGAAGCATCCCTTCCTCTGCTGCGCCAGGAAAACCAGGATTCGGCATTTCTGCATCGGATGGCGGCATAAACCCATCTGCGTTTTCGGGTCGCACAGGTAGGCCGTCCACACCTTCCGGTGGCATAAACCCTTCTCCCATTTCTGGTCGTACCCTTTCACCAATTTCAGCAATATCACCTGCTCGCATTCTACCGCCCATACCACCACCCAGGGCAACCCGCAGTGAGGCATTGCCTTTTAAGCGAATGCCAATATCATTGATGCGCACACCATCGATAATGATATCTGCGTGGAAGGTATCTTTCTCACCTGTCTGTTGGTATGTGGTCTGCATGAGTGCATATTCAGATTCATCCATAATAATCTGGATACTATGCACCTGGGTGTCATCAAACAGCATCACAGAGTTTTCTATGTTAATCTTTTCGACTTCTAATTCTTCGGTTGAATCATCTGTAACCTGGGATGATTTCTCTGATTGTAAGGTATAAGCAATTACCCGCTCATTTCCGAGGAAGACACTCAATAAGGTGACCACCAAAACCAGTAACACCAGGATGGGGTAATTGCGTTTGAAGCGTAATTTCATGACTTCTCCTTGTTTGTACTTTTCCTTTTTCAAACAACCTGGCAAATGGAAGGTGGAAATGGATTTGAACATCCAAAACATGCGCTAACATCTGCCAGGCTGTAATTCAGGACAATCTATAAATCGGTTGAGTTATAGCCTGCAATCAAGGTAACCTTGTTATTCCCGTTGCGCTCTTTGATATCCGAGAGAAAACTTTGCATCTGTTCCTGCTTTTTAAGACCAATGGCGTAAGTCAGCTCGGTCAGCATGCCATTGTGGACCGAATCAACACTGATGAGCTCTGAAGAATTGGTAAATTTTAGGAACGGCTGATCAAAAAGGGTTTCAAATGGAAGTCCTTCGGGAACCTGTACTCGCAGAATTTGCGTGGCATTTTTGCGAGCAAACCGGTTGAATCGAATCATCAGGAGGATTACCAGGCTGATGAATATCGCACCTGCACCAGCCAAAAGGTAGAACTTGGTGCCAATTGCCATTCCGATTGCCATGGTAAAGAAAATAAAGCCAACATCCCGAGTTTCTTTAACTGCATTCCTAAAACGGATGATGGAGAGAGCGCCAACCAGGGAAAACGCCCGGGCAATGTTTGAACCCACCACCATCATGACGAGCGCCACGACCATTCCATTCAACACCAGTGTCATCACAAAACTTTGGGTGTACGAAGTTCCGCGATGCGTAATTTTATAAATCCAGCCAATCATGCTGCTAAGCAAAAAACTTAATACCAGGCAAATAACCACATCCAGTACCGAAAATTCGCCAGTTGAAATCCTGAAACGTAAAACCATCCATGTTAATCCTCCAAAAAATTAGGGTTGCACTACAGAGTTGGCAATACCTGCCAGCGGGTAGTTGAAATATTTTGTGCAACTTCAATGCTGCGGCAATATTTGCTGATGCGGACAATCTGCAGGTTGTTTGAAGCCACCAGTTCTGTCAGCCAATAGGGAATGCGCTCGTTAACCTTTATTTCCATAACCACAAATTCTGGTGGGAAAAGGTAGATCGGAATCCGTTGCTTCATGCAGGTTGATGCAGTTTGGTTGGCAAGTCAGATGGGTGTCAAAAGTTACCCGCAGTCCAATATCATATTCTGAACCAATCAACGCCAACCTGGAATAGCGTACCAAACTGACGGGTTGCAGGTCGTATTGCCAGATGAAAGCAGTGACTTCATCGATTACGGATTTATCCTGTTCCGCAACCTGACCGGGTACCTGGCGCTGGTTGCACAAACGCAAAGCGTCCCGATATGGCAGTACCACCCGTCTCTTTTGGGTTACCCGGTCAATGCGCTGCTTAATTTCTATGAAAACTGGCGTGTCATCAGTTACCCCGGCGGGAGATTCGTAGTGCCGGATACGCAACTTCCTGCGGTACCGGATGCCTTCAACTTTTTCCCAATAACAGCGCAAATCTGGTGAGTCATAATACAGGCTGGCGAGCTGGTATGATCCATCTTCAATGCCGTTATCATCAGGCGAGAGGTAGGCTCGTAAATCCTGTTTAAACCTGTCTGCCTGCTGGAGGGTGATGAGGTATTTCAACTCAAACCGGTTGAACCTGCGAATTGTATGACTGAGATTATTCATTGAATTCGTGACCTTTTCTGTAATCCAGTCAAATTCTATACAAGCAGCCTGTGAGAAACCCAAGAGAACCCTGTGAATTTGCTGTGAGTATCCCGTAAAGGATTGCTTCACAGGAGATTCACAGGAAAATAGCCTATATTTAGGTGTAGTGATATAAAGGTGTTGTATGATTCCTTCGATTTTGATTGTGGATGATGATCTAAAGCTGCTCAAAATGCTGCAGCGAACGTTGTCATATGAAAATATGCATGTGTTTACAGCCAGTAATGGATTGGAAGCCCTGCAGGCTATTCAAATTAAACAACCAGATCTGGTTATTTTGGACTGGATGATGCCAAAAATGGATGGTCTGAAGGTGATTCAAAAACTGCGCGAAGAAGATAACCAGACCATTATTTTAATGCTGACTGCCAGGGATGCGATTGAAAACAGGGTGGAAGGATTGGAAAGTGGGGCGGATGATTACCTTGTAAAACCTTTTGCCCCCGCTGAACTGGTTGCAAGGGTGCATGTTTTACTCCGCCGGATGGAAGCAAAACCGGAAAACCGGGTGGTCGAGTATGCAGGCATATTGATGGACCCTGCCACCCGGGATGTCCGCTTCCAAAACCAGGAATTAACCTTAACGAACACCGAATATAAACTGCTGCACTTGCTTTTACGTAACCCACGCCGGGTATTGGAGCGCCGTCAGATTCTTTTGGATGTATGGGGATTTGACTTTGCTGGAGATGACAATGTATTGGAAATCTATATCGGTTATCTGCGGAAAAAACTGGTTGCAAGCGGCGCACCCCGATTAATACACACTGTTCGCAGTGTTGGGTATGTTCTGAAAGAGGAATAATGTCAATCCGTTTGCGTCTTACTCTCATCTATAGTGCCATTCTTGCGATAACCCTGGTGCTATTCGGGATTGCCTTGTATTCCATCCAATATCAATCCACTTTGAACGCATTAAAACGGGAAATGCAAATCCAGCAGCGACACCATTTCGCAATCCCTTAATCACGCTTCACCCCGCCCAAGGCAAGGTGATAAATCCAGCACCATCCCATTTCCGCCTATACCGTTTGGCGAGTTTTCTGATGGAATTTTGTTTCAAAGATTACCGGAACGCGAGATTGTGCGCCTGATGGACACCGATGGAAATTTAATTGCCAACCCAACTGGCAATAGCGAGGATGCTTTACCATTAAGTACCGAGGGTTTGGCTGCGTTACAAGATGGACAGGTTTGGTGGGAAGAAAGCGCAGTAGATAATATCCCACTCTTAATTTACAGCCGCCCGGTGGTCACCAATGATGGCAAAATGTTGATAGTTCAGGTTGCCAAGCAATTGACTGAACGGAATAATACCCTCAAAGACCTGGCGTCCACGCTGGTTATTGCCGGTGTAATCACCACCCTGGCTGCGTTTGGAATTGGCTGGTTTATTTCCGGTATCACACTGCGACCTATTCACCGCATCACCCACACTGCCCAGGAAATTGGCAAAGAGCGGGATTTCACCCGCCGGGTGGAATATCATGGTCCATCTGATGAGGTCGGGCAACTGGCAATTACCTTCAATAATATGCTTACGCGCCTGCAGGATGCCTACCAGCGCGTTGCACAATCCCTGGAAATGCAGCGGAATTTCGTGGCGGATGTATCCCATGAATTGCGCACGCCATTAACTACCTTGCGTGGTAACCTGAGCCTGTTACAGCGCAAACCTGCCATACCCGAGCTGGAAACTCAGGACATATTAAAAGACATGGAAAGTGAAAGCGACCGCCTGATCCGGCTGGTGAATGATCTGTTAATTCTGGCACGGGCGGATGCAGGTCGCAGTTTCACACGGGAATTAATTCCCCTCCAGCCATTGGCGGAGGAAGTAATTAAACAGGTTTGCATTCTAGACCCTGATCGCCAGGTTGAAGCAAGAATTGATCCAGGTATAACCGTGCTGGGGGACCGGGATGCATTAAAGCAAATCTTGTTAGTGGTTTTGGATAATGCCATCAAGCATACTGACGCTGGTATTACCCTGCACGCCAAAACTGATAGGCAGCAAGTGTCATTGACAGTGCAGGATCAGGGTGAAGGCATTGCTCCGGAAGTGCTGGAACATGTTTTTGACCGTTTTTATCGGGCTCCAGAAGAGAAAGTGACCGATGGATTTGGTCTGGGGCTGCCGATTGCAAAAGCCTTGATCGAAAGCCAGGGGGGCAGCATTACCCTGGAAAGTGAACCTGGGCATGGGAGCAAGGTGGTTCTGATGTTTCCCACGGACAATTCTGATGTAGATTAATTGCGACAAAAATGGTACGATTAATGTATGAGCGAACTAAAAACCAAACCAACTGATAAAAACGTTGAAGAATTCTTAAATACCATCGAAAACGAGTCCAAGCGCAAAGACTGTTTTTCCTTGCTTGCCTTGATGAAGGATTTTTCCGGTGAAGAACCCGAGCTATGGGGAGACGGAATGATCGGTTTCGGCAGGTATACCTACAAGTACGCCAGCGGGCGGACAGGCGAATGGCCTCCGCTGGGGTTTGCACCCCGAAAGCAAAATATCACCCTGTATCTCATGTGCTACCTCGAAAAACATGCAGATACCCTCAAGCGGCTGGGAAAATATAAGACGGGAAAAGGCTGTCTTTATATTAACCACCTGGATGATATTGACCAGAAGGTTTTAATAGAATTGATGCAGGAAGCATCAACCGACCTGATGGGGAAGGCCTAAACTGAACAACTCTTGATGGTGCAATCCGAATTGCGCGCTTTCTTTCGGATTATTTGAACGGTTTTTGATCATCCGGTCCGATGGGTGTGCGCTCGTCAATCACGTTAATATGGGGCGCATTGGCGTCAACCAGCTTGAGAAATGTACCCATCCAATCCTGACCGCCTGCCGCGCTGTGCTCGATGGTAAGATCCCCAAAATCACCTTTTAACCGCACAAATGTTTGCAGCATACTCACCGTTGATACAAAAGTTTGCTTGTCAAAGGTGTAAATATGGGCTTCGCTGACTGCCTGCCAGGGAAGGAAACGCGGTATCCATAATATTCCCCGCTTGTATAAACCTTTTGCGTCCATCCGGGTTTGCACAGCTCCAGCAGCATAAGACAAACAACCGATCGCAACCGGCAGATAAATTATCAGGGAACACATGGTGCTTACCTCCCGGCTATTGAGGTAAGTAACCAGGTTGTAACCAAATAAACCCAGCAAACCTAATCCAATTAATGTCATCAAGATGCGGGTCATACGCGAGGCTTTTATCACGATCATGCTGTTTGCGGTCCTTCTATTCGTTATATGAATTTTCTCTGGGTCGAGCGACCTAATTCTAACAGATAGATGCTCTCGTCATGCACAGTGAGAAATTAATATCAATTCATCTTGACAGGTTGGTATTCTCATATATACTCACTGAGTGAGTATGAATATTTCGCCAGAATACGTTTTATTGGGTTTGCTTTATGACCAGCCCATGCATGGATATGAGCTGCACCAGACTTTAATGCGTGAGTATGGATTGGTCTGGCATATCAGCCAGAGCCAGGCGTATAACATCCTCAACCGACTCACCACCCAGGGTATGCTTACCGCAGAACTACTCCCGGGTGAAGGCACTCCCGGGCGTCACCTGCTGCACCTGACAGACAGCGGAAAAAAGCATTTTGAAACCTGGCTGACCACGCCCACCCATCCCGGCACCCAATCCATTCGTACCGAATTTATCACCCGGTTGGTGTTTGCCCGCCAGAAATTTCCACATCTGCTCAATACCATCCTGGCGGAACAAGAAAGCCTGGTTCAGAACCGCCTGGAAAGTTTAAAAGAACAACGAAACCAGGTGCAGCCCGAATGTGATGCCAATCTGCTGGCATTGGAACTGCGTATCCGCTCGCTTGGAAAATATTATTAAATGGCTGCAAGAGATTGCAGTCTCACCCTGTCACAAGGATTAAGGAGTTGACAACATGTTGAAACACAAGAGGTATGTTATTGGTTTAGTAATCACAGGGCTATTGGTACTGGCTGCCTGTGCTACCCCAACCACACCCGCGCCGGTGATTGTTCCGGTTACCATCACCCCGCCAACCGAATTGGCAACCTCTGTTCCAGAGGTTGATTCAGGAACCGTGCAAATTACCATCAACGATGCCCTCGGGCGCACGGTAGTGCTGGATAAAGTCCCAGAACGGATTGTGCTGGCAGGGCGGGCAGTTATCATGCTGACAGATGCGGTTTATCTTTTCCCCGATGTCGGCAACAAGATTGTGGGAATCAGCAATACCAACCAGGGACGGGGTGATTTTATCTCCTTGCTTGACCCGGGCTATGCCGAAAAAGTGAAACTGGCAAATGATGTTGGTCCCGAGCAGGTGGCTGCCTTGCAGCCCGACCTGGTTATCGTAAAAAGCTTCATGGCAGAAACCCTGGGCAGCCCGCTCGAAGCCCTGGGAATTCCAGTTGTGTACATGGATTTTGAGACCCCTGAACAATATCAACGCGACCTGGCAGCCCTCGGCCAGATTTTCCAGAACGAAGCCCGTGCTTTGGATGTGAGTGCCTACTTTACTGAAACGGTAAATAAAGTAACTGCTGCCACGGCAGGCATGGATGAAGCCCAAAAACCGCGGGTCTTGTTACTCTACTACAGTGAAAAAGACGGTAATATCGCCTTTAATGTTGCTCCCAAGAATTACATTCAGACCTACCTGGTTGAAACCGCAGGCGGCTACCCGGTCTGGATGGATATTGAATTGGGAAAAGGCTGGACAAAAGTTGGTCTGGAGCAGATTGCGGTCTGGGATCCTGACCAAATTTATGTTGTCTCATACACCAGCAACGCGGTCGATATTGTCGAATCGCTGAAAGCAGACCCCAACTGGCAAACCTTGAAAGCCATTACCGGTGACCAGATTTATGCTTTCCCGGCAGATTATTACTCCTGGGATCAGCCTGATGTGCGCTGGGCCCTGGGGCTGAAATGGCTGGCAACCAGGATTCATCCTGATCTGTGGACGGGTGTGGATATGCAGCAGGAGATGAAGACTTTCTACCAGACACTCTACGGTCTGGATGAAACCGTCATTACTGAACAGGTATTACCTCTCCTGACGGGTATTGAATGAGATTTCGCCGCCCGGTCAGGCTTTTGTGGGCGCTGGCTGCCGGGTTGCTGGTAGTGTTTGCCCTGTCCATCTTCGTGGGTCGCTACCCTCAACCCGGTTTTACCCTGCCATGGCGCCTGGCTGATGACGAGCTTGGCATGCGCCTGTTGTGGAATCTGCGCCTGCCGCGTTTACTGGCGGGGGTGCTGCTGGGGGCTTCCCTCTCGGCAGCCGGTGCGGCTTTTCAAATGCTTTTTACCAACCCGCTGGTAGAACCCGGCTTTTTGGGTGTCTCCCAGGGGGCTGCATTTGGAGCAGCGCTCGCCATCATCTTTTTTGGGAATGTCGCCTGGTTTGTTCAGGGTTCGGCAGTACTTTTTTCGCTGCTCGGGTTGCTGCTTTCATATTTCCTCGCCAGGCGGGTGAGGTACGGCGGCTGGGTCCTGCGCCTGGTGCTGGCTGGTATTGCTGTTTCTGCCTTCTTTTCATCCGGGGTGGGAGTGCTTAAATTCCTGGCAGATCCATTACGCCAGTTGCCTGAAATCACATTCTGGCTGCTGGGGGGGTTATGGAGTATCGAATGGAAAGATTTGCTGGCAATTCTGCCCCTGGTGCTGGTCGGATTATACGTTTTATACCGCATGCGCTGGCGTCTTAACCTGCTTTCGCTGGAAGATGAAGTCGCTTTTTCGCTGGGCAGCTCGCCCCAGCGTGAACGCGTCCTGGTTCTGGCAGCCGGCGTTGCAGCCGTGGCTGCTGTCATTTCGGTCAGCGGCATTGTGGGTTGGGTTGGCTTGCTTGTCCCGCACCTGGCGCGCCGCATTTTCGGTGCAGATGGGCGATATGTCATCCCGGCTTCCATCTTATTGGGAGCAACATTTACCATCATTTGCGACGACCTGGCACGCACCCTGCTGGCAGGTGAGATTCCCCTGGGAATATTGACTTCCCTGTTGGGCGCAGTGGCTTTTATGATATTAATGATGGCTCGCCGGGTACAGGTGCAGCGATGAGCACACCCATCCTGCAGTTTGAGAATATCGTTTTTCATTATGGAAATACGCCCCGGCTTGTGCTGGATGGCTTCAGCCTGACCCTGCCCGCCGGGCAGGTATCCGCCATTTTGGGACCGAATGGCAGCGGTAAAACCACACTGATGCGCCTGGCATACGCCAAGGAGCAGCCCACCAGGGGGGAAATCCTGCTGGATGGGAAATCCCTGCGGCTCTACCCTCGCCGAGAACTCGGTCGCTGGATCGGGTTGGTGCCGCAAAATGAGCACCTGCATTACGATTACACCCTTTTGGAATACACCGTTCTGGGACGGGCACCCTACCTTGAACCACTGGCAATGCCCGGCAAAGCGGATTTCGATATTGCCAGCCATGCCCTGCAGCGGGTGGGATTGGTCGGAATGGAAAACCGGGCGGTTACCCGCCTGAGCGGAGGGGAGATACAACTGGCTCTGGTAGCCCGAGCCCTGACCCAGCAGCCGCGTTTATTGCTGCTGGACGAACCCACCTCGCACCTTGACCTGGCAAACAAGCACCGCCTGATGGATATCGTGCGCGAACTGGCTTCCCAGGGTATGACGGTAATTTTCACCACCCACGAACCCGAAGCTGCCGCGACCATCGCCAGCCACCTGGTGTTGATGCGGGCAGGCAGGGTTCAGTACAGCGGTACCCTGGAAGAGGGTTTGACAAGTGAAAATCTGAGCCAGGCATATGGCGTACCCGTGCGCGTTATACCAATTGACGGGTTAAGGCTGGTGACATGGCAGTGACACACCCGCCGCTTGTGATTCTCAGCGGTGAACGCGGCCAGGGGAAAACCCGCATGTGCCAGGCGGTCTGCGAACTTGCCAGACAGCAGGGATTAAGCGTGCAGGGTGTGATTTCGCCAGCCGTCTTTACTGATGGGGTGAAAACCGGCATCCTGGTTGAAAATGCAGCCAACGGTGAGCAAATGCCCCTGGCGTACCTGCGTCAGCCCGGTCTGGAGGCAGAAATTCAGACCGATCACTGGCAATTTGACCCTGCTGCAATGGCTTGGGGCAGCCGGATTCTCGAGCAGGCGGATTTCTGTGATGTGCTGATCGTGGATGAGTTGGGTCCGCTGGAATTGGTGCAGCACCGGGGCTGGGTGACAGGCATTAAAGCCTTGCAGGCAAGGCAGTTTCGACTGGGGATTGTGGTGATCCGCCCTGAGTTGCTGGATGCAGCACAGCAAATCTTGCCGGGAGGGGTTGTGCAGATGGTTGACACCCAAAAGACATATCTTCAGCAAGCGGGGGAGTTGTTGAAGCAATATCTCAAACTGTAATAGTTAAATCAATCTAAATTGATGCAACTCCTAGGGTGCTACGCTATGCAGTGTCATATCCCCCCTCACCTTACCTCTCCCCTCGGGAGAGGAATTTGTACTGGTCATTGCGAAGGAGCATAGCGACTGAAGCAATCTCATAGCATAGACTACTTTAAGGTAATACTTCGTTCGCAGCGACAAGACCCCTCACCTTACCTCTACTGCGGGCACTTTGTCCCCAAGGGAGAGGAGTAAATTTGTGCCTGTCATTGCGAACGAAGTGAAGCAATCTCCAGTTTGGAAATTCAACTATGCAAGATTTTTCGGTCGTACCTCCCTCACACATAGTATGCTACGCGAGAATGACAAAAACACCCTCACCTTACCTCTACCCTGCGGGCACTTTGTCCCAGAGGGAGAGGAATGGGAATCCTCATCTATTGCCAACCTCTCACACTGGTTATATAATCGCTTGTATCGCTACAACTATACACTTGAGAGGAGAACGTATGAAAAAGTTATTCTATTCCCTGTTATTGCTCGTAATGCTGGTCAGCCTGGTGGCTTGCCAGCCCACCTCTGCACCCTTACCAACTGAAGTACCGGTTGTGACGGAAGCACCTGCCACAGAAGCCCCCGTAGTTACTGAGGTTCCTACCGAAGTACCAGTCAAACCTGCCCCCGACAACCCCGAGCTCATTTTGGCAACCACCACCAGCACCCGCGATTCCGGGTTGCTGGATGTGCTCCTGCCCATTTTTGAAGAGCAAACCGGCTATGTGGTGAAATCCATTGCCGTTGGCACCGGTGAGGCACTCAAGATGGGAGAAGAAGGCAACGCGGATGTTCTGCTGGTACATGCCCCAAAATCTGAAGTCACCTTCATGGAGAATGGCTTTGGTAAAGAACGCCAACTCATCATGCATAACGATTATGTCATCGTAGGTCCGGCAGATGACCCGGCAGGTGTTAAAACTGCCGCCAGCGGCGTGGAAGCCCTGACGATGATTGCCGCAACCAAAGCGCCATTTCGCCTCGCGCGCCGATGATTCCGGAACCCACAAAATGGAACTCAGCCTGTGGGAAAAAGCCGGCGTCACGCCTGAAGGCGACTGGTACCTGGAGACCGGTCAGGGAATGGCAGATACGCTGCGGATTGCATCCGAAAAATACGCGTATACTTTAACAGACCGGGCGACCTACCTGTTCAACATGGAAACCCTTGACCTGGAGATTTTATATGAAGGGGATCCCGTATTTTTGAACATTTATCACGTCATCACCGTCAATCCGGACAAATGGCCAAAGGTCAATGCCGTAGGCGCTTTGGAATTTGCAGCATTTATGACCTCTGCTGAAACCCAGGCACTCATCGGAAATTATGGTATAGATAAGTTTGGGCAGCCGTTGTTTGTGCCCGATTTTGGCAAGGATGAAAACAACCTGACAGGAAATTGATAGATGGATTTTATTTGGGAAGGGATTCTGCACGCCCTGGAGTTGATTTTTAAAGTCGACCCCGAAGTCTTTAAGATTACCGTCCTGTCGCTCAAGGTGTCCGGGTTGGCAACCGCCATCAGCCTGCTGATTGGGCTGCCGATGGGCACTTTGCTGGCGCTGGGACATTTCCCATCCCGTAAATTTGTACTCAGCCTGATCAACACCGGCATGGCATTGCCGCCCGTGGTGGTCGGGCTGACGGTTTCCCTGTTCCTATGGCGCAGCGGTCCGCTGGGTGATTTGCGCCTGATGTACACCCCCATTGCAATCATCATCGCCCAAACCATCATCGCCGCCCCGGTGGTCACCGGGTTGACGGCATCGGCATTGCAGCAGTTGGACCCGCGCCTGCAATTGCAATTAAAGGGACTGGGTGCCTCCCGCTGGCAGGTCACCTGGAATTTGTGGCGTGAAGCCCGTCTGCCGCTGCTGGCAGCCGTGATGGCAGGTTTTGGCAGCGTGATTTCCGAAGTGGGCGCATCCATGATGGTGGGCGGCAATATCCGCAACCAGACCCGGGTGCTCACCACCGCCATCGTGCTCGAAACCAGCAAGGGTGAATTTGCCCTGGCGATTGCCCTGAGCGCCATTTTGCTGCTGCTGGCATATCTCGTCAACCTCATTCTCACCAGTGTGCAGCAGAGGAAACGATGAACCCGGATGCATTGCTGACCTTCCAGGATGTTGTCATCCAGCGCGGCGGGCAAAAGGTGCTCGAAGTGGAGCACCTCGATATCCTGCGCGGCGAAAGCCTGGTGGTGATCGGACCCAACGGGGCGGGGAAAAGCACCCTGCTGCTGACGGCAGCCGGTCTGATTGCTCCCAAAACCGGGAAGGCTGAGCAAGGACGGGCAGGATGTCTATGCCGCCAATCTGCTGGATTACCGCCGCCGCATGGCACTCGTGCTGCAGGACCCGCTTCTGCTGGACAGGAGTGTGTTTGATAACGTGGCTGCCGGCTTGCGCTTCAGGGGGGTCAACAAAAAAGAAGGCACTGCAAAGGTGAACTTGTGGCTGGAGCGTTTCAATATCGCCCATTTGCGCAAGCGCTCTGCCCGTTCGCTTTCGGGCGGAGAAGCCCAGCGCACCAGCCTGGCGCGCGCCCTGGTGCTCGAACCCGACCTGCTGCTGCTGGACGAACCCTTCAGCGCCCTGGATGCCCCGACCCGCATCCGCCTGCTGGAAGATTTCCGCTCGCTGGTGCAGGAGAACCACATCACCACCCTGCTGGTGACGCACGACCTGAACGAAGCCCTGCAATTGGGTGACCGGGTGGCTGTGCTGCTGGAAGGCAAGTTAAAACAAACCGGCACCCCGCAGGAGGTTTTCAACACCCCGCTGGATGCGGATGTGGCGGCATTTGTGGGAGTGGATACCGTCATCCCTGCCACGGTCACCGCCAGCCAGGATGGCATGCTCAGCCTGCAAGCCGGAAAATACACCCTGGAAACGGTTGGAAACATCAGCCCGGGACGCGAGGTGCTGTTATGCCTGCGCCCGGAGGATATCACCCTGTGGCAGACCGACCCGGCACCCCGTTCGAGCGCCCGCAACCACATGCAGGGGGTGGTGCAGCATTGCAATGTGCTGGGTGCGCTGGTGCGGGTGACCGTCAAGATTGACAGCGGCTTCCCGGTGGTGGTGCTCATCACCCGCTCCTCGTGGCTGGAGATGGGAATCCGGGAAGGCAGCCCGGTTTCGGTCAGTTTCAAAGCCACTGCCGGGCATATCCTGCCGCGCTAGGTTTCGGATAAATGCTTGACAGGGTGCAAGCGCACGCCTTATAATAACCCCCGCGTTCCTCGATAGCTCAATGGCAGAGCGGGCGGCTGTTAACCGCTAGGTTCCAGGTTCAAGTCCTGGTCGAGGAGCCTTTTCTATTTAATTTACCTAAAAGGTTCCATGTCACCATCGAGGTATGTATCAAGTCCTGGTCGAGGAGCCTTTTCTATTTTAATTTACCTAAAAGGCTCCATGTCACCATCGAGGTATGTATCAAGTCGAGGTCGCAAAGCACACTGTGCATTACGTGGCGTACTCCCTCTTTGAAAATGAAAAGTTGAATTCTAATGAAATTGAAAATATAATGATTTAATATGTCATTCACAATCGCAAATTTAAATCATATTTCCTTGTATGAAAAAACTCCGCGGTTGAATTATTTTAAGATCGCAATTTCGATTACCAACTAACCGTAAAAGAAAGGAGACCTGATGTCCCAAGAACCAAATGAAAACTACGCAAAAATCGTGAGCCAATTGGCAAATTTTGATAGAAGCAAACGTACTCACGAGATTCTGCTGGAAACGACACCGCCAGGACATTTTGGTTGAGCAACTCATATTAAATGTGCAAAATAAGCAAAAATCGATGGGTTGTCGAAAGGATCTGGCTCTGGGCACTTGTTGGTCTGGATTACCCCCCAGCTCTGGATTTCATTATTGCAGCATTAAAATCGAATGACTCTGATACCGGGCATGTATGGCTGCTGCTTTGATATCGACAGGAATGGTACGCTAAAGATCAGTACTTTCTTGTGGAAATGCAATTTCAGCATTAAGGGATGAAAATTATTACGTACGGGGATCCGCAGCCGTATGCGTTGGGATTGAGCAAAGATAGCCGTGCAGTAGAACCACTTAACAATGCCCTGAAAGATTCGCTTTTGGGATGTCCGCAGAAGAGCTGTCATGGCACTTGGGAGGAATTACGACCATCGTCCAATAGCACCTCTGAATGAAGCACTAAAACGAAACACAAATGGTGACTGGATACGATCGTGAATAAGGTTGGATTTTGGCAATAGCTAACAGGCTTCGATGCGTAGATTGTGTTCGTAGATTAGAACATCGACTTTAATGAATAAAGGATTTCAGGTTCAAGTCCTGGTCGCGAAGCACGCTGTGTGTCGAGGAGCCTTTTTATTTCCAATTTATTTACTCCAAAATTATAATTCCTTGCTTGCGCTGATTCGTTTAACGTGTTTGACATTAAAGCAGACAATGGCTAAATGGTGGGGGTTCAAATTCCAAATTAATTATAAAATAATACTTCAACATTCTCTATACTTTTTACTGAACAAGTCCTATATTGCAGTCTATCCACTAGTTGGCCAGCCTCTTGCAGATTATGCCACTTGGAGAACATACCTTGAAATCAATTGGAACATTCCCGTTTGGACAGCCGGTTCAAGAAGTTGTGCAAAATGACCGAACACCAAAGAAAGTATTTATTTTAGGTGTTTATGCGAGCGCAGTTCACGCGCGTTGGGTAGATGCAAGCGAGAAAACAGTCGTCAATGCGCTTGCTGTTGCGAGTGAACCTTATATTTTTTGGTGCGGCGAAAACGCAGAATCGATTATTCAAAAAATTGCTGTTCCAAAAGAATTGGGGAAACTGACTCCGGCAAAACAAGATTTCAATGGACCATCGGGATTGGCGCTTGATAATTTGATTTTGAATCCCCTGGGACTTGACCGGTCTAATGCTTGGTTGTGTGATTTAGTACCGCATAGTTGCGTAAACCCTTCTCAAAGTAAAGCTATTGAACGGGCATATTTGCCAATAGCTTCAAAATATAAGTTGGCTGAACATACAGTTCCGCCAGTCCCCAACTTCCTCACAGATGAAAATCGTCGAAAGGCGATTTCAGATGAATTAATTGAGTTTGAAGCAAAAGTTCTCATATTGCTTGGTGACAAACCCATTCAATGGTTTTTATCTTACTTTGATAATCGCTGGAGAAAACTCTCGGATTTTGGGCGTGATAATCCTGCATATGGGCAATTACACAATGTACATGTTGGTAGCATGGGAATCAAAGTTTTACCACTTGCCCACCCAAGGCAAATTGCAAAGCTTGGGCAATCTTCTGCTGTTTGGTATGATGTTCATAAAAATTGGCTGGAGCAATCTGCAAACAATGTTGCTCAATTACTAAAAGATGGCTAACACAGGGTGCACCGGATAAATGTGGGTACTGCCCACACATTAAGTGAAGTGACCTTAAGAAGAGGTATCGCTTTTGGTATTTTTCGCCAAATCCCACCCAAGCTGGTAAAGCCTGCCATTCAACGGAAGTTTTAGCACATAGTAGTTATTATTGGAGGAATTAATCATGGGGAATTTGCCGGAATACATGCAGGAATATAAAAAACAACTGGAGAAGGGGGCGATCCAGGCAGCGTATAAAGGTTTGATGGACTTCATCATGGATTTGCGGACACATTTCAAAAACAAGTATCCGGATTATTTCACCTCCGGCAGTATTTATTACGGGTACATGGATATGACCTATTTTTCGGTCATTCCGCAGCCCTTAAAAAGCCGGAATTTGAAAGTTGCGGTTGTGTTCGTACACGAAGCCTTTCGATTTGAAGTTTGGCTGGCTGGGTATAACAAGCAGGTTCAAGCCCAATACTGGAATTTGATTAAAGAAAGCGGTTGGAACAAGTATCCCGTTGTTGCCACCATCCAGGGAGCGGATTTGATCATCGAGCACGTCCTGGTGGACAACCCGGATTTTGGGGATATGGATGCATTAACGGAACAGATCGAGCGCGGCACTTTGAAATTTATTGCGGATGTTGAGGGGTTTTTGGCAAAACATTAATCGAAGTTCTCGTTGTATGTCTTATTGTTGAGGTTAACCCCCACCTCACTCCTTTACCACATCCACGGCTTCGTTCCAATGAATCAGCAGATGGCGGCTGGCGGGCATTAGCAGCAGCTCGCCAAAGGTGCGTTTGCCCCAGTAATCGGTCTGGTAGCGGGCACTTTCCAGCACCGCTCCCTCGGCATGGACGCGTGCCAGGCGTTCAGGGTCAACTTTGCGTTTCAAGTCTTCGGGTGTCAGTCCGCGCACGATTTGGCGGGTGGATCGCCCGACTGCCTGGCGGTAAAGGCGCAGGGCGGTAATATCCACCCGGTGGTTGAAATCCTCCAGTTCGGCAGCGGACATTTCATTGCCGGTGTCGCGGCACTCCACCCCCAGTTGGGGCAGCCAGTTTCCAGAAAGCAGCACCTGCGGCTGACCTGCCACCAGCAGGTTCATGGTGATATCTTCGCAGCGCGCCATGTGCCACACCAGCCATACCAATGAATGCGGGCTGCGGGCGGGTTGGCGGCGCATTGCTTCGAGCGGCAGGTCATCCAGGACGGCATCTTCAAACGACCATAAACCGGTGGGTTCCATACCGGCTGAGTGCATGTGGGCATGCTGCTGCAAAAGGAGTTCGATAAATTGGGTGAACTGTTCGGGATGGCTCATCAAGCGCTTCAGGGTGCCCTGTTGGCGCATACATTCTTTGCGATTTTTTCGATATCGTTCATTGAAATGGCTCTCCTTCGATACGATTATACAACCTGGTTGGAAGAAGAAACCCGAAGACGATCACAACCAGGGAAAATAAGAAACTCGTAGCGAAATACAAGGGTTCAACCCTTTCCAGACCTGATTGACTTTACCAAAACCCACTCGCTATAATGAATTTGCCCTGAACGTACCGAATTATTTTCCCAGCGCACAATTCAAAGCCTGATACCTCATCATGTGAGCCTTCTTCCTCAGAGCGGAAAGGAGCTATGCGTTTAATTACTCGCTTTTTGTCAAAGTATGGGGTTTGATTTTTTCGATGGGAGGATGAAATGAAACTAAGTACATTTGTATTGATTGTTGCATTGCTGGCTTTTATGTTCGGTTTGGGGTTCCTGGTCATCCCAAACGTTGCCATAATACCCTATGGTTCAACACTGGATCTGGTGGGGTCATTTATGGCACGTTATTTTGGCGCAGTCCTGGTGGGCGTCGGGGTCATTTTCTTCACCAGCCGAAATGCCAAAACATTTGAAGCACTGCAGAAATGCGGGATCCTGGGCGGGTTGGTTCTGGGTGTTGCTGGATTGATTGTGTCGATTTGGGATGCCATCGCCGGCGCACACAGCGCTTTCATCTGGGTTAATGTAGTTATTTATGCCGTCCTCACCTTGGGATTTGGTTACTACTACTTCAAGAAATAACACAATTTCACTCAAACGGGATATAGATGTATCCGTCACAGACGGATGCTTCAGCGAGCGTCCGTCTTGTGCTATTAAATAGGTCAGCCATCTTTAAGGATAATGACCGGATGTTGAGAATATTTATTGCAGTTCCGTTTGTGGGATAATAAATTTATAGAATTAACCATTAATGGAGAAACCATGGATAAACCGACTTCAAAAAATCCCAGCCTGTCTGAATCAAAAACCATCCCGTTTCCGAGTTCTGACGAAAAGTATGCCAAACTCCTGGGTGGTCCACCGGAAACTGCAGGCATGAAGTCGGGATACGTGGTTCTCTCGCCCGGCGAATCGGTTGGGATGCACAGCACCGAAGACCGCGAGGAGGTCATCATCCCGCTTGCGGGCAAAGGTGAACTCAAGGTGACCGGAAAAGACACCATTTCAGTGGCACCAGGCTGCATTTTATACAATCCGCCCAACACCGAGCATGACGTTATCAATACGGGCTATGTCCCGCTGAAATATATTTACGTGGTGGCAAAGGCGTAATATTCAGGATTCCTGAAAAGGAGACGCAATGGGCATTGGAAAAATCACTTCTCGTGAATTTGTACTAAAGGCTATTGATATATTCAATCAACTAGGAGAAGAAGAATTCCTAAAAAGATATGGTTATTGGTCCAGCAAGAGAGTACTTCTTGGAATATAAAGGGAAATTCTATCCTTCAAAAGCCATCATCGGGGTTGCGTATGGGTTTCAGTTTCCAAACAAAGGTCCATTAAAATCTGCAGATTTTGGTGGGGGTAGCCTGTAAAAAAAGTATTAAACAGGCTTGGATTTTTTGTTCACGTAAAAAAGTAATTGTCATTCTGAGGGAGGAACGACCGAAGAATCTCAAAGCAAGATCCTTCACTTCATTCCCTTGCAAAACCGCAGGGACAGGCAGGATGACAATTAAACTGTCATTCTGATGGAGAATAACGACCGAAAATCTCAAGGCGAGATCCTTCGCTACTCTCAGGATGACATGTCGAGCCGTCATTCTGAGGGAGGTATCGACCGAAGAATCTGGTTTTTTTGCCTGCTTATAACTAATAAACCAAGTTCTCCATCCCTATCACTTTTTTATCCCCACTTGAAAAACTGCGCTTCGCACTGTAAGATTAAGTAACAGTTGTGCTAATTAACCAATACAAAAGAAGGAGCGTATCCATGACCGTAGCAAAAATTTCGGAAATCAAGGCTTCCTCTCCCATCAGTTTTGATGATGCCATTAAAACCGGCGTAGCCCGTGCGACCAAAACCCTGAAGAATGTGACTTCCGCCTGGATTGAGGATCAGGAGGTGGTGATCGATAAATACGGGCAAGTCTCCGAGTATAGGGTTCTATTGAAAATCACATTCATCCTCGAGGACTGATCCGAGTCTTACACTCGCCTGCCCTGTTTGTATTAAACTGGCCTGCAATCCAACTCTGGTTTATGTAGAGGCTGTTTCAACGCGCCCTGGAAATATTGATTCGTGCCAGGAAAATAACCAGTCCCGTTTTGCGTTGTTACAAGTTCACCCCAAATTCAAACCCGCGACCCGGATTACTTTGCTATACTATCCCTGTTTCGCCAACCTAATCCCTCAAACCAGAACGGAGTTCACACCCCCATGAAAGCCCTGCTCATCTATGATTCGTATTTTGGCAACACTGAGAAAATTGCCCTCGCCATTGGTGATGCTGTCGCCAGCCAGGCGGAGTTGAAAACCGTCAAAATGACCGAAGTCACCCTGGACCAGCTTTCCGGAATTGATTTGCTGATCCTGGGTTCCCCCACCCGCCAATTTAGTGCATCGGAATCCACCCGCAAGTTTATAAAAAGCATCCCGGTGGATGGATTGAAAAATATCAAGGCTGCCGTTTTCGACACCCGGGTGAGCCTGCCTGACATCAAGTCTGGATTTTTCCGATTTATTATCAAACTTGGCGGTTTCGCAGCAGAGCCGATGTATAAACAACTTGCCAAAAAGGGTGCCGCCATGATTGCCCCTCCGGCATGGTTCGATGTCAAGGACTCTGAAGGGCCATTGAAAGACGGCGAACTGGAACGCGCAACGGAATGGGGTAAGTTGCTCCTCGAAAAAGCCAGCGAATAATAATTTCACGCCCTGTTGAAAAAATAACTGCACTCCATGCCTGGATGGGGATATAATAGGCATCATTCATCCAGGTATGGAGATTTAATATGACCCGGTTTCGTTTTCTTCTAATTGCACTAGTGTGTATCCTGTTGCTTTCAGCCTGCGGGGGTAAACCAACCGAGGTTTTCCCGACATTTGAAGCCCTGCCGCCGCCCCAGACGGCATACCCCGGTTCCTACCCTGCCGCCCAGCCCAACAGCCACACTCGCTCCCACCGCCATCCCTGAGCCGACTGCCACAGCAACCCAGGCAGTGCTGGAAGCAACATTCAGCGCCTGGTGCCTGCCCAATGGCGTCTATCTTCCCGAAACCGGCTATGCCATGCCGGAAGGGGCGGCATCCTCCCGCCAGGTTGACGGTGTGACCATACTGGACGGAATCGTTCAATCCTGTACTTTTGTTTATACCTTTAACCAACCCATGCCTGCAGGCATGCAGATGGCGCTGTTTGACACCCGCCCGGAATCATGGTTTACATACCCTCTCATCCAGGCTGCGGATAATCCCAATATCGGTTATGCCTTTGTGAACCACGAGTTTGTTGTCAACCTGCCATACTGGGAAGTCAATTACCGGTTTGAATTGCAGGATGCTGCTGGAACTACAGTCAAATCGGATGACGTGCGTATTCTGCGTCCCCAGAATGTGGGCTATTGTTTTGGCGGTACCCTGCCCGATCCCATCACCCTCAAGTGCGAATTCCTGGGTGAAGCCCACCCCTGGGATCCCTGGTATGGCTGGGATCTCGACCCCAAGATGCCATAAGAAAATGTAGAACCTATTTAATGGATTTGTGCCAGCGCAATGGTTTTGTGTGCTCGCGCTGGATAATACCTTTTGCCTCCAGGTCCAGTTGTACAGACTTTGACCACCAGCCTGCCTTGGCTCCACCCGGAAACAGGGTTTCCGGCAGGTGGGCGACCACCGCGGCAATCATCTCTGCCTGCGTCAGACCCGGGCTGCTTTCCGGGAGCACCTGCAGCAGGGCTTCTTTCATCGCCATGTATTTAACTTTATCCACCCGGGTGGTGTAACCGGGTACGTTGATATTTTCCACGACGATTCGCCCGTCATCCCGGGAGATTTGCTTGTTGTTATCTTTAACCGGATGTGTTCGGTTTGTCATAATTACCTCCAATAATTTACCGCTAGATGGATGGAAGATACTGGGGTTTTGTAGGGGATGTTAACATTAGTTCCACCTGTTCGTGTACTTCCGGTTCAGCCAATCCAAACACTTTATCTCCTGCCTGGAAGACAATGCTGCCATTCGGAAGAATATATTCGGAATTGCGGGAAATGAGCACAATCAGGAAGCTGCCAGGCAAACCCATTTCAAATACTGCCTTACCCACCACCCAGGCTTCGGGCGGGATAACAAACTCGCGGAATTCTCCCTTCCATTCGGTTTCGATTAACAAATTCGATCGGGTAGGGGGCAGCCGGTTCTTTTTTGGTTTCCACCTTTAACAATTTTGCCACGAATGGTATGGAAGTTCCCTGCAGTAAAACCGAGACCAGCACCACAAAAAAGACGATATTAAAAATCAGTTCGGATTGGGGCAGTCCCATCAGGCGCGGATAAGTTGCCAGGACGATGGGTACCGCGCCGCGCAACCCCACCCACGAGAGAAATGTCTTTTCGGGCAGTTTCATCCGGGAAAACACCATGGCTGTTATCACACTGAGTGGGCGGGCAATCAGGATCAAGAAAAACGCAATCGCCAATCCAGGGATAATGATGGTGACAATTTTTGACGGAAAAACCAGCAGCCCAAGGGTAAGAAACATGACTATCTGCATCAGCCAGGCAAAACCATCGTAAAATCGCAGCAGGCTGCGTTTGTGCAAAAACTCTTCCCGGCTCATCATTAATCCCACCAGGTAAACTGCCAGAAAACCGCTGCCCCCCACCAGGCTGGTGACACTGTAAGTTAAAAACAACACACCCAGGGTCAGGACCGGATACAGCCCTGTGTAGCCCAATCGCAGGCGGTTGATCAAAAAAATTGTCAGTTTACCCGCCCCAACCCCCAACAAAAGTCCCAGGAGCATCTGCTGAAAGAACATGGGAATTAATCCCAGCAGGGTGCGGGAGGGATCAACCAGAAGCATCGAAAGCGCAACCGTGAGAAACACCGCCATCGGGTCGTTGCTGCCGGATTCAAATTCAAGCAAGGGTGCCAGTTTCCCCTTGAGATTTATGTTTTTGGACCGTAATATGGAGAAAACCGCGGCGGCATCGGTGGAAGAAACAATCGCTCCCAGGAGAACCCCTTCCAGCAGGGATATTTTCAGTAAGAAATGCGCAAACAATCCCAGGGTGAAGGCTGTGATCAGCACACCCAAAGTTGCCAGCAGTACCCCTTCCAAGATCACAGGTCGGGTTTGTTTCCAGGAAGTGTCCAACCCGCCCGAGAACAGGATAATGACCAGCGCCAGGATACCCAGGTTTTGCGCCAGTTGTGGATCGTCAAAATAAATACCACCGGGTCCATCCGAACCCGCCAGCATACCGATGACCAGAAAAATGATCAGCGTGGGTACACCCAGCCTGTCGGAAAATTTGCTGGCAATCACGCTCAAAATCAGGAGCACTGCCGCCCAAAAAAGGTACGTTTCGATCGTAAGAGTCATGATTTTAATTATAGAGGACGCGAGGTTATCGAGTCAAAACGAAACATGCTGCCATGGGCAGCATGTATTTATCAGCAAAGAGTTTGTTTACGGGTGTGGAAACAAAGAGCTCAGAGCCGGGTTGGACGGAAGATACAGAACGTACACATTTCTGCCTGTTTGCAAATGGAGACCCGGCGGAGTAAGCGTTGTGACTTTTCCGCTGAACAACCTGTCTCCAACCACAAAGTCATATTCGATTGTCCACGGGTGGCGGTCATTAATGGCAACGGTTGTGTTTTCCTGAACATTCGTTATCTGCCCGGGCGCAGATTCGCCAAAACGGAGTACATTGACAATCTTTTGTATTTCCTGGTAGCGCCAGATGCCAAGCGCCAGCCCTCCGACGAACATCGCTCCACCAATAAACGCCAGGGGGATGCCAACGATGGCAGTTACGATACCAAAAATAAGCCCGATTCCGGTTACAAGCATTATTCCGCCAGTCAGAACCAGAATAAATGCGCCAATGCTCCAACCATCAATCATGAGTAGTTTCCATGTGTATGCATTACTGATGGAACGAGGTGGCGGTGGGGGTACCAGGGGTGGTGGAGCAAGCAAGTCTTCAACCGCCTGGAAAGGGTCAGGGACAATTTCAGGTAAGGGACCGCCGCAATTTTTGCAATTGGGTTGAAAAGTCTGAAAGTGTGTACCGCAGTAAGGGCAGGAAATCATAGTAATCTGCTTTCGCCATTATTTTCTAATCGGGTATACATTCCAAACTGAATGATGTGCGTTATTTTATCGGAAAAGAGGATTAATTGCAGGTGTCTGTTGGCATGGTTGGGAACTAAAGATAATGGGGTTGAATGGGAAACATCAAATTTGTTAAAACCATCGCCTATGTTAGAATAATTAAAAATATTACTGGAGGTTAACATGTCTGTAACCGATGTTTTAATATGGATTGTGGTTGGTGGTATTGCCGGTCTGCTGGCTGATGCTGTGGTCAGAGGTATCCGTCTGGGCTTGCTGGGAGCAATCCTGGTCGGCATCCTGGGCGGATTTATCGGCGGCTGGATATTTGGTCAACTGGGAATCAGCATTGGAGCAGGAATATTGGGTCAGATAATCTCCTCGTTTGTTGGCGCCGTAATTTTACTTTTATTGCTGCGTCTATTGCGGCGAAGATAGGATAATTACGAGGGTAATTCTTGGCACCTTTCCCGGGTAAAAATTGATATCGGTACGATTATTAATAGTGGAGGTTGGCTATGAGTGAAACCAGGAAAATCAAGGTTGTAATGAAAAGCAAGCCCACACTCGAAGGGGCAGGCGTTCACCTGCGGCGGGCATTTGGCTTTGGTAAAACGAGTTTGTTTGATCCATTCCTGTTGCTGGATGATTTCCGGGGTGATTCGCCTGACCAGTATCGCAAAGGTTTCCCCTGGCATCCGCACCGGGGTATTGAAACCATTACCTATGTGCTGGCTGGCGAGGTAGAGCACGGCGACAGCCTGGGCAATAAAGGGGTGATCGGGGTTGGCGATGTGCAATGGATGACTTCCGGGAATGGCATTATGCACCAGGAAATGCCAGCGGGTGACTCGCAAGGTCGCATGTACGGCTTTCAACTTTGGGCGAACCTGCCGCGTACCTTGAAAATGACCAGCCCGCGCTACCAGGAAGTGAAAAGCAGCCAGATCCCAGAAGTAAGCCTGGAAAATGGAGTCTTAATCCGGGTCATCTGTGGTGACCTGGGAAAGGTGCACGGACCGGCGGAGAATGTAGCAATTCAACCGCAATACCTGGATATCAGCATACCGGCTGGGGTGGAGTATATTCACCCCACCGAACGCGGGCATACTGTTTTTGCCTATGTATTCGAAGGCGACGGTATGTTCTGTCACGAATCTGACCCCTACGCTTATGAAGTGGAAGGCAGCAATTATTTCGACACGGAGCGTTCCCCCTTGCTGGGCAATCACTCGCTGGTGGTGTTTGAGGATGGTGACCAGGTTCAAATTACCGGAGGAGCGAACGGCGTCCGCCTGTTGTTGATATCGGGCAAACCGCTGCACGAGCCTGTCGCCTGGTATGGTCCAATTGTGATGAACACCGATGAAGAATTACGAACCGCGTTCCTGGAGTTGCAAAACGGGACGTTTATTAAGTAGGAAAACATATATTGGTGGTAAACCAGGATTCCATAACATGACAAAAAGCCCCTTCAAAATTGAAGGGGCTTTTTGTGCGAGATATTATTCACCTAAGGAGAGTAAGATTAAACCGTAAGGTCAGAATTCACAGCGTATTGGTGATCCAGCCCTCGCTTCCTGACTGTTTTACGTTCCTTGTACGCATTTTTCCAAGAATTGGATTTTTGCTCTCACAAAACATGTAATGTCAGGCTATTTCTTGATTGCCACAATAATCAGGTTATCACTGCTCTCCGGAACGTAAGGGCTGCCTTCCATTGAACCAAGGGTTTGCTCAACCTCAAATCCTGCATCGTGCAGTGCTTGATTAAGCGCTGCCTGCAATAATGGCCAGAGGGAAGTACTGCGCAGGGTTTGCTGCCAGCCTTCCGTGCCCTCACGATACAGCGTAAGAATATGAAACTGGATGTGCCCATCAGGGTCAAAATCGTAAAACCGCAGGAAAATCCACTCCTTGTCCCCTTCTTTATGCGACTGCGGTTCCATCCAGCGCTGGCGCTGCTGCATCACTTTATCGAAATTGCGGTTTTGCAGGAGCAGTACACCCCCTGGACGCAGTGTGGAAGCAAAATCCTGTAAAGCAGCCCGCAAAGCAGATGCATCCTCTACATGGGGGAGTGAATTACCCAGGCAGAGCAAAACATCCATGCTTCCTTCTCCAAATACATCTGTCAATTTACCAAACCCTGCTGTTTCAAAGCGTACTTTTTGCCTGGCTTCAATCGCATTTCGGCGAGCCCGGTCAATCATTTCTGCAAACAAGTCCGCACCAAAAACGGGATACCCTGATTTAGCCAATTCAATGGCATGCATGCCAGTACCACAGGCAGAATCCAGCACCCGGGGCATTTCCGCGCCGACGTGACCCCGTTCGACAACCTGGAGAATGAAGGGCATTTCGTAACCCAGCCGGCTTTTCCAATTTACAAAGCGGTCATAATCTTCGCTAAAGGCGTTGTACATAATTTTCTCCTCACGAGGTGCTGTTAAATAATACCATGATGGCATCCCGGATTAGTATAATGATTATTAAGATGCTATGGTGCTTTTCTCTGAGAGGAAAGAATATCAAAGTTCGAAATAGTGAAGGGCGGATTGAGGCATGATAAAAATTCTACTTATTTTGTTTCTGTTATTCCTGGTATTCTGTTGCTGCATGCTGGTGGAGGTGTGGAATTATGGACCTTGAACCACTTAATTAAACTGCTCCCTCCGAATGGATTGCTTATCGGAGAGAGCAGTATTTGAAATACGCTAACTTTCCTGGAAAGGATTTTTGTACACCCTGAATTGGCGTGGAATCTGATCGCCGCCATCCCAAACCACCCGGCGGTAATCGTCTGGATCGGTGTTGCGTTCTGAGTTGACGAGTAAAACCCGCGAATTCTCATCCAAGCCAAGCGCTTGCTTGATTTCGGTATACCGTTCCAGTTCCATCAAGAACATCAAAGCCCCTAATGTGACAGCCCCAGAACTCGCCTGCAATGATGTAAGGATCCCCGTGCAACGGCACACCACCAACCCGCATACCCTTGGCTGCCACGAAATCAGGACATTTAATAAAACCATCTGCACAATCGTAAAGAATTTCCCATGCAATAGGGTTTGGATCGCCGCATGCCAGACCAGCCATGATGGTATCCAGATTTCCAGGGAAGGAGTGCGGTTTCCCGTCTCCAAACTCCATGGAATGAAACAGGCAGGCTGCCTGGTCAGGTTCTACCACAATCATTTTTGGACGATGTGGAGCAAACAGGCTGGCATAGTATCCAAAAGCAGAGGCAGCCAATGAACCAACACCTGCTTGCATAAAGATATGCGTGGGCGCAAACTGTCCCATGGCTATCAATTGCTGCTGCACTTCGGCAAACATGGTGGTATAGCCTTGCATAACCCAAACCGGGATTTCCTCATAGTTCTCCCATGAAGTATCTGAAATCACCTGCCAGCCATTTTTCTTGGCATCTTCATTCGCCTGGCGAACAGCATCATCATAGGTGCCATCGATTACCTCAACCCTGGCTCCGTTGCGTTGAATTGCAGAAATTCGGGCTTCAGACGTATGTTTATGGACATAGATTACCGATTTAAATCCCAGTTGGGTGGCAGACCAGGCAACCCCGCGTCCATGGTTACCATCGGTTGCTGCTGCAAACGTAATATCACCCAGCTTGCTGCGTACTTCGGGTGTAGAAAGGTCTGTGAAACTAAATCCTTCCGGGTTGCCCAGTTTCTTAAGGATTGTTTGATAGATGGCAAACGAACCACCTAAAACTTTAAAGGAACCAAGGCTCAAACGGTCTGCTTCATCTTTTACCCACAGGTTGCGAATGCCCAGGAGGGATGCAAGACGGTTAAGACTTTTGAGGGGAGTTACACGAAAGTCTGGAATCTGGGCATGGAAAGAGCGGACGGTTTCAGAGATACCAGCAGGAAAGTATTTTGCCACAGCCGGGCTGTGACCGATTGTAGCAGCACGTGGATTTGCAATCCAGGTAATTGGTTCAGGGGCAGTCATTTTTTCACCATCAAATTATATTTCTCCAATAACGGGAGATATCCTTATTCTAGCAGTTGTCTGACAATTAATCGAGTGCCCTTCTGCACGGATAGACGGTGTCCTTCCACGCTTAATGTTTTGTATCTACTTTCCAGACGCCCAAGATGTATCTGAAAACCAGAATTAGCGGATATTGTGACTTAAAGAACTGGCTGCCTAATTTTAGTTCAAATGAACAGCGTGTAAACTATATTGTGTTTATAACAAAAATAATGTTATAATAGCAGAAAGATTGTTATGTTCTGATTTATAAATCGAATTCTTACAATCTTGCAATCAAATAGATAGTTCGCTTGGTTTTCGTCTATAATGGAATTCTGATAATATAAATGTATACAATTTCCCGTTTAATTCATTTCATGTGCGACTAATTCTGGAGAGTGATCCATGCCACATACTTCTACAAAAGAGATTCTTGTCGATGGTAGAAAACGAGGCTACGGTGTAGCCAGTTTGATGGGCTCAGATGTTGAAATGTCTGTCGGGTTGTGCAAAGCCGCAGAAGAAATTGGCGCACCATTGCTGCTTGTTTACAACCAGGAAGTCAATCCCAATATCCCCATGGAATATGCTGTTCCAATGATTGTTAATGCTGCCAAACAGTGCAAGGCACCGGTTGGAACTGTCCTGGATCATGGACACAGCCTGGAACAAGCCCAAAAAGCCATCTCGCTTGGCATTAATACCATCATGTTCGATGCATCCACGCTGCCATATGAAGAGAATATCGCCAAAACCCGCGAAGTAGTGGCTTACGCACACGCGCATGGCGCTACAGTAGAAGCCGAATTGGGCAGTATTTCAGGTTCTGCAGTGGATTATTCTTCTTCCGGTCCTGAAGCGCATTACACAGATCCTGATGTGGCAGCAGATTTTGTGCAAAAAACCGGGGTGGATTTCCTGGCAATCTCTTTTGGTAATGCACATGGCATTTATCATGATCCAAAAATCGACCTGGACATTGTACGGGCGGTTTTCAACAAAGTATCCATCCCACTGGTAATGCATGGCGCGTCCGGTCTTTCGTATGATATGTATCCAAAAGTTATAAAAGCCGGCATCACCAAGGTATGCTATTACACCGCCATGGCTCGCTCTGCCGTTACAGATATTCTGAAATGCATGAACACCGGCGAAAAATCGGCATACCATGACATTGTCGAGTGCTCCATCGATTATTTCTTCAGCGAAACCAAGCACTTAATGCGGACTTTCATGAGTATCGCCTCGTCAGCCCATTCCAGTGAAGAAGCAGTAGAAATTGTAACCAGGGAAGTAATTCGCGAGTTGAATCAACCCAAAGAACCGAGATGTACAAACGGATCCTGTGGAGCATATTTACATGCACCCAGAGCCAGCTAGTCCGGCTGCCTTTAGTTTTCGTGATGAGTGGAGCAAAAAATGCTGATAGCCAAAGTAATTGGAACAACCGTTTCTACAATCAAAGATAAAGGTTTGGCAGGACAAAAACTGCTCATTTTGCGGCAAACCGATGAACACGGAAAACCTTTCGGAAATCCGTATGTAGCCGTGGATACAGTGGACGCTGGTGTTGGTGACCTGGTGTTAACGGCTGCCGGTTCCAGTGCCCGCCAAACACAGATGACAAAAGATCAACCAGTGGATGCAGTCATCATGTCGATTATCGACACTCTGGAAGTTGATGGAGTGGTCGTTTTTCGTAACTAACGGATCGAAGAGATAGATAGTGGATAAAGACCTTTCTTCCATTCAAGAAGCACGTGATTTAGCCAGTTCAGCCTACGCTGCCTGGAAAATCTGGTCGCATGCCACCCAGGAGCAGGTTGACCGGGTGTGCGCAGCCATGGCAGAAGCCGCTTATTTTGCTTCCGAGCGGCTGGGTCAGATGGCACAGGTTGAAACCGGTTTTGGAATTGCCGCCCACAAAAAACTAAAAAATGAATTTGGCTCAAAAAATGTGTGGGAAAGTATCCGAAATCTTAAAACGGTTGGGATTATTAATCACAACGTTGAGCGAAAGTTCTATGAAATTGCCTGGCCGATTGGCGTAATTGCTGCTCTGGTTCCGTCCACCAATCCAACTTCCACAACTTTTTACAAAGGGCTGATTGCTCTCAAAGCAAGAAATGCCATTGTTTTTGCACCCCACCCATCGGCTGCCAGATGTACATATGAAGCAGCATTTGTTATGGCACAGGCTGCAGAAAAAGCAGGCGCGCCTCCTGGATTGATTAGCTGTATTCAACAAATATCACTGCCTGGTACACAAGAATTGATGAAGCACAAAAATGTTGCCCTGATATTGGCAACCGGCGGTACCCCCATGGTTAAGGCTGCCCATTCAACCGGAAAACCAGCCTTTGGAGTTGGACCCGGGAATGTGCCGGTTTACGTTGATCGAAGTGCGGATATCAATCGGGCAGCCCGTTATATCGTTGCCAGCAAAGCATTTGATTGCTCCACCATTTGTGCGACTGAACAGTCCGTAGTTGCAGATGCCCCCATTGCATCCCAGTTGCGAGAACTGATGATTTCTTTGGGTGCCTACTTTACCAATGAACAGGAAACTGCTGCTCTGCGCACAACCGTTTTTAATAAAGACGGCAGCATGAACACCGCAGTGGTAGGCAAACCTGCTCCATTTATTGCTGAAACAGCAGGGTTTCATGTGCCAACCGGGACCAAAATACTGGTTACACCACTCACCAAAATTGGCAGAGACGAACCTCTTTCGCACGAGAAATTAACCACTGTGCTGGGTTGGTATGAAGTACAGAACTGGGAAGAAGGATGCGAGACTTCCATTGCCTTAATTGATGCTGGTGGCACAGGTCACACCCAGGTAATTCACGCCATGGATGAAAAAGTTATCATGGCTTTCGGATTGGAAAAACCCGTTTTTCGCATACTGGTTAACACCATGGGAACATTGGGCGCGATTGGTTTTACCACCGGATTGATGCCTTCCCTTACGCTTGGTTCGGGCGGGATTGGTGGCGCAATAACCGGAGACAATATCTCAGCCTACCATCTCATCAATATCAAACGGTTATCGTATGAGATTATGCCTCCTCCGGCAGAAATGTTTGCCGCTCCCGGATCCAACCCGATAATAAATACGGCAATTTCGAGCAATTCCCCGCAAAGTATTTCTCCTGCTCCAGGATACGATTTGGAACAGGTCGTTCGGGAAGTGCTCGCAGAAATATTAGGAAATAAATAATTAAACTTGCATTGAACACGAAAGGATGGATAGAATGGCTGTTGATACTTCTCTAATTGCACTGGGCATGGTTGAAACCCGCGGTTTAGTGGGTGCTGTTGAAGCTGCTGATGCCATGGTCAAAGCCGCCAACGTAGTTCTGATTGGTTCAGAATATGTTGGTGGTGGTTTTGTAACTGTAATGGTCCGTGGTGATGTAGGTGCAGTCAAAGCTGCTACCGATGCAGGCGCCGCAGCCGCCAAGCGTGTTGGTGAACTGGTCTCCGTGCATGTGATTCCACGCCCCCATTCAGATGTCGAAATGATTCTGCCCCAGCATTCCAAAGGCAGCATCAGCGGACACACCGCCAAATCCAAGAAGTAAAAACCCCGGAGCATGGAAGGGTTAACGCTGTGAACACATGACCATTATTACCGATATTGAAGCCTATCTCACGCTTGCCAATTCGGTAATTCTACCCACCAGTGTGGCAGCAGATGCTCTCCCTTTCTCTTCACCTCCCAAAAGCCCCTTAAAAATCGGGGTCGACCTGGGGACGGCATACCTGGTAATGGTAGTTCTTGATGAACCGATACCCCGCTGGCAGGTGAATGGCAATTTGCCCAGGTTGTAAAAGATGGTCTGGTGGTGGACTTTGTTGGAGCCGTGGATTTATTGCGGGATATGAAAACGAGGTTGGAGAAACGCCTGGGTTGTGAACTTACTCATGCAGCCAGCGGATATCCTCCCGGAGTGCCCCTGGCAGAAGTTCGGGCAACGGCAAATGTGGTCGAAGCAGCAGGAATGGAATGTACCGGGTTGGTGGATGAACCAAGTGCTGCAAATTTGGTGATACAAAAGAGGAATGGCGCAATCGTGGATATAGGCGGCGGAACAACCGGAGTGGCAATTATTAAGGACGGTCAGGTGGTTTATACTGCCGATGAGCCAACCGGTGGCACACATTTTTCGCTGGTAATCGCAGGCGCGCTGGGAATGACTTTTGAAGATGCAGAAATGTTAAAAGTCCAACCCTCCGAGCATACCCGCCTGTTTCCGCTTATCCGACCGGTGATGGAAAAAGTTGCCAGCATTACCACCCGCCATATCCAGGGATACGATGTTGACTCGATTACATTGGTCGGCGGAACCGCTGCTTTTCACGGAATTGAAAAAGTGGTTGAGGAATATACAGGTATTCCAACCACGGTGCCGGTTTTCCCTGCCAGTGTAACACCGCTTGGTCTGGCAATGAGCGATAGATTTAATTAACGGGAGCAGGAATGGCTGAAGATTTTTCACTACGATGTTTTAGTTTTCTGGACCGGATGCAGGCGCAATACGCAGCGTTCATTGGAACGGTAACCCAGGGTGACCTTCCAACTGAGGGTATGGCGTCCCTGTATGTGGAAATGGCACCAGGGAATGAAGTATTCCGGGTAGTGGATGTGGCGGTAAAAGCCACTGAAGCGCGGCCGGGAGCACAAATTGTGGAACGTGAGTTTGGTATGTTTGAAGTGCACTCGCTGAACCAGGCTGCCGTAATTGAGGCAGGTGACGTTGTGTTAAGCCGGTTGGGATTACGGGTTCAGGACCGGATAAAACCTCAGGTTGTATCCACCCAGGTCATCACCCGCATTGACCCATATCAAGCCCAATTATTAAACCGGTTCCGCAGGGGCAGCATGATTGTCCCCGGTGAAACCATGCTGGTTTTGGAATGTGCACCAGCGGCGTATATTAATTTTGCCTGCAACGAAGCAGAAAAGAAAGCCAGTATCAAAATCGTCCATGTTTCATCTGTGGGCAGGTTTGGCAGAATGTGGCTCTCCGGCAGTGAATCAGAAATTGTTACTGCCCGCCAGGCTGCCATTCAGGCTTTGGAAAACATTGATGGTCGGCCAGGTGCCTGATTTTAGCTTGAATGCACCAGCCGCTTTAACGAGGAGGATGTTATGCCCAGAATGTTTTATACCGAATATGAAATTGAAGACCTGGTAAAAAGAGGGATTACCTCACTTGAGGTCAATGATAACGTGGTGTTAACCGACCTCGCCTTTGAAAAGGCAAATCAACTGGGTTTAAAGCTGATCCATCCTGGAGAAAACCCCCCTTGTGCTCCAGAAAGACCCTACCTTTCGAAAACTCAGGGAGTTGCCACACAGTCTTCCAGTACATTCAGCCCCGCTGCCAGCATGACCCGGGCAGAATTAGCCCAAAAAGTCCGCAGCACTGTATTAAACAGGCTGGGTAACCAGGTGGATCCCGCAGCATTGGATAACGCCATCACAAAAGTGCTGGATAATTCACCCTTCAAATAACCATGCAACTTGCCAGGGTCCTCGGAAACGCAGTCTGCACAATTAAGACACCCGGTATCGAAGGGGTGAAATTACTGGTTGTGCAGCCCATGAACAAGTTTTTGCAGCCAATTGGTTCAGTCCAGGTGGCAGCAGACACGGTTCATGCCGGGGTTGGCGATATTTGCGTACTGGTGCGCTCACGCGAGGCAGCCATGACACTGGATAATAAAGCGGTGCCTGTCGATTTAGCCACGGTGGGTATTGTGAACGAACTGGATGTGCTGCCGGATGGGTCAATTGACCTGTCAGCACTACCCGGTTGGAATCAGTACAGCTAAGGAAATAATGTGATTATTGGCAAGGTTGTTGGAACGGTGGTTACAACCATCAGCAAGCCCGAATACAATGACCGGCGCCTGCTGGTGGTACAGCCATTATCATATAACGGTTCCAAACCAGACAACGACTTTTTGGCACTGGATAATACCTATGCTGGAATTGGCGATACGGTCCTGGTTATGCGGGAAGGTCGGGGTGCCCGCGAAATCATGAATGATCCCGATGCAAGTGTTATTTCTTTGATTGTTGGTATCGTAGATTCAATATATCTTTCTGAAATATAACCCTGCTTAAATTCCTCCCTTGTTAATAAACAAGCCCGTTTTGGAGAATATCCCAAAACGGTTTTTTGTTCTCGGAAAAGTCTGTTATATTTGGGGTGCTTAAAATAAAACCTTTCGTTGTGAACGGATTCATTGGATAAAAATTTAATCAACAATTCTGAAATAATTCCTGAAGAGCGCACCCATCCCATTCGTTTTATTAAAATCCTGCTGTTCAGCGCTTCGATCATGCCTGCCATTGTTGCGGGCGTATTGGCGTATGCGGATGGGTACATCAATTGGCTGAACTGGCTGCTGGCAGGGCTGGGGTTGCTCATCGGGCAGGCGGGTGCAGATTACCTGTACTATCACTTTACTCACTTCCACACTGACAGCCGCGATGCCCACACGAAAATCTTTGCCGGCTGGAAACCGTTGTTTATTGGCAGCCTGTTAAAAAAGAACAGTCCATATATATCGGTTTTTTATGCCTGCTTGTTGCGCTGGTCATTGGCGTTTATTTCTTCTTTCAACTCGGCACACCCATATTGTGGCTGGTGCTGGCAGGCGGATTGGTGTCAGTCTTTTTCACGCCGCTGATGCTGCGCGGGCTGAAAGAACCGGTGGTTTTTCTGACTTTCGGTCCCTTATGCATGCTGGGAGTTGACTTTGTACTCACCCGCCAGTTCCGGTTTGAGCCGGTTCTCCTATCCCTGCCTGTGGGTTTCCTGGTTACCGTTGTGGCATACCTGAAAGGTGCCCGTTACAAGGTGGCAGAGGAAGGTGGTTCGGAAATTATTCTTAACCTGAAACCGAAACTGGCTGGAATCCTGTTAGTGCTGGCTTACCTGGGGTTAATTGCTGCCGTCAGCACCTGCCTGGTTACAATCTGGGCATTACTTGGCTTGCTCACCATTCCGTTTGCTGCCATCCTTTATCGCCGACTGCTCACGCAGAAAAGGATTGTCGATTACTTGTGGGCAACGGTATATGCCCTGGTGGTATTCATCTCCACCTGCCTGCTGATGGCTGGTGGAATATTTCTTTCTACCCTGTTTTAGGAGTACTTCTAATGAAACAATGGCTGGTAACCTGGTTTAAAGCCGCCCGAGCCCCATTTCTAATAGTCAGTATTCTTCCATGCATGCTGGCTGGCATTATTGCCTATGCACGCGGTTCATTCGATACCCTCATTTTTGTCATGGCAACACTTGGCGTTGTGATGGCTCATTCAGCCGGGGATTTTGTGGATGATTACTTCGATTTCCAAAAAGGCAACCTGGGCAACAAAGTCCAGCAATTCCACGACAGCCCCCTGATTGACGGCAAAGTTACCCTTAAACAGGTATTAATTGCGACCATCTTGTGCCTGGGAATTGCGTTTATCGCCGGTGTAATCATATTTATTAAAGTCGGTACGCCTGTACTCATCCTGGTTGCGATTGGTTTATTTATCGTGTTTTTCTACACTTCCCCGCCCTTCCGCTTGAATTACCGCGGTCTGGGTGAAACGATGCTCTTCCTGGCGTTTGGTCCCATGATTGTGTTTGGGGTGGTGTATGTCCTTACCCGGCAGGTAACGATTGAACCGTTCCTGGTTTCGCTCATCCCCGGGGTTTTTACCATGAACGTTGGAATCGTAAGCAATACCTTCGATTATCACGATGATATCCGCTCGGGTAAACGCACCCTGTCGGTGCGGTTTGGGCAGGCAAATGCCATGCGCATCATGACAGTTGCAACCTTTATTGCATACCTGGCAATTATTGTCGGTGTGATTATGCAGATTTTGCCCATCTGGACATTGCTGGTTTTAGCCACCATTCCCCTGGCTGTGAACATGCTGCAGCATGCCAACCAATATGGCGACGAAGGTCATTACACGCCAGCCATGGCGCGCATCATTGCCCTATCCTCCATCTCTACAATACTGTTGATCCTGGCGTATGCCCTGGAAGTTTGGATAGGTTAAGTGTAGGCGGGTAAGACAATACCCCTTCATGTTATTTGCATCACATCAAGTCACCATCATTTCCGGATGGTAAAATCAGAATATCCTGTGCAAATAATCGAGAAAAAACTGTGACCTACCTGGCAGATATTGGACTGGAAGTACACGCTGAGCTGGCTACCCGCTCAAAAATGTTCTGCGCCTGTCCTGTAATTGATCCCTCCCTTTCCGAACCCAACAGTGCGGTTTGCCCGGTTTGCCTGGGATTGCCGGGTACCCTGCCGGTGGTTAACCAGCGGGCAGTGGAATTTGGGATGAAAGTTGCCCTGGCATTGGGTTGTCAAGTTGCTCCCACCAGCCTGTTTGCCCGCAAAAATTACTTTTACCCGGATTTACCCAAGGGCTACCAAATTTCACAGTATGAATATCCCCTGGCAGAACATGGCAGTCTGCCCATCCGCACCAGTGCGGGTATTCGTTCCATTCGCATCCGGCGGGTACATCTGGAAGAAGATACCGGTAAGTTAACCCACATCGAAAATAAGGATGGGGATTATTCACTGGTTGACCTGAACCGGGCTGGCGTGCCGCTGCTTGAGATTGTATCTGAACCGGATATGCATTCCGTGGAAGAAGTGCGCTCTTATTCAGAAGGTTTGCGCAGGCTATTACGCCACCTGGGTGTTAATTCAGGCGACATGGAGAAAGGCGCCATTCGTTTTGAAGCCAATGTTTCCATTCATCCTGCTGGCAGCAATACATTGGGTACACGCGTGGAAATAAAAAACCTGAACAGTTTCCGGGCGATGGAAAATGCGATTACTTACCAGCTCGCCCAACAGAAAAGTCTTCTGGAAAGTGGAAAAACAGTGCTTCAGGAAACTTTGGGTTGGGACTCGCTCAATAACATAACCATCTCCCAGCGTTCCAAAGAAGAAGCGCACGATTACCGTTACTTTCCGGAACCCGACCTGCCGCCCTTGTTGGTCGATAAAACCTGGATTGAGCAGGTCGCACAAACCTTGCCAGAATTGCCTTTTGCCCGCCAGACCCGGTTCATGGAGCAGTATGGTCTGAGCGCTTCCGAGGCTGAATTGCTGGTTGATGATGAAGCCATTGCCGCATTTTTTGAGGAGTGCTCCCGCCTGGCCGGAACTGTTCCCATCCGAACTATTCTGAATTGGATGACGGGTGAACTGTTTGCCTGGCTCAACCAGAGCGGTGAGCAAATAGCCGCCCTCAAAATAAATCCTATAGATTTTGTTGCGTTATTGCAATACCTTGAGCGCAATGAAATCAACCTGACCACCGCCAAAGTGGTGCTCGCAGAAATGCTACAAACGGGGGCAATGGCTGCAACTATCATCGAAAAAAGCGGGTTACAACAGGTATCCGATATCAACCAGATTGCCAGTTTGATAACAGCAGTTCTGGATGAACACCCTGCTGAAGTGAATGCATACCAGTCTGGTAAAGAAACCCTGCTCAACTGGTTCTTCGGGCAGGTGATGCGCCAGGCGGGCGGCAAAGCCAATCCGCAGGTGGTGCGCGCTGAACTTGAAAGCCAGCTTCAAAAACGAAGAAAATAAATCTTCATACCCAGGAGATAACTCATGAAGCAATCCTTACCCGATAAGATTTCCGCCTCAATGCAGGTTGAATGGAGTGATTTTGAACCCGCTGCCCACGAACTGGCGGAATTTCCCCTGGACAGCACAAATCTGCAGGAGTGGTTGAATGATTGGAGCACCCTTGCCAGCAAGGGGTATGCACTTTACAACCGGCTTTACGTGGCAATCTCCCTGGATACGGATGATAAGGAAATGGAAAACCGGTACAACCGGTTCATGGAAGATTTTTATCCAAACTTGCTGGCTTCAGAACAGCGCTTGAAAGAAAAGCTGCTTGCCAGCGGACTGGAGCCGGATGGATTTTCCATTCCATTGCGGAACATGAAGGCGGAATCCGACCTGTTCTGTGAAGAAAACCTGCCGCTGCTGGGTGAAGAATTGAAACTCAATAGCGAATACGACCGAATTGTTGGCTCGCAGACCGTGGAATGGGATGGCAAAGAAGTTACGTTAATGCAGTTACGCCCGGTATACCAGGAGCAGGATCGCAGCCGCCGCGAATCTGCCATGCGGTTATCCCTGGAACGCTGGTATGCCGACCGGGATAAGGTAACCGCGGTATGGCAAAAGCTGTTAACCCTGAGGCAAAAAATAGCAACCAATGCTGGTAAGCCGGATTTTCGAGCCTATCGCTGGCAAGCCCTGCTGCGGTTTGACTATACCCCCCAGGACTGTCGTGCGTTTCACCAGGCAATCAAAGAGGTGGTTGTACCGATTGCCAGCCGGATTTACCAGCGCCGAAAACAGGAATTGGGAATTGACTGCCTGAGACCCTGGGACCTGGAAGTTGATTCAACCGGTTTGCCTGCCTTGAAACCATTTGCTAACGTGGATGAACTGATGCAAAAATCTGCAGCCATTTTCCACCAGGTAGATCCGGAATTGGGGCAGCACTACGTCACATTGATGCAGGAAAACCTGCTTGACCTGGGTAACCGCAAACATAAAGCTCCGGGAGCCTATTGTATTGACCTGCCAGATATTCGTCGTCCATTTGTTTTTGCCAACGCGGTTGGCATTCACGATGATGTTGGCGCGATGCTGCACGAAAGCGGTCATGCCTTTCATTACCTGGAATCCAGCCGTCTGCCTTACTATCACCAGATAAACCCGCCCATGGAATTTGCCGAAGTGGCTTCGATGGCAATGGAATTGCTGGCAGCCCCTTACCTGACGGAAGACCGAGGTGGGTTTTACAATCCTGCAGATGCTGCCCGAGCCCGTATTCAGCATATCGAATCCAATATCCTTTTCTGGCCGTATATGTCTGTGGTGGATTTATTCCAGCACTGGGTATATGAAAATCCGCAGGAAGCCATGGATGCAGATGATTGCGACCGCGTGTACGGCGAACTATGGGACCAGTTTATGCCTGGCATCGATTGGAGTGGTCTGGAACAATATAAAGTTTCCCGCTGGCAGCGCCAACCCCATATCCCCACCGTGCCTTTTTACTACATTGAATATGGATTGGCACAACTTGGCGCAACGCTAATTTACGCTAAAGCTCGCCAGGACCAGAAACAGGCAGTCGCTAATTACCGCAAAGCCCTGGCATTGGGTGGTACAGCCACGCTGCATCAGCTCTACCAGACTGCCGGTGCCCGCCTGGCATTTGATTCTGATACACTGGCAGAAGCCATGACCCTGTTGGAAGTAGTAATTGAGGAATTACGCCAGGTGAAAGGGTAACCCCTCGTTTCGGATAGAGCAGGTACCTGAGATTATTAATAAAAAATCCCCCCTACGGTGTGTTCCACCAAATAGAGGGGATTGTGATTTTTGGGGGAAGGTTTACTTTAAAGGCGCGTTTTATCGACCCCTGCAAGGGTATTCGCAGGGTTGGGTATTGGATCGGGTAATCATTCATCCAGGTCATACGAGAGATTATCGTTCACTCTTATCAGATGGATTAATGAATGCAGCCATGCTGCACATCCCGAAAACCAATCCAATCAAACCAATGGCAAGATATACAACCCCAGACATTGCGCGCCTCCAATGAATTTCCTTCTACATATATATACGCAAATTTGTGCAAAAAGTTCCTCATCATACCAACCTGTTACAAAATGGACAAAACAAGTCTTATTCGGATACAATGAGTTTGATTCACAATAACCCATAATCCAGTCAAAAGTTGCTTACGAAAATGATATTTGCCATGAAAAAGATTACTTCTCTCCCCCATATTGTGATTGTTGGTGCCGGTTTTGGTGGTTTGAATGCCGCCCTGGCGTTTAAAAATAAACCCGTCCGGGTCACAATCGTGGACCAGCACAACTATCACCTGTTTCAACCGCTTCTTTACCAGGTGGCAACTGCCGGGCTATCCCCCCAGGATATTTCCTATCCGGTGCGCGGCATTTTACGCAAGCAAAACAATGTCGAATTTCGCCTGGCTGAAGCAAAAGGCATTGATACCCGGGCAAAAGTACTGCAAACCACCTGCTGCGATATTCCCTACGACCACCTCATTCTGGCTGTGGGCGGGGTGACTAACACTTTCGGTATGCAGGATGTGGAGGAGTATGGCATGGGACTTAAATCCATCCAGGATGCCAGTGCCATTCGCAATCACCTGCTGCGCTGTTTTGAGCTTGCCAGCCAATCGACCGATCCCCTGGAAAGAAAATCCCTGCTCACGTTTGTGGTAGTTGGCGGGGGGCCATCCGGAGTGGAGTGTTCCGGGGCAATATCGGAACTTATCCGCCTGGTTCTAGCCAAAGACTATCCTCTTCTGGATATCGGAATTGCAAAGGTAATATTGCTCGAAGCAACCCAAAAGTTGCTGCCTGCATTGCCTGAAGATTTGGGGCAGGCTACCGTTCATGCCTTGCAGCAAAAAAACGTGGAAGTGCGTTTTGGCGCGCAGGTTACCGGGTTTGATACCATCCAGGTATCCCTGAAAGACGGCTCCACCATACCCACCCAAACTTTAATCTGGGCTGCCGGTGTCAAGGCGGCTGAACTGGTTAACCGACTCGAAACAGGATATGGCAGCCAGGGCAGGGTAAAAGTTCTCCCGACCCTGCAGGTACCCGAAAACCCGGAAATTTACGTCATCGGAGACGCGGCATACCTGGAGCAGGATGGTCAGGGTTTACCCATGGTAGCGCCGGTTGCCATCCAGCAGGCACAGCATGCTGCTGCCAACATCCTCCGCAGCTTGAGCCAGCAGCCCCTGCAGCCTTTTGTGTATCACGACAAAGGTACACTGGCTACAATTGGACGCAACCAGGCAGTAGCCAGTATTGGCAAGTTCAAGTTTAAAGGCTGGTTTGCCTGGATGGTGTGGCTGGTTGTGCACATCATGCAGTTAATTGGTTTTCGCAACCGGTTGGTGGTACTCATCAACTGGGCGTGGGATTACTTCTTTTATGACCGGGCATTAAGGTTGATAACACCGGATTAGGCTATTCCAATAATATAAAAAATACAGGAGAGGAACAATCCTCTCCTGTATATTGTGTAAACCTTTGCTGCTTTATGCCGGTTTATCCGGGTCAGGCAGCGGTTTGCTTTCCAGGACAACTGTTTTGCTCTCGCCAGGTAATACTTCGCGAGGGGCTGGTGTTTCCGGGGTTTCTTTTACCTCAGGTTCAACAACCGGCTCTACGGGTTCGACACTGCCGATTTCCACACCCATTTTTCCAGAGAGACGGCGGTAGAGCAATGTCCAGACCGTTCCCATGTATCCTTGCACACCTGCCGACAGCACAATGACAACCAGCAAGTAAACCAGGAACAAGACAGCCGAGAGAACAATCCACAAGGTCAGAACTTCAGCTTCCATGGCAAACCCGATGACCAGAGGTACTATGGTCAGCAGGAATGGAACGAAGAGGATCAAACCGATGACGAATGTTGCAACAACAACAATCAGTGAAACGAGCAGCACTTTCCAGAAATTCTTAATCATCAAGTGCCAGCTTCGTCGGAATCCTTCCATCACGTCAACTTCATCACCCACGATGGCAACCACGCCCAACTGGAACCAGGCTGTCATCATCCATCCCATTGCGATCAATACCGGGATGAGGAAAATCAATCCACAACCCAGGGTGGCTAGGGTGAATAAAATCACTGGCACAAACAGGATGATACCCAGGCCGAGGTTAATTAACCACATCAGACCGGTGAATAACAGTATCCGCCAGAAGTTCTTGACACCGCTTTTCCACAGGCTGCCAAAGGTCAGTTTGCTGTGTCCCTCATCGGCATCCCAGGCACCGCGCACCAATCCACCGCGCCCAATGGAACGCAAAACAAGGGTCAACAATCCAAGGCAGAAGCCAACCACAATCATGAACAGAACTGCTGCGACAATCCAGAGCCAGACCTGTTCATCATTAATTGCGGAAAAATGGAACATGCGCTCAATTGCAGGGGAGATGTGGGAATTAAAATATTGCGACCCACTGCCTGTATCGCCACTATTGAACTGGTAGCCCGTATTTCCGCTACCACCGCCGGCACCAGACGTGGCGCCACAGCCTGCTAAAAAGCCAAAGACCCACAGCACTTTGAACTTCTTGATGATTTTCCAGGCTTTTCCAAACAATTCACCGTAATTCATTTCTTCCTCCTAATTTTCCTTCCAGCCAGGTGACAACATTCTCCCCGACGGGACTATTCGCTATACTATGTACGCAAGGATGCAGGAAAAGTTGCAGCCAATGCTGGTTTTGTAACCCTATTCATTTACTATATCCGATTTTGGTTGAAAAGTACCCAGAAAATTTGGATAATCCGGTCGGAATTATTCCCACTCAATGGTGGCAGGCGGCTTGCTGGTGATATCGTACACAACCCGATTAACCCCGTGGACTTCATTGACAATCCGGTTTGCCACGCGTGCCAGCAAGGCATGATCCAGCCTGGACCAATCTGCGGTCATGAAATCTTCGGTCGTTACTGCCCGCAAGGCAATCACCTCTTGATAGGTACGTTGGTCCCCCATGACACCAACAGAACGAACCGGCAATAGCACGGCAAAAGCCTGGGAAACACCCGCACCAATTTCCTTCTGGAAGAGCAGTCCAGCCTGTGCCAACTCGCCGGTAAAGATTGCATCTGCCTGGCGCAGGATTTCCACCCGCCCGGTTGTGATTTCGCCCAGGCAGCGGACTGCCAGACCCGGACCTGGAAATGGCTGACGCCAGACCAGCTCATGGGGTAAACCCAGGGCTTCTCCAACCGCGCGGACTTCATCTTTAAACAAATAACGCAGGGGTTCCACCAATTCAAAATCGAGGTCAGGTGGAAGCCCGCCCACATTGTGGTGGCTTTTGATGCGCTGCGCCTGTGAACGGTCTGGTGCGCTCGAATTCGACCACATCTGGATAAATGGTGCCCTGTACCAAAAAGCGGGGTTTGCCAATCCGGTTGGCTTGTTCTTCAAAGATGCGGATGAATGTTTCGCCAATAATCCGGCGTTTGGCTTCCGGTTCTGTAATCCCTGCCAGTTTGGTAAAGAATGTTTGACTGGCATCCACCACATGCAAACGCGTCCCCAGGCTGCGTTTGAAAGCAGCCTCTACCTGCCTGCTTTCATCCTGGCGCAGCAAGCCGGTATCCACAAACACCGCCTGCAGCTGGCTGCCGGCTGCCTTGTGTACCAGGGCGGTGGCTACGCTCGAATCAACCCCGCCGCTGACAGCGGATAATACCTGATTGTTCCCTACCTGTGCCTGGATGGCTGATACCGATTGCTCTATCATGGAAAGGGGTGTCCATTCCTGTTTGGCAGCGCATAGATTAATTACAAACCGGTTCAGGATATCCTGTCCATGCCGGGTATGTCGTACTTCCGGGTGGAATTGAAGCCCGTAATACCGCCGGGTGTCATCTCCCATGGCGGCAATTGGACTGTGACTGCTCTCGGCTAACACGCTAAAACCTGCCGGTGCTGTTTCAATCCGGTCACCGTGCGACATCCAGACTTGCAGGTTATCTTCAAGAATTAATGGATTTGTCTGCAGGAGCTTGATTTCTGCCAGGCCATACTCGCGGCTGCCCGAAGATGCCACCTTTCCACCCAGTGCCTGAGCCAGCGCCTGCATGCCGTAACAAATTCCCAGGATGGGAACTTTGCTCTCCAACACATATGCCGGAATACTGGGTGCTTCTTTTTCATAGACAGATGATGGGCCGCCCGACAGGATGAAGCCCCTGGGGTGAATACGCATCACCTGTTCGGAATCCGCATTCCAGGCAAACAGTTCGCAATACACCTGCATCTCACGCACCCGTCGGGTGATGAGCTGGCTGTATTGCGAGCCAAAATCCAGAACGGCTATGGAATCAGGGTAGGTTGTGGCGGTCATAAAATTTCTGCAGAAATCTATTTACCAAAAACGATTTTTCCATCATCCATCGAGTGAATGGTTACCAGTGACTCAATGGGAATATTTAAATAAGGATAAGGCTTCACGCCCGCCTTCAAAATCTTTCTCAATCAGCGTTCCAATTCCTACCAGTTCTGCACCCGCTGCTTTCGCCAGGCGGGCTAATCCCAAAATGGTAGCACCCGAGGCGAGAAAGTCATCGATGATTAATACTTTTTCGCCCTTGCCCAGGTATTCCGGGGAAACAATCAATTCCACCATGCGTCCCTTGGTGTGGGATGGAGCCAGGGTCAGGTAAACCTGGTCGGGCATGGTGATGGGTTTGCTCTTGCGGGCATATACCACCGGCAGGTTGAGATAACGGGCGGTCATCAAGGCGGGGGCAATCCCGGAAATTTCAGCGGTCAAAACCCGGGTGGCATTGATATGCGCAAAGCGGCGCGCCAGCTCTTTTCCGCAGGCTTCCATTAAATTAGGGTCCACCTGGTGGTTGATAAAACTATCCACTTTGAGGATGCCTCCGCCAAGGTTTTGACCTTCAGCGAGGATGCGTTCTTTCAAGGCTTTCATTTAGACTCTCCAATGGGGTTGATTAGACATTTTACTATATGTTGCTTACTCAACCGGTGCTCTTTTGAGCAATCCCGAATATTTTAAGAAATAAAGCATTCTGCATCCCAGGGCGCATACCGTGCAACGTGTTCTGAACTATCCTCATTTTTCTCGATTTTTCGGCTATGGTAAAATGAGATTTACGCTAAATATGATTACTTTTCCATTATGAAAGGTGAAATTCCATGACCACTTACAAACAAACCAGTTGGGAACTGAAAGACCTGTTCCCCGCAATTGATTCGCCGGAACTTGAACAGGGTTTTAAAGCCCTTGAAGATTTGGTAAATGCTTTTGATGTCTACCGCAGCAAACTGGATAAAGATATTTCCACCGATTTGTTTCTGGCAATTGCCAAAGACCTGGAAAAAATTTCGGACCTCGGGCAACGCTTATTTGCATTTGCAGAACTGGCCTTCAACCAGGATACCCAAAGCCAGGCAGCCCAGAGTTTATTGCAGCGAACGATGCAATTTGTATCGGAACTGCAGAATAAAATACTCTTCTTTGATATCTGGTGGAAAACCCTGGATGATGTGAACGCCAGGCGATTAATGGACGTTACGGGCGATGATCGCTATTACTTCGAAGCCATGCGGAATTATAAGAAATACACCCTGAGCGAACCCGAAGAAAAGATTATCAATACCAAAAATGTTACCGGCTTTAGTGCCTTGAACATGCTGTATGATTCCATCACCAATCGCTATAGTTACAAACTCAAAGTTGGACGAAAAACACAGGAACTGACCCGCGGCGGACTGATGGTATATGCCCGCCATCACGATCCTGCTTTACGTGAGGCTGCCTATAAAGAACTTTACCGGGTGTACGGAGATGACGCATCCATTCTCGGACAGATTTATCAGACCATCGCACGCGACTGGCACAATGAGAACGTCACCATGCGCGGGTATGCTGCACCTGTTTCCACCCGAAATTTGAGCAACGATATACCAGACGAAGTGGTGAATACATTGCTGGATGTATGCAAAAAGAACGTCGGCGTATTTCAGAACTTTTTTAACGCCAAAGCCAAATTGCTGGGTATGAAACACCTGCGCCGCTATGATATTTATGCACCGATTACAAAATCGGACAAACGCTACTCATACAACAAAGCCACCAAAATGGTTTTTGATTCCTTTAAGGAATTTGACCCCCGCATGGCTAAACTGGCCAAACGGGTCTTTGACGATCAGCATCTCGATAGTGAAGTGCGCAAAGGGAAACGCGATGGCGCTTTCTGCCTGACCGCCACGCCAAAATTAACCCCCTGGGTACTTCTCAATTACCAGGGACGTGCTGATGATGTATCCACCATGGCACATGAGCTGGGTCATGCCATTCATTCCATGCTGGCAGAGAAACACTCCATCCTTACCCAGCATGCCAGTCTGCCATTGGCTGAGACTGCTTCAACTTTTGGTGAAATGTTGCTGCTCGACCGCCTGCTGAAAGAAGAATCCGATCCTGCAGTTCGGCGGGATATGGTTTTCAGCCAGGTGGATGATGCCTATGCCACCATCATGCGCCAGGCATTCTTTGCCATTTTTGAAAAAGAAGCCCATGCGATGATTGTAAAAGGCACTTCGGTTGATGAACTGGCGGCTGCCTACCTCGAAAACCTGCATACCCAGTTTGGCAATGCGGTCGAGGTATCCGAAGAATTCCGCTGGGAATGGGTTTCCATCCCGCATATTTACAACTATCCATTCTACGTTTACGCTTACAGCTTTGGACAATTGTTGGTGCTCTCACTCTATAAACAGTTTAAAGAAGAGGGTAAGTCCTTTAAACCACGCTACATCAAACTCCTCTCAGCCGGCGGATCGGAATCCCCGATTAAAATCCTCGCCAGCGCCGGTGTGGATGCCTACCAGGCTTCATTCTGGCAGGGTGGATTTGACGTGATTGACGGATTGGTGAAGCAGCTGGAGTAACTGCAAGTCGAGAAATTACCTTGATGTAGAATAAATAATAGAGCCCTGTCAGGAAGATATACCCCATGCAGGGCTCTACCAAATAACAATGACTTAACGAGGTTGCTGTATGTATTTTGCCATCGAAGGTGTAATCGGGGTAGGGAAAACCACACTGGCGCGGTTGCTTCAACCCTCTTATGACGCTCATGTTCTGCTTGAAGTATTCGAAGAAAATCCTTTTTTAAGCGATTTTTACGCTGACCGGGCCCGGTATGCTTTTCAAACCCAGATATTCTTCCTGCTCAGCCGATACAGGCAGCAAAGTGCAGCCGTCCCCGACCTGCTTGCCAGCGGGCAGCACCTGATCAGCGACTACACGTTTGAAAAAGACAGCCTGTTTGCCCGCATCAACCTGGGTGGTGATGAGCTGCAAATGTACGACCGGGTGCACGAAGCCCTGGGAGAAAAAATTACCCGACCTGACCTGCTGGTTTACCTGCGGGCAGATACCGATGTGTTGATGGCACGCATTGCACAGCGTGACCGCCCCTATGAAAGACAGATGCAGAGAGACTATATCCATCAACTTAACCAGGCGTATGAAACTTTTTTCCTGGAAAATATGGATCATCCTTCTCCGGTATTAACAATCGACACCAATCATCTCGATTTTGTGAACCGCCCGGAAGACTTGCGTAAAGTGGATCACCGCATCCGCCAGGCACTGCAGCTCCCGCCATACCAGCCTGAATTACCTCTGGAGACTTAGCCTTTCATAATAAGGGGACTAATCATGCGACTGACCAAAGATTTGCTGCTCCGATTAACGAAAACCCATGTGGCGGAAAGGCTGCTGGAAAAACCCCGACCCCTGTGCATTTACCTGACGGGTTCCCTCTGTACGGAGGATTTTTTACTGGGTGGAACAACAGATATTGACCTGGTTTTCATTCACAACCTTAAACCCGAAACCGAACGCCAGTTAGTAGCCGTTACACCTGACATCCATCTTGACATCTGGCATTACGATGTAACGGTGTTTGAACAACCCCGCCAACTTCGCCGCAACGTCTGGATTGGCTCTTTTTTGTGTGAAAACCCCCTGGTTCTGCATGATAACGGTCACTGGTTCGAATATACGCAAGCCAGTGCCTGTGCCCAGTTTTTCCGTCCCGAAAACTCCCTGCTCCGGGCGCAACCTCTGTTGGATGCCGCCAGGCAGCGCTGGATGGAATGTTTTTCTGGTACCCATAAGCCTGGAGTTTTTACCCTGAGGGCATATTTGCGAAGCATAGAAGATGCATGCAATGCTTTTGCCTGCCTGACTGGTCTGCCTTTCGCTGAAAGGCGATTGATTACCCAATTTGCCAACCGGGCAAAGGCAGAAGGACGTTCCTCTTTGACTGGATTGCTGGTGGATATGATGACATCTCCAGCAGTGAACGAAGAAAACTGGAAATCCTGGCAACAGAATTGGCAGGCAGCCTTAAAGGAAAGTGCCGGATTACCAAATTGTCCTGTCCATCTCTCTGCCCTCCGTCAGCCTTACTATCTGCAGGCTGCCCAGGCACAATGGGAATCCTTCCCCGCCAGCGCAGTATGGAACATGTTAAAAACCTGGACGGATGCGGTCATCAGCCTGCCGCCTGATTCACTCCAGTTAAAACAATGGGAAGTGATGTGCGCCGAACTGGAATTATCTCCAGAGAATTATGCGCCCCGCCTGGAAAAACTGGACCAATTTTTAGATGAAATTGAAGTTTTTGTGGACCAATTTAAAATCAGAAATAGCCTTATTAAGTCCTGATTCCAATTTTCTTATCCCTATTTATTCCAAAATCTGTGGATAACCCACTATTTACTGGGGATAACTGCCGAAATCTGTGGATAAAAAGAGATTATTCGGTGGATAAAACCTTAATGGGGTGAAAAAGATTATCCAGATATAGATGGGGCAAGCATTTATCAGGCATATATAGGGGGTGTGGATAAGCCTGTGGATTGTGAAAATAGTTATCCTTTTCTCTCCCCCATTTATCCCATGCAGGCTGGGGATGGATATGGGAATGAATAAGCCCATATAGACATCCTGTACGTGTGATTACGCCATATATGGGGTATTTTTCTTGTGTTTAGTCAATATTACACATATCCACAAACTCTACTGCTACTACAATTTTATTAACTATATTAATTATTAAGATGTGGAATAATAATGGTGCAACAGAACTCCCTTAAAATATTATGAAAATGCTTCTTGTAAAGACAACTTGATTCTTGTACAATTCAAATTAGCAGATATATATTATTGATAGACATATACCGGACCTGCAATTCAAAATGGAATTTTGGTGATACATTAACAGGGAGAAATCCAATGGACATCATTAAAGTCAAAGCAAACTCCCGGACTGCCGCTGTTGCCGGAGCGATTGCGGGTGTGGTTCGAGAGCATAAACATGCAGACGTACAGGCAATTGGTGCAGGTGCTGTAAACCAGGCAGTCAAAGCCCTGGTTCTGGCGAAAGGCTATCTGGCAGAAGACGGTATTTTCGTGGTCTGCCTGCCGGAATTTGTGGATGTGGACATTGAAGGAAAAATTCGCACTGCCATAAAACTGGTGGTTGAACCGCGCTAGTCATTGAACCTTTAATATAAAAAGTCCGCTGACCAGCGGACTTTTTTCTTTATCGGGTACCATTAGGTGATATCTTCACCAACCGAGAAGACAACCTCTTCTTTCCCGGTTAATTTTTCTTGCACTTTTTGTACTACCAGTTCCAGGTGAGAGGAACTGGCTACATAATCCAAATTGTCTGAGGGTACAGTTAAAACAGGACAGAGTGTAAACTCTCTTATCCACTGATCGTACAAAGCATTTAATTGCTCCAGGTAGTCAGGACTGATTGTTCGCTCATAATCCCTTCCCCGCATGGCGATTCTCTTTACCAACGTGTTCACGGACGCTTTGAGATAAATAACCAGGTCTGGCGGGGGTAACAAGTTCGCCATGGCGTTGTACAGCGAAGTATACGTGTCAAAATCCCGTTGACTGAGATGCCCCTGCAGGAATAAATTGCGGGCAAAAATTTCTGCATCTTCATAAATGGAACGGTCCTGGATGGCAGAATCCGGGAAGCGCAGCACTTCCTGCTGCAGCAACAATCGGTGGGCTAAAAAGAAAACCTGCGAATGAAAACTCCACGATTCCATCTGGCGGTAAAAATCCGACAGGTATGGATTTTCGGTGACAGGTTCATAAAATGGTTGAAAGCCAAGCTTTTCGCTCAACAGGGCTACCAGGGTTGATTTTCCCACCCCGATGTTGCCAGCAACCACGATAAATTTTCTGGGCATATTTCCCTCTCGAATGGAAATCAGGGAGCAGCAAGAAGGGGATCAATAATTTTTTGAAACTCTTCAAACGGCTGTGCACCTTTTACACGAATTCCATTAATGTAGAAAATGGGAGTACCGTCCACCCCCAGCAGTTGGGCATCATCCATATCCTGCTGTAATTTCAGCCAGGGTTTGCTCGCTGACCAGGCATTGCTTAAACTCCGCTAAATTCAATTCCAGCCTGGTTGCATATGCCTCGTACGCCAGGTCGCTCAATTCCATTTGCCCTGCAAATAGGAGATCGTGAAATGCCCAGAATTGACCCTGTTGTGCAGCACAATTGGCGGCTATTGCCGCGGGTAAGGCATTGGGATGAATATCCACCAGGGGAAAATCTCGATAGATGAATTTTATTTTGTTCCCATAGGCAGCATTGAGCTGCGGCCAGACTTCCTGGTGCCACTTAATACAGAATGGACATTCAAAATCGCTGAATTCTACAATCACAATGGGTGCATCATCCGCCCCCAAAGTAGGGATCGTCACCTTGAATTACCTGCCACAAGACTGCCTGATTGACAGAAGGTGGTGCTGTTTCCACAGACCTTCCCCATAAAATGTAACCAATGGAGATTCCTGCTGCCAATGCCAACCCGACCAGTAAAAAATACAGCCAGGGTTTAAGCTGGCTGGGAGGTGTCTGACTATTGGGAACAGGGGCTACCGATAAAGAGGGTTCGTTTTCCATGGCGAGATTATACCATGTGCACATTGACACCATTTTTAAAAGTGTAGTCTCTCCAATTGGAAATCGGTATAATGGGCATTACAAATGAACACTTCGCTGAAGAACAGACACAAGTAAGCGTAACTTACCACGCCGCTTTCTCATTCTATTGCTGGCCGGGGGTCTTTTGCTGTTGTTTATTCGCCTGTACACTCACCCAACCACTGAATAAGCCGGATGATGGTTCAGCCAAGCCCAGCAGCACCCTGACGGCAACCCTGGTCTGGGGAGCAGAATCCCCCCAACCCTCTGAAACCATTTTTGTAAATGCGCAAACCCAAACAAAAGCAGTTGCATTGGGAACCATTTTTCCCACCTCTGCAGGTTACCAGACTCCAAATCCCTCCATCCAAAGCAGCATCAGCGGAACACCGAAAACACAAACCCGCACCCTGACTGCCACCTTCCCGCTGGCGAGAAGCGCCACCCGGACTTCCGTCTTTTTCCGCTCCCGCACCCCAACCCGACCATTCGTCCAACGTACCACAACCTCAACGATGACCAGAACCACGACCATCACGGCAACCCCAACCGTTACCCACACAGCAACGCCTACCCACACGGCTTCTCCGACTCACACTGCTACTTTTACGGCAACTCCAACCGCAACCGCCACACCAAACTATGTATACTTTTCTGCTCCTGCGTCTGATGGAGCGGTAAAAGATATCTGGATGGCTGGCTTGTATGATTCCGTATCATCCAGCCAGGTACTGCTTTATCACAATGATGCAGGCGACAGCCTGCTGGGCGACATTGCTTCTGACGGCAGCGCAATCATCTACGAGGGGGTCTGCGGCGATCCTGCCTCCAATGGATTATGCTGGCTGGATATATCCACTTCTCCTGTGCCTGCCCCCGTGCAATTAGCCAATCTTCCACCTGGCGTTAACCACTCTCCATCGTTTTCACCGGATGGTACCTGGATTGTCTTCAGCAATGAACTGGATGGAAATGCTGACCTTTACCTTCTCAATTTGACCGATAGCGCTGCCCTGCCCATCCAATTGACCAGCGGCTCCGGTATGGATACCCAACCGGACTGGTCATCCCCTGGCATTGTGTTTATCAGGGATGGGGATCCGATGCTGATTGATTTTGCATCAGGCTTTCCTCCGGCTGCCGTGCTGGAGCCGGTTCCGTTATTTACAAGCCCGGAGCAGGAAAGTGATCCCCGGGTTTCTCAAAATGGCACCATGCTGGCGTTTTCCCGCCTGGTGGATGGCGATTGGGAAATATTCACCTATGATTTTGCTGGGAGCACATTTACCCAGCTCACGAATAATAATGCTGATGACCGGCAGCCTGCCTGGTCACCAGCGGATGATGAATTGTTGATGATTTCCGACCGGGATGTAACCGGGGTGTTTCAACTCTATCGACTGAACGCCTCTGGCAGTGAACAGCGCCGGGTGCTGAACAGCCTTTCGAACGAAGGATTCCCTCTCTGGCTGCCGTAATACTGGTACAATTCGCCAGGTATTTTAGAGGTGAACATGACAGAAATGTGGCTGGTTCGGCATGGGCAGACAGATTGGAACGTTCAGGAAAGAATTCAGGGCTCCATCGACTGCCCATTAAACGAGCAGGGAATTGCCCAGGCGAATGCCCTGGCGCAAACCTTAAACGGGCAAACCCTTTACTGCAATTTATTCAAGCCATGCCAAACGGGCGCTTCGCACCGCCATGATACTTGCCGAGCATGTCCATTTGCCTGTGCAGGTGGATGAGCGCTTGCGGGAAATATCCCATGGCGTATGGGAAGGGTTAACCTGGCAGCAGGTTCAGGAGAAATACCCGCAAGAATACCAGCTTCGCAAAGCAGACCCGGTGCATTCTGCTGCGTCTGGGGGCGAGTCGTATAACGATGTGATGCTCCGCATGGTTGAATCCGCCAGGGAAATTGCTGCCAATCATGCAGATGGAAAAGTGCTGGTGGTCTCCCACGGGATGTCGCTTGCCACATTAATTTGCCGTGCGGAGAACTTCCCGCTTGACAAGGCGTTTTACAAGATTCCCAAAAACGCAGAACCCTATATCGTCCACATTACTTCACAACTTAGTGCCGGTTAGCGCAACTGGAGATTTCAATTCCTCTCCTCGCGGAAGAGGGTGGGAAGGGGAAGAGGTCAGGGACAAGGTGCCCGTAGGGTAGAGGTAAGGTGAGGGGGCAAATGCGATTACCCTGGCAGTTACCCGCAACTAAAGACAGGAGATTGCCACGACTGGAAAACACCAGTCTCGCAATGACAAAGCAAATTCCTCCCCCTTGGGACACAGTGCCCGAGGGTAGAGGTTAGGTGAAGCACCAATCGTATTCCTCTCCCCAGGGGAGTAGGTGAGGGGACAAATGCGATTACCCTGGCAGTTTACCCGCAACGACAAGATACAGATTGCCACGACTGGAAAAGCACCAGTCTCGCAATGAATGAGTTTCACAGCGAATGTAATGTCTACAATCTCTTCAGGAATCGCTCAATGCGCACCAGGGCTTGCTCCAGCTTGTCATAAGCCGTGGCGTAAGATGCCCGGGCAAAACCTTCGCCACCGGCTCCAAAGTTGTGACCCGGAATCATTGCCACCCGTTCCTCCTGCAGCAGGCGGGTGCAGAAAGTTTCATCATCCAACCCGGTTACGCTTACTTTCGGAAAAGCATAGAAGGCTCCACCTGGTTCAAAGGTGGGCAGTCCCATCCCATTTAATCCGCTCACAACCATTTTTCTGCGGCGATTGTATTCTTCCACCATCTCCACAACAAATTCCTCACCCACGCGCAAAGCCTGCAATGCCCCTGCCTGGGCAGTCGATGGTGCAGACATGATCATGTACTGGTGAATCCGCAGCATACCTGAGAGCAGCGCAGCCGGTCCGCAGGCGTAACCAACCCGCCAGCCGGTCATGGCATAATCTTTTGAAAAGCCGCCCAGTAGTATGGTTCGGTCTTTAATCCCAGGCAGGCTGGGGAAGCACACATGGCTGCCGGTGTAAACCAGCCGGTCATAAATCTCATCTGAAATTACAATCAAATCATGCTTCTCTGCAATCCGGGCAACTTCCAGCAGTGTTTCCCGGCTGGCAACTGCACCGGTCGGGTTGCATGGATAACCAATAAATATGGCTTTTGTTTTTGGGGTGACGGCTTTTTCAATTTCTTCAGGCACCAGGGCAAAGTTGTTCTCCATCCGGCTGGGAATTTCGACTGCCACACCGCCGGCTATCTGTACATCTGCCTGGTACGCCACAAAACAGGGGGTGGGAATGATAACTTCATCACCGGGATTCAACAGGGAGGTAAGCGTGATATACAACGCTTCTGAACCACCGACTGTAATAATCACTTCTGTGGCCGGGTCATACGAAACCTGGTACATCCGTTCAAGATGGGCAGCCAGCGTTTTGCGCAATTCGATGATGCCCGCATTAGCTGTGTAGTGGGTTTCACCCCGTTCGAGTGAGCGCATGCCCTCTTCAAGAATTGGCAGTGGTGTGGTGAAATCTGGCTCTCCAATCCCAAGCGAAATGACATCCTGCATGGTCGAAGCAATGTCAAAATACTTACGGATTCCCGATGGTTTCAGGTTAATAATTCGTTCAGCCAGATAAGTTTCCTTCATTTTTTACTCCACTCCTCAGTTTTTTCATCGTAATGCAAAATTAAAATCTGTCCATCCGCACATACTACCCGAAAAGCTCTGCCTTCCGGCGTGCGCCAAGCCTTTTTGATTTCAATAATTTTTTGCCATTCCCCGTCTATTAAGATTTGCTGCGGTCGTTCGGCATAGGTATAACCAGAATGACAGCGTACCTGAACCGTTATTTTATCTCCCACTCGGTGTTATCTCCCAGGTTCCACTTGCCCGCTTTTCCTGCCAACCTTACCTGTTTTCCCAGCAGGCTGTGTTCCATAATTACGTTTTCGACGGTGCAGCGCTCATCCAGAATACTGTCGCGAATGATGGCATTGTGAATGCTGCAGCCTTTGCCAATGGAGACGTGCGGACCAATGACAGCAGAACTGACATCCGCACCTGGGTGGATGTAGACCGGTGGGACGATGGTTACCGATGGATAACTTGCAGGGTCAGCCTGGTTTGCATGGCGTTCGAGCAGGTAACGGTTGGTTTCCAAAACCGTGTCTGGAATTCCAGCATCCAGCCAGGTCTCAATATGTTCAACCCGAAACTGGCTGCCCTTTTCCAGCATGATATTGATGGCATCCACCAGGAAATACTCGTTTTTCAGGGTGATTTTTCTCTGAATCTGGGTTTCAATGGCTTCCATCAGCGCTTCGGCGGATTTAAAGTAGTAAAACCCAACCACCACCAGGTTATCGTTGATATCCTGTGGTTTCTCGATCAAACGGGTGACCCGTCCCTGCGTATCAACCCTGGCTGCCCCAAAGCGGCGTGGATCGGGCACTTGTTTTACCCAGGCAATCCCATCCGCTTTTTCCGTGGTTAAAAACGAAAGGTCGGTTTCAATCAGCGTGTCTGAAAACGCCATCAACATCGGACCTTTGAGAAACTCTTTAGCCAGGTGGAGGGCATGCGATTGACCGTGCATTTCCTCCTGAACCACGTAATGCACTTTTACCTGCGGAAAGTATGTTTCCATGTGGGTGCGGATATCCCAGCCGTTGGGACCAATGATGAAAACGTATTCCACCTGCCAATCGGATGGCAGGGTTTTGAATTGTTCCAGGACATAATCCAGCACCGTTTTCCCCGCAAGGGGGACCAATGGTTTGGGTTTACTCCAGGTATGGGGACGCATACGGGTTCCGTACCCCGCCATGGGGATTGCAATGGTTATATTCTGGGTCATTTTTGGGATAAACCTCCCCGCATTATTTTTATTGCATCAGGATGATTGTATCATTTTCTACCACCCCGAATAATTGTCGAATATCCTTGCACGAACAGCAATACTCACATGACAGATAGGTATAATGAGTGCATGCAGCCGGGAAACCAGTTTTTTTCAGACAGGCAAAGCGCAACCATCGTGATGGCTATGGTGCTTGTGATAATTGCTGGCTGCACTCCGCTGCTCGCAAAAACGGAAGTTAGTGGAGTTGATACCACCGATCTTGCAACGCCATCGGCAACCGCTTCCCCCCGTGTGAATGTCATAACTGCCACTCAGGAGGTATGGGGAAAATTTCCTGCGCCAGACGAGACACCCATTGTGCCATTACCGCCCCCGGTGGAGCCGATTTCCTTGCCGGAAGGGGTGCACACGGTGGTGCTGCTGGGTTCCGACCGGGAAGCACCTTACCCGGGAAGAACGGATGCCATTGTTCTGGTCGTCTATTCCACCGTTACAGCCAAGGTCAGCCTGCTGTCGATTCCCCCTGACCTGTTCGTGTACCTGCCCGGATTTACAATTCAGCGGCTGAATATTGCCTACAGCCTGGGCGGTTTTGAATTAATCGCCCAATCCATTGCATACACCTTTGGAGTGGAACCGGAACATTACGTTCTGGTTCACACGGATGACTTTACCCACCTGGTCGAAAGGCTGAATGGGCTGCAACTGGATGTGCCCGCTTATATGGCAGGAGTATGCCCGAAGTTGAATAGCGGTAAGCAAAATCTGAATCCCAGCCAGGTGCTGTGTTACATTCAATTCCGGCACGGGATGGACGAAGCCTCCCGAAATGAACGCCAGTTGCAGGTAATGCAAGCGCTCATCCTGCGGCTGGTAAGCGGGGGCAACCTGGTAAACCTGCCTGAATGGGTGCCGGAATACCGCCAGATGGTGGAAAGCGACCTGTTCCTGGAAGACCTGACAGACTTGATCCCCTTTGGGTTGAAATTGGGCGGACCTGACCGGTTGGGAGTTTTCACACTGGGTAAGGATGAAATGCAAACCTGGCAGATATCCGACCGACCGGTGGCAGAAGTGTTTCTACCCTATCCCTGGGCGATCCGGGCAGTGGTACAGCAGGCGGTTGATTTTGTGCTCACCCCGCAGGCACCCTCGGAAATTGAGACCACCCTGATCTATGAAATGACCACATCGCCAACTCCCACGGATACCTCAACCCCCACGCTCACTCCCACCCGAACAGCCACTGCCACCCGCACCCCTACCAAAACCAGAACCATTACAATTACCCGTACCGAGACCAAAACCGCAACGCAAACCCAGACACCCACCGAAACGGTGACGACCAGTCCTTAACATCGCATTCAGGCGAAAACGGCACATTTCTTGCTCCAATAGGAATTGGGAGAAAGCGCTGTTCATATTTAAGCAGCGCAGTGAATGAAAATGTTGACGATTCCCTTCCTTTTTACTGGAACAGCCCTGGTGCTGTTTGGACGCAAACTTTTCTGGTTCGTGGTCGGCTTGCTCGGATTCCTGGGCGGGTTGACGCTGGTAAGCCGCCTGTTTGGCGACATGAGCGGTACCACCCGCATGCTGATTGCCCTTGGGGTAGGCGTGCTGGGAGCAGCCCTGACCCTGCTGGTGCAAAAAGTAGCCTTATCCGTTGTAGGGTTTGTTGCCGGGGGATACCTGGCGCTGAGTGTGCTGCGAATCCTGAATACTGACCTGGGCGGATGGTCCTGGGCGTTGATCGTCGCTTTTGGAATGTTGGGCATTTTGCTGGTATTGCGCGTCTTCGACTGGGCATTGATTTTGCTCTCATCGCTCAGCGGGGCAATGATTATCGTACAGACCGTCAACCTGGAAGGTATGGTTGGCTTGATTGTGGTCGGGGGAATATTCATCCTGGGTGTTCTGGTACAAAGTGCGATTCACCGGCGCAGTAGAAAAGTTGTGAGCGCATAGCTCGGATATCTCCGGGTGGTTCTTATTTCCTTATTGTGACTCCTCATTGTTTTTGCTACACTACAAACACACTGCATTCCACCCTTAAAGGTTAACCAGGTTGGTTAAACGCCGTTTTGCATTGCTGGGGATAGTCTTGGCTTTTCTGGCTTTGGGTTTTTTCTCCCCCCAGGCTGCTTCTTCGTCGCGGCAGATGGCTACCCCAACTCCCGCCCCGCAAAAACGGTTGACCCACTTTAGCGTGGAAGTGAAGTATTACGAATGGTGGATGCTGCGCTGGAAAGACAGCCGCTTCTTATGCAGCATCCTGGTTGAACACGAAGGACTGCCCACCGGTAAAGATGTGTATTTTAATTGCGGCGCAGACCGCTATGAAGACTGGCTGGATACCACGCCATGCCCGCAGGCTGAAAAAGGCGGGGATGTAAGCCAGTGCAGCGGGGTGTATCTGCACTTTGCCAGTGAAACCACTGGTGTTAAAGAAGTCGATGTCGAACTGCCCATGCCCAACGTCTGGCTTTCGCTGGATGGGTGTACCTATGCTGACCCGACCAACACCTGTACCAGTCAGCCTTACCTGGTATTTGAAGGTCAGGAACCCTTGCCCAACGAAACCATCATTTCCATCAACGGGTATATGGATGGTGAACCTTTCACCTGTGCCGGCAGTACCTGTGCCATCCCCTTGCAGCCTACCGGTGAGCAAGGGATGCAGCTTGAATTTTGGGCAGACTTTCTTACGGTGACTCAAGTGAAACATTCTTCGCCCTGGTGCGGGCATTGCCGCAGGGTGATTTCAGCGATCCTGATGGAAACGGAACGGATGCAGAGTACTGGCTGGCGGATGTGCTCAGCAGCCAGTGGGTGGGTGAACGTCCATCCAGTTGTGCGGATATCTGGCAGGTTTTTCCGGATGCCGAGGGACTGCCGGACTGGCTGCAAACCCCAAACGATGCAGCCGGACTGCAATCCAGCGTATCGTATTACTACCTGGCTGCCCGTCTCATTAACCAGGGGGCGGTGGATGTATCCGCCTGCCCGGACGGAGGGTTGGAAAATTCCCAGTATGCTTCGGAATGCGGGGTTCAAGCCAGTAAAACCATGCTGGATGATTGGCAAAACAACTTTAATGAAGACATCCTGGCAGTGGCAAATACGACCGGAGTGCCAGCCCAGTTGATGAAAAACCTGTTCAGCCGCGAAAGCCAGTTTTGGCCGGGCATCTTCCAGACGTACATGGAAGCCGGATTGGGGCAGATGTCGGAATACGGTGCTGACACCCTTTTATTATGGAACCCGGGATTTTATCAGCAATACTGCCCGCTGGTGCTCAGCCAGGAAGCCTGCGACCAGGGATTTTTGCATCTGAGCGATTACGAGCAGAACCTGCTGCGCGGTGCGCTGGTGCAGTCGGTGGATGCCAGTTGTGCTGATTGCACGTTGGGGATTGACCTTTCCCAGGCAAATTTCAGCGTGGGGGTGTTTGCAGATACGCTGGTGGCGAATTGCCAGCAGGTGAACCAGATTATGTATAACGTGACCAAAAAGGACACCCGGCTAATCACCGATTATGAGGATTTATGGCGCTTTACCCTGGTGAATTACAATGCCGGTGCCGGCTGCCTGACCAGTGCACTGGATGCTGCCTATAATGGAAAAGACCCTCTCGATTGGCAGCAGGTGGCATACAGCCTGGAAGATGCCTGCCCGGGTGCAGCGGAATACGTGGAAGACATCACCACCTTCCCGGTACCGGCACCAGACCCCACCCCGTGGGTGGAGCCGGACGTAAATAACCCATAAATAAAATCCTGTAATTAGAAAAATCTAGTGAATGGCTTCTGCAAGGGATGAATCGGGTTTTCCCGAGGATTTGAACAACCTGCGAATGAATAGAATTCCAATAACGCCTAAAACCATCAACCCAACATCAAAGAGAATCAAGAGCGTCAGAACAAGAACGTACCAAAAACCGTCCGCATCCCTGGCACCGGAAGCCAATCCTGAAACATCTGCCAGGATGATGCTTCCCGCCAGGCAGACCAGTACAAACACAATACATCCCAGAATTAATTTCCATTGATATTTACTTCGAATGGCAGCCCACAGAAGCAGGAGCATTCCAATCAACTCAATTGGAAATACTTCGGCTGGTATCAGGTAGTCGATTCGGAAGAAACCCGCTCTAAAAAGAAATACAATTCCAATAATAACTGCAGCCACAATCGGCAGCCAGATCAGGGTCGTTCCAATGATAGCGAGAATTTTGGTGAGAACATCTTTTTTCTTCATAAAGATAACCTCCCCGAAAGTATTTACCTTTCCAACCCAATTGTTGCCTCTTTAAAACATGTTGAGATAATCAGACCCTTCTCGAATAGCGTCTTTTATTAAATTTGCAACCTTTGGAATAGTGTATTTTGCTAATTCTTTTTGAAGTTTACCGTCCTGAATTTTGTATGGACGCCTTAATATCGAAAATTTACTTGCAATGTTTTGGATCTCAAATTGCATTGGCTCAAAATGCGTTGACTTGTGACGTGCTAAGCGAATTGCACCAGGTTATTCTGTATGTAGTACGAAAAATATCAAAAGATTTTTCTTTGTCTGAGAAACTTTGAATTTTTATCCAGCCTTCCGATAATTGATAACATAATTCTAGAATGTTGAAAGCAAAATATTCCTCAATGTCGATTTTCCAAAACTCCCATCCCAGCGAACCAATCCGTGCTGGATTTTCAAATTGCTCAAGTGCTAATTTTGTCAGGTAAACGCATATCTCGAATATTAGTCAGAACTGTTTCTAATAAATCTAAAGTAGATATAAAACCTCGTACAAGATCTAAATCTTTTACAGCAATATATTGTTCGGGATGACTTTTATTACCAATCCATACCCGAATATCCTTTGCCACTGAAGCAATATCTTCTAGATCCGACAATTCAAAATTCGTTTTCATACTGTGAGTGTCACCCTTATACATATGTTACGACATTCGCTAAAAACAAGCTAAAACCACACCCCGGCAATTTCCGTCCCACAGGATGGGCAGGTATTGGATTGCTGCAAGTGATTTTCAAGCACCGTGTACCCCCGCCTTTTGACCAGCACTTTCAGGCACTTGGGGCAGTGGGTGTCTTCCAGCGAACCCACACGTCCGGGCAAATTGCCGGCATACACATATTTCAACCCGGCTTCCTGTCCTATCTCGGCTGCTTCCTGCAGTTTTTGAGCGCTGGTGGGCGGTGCATCGTCGTACTTGTAATCGGGGTGATAGGCGGTCACGTGCCAGGGGATGTCACTGGAAACTGAAGTGATAAAGCGGGAGGTATCCCAAAGTTCCTGGGTACTGTCATTGAAGCCGGGAATAACCAGCGTGACCACTTCAACCCACAGTCCGGCGGCATGCGCCATCTGGATGCTTTCCAGCACGGAATCCAGCTTGCCTCCGCACTGGCGGTACTGGCTGGCTTGCATACTTTTCAGGTCAATTTTATAAGCGGTGAGGTACGGGCTGAGGTATTCCAGCACTTCGGGAGTGGCATGCCCGTTGGAGACAAAGGCACATTTCAACCCGGCTTCCCGGGCTTGTTTGAATATCGCCACCGCCCATTCACTGGTGATAAGCGGTTCATTATAGGAAGAGACCACCAGGTCACAGCCATTGCGAAGAGCGGTATCCACCACCTGTTGTGGAGAAATGCGCCGGATGTATTCCGCGCCGATACTGGCTGCCGGATCCCGCAAGGTCTGGCTGGTAACCCAGTTCTGGCAGAAGGAACAGTGAAAGTTGCATCCCAGCATGCCAAAAGTGAGTGCCAGGCTGCCGGGCAGCAGGTGATTGAAGGGCTTCTTCTCCACCGGGTCGGCGTGCAGTCCGGAGACATACCCCCAGGGAACCCGCAGTTCTCCATTCTCGTTGAAGCGCACCTGGCAGATGCCGCGTCCACCCGGCGGGATGATGCAGCGATGGGCGCAGGCGTGGCATTGCACTTTGCTGCCATCGAGGTGGGTGTAAAGCTCTCCCTGGGTGGTCAGTTCATCCAGAATAGCGGCAACCGATTCAGTTTTCATATTCGCTATCATTATAGCGCAGGGATTTTCATTCGCAGCGTATAATTATTTCCTCTCCTTTCATCGTTATTACGCCTTCGGTGATGGTAGGACAGCCTGTCACTGCGAACGCAGTGAAGCAGTCTCCCGCTTGTTGCATGAGATTCCAAAAAATCTCGGGACTTTGATAATCAATCGTTACACTTCCTTGCAGAAGACCAAGTCTTGGCTTATTCAACTCATCTTCCGCAAGGACAGGCAGAGTGACAATCTTCGTCAAGCTCCTCTCCCTTGGGAGAGGTTAGGTGAGGGTGGGACAGCCTGTCGCTGCGAACATCGCTCAGCACCTTCGTGGGGAAGCATGGCAATCTCTCGCTGGGGTATAATCCAATCACCCAAACAAACCAAGGAGCCATCATTGACAGACCTGTATGATGTCATCATCATTGGCGGAGGGGTGGTGGGGAGCATGCTCGCCCGTTTCCTCTCCCGTTACCAACTAAAAATTCTCCTGATCGAAAAAGAATCCGATGTCGGCATGGGTGCCAGCGCAGCCAACTCTGCCATTGTGCATGCCGGTTATGACCCCGAACCTGGCACCCTCAAAGCGGAGCTGAATGTACTTGCCAACCCGATGTGGGATGCGCTTGCCGGGGAACTGGGTTTCGCTTTCGAGCGGCGCGGCGATTACGTGGTGGCAGTCGGTGAAGAAGAAATCCCGGCGCTGGAGCAATTGCTGGAACAGGGCATCCGGAACGGCGTGCCAGGCATGCACCTGGTCAGCGGTGAAGAAATGCGCCGGCGTGAACCCAACATCAGTCCAAATGTGAGCGGCGCACTCTGGGCTCCCACAGGCGGATTGTGCGATCCATTTGCAGTTACTGTTGCCGCCATCGAAAATGCCATCCAAAATGGTGTAACCGTACTTCTGGATACTTCATTTGAAGACTTCCTCATCGAAAATGGAAAAATTATCGGTGTGCGCACCAACCGGGGCGACTTTGCCTGCCGCTGGGCGGTAAACGCAGCCGGCGTCAATTCAGACGAGGTGATGCACAAAGCCGGTGTGCGACCGGAATTCCATATCACCCCCCGGCGGGGTGAATACTGTGTTCTCGACCGGGCGGAAGTGAATATTAACAACGTGCTCTTTCCCACTCCAACGGATAAAGGCAAGGGCATCCTGGTCACCACTACCCTTCATGGCAATACCATCCTTGGTCCCAATGCAGAGGTGATTGCCGATAAAGAAGACCGGGAAGTCACCCCGCACGGACTGCATGAAATCTGGCAGGGAGCCCACAAGCTGGTGCCTTCGCTGCAGCCAAAGCATACCATCGCAGTATTTGCCGGTCTGCGGGCTATGGGTAATGCTGCCTGCCTTACCCCTGGTGTAGCCCATGCCCACGATTTTGTGGTTGAAATAGCCAGCGAAGTACATGGGCTGGTTAATCTGGCTGGAATTGAAAGTCCCGGGTTGACTGCTGCCCCGGCTATTGCCCTGCGTGTGATTGCGTTATTAAAAAATGCCGGCGAAAGCCTGCCAGAGAAGAGCGACTGGAATCCCATCCGCCCGGCGCGGCCGCGTTTTCGCGAGCTGCCACTGGCGGAACAGCTGAAACTCATCCAGACCGACCCCGGCTATGGCCGCATCATCTGTCGCTGTGAGAATGTGACCGAAGCCGAAATCATCCAGGAGATTCATGCCCCCCTGCCTGCCCGCACCTATGATGCCATCAAGCGCCGTACCTGGCTGGGAACCGGTCGATGCCTTGGTTCATTCGATATGCCGCGTGTGGTTGAAATTCTCTCCCGTGAGCTGGGAATTTCGCCGTATGAGGTCAGTAAAAAGGGACCGGGAACCGAATTCCTGGTGCGCAGCACCAAGCAGGAGGTGACCCGTGCCGGCTAAAACCAAATATGATGTGGTTGTGATCGGCAGCGGACCCGGCGGGTTGGCGGCTGCCATCGAAGCCAAAAAGAACGGGGCAGAAGATGTGCTCATTATCGAGCGTGATTTCGAGATGGGCGGCATCCTGCTGCAATGCATCCATAACGGTTTTGGCGTGGAAGTCTTTCAAAAAGACCTGCCCGGACCGGCATATGCCCAGCACTTTATTAACGAAACCCTGGCATTGGGAGTAGAACCTCTGCTGGATACGATGGTGCTGGATATTTCCCCGCAGCGCCGCATTCTGGCGGCAGGCAAGTCTTCCGGTGTGGTGGATATTCAAGCCCGTGCGATTGTGCTGGCGATGGGCTGCCGCGAACGCACCCGGGCACAAATCCGGCTGCCTGGCATGCGTCCGGCAGGTGTATTCACTGCAGGGACTGCCCAGCGCTGGGTGAACGTGGAAGGCTACATGCCCGGCAAAAACTTTGTTGTCCTGGGCTCGGGCGATATTGGGATGATTATGGCACGCCGGTTGACGCTGGAGGGTGCTCACGTGGAGCGGGTACTGGAGGTGATGCCCTACCTGACCGGGTTGACCCGTAATTTCGTTCAGTGCCTGCTGGATTACGATATCCCGCTGCAGCTCGGACACACTGTCAACCGTATCATCGGTTCAAAACGGGTTGAAGCCATTGAATTGGTGCAGGTGGATGACAGGTGGGATCCCATACCGGGCACACAGGAAATCATCCCCTGCGATACCTTGCTGCTGTCTGTCGGGTTGATTCCGGAGAATGAACTCTCGCGTAAAGCCGGGGTTCGGTTGGATACCCTGACAGGCGGACCGATAGTAGATGACCACCTGGAGACGAATGTCCCCGGTATTTTTGCAGCCGGTAATGTGGTGCATGTCTATGACCTGGTGGATTGGGTGACAGAAGCAGGTTACGCAGCCGGTAAAAGTGCGGCATTGTATGCCCAGCGAGAGCGTGCAAAGGAAGTGCGGCATGTACCCCTCAAGACGGATGACACCGTGCGCTACGTGGTACCGCATACCCTGGATAAAGACAGCCTGGCTGAAGGCGAAGTGCGCCTGCAAATGCGGGTGAAAAGCCCGATTGAAACGCCCGTATGGGTGGAGGTGCGCAGCAATGGCAACCTGGTGGCGCGCCGGGCGGAGCCTTATGCCCGCCCCGGGGAGATTATCACCCTGACATTGACACCCAAAGCCTATGAAGAAGTGCAAAAAGCCACCGAACTGGTGGTGGGAGTTGTAAAACGATGACCGAGGATATTAATTTAATTTGTACCACCTGTCCCAAGGGCTGCACCCTGGTTATCAGCCGGGAAGGCGAAACCATCGTGGAAGTGAGTGCGGGCTGCAAGCGCGGCAAGGATTATGCCCACCAGGAACTGACCGACCCGCGCCGTATGATTGCCACCACGGTAAAAATTGCTGGTGCCCGTCACCCGCTGCTGCCGGTGTACACCGCTGCTCCCTTTCCCAAACCGCGGATTACCGAGTTGATGCAGGCATTAAATGGGTTGCAGGTGCATGCCCCGGTCAAGGCTGGTGCGGTAGTGCTGCAGGACGTGCTTGGAACGGGAATCGACATCCTGGCAAGCCGGGATATGGAACTTAACCTCGTAAAAATACGAAATAACAAGGAAAATCTACCCTGTTTTATTCGTGGAAAATTAGTGCACAGGCAAACAATCTTAGCCGGAAACATTCTCTGCTTGATTCCATAACATATTCAGATATAATACATCCAATTATGCACACACGTCCTTCATCCCAAAAAGCCCTGTCACGTCCTGCCCGTATCCTGTTGATTGTGGCGGGTACCCTGGCAGTCGTCCTGGCGATGATCGGTGTGCTTGTTCCGGTATTACCCACAACGGTATTCCTGCTGCTGGCTGCAGCAGCCTATGCCCGCAGCTCAGACCGCTTCTACACCTGGTTGGTTACAAACCGGGTGTTTGGAGCGTACATTCGCAATTACCGCGAAGGTCGGGGAATTAGCCTGCGCCACAAACTGCTTACCATGCTGCTCTTGTGGGCGACCATCGGTGTTTCGGGACATTATTTTGTGGATACCTGGTGGGTCAAGCTTATTCTACTGGCAGTGGCAATCGGGGTTTCCATTCACATTATTACCATCAGGACTGCCGTGGAACCAGTCACTCAACCCGTGAAGACTCTGGCGGTTGAGCCCGATTACGAAGAGACATAAAATTCCGTCATCAGTTAAGCAAGGGATTGGATTAAAGAACAGGCAGGGTGCTTATTGATTATGCCCTGCCTGTTATCTTATTTCTAATCCCAAAACCAGTAAACCGGCAATAATCAGCAGCACCAATCCCCCCGCATCAAACACGATGAAGCGTAAAATGGAAGACTGCAGAACCAGGTATCCGGCTGGAAAAGTAAGCAGGAGCAGGCTTTCCCCAATCACGCCAATTGCCTGCATGATGACAGCCGATAAGAGCGAAACCCGGAAACGCAGCGGATGCCAGAGCGCGAAGGCATAGGGTACATTCCACATCAAAAAGAGAATGCCCATGCCGCGTACCATGCCAGTACCAGGCGGACCCATAAGCTCAAACGCGGGTGCATAGTCCTGGGGGGCGATCAGAAACGCCAGGGCACACTGTACATTGAAGAAAAACACGAGTCCAATGAACAGGCGAGCCAGCCAGATGCGAATACCGTTACTGCGCATTTCTCCCATACTTTTCACCTCCATGCCCGCCAGAGCATAACCAGAACAAGTTTATTTTACGATATTTACTTCCTTTATTATCCCGCTTTTTGCAGGGGAATTCTCTTTCTGTTACAATCACAGCATTACACAGGAAAGGATGATTTATGACAACCAACAAACAATGGTCAAAACCTCCAGCCTTGGAAATTGACCCCAAAAAGAATTACCAGGCGACAGTCGCTACGGATAAAGGCGATATCGTGATTGACCTGTTCGCTGCCCAGGTTCCCAATACCGTGAACAACTTTGTATTCCTTGCCCGCCAGGGTTTTTACGATGACACCATTTTTCACCGGGTCATTGCCGATTTCATGGTGCAGGGCGGAGATCCCACCGGCACCGGAATGGGTGGACCAGGCTACCGGTTTGCAGATGAGTTCGACAAATCCCTCAAGCACGACAAACCTGGTGTTCTCTCGATGGCAAATGCCGGACCGGGTACCAACGGTTCGCAGTTCTTCCTGACGCACGTTCCAACCCCCTGGCTGGATGGCAAACACGCCGTTTTTGGCCAGATTGTAAAAGGGCTGGACGTTCTCATGTCCATCCCGCCCCGCAACCCGCAAAAACCCGAATACCCAGGTGTGAAGATTAAGTCCGTTTCCATTTCCGAAAGTTAATCCGGAATTATTAGGTTAAATTCAAACACCCCCGCTGATAAGCGGGGGTGTTGTCTTTAATCGTTGAGAGCCTAGTCTTTCTGATGAATATATATCACCAGGGTTCCGTCTTCGCCGCGAATTTCTTTCACTTCGAAGACCTTTGGGTAACCCCGGATGAGCTGGGAAAGCTGTTTATATCCATATGTACGCGGGTCAAACCCGGGATCCAACTGGCGAACGTGATGTCCGAGCGTCCCTAAAAATGCCCATCCGTCTTCCTGGACTGCGATTTCGAAAGCATCGTGCAGCAGGGGCAGCGGGTCGGGTGTGGACGATTCGGTTACTTCAACTTCTGTTCGTTTCTTCTGGGTACGTGGTTTTTGTTCGCGCTGCGGCACCAGGTTTTCAGTGTACACAAACAGGTCACAGGCATTCACAAACGCACGCGGCGTGGTTTTTTTGCCGATACCCATCACAAAAAAACCTTTTTCCCGAATGCGGGTTGCCAGGCGGGTGTAGTCACTGTCACTGGAGACCAGGCAAAATCCATCCACCCCGCCGGTGTAGAGAATATCCATGGCGTCAATAATCATGGCGCTGTCAGTGGCATTCTTCCCGATGGTGAAGCGGAATTGCTGAATGGGTTGGATGGCGAAAGTGTGAAGCACATCCTTCCATCCAGCCATGTTGGAGGTGGTCCAATCTCCGTAGATACGGCGGATGGTTACAGAGCCATACTTGCTGGTCTCTGCCAGCATTTTCTCAAGCAGAGATGGCTGGGCGTTATCACCGTCAATTAATACGGCTATCCGGCGCCCTCCCGGAATATTTGTCATTGCACTCATAGTTTTCCTATCTTTATCCAATATACTCTATTATACGCATAAAACAGCATTCAACCGGGTATATTTTGGATAGGATACACTACGCTGGTTTGCGTGCAGAGATTTCCAGGCTGTAAACATCCACATCACCCAGCCTGCCGCCGCTCTTACTGCGCTGTGTGTCCGGGGTTTCAAAACCAGCATGGCGGATCAGATCCAGGTACTCCGCTTCGGTCAGCGCACCGGCGATACAGCCAGCCCAACTGGCTGCCTGTTCACGGGCATCCGCTGGCAACGCAATATCCGATACCATGTCACTGATGACCATTCTTCCACCCGGCTTGAGCACCCGGAAAATTTCAGTAAACACTTTGCCTTTGTCCTCGCACAGGTTGATGACGCAGTTGGAAATCACCACATCCACGCTGCCCGCTTCCAGGGGCAGGTCTTCAGCCTGTCCCTGCCGGAATTCAACATGCTTTATCTTCGCCTGGCTGGCAGCGTTCCGGGATTTTTCGAGCATGATGGGAGTCATATCCACCCCATACACGAAACCGGTCTCGCCAACCTTGCGGGCGGCCAGCAGGGAATCCAGACCTGCACCGCTGCCGATATCCAGTACCTTTTCTCCGGGCTGTAAATTCGCCCGGCTGATGGGATTGCCGCAGCCGAGGGATAGTTCTGCCGCTTCAGCGGGGATGGGTTTTATCTCGTCCAGACCATACCCGGTTTCAAAGGATACCGGTTCGGAGACGGTTTCGCTGTTACTGCAGCAGGATGAAGCGTCGCTTGAACAGCAGGAGGATGCAGCAGGACTGGAACTGGAACAGCACGAGGAAGACGCGGTGCTAGAACAGCAGGAGGAATTCGCCGCCAGGTTGTGATATTGCTCTTTTACCGCATTCCGCGCGCCGGAAACCCTGCGGCTGGCTGCTGCAACAAATATACTGATTTCAGCGGCATTTGCTTTGCTTTCGGCAGGCTCGCTTTTCGATTGCGCACAGCACTGTTCTCCGGTGCAATCCAGACTGATATTGACAAGGTCTGCTTCTGCAAACCAGTCAGCAATTTGTGCCCTGGAAAAACCCTGCCAGGTATCAGCCATTTCTTCCTTGAGCCAGGCATGTGTATGCTCATCCAAATCGGTAAGCACCAGCCTGCCGCCCGGACGCAGAACGCGCACCATTTCCTTAATGGCTGCAAGTGGATCCAGGCAGTGGTGGAGGTACATGTTGGCGAAGACGACATCCATGCTTTCAGCCGGCAGGGGAATATGGCTGCCGTCGGCGGTGTGAAATTCCAGGTTGTCCAAATGCTTAAGATTTCGCTGGGCTTCCTCCAGCATGGCTTCAGAACCGTCCACCAGGTACACCCTGCGCACCAGGGGGGCAACTGCCTCGCTGATGAAACCGGTACCTGCACCCATGTCCAGCACCGCGTATTCGGGACGCAGGTAGGCTTTCTGAATGGCAATGTTCCTCACCTCAGGACGAAAGAAACCGGAGCGTAGTTGATCCCAGTTGGAGGCGTTGTCGTCGAAATATTCTTTGGTCGAAGATGGCATGTTCATTAAAAATTTCCTTTAACAGCAGTGGGGTATCCAGCGTTCAATTTGTTCTTTAAGCCAGCGAACGGCTTCTTCATCAATGCAATAACAGGTTGCGGGACCGGAAATACTGCCTTTAATTAATCCCGCTTCCCGCAAAACTTTAAGGTGCTGGCTGATGGTTGCCTGTGCCAGGGGAGTGCGCAGGACGATATCGTTGGTAATGCAGGACTGGCACTCCGCCAGCATCTCAACAATCTGAAAACGGATGGGGTTACCCAGGGCTTTCAGCATGGCAATCAGCCGGATTTGATCCTGGGAAGGTGCTTGAAGGGTATCTGGCATAAGCGCTCCTTATATCGTAAATATACGATTTAATGAGAATTCTGTCAAGTCTTTCAGGTAACTTGCCGGTTTTGAATTCAGTATTTTTGGGATAGAATCACTTTATGTACGTTTTTCTTATCCAAGTTTCTTCCCTTGTTGATTTACCCTGTTGGGATGACATTTCCTGCTGCTGCTGGCTTCGTTTTTGTTTAGCAAGCGGCCAAAACTCCGCAACCTGTTATTGGTGGTAGCGGCACTTTTGATTTTTCTGAGCGGCAACCGCTGGGTAAGCATGAGCCTGGCGCGTTCGCTCGAATGGCGCTATCTCCCACCGGCAGATTTTTCCCCGGTTGAAGTGGCGGTGGTACTGGGCGGAGCAACTGAACCCGACCAATATCCCCGTTCGGGTGTCGAAGTGAACAGTGCGGGCGACCGGGTTTTGTATGCTGCAAAGTTGTACCAGGAAGGCAAAGTAAAAAACCTGCTGCTTTCCGGTGGAACCATCTCCTGGTACGAAGGGGATACCAGTACGCCTGCCCAGGAGATGAAAGAAATTCTCATACTGACCGGTGTACCGGAAACTGCCCTGTGGCTCGAAGACCAATCCCAAAACACGGAAGAAAACGCACTGTTTTCTGCCAGAATTTTGAAGGAAAAAGGGGTGAGCCAGGTACTGCTGATAACCTCTGCCATGCATATGCCGCGTTCTGTGCAAATGTTTGAATCGCAGGGTGTCCAGGTGATACCCGCCCCAACCGATTACACAGTAACCCGGACAGGCTGGGAGAATTTATGGCATGGCAGCATCCAGGAGGGCATTCTGAATTTGCTGCCCACCAGCGGTAACATTGCGCTTACTACCAATGTGCTTAAAGAATATATCGGGATGGGAATGTACAGCACGCGGGACTGGTTGAAATAACAGGCTAACCTTTTTTCGAAACCCGGTTCTCCAACCCCTGGCTGACGGGAGCAAATGTCTTGCGATGAATGAGACAGGCTCCTGTTTTTTGCAACGCCAGGCGGTGCTGCAGGGTTCCGTAGCCTTTATGGCGGTCGAACCCATATTCCGGGTAGATGGCATGCAATGCAATCATTTCGCGGTCGCGGGCGGTTTTTGCCAGGACCGAGGCACAGGCAATGCTCAGGCAATACACATCCCCCTTGATCAGTGCCGTCTGGGGATAATCCAATTGTTTGAGAATGACTGCATCCAGCAGTAAATACTGGGGGACGACCTGCATGTTTTCAATCGCCCGCTGCATCGCCAGCCGGGTGGCAGGCAGGATTCCCATATGCATCAATTTCTTCACTGCTGGCACTTCCAACCCCCCAGGTGCGGGCTGCCTGCTTGATGATGGTCTCCCAATGAGAGCGCTGGGAGGGTGTCATTTGCTTGGAATCGCGTACACCAGCCAGAACGTGCACCATTTCAGGGTCTGGCGGCAGGATCACCGCACCGGCATACACTGCCCCTGCCAGTGCCCCCCGACCGGCTTCGTCTATCCCGCAGATTAACGACCATCCCGCCTGCCAGAACGGGATTTCGTAACGTACATCCGGTTGAATGTGTCGGGTCATGCGAGATTAGTCAGTGGAGGTTTTCCGCCTGCCATACAGCCCCTTGCGCCCGTTGCGGCGGATGGCAAGCAGGTCGCGCCCCATCTGGAGCGAATCATTCCAGATGCGCACTTTACTGTTGGGGTTGTAGTACCAGGGGATGGGAATTTCAATCACTTTATAGCCATGCTGGCGGGCAATGAACAGTACCTCAACATCAAAAGTCCAACCCATAATGGTTTGGAGCGGAAAGATGGCATCTGCCACATCGCCGCGGAAACACTTGAAGCCGCATTGCAAATCCTGCAGGCTGGGCAGCGCCAGAATACGAACCAGGCGGTTAAAACCGCGTCCGACCCAGTGCCGGTAGGATGGTTCATCATAGCGCACCGCACCTTTGCCTTCGCGTGAGGCAATCGCTATCTCCATATCGGGCAGTGCTGGCGGGATAAAACGATTGACCTGGTCAATGGGCATGGATAAATCCACATCCAGGAACATGCGGTATGCCCCCGTGGCTTCGCGCATGCCGCGCTGAACAGCCAGACCTTTGCCGCGTCCATCTTCATGAAATACTTTCAGGTAAGGCAGGCGGGCGGCGAATTCCTGTGCCAGAGCCAGGGTGCGGTCCGTGCTGCCATTTTCCACCACCAGCACTTCTGCCTGGTAGGACTGCTGCTTCAGGTAGGCGTCCACAATTTCCAGTGTGTGTGGAAGACGGTTTTCTTCATTATGAACCGGGAAGATGAGCGATAGGAAAGGAGATGCCACGCTGACCTGTATTTAGATTGGAATGGAAGAACTAAAACAAGGGTACATCTTGCAGCCAATCATGGGATGAACTGGCGCCTTGTGTAACAATTACCTCATTGCCGGATGTACCTTGAATACTGACGTAAAGGGAAGTGGTAAACGTACCAGCCATAAATTCCACCCGTTTGCCCGCCACGAGTTTACGCCGGCTTTTCAAACAGCGCAACAGGTCATCCCGATCCATCAACACATGGTCCGAAAAGGCCGCGCCGCGGCGTTTATACAGGCGCGCCAGCGCAATTTTTCCCTCGGGATCATAGCGGACTGCTTCAATTACCCCATCAAATTTTGCACGTGCCATAGTTTCACCCTGTTAGTAGAAACCGCCGGGCGGATCCCAGCGGTTGTCTCAGTCGGGGTGGGCGGACTCGGACCGCCGGCCCCCGCGTCCCAAACGCGGTGCGCTACCAACTGCGCTACACCCCGGCTGCTCGAGTATAATCTGAATGGCGCATGTGCGTCAAGGCAATGGGGAGAACTCAATTCCATACTATAATTTGGCAGTTGTTCCAATTTCTACAACCCGACAGGTCTCATGCCAAACCGCATCCCAATAAAATCTACATTCATCCTTTTCCTGGTTTTATTATTCAACTGCAATCCTGCCGCCCCAATACACCTGTACCAACACACTCCCCCGATATCACACTTCCACCCGTCCAACAGGCGGATAAAACCGAGACCGCTGAAGCAATGGCAACCAGGGTAATGGATACACCCCAAGCACCCATCGGGATATGGGGTCATTGAAGAAACCGAATTTCCACAACGAAAACTACCCCAAGCCGATTGCGGTACGCATGTATCTTCCGCCCGGGTATGACCCGCAGCGACCGGAGCCCTACCCGCTGCTCATCATGCTGCACGGTCAAAATGCGGATGGCGGACAATGGCAGAGGTTGGGGCTTACCGATGCAGCCGACCACCTGATCCGGTCTGGGGCAATTGCGCCGCTGGTGATTGCCATGCCCGAGGAATTCTATACCCTGCAATATTACACGGATACCACCTATGGGCAGGTGCTGGTCGATGAACTGCTGCCCTGGCTGCAGCAGCAGTATCCTGTCTGCCGCAACCGGGAATGCGTGGCGATTGGCGGGCTTTCGCGGGGTGCCGCCTGGGCTGCCCGCCTGGCGTTCACCCACTGGGAAAGTTTTGGCGCAATCGGGCTGCACAGCCTGCCCACCACCCTGTCCACCCTGCCGCAATGGGTCAATGCCATCCCGGAGGGCAGTATGCCCCGCATTTACATGGATATTGGCAAGCAGGATATCGGATTTAAGGAAGCCGAGCGGTTTGAGATACTGCTGCAAAATTTATCCATCCCGCATGAATGGATCGTTCAGCCTGGGGAGCATACGGAGAAGTATTGGTCGGCGCATGTCACCGAATATTTGCGCTGGTACAACTCGGTCTGGGCAGAATAATCCGGACTGAAAATGGCAAACGGGAAGCAAATTCCAATTTTCTTCTAATAAAACCCTGCTATGATTATGCAATAACAAACCATATTATTTGCTGCAGTCTGCAGAAAAGAGGAACCCATGTTAGTTGGAAATCGTATGAGACGACCGGTATTTACCATATCCGCCGAGACCACCCTGGATGAAGCGCTCGAATTAATGGAAAAAGAGCACATCCGCCGCCTGCCCGTGGTGGACAAAGATGGCTCCCTGATTGGGATTGTGACCGAGCGCGACCTGGTCAAAGCCTCTCCATCGGATGCCACCCTGCTGGATAAATGGGAAGTCAAATCGATGATGAGCAAATTGCCGATTGAGAAAATTATGACCCGCCAGGTGATTACCATTACAGAAGATATGCCCTTGGAGGAAGCCGCCCGGGTTATGGCAGATAAAAAAGTGAGCGGTTTACCGGTTTTGCGGGATAACAAAGTGGTAGGCATATTAACCGAGACGGATATTTTCAAAGTCTTTTTGGAAGTGATGGGTGCCCGCCAGCCAGGCATTCGCATTACTCTGCTGGTAGCCAACCAGCCGGGTCAACTGGCGAAAATTGCCAGGTCCGTCAGCGAAATTGGTGGTGACATTATTTCCATGGGCACCTTCGCCGGTGACAGCAGTGCCAATGGGGAATTGATGATGAAGGTGGGCGGAGTCAGCATGGAAGCGTTGCGCAAGGCGCTGGAACCCTGCGTGGAAGAGATTTTGGACGCCCGCTTAACGGGTGTTTCCTGAAACCGGGATAATCACAGACGGGTGCCAGACGGCACCCGTCATTTTATTTAAAACGATGAAAAACCTGGTCTGATATAATACCTGCCATGAGCCTGACACGGGAAGAAGTGGAACACATTGCCGCCCTGGCGCGCCTGGAACTGACAGACGAAGAGCTGGAACGATTCCGTCCGCAATTGTCTGCCATTCTGGATTATGCTGCCCGGCTGCTGGAACTGGATACCAGCGGGATAGCCCCTACTTCCAGCATCCTGCCCCCGCACAGCGTTTTGCGACCGGATGAATCCCGCCCGGGTTTGACCCTGGATGAAATTCTGCAGAACGCGCCACAGGTGGAAGAAAAACAATTCCGGGTACCACCCGTTTTAGAGTGAACATGACAGATATTACAGACCTCACTGCCGTAGAGGCGAGCCGCGCCTTGCAAACCGGCGACATCTCCAGCCGCGAATTAACCACTGCCTATCTGCATCAAATCGGGCAGCAGGATAGCACACTGCTGGCATTTCTCACCTTAACCCCTGAACTGGCTTATCAGCAGGCTGACCAGGCAGATCGGGCGCTTTCCGCCTGGCGGAAAGATGCCAGCCTTTCGCTTTCTCCGCTGACCGGGCTGCCCCTGGCAGTCAAGGATGTTTTATGCCAGAAAGGGGTGCGCACCACCTGCGGGTCCGCATCCTGGAAAATTTTGTGCCCCCCTACACCGCCTCGGCTTTGCAGCGCCTGCTGGATGCCGGCATGGTGACACTCGGCAAGACCAATACCGATGAATACGCCATGGGGTCATCCACGGAGAATTCGGCTTTCCAGACCACCCGCAACCCGTGGGATATCGACCGGGTGCCGGGCGGCTCAAGCGGTGGTTCAGCGGCAGCAGTTGCCAGCCGTATGGCACCGGTTGCATTGGGAACCGATACCGGCGGCAGTGTGCGCCAGCCGGCTGCATTTTGCGGTGTGACCGGTCTAAAACCCACGTATGGGCGGGTTTCACGGTATGGTCTGGTGGCATACGGCTCCTCCCTGGACAGCGTTGGGGTTCTGGGGCGGAATGCAGCGGACGTAGCGCTGGTGTTTCAGCACATGGCAGGTTACGATCCACGTGATGCCACCACCCAGGATGTACCGGTGCCGCATTACGCACTGCCGGAGCAGCCTGACCTGCATGGATTGCGGGTGGGGGTGCCAGCCCAATACTTCATCGCCGGGATGCAGCCCGCAGTGGAACAGGCGGTTCGCCAGGCAATTTCCACCTGCAGGAATTGGGTGCTGAAATTATTGAGGTCTCCCTGCCGCACACGGAATATGCCCTGCCGGTCTATTACCTGATTGCGCCAGCCGAGGCATCCGCCAACCTGGCAAGATATGACGGGGTGCGCTTTGGCTTGCGGGTGGATGACCCGAGCATGATTGCCCTGACCCGCAAAAGCCGCGGGGCAGGATTTGGGGCGGAAGTGAAACGCCGCATCATGCTGGGAACGTATGCGCTTTCTGCCGGTTACTATGATGCCTATTACGGGCAGGCACAAAAAGTACGCACCCTCATTAAACGGGATTTTGACGAAGCCTATCAAAAAGTGGATGTAATTGCCGCACCGGTCACGCCAACCACAGCATTCCGGCGGGGTGAGCACAGCTGAAGACCCGCTGGCAATGTATTTGGAAGACGTTTTCACCCTGCCAGCCAACCTGGCGGGTGTGCCGGGACTGGCTTTCCCGGTCGGGTTTGATGACAGCGGGCTGCCGATTGGAATGCAGTTAATGGGGGCACATTTCCAGGAGCACACGCTGTTGAAGACTGCCCATGCCTACCAGATGGTAACAGACTGGCACACAAAGCATCCGGGTTTAAAGTTAATCCAAATCGCAAAACCATAAATACATAAGCAACCCGCCCGGGTTAGCCATAAACAGATATAGAGAAATGCCGGGTGCATTTACTCCAAATGTAAATGAGCCTGCGTTTTTGCTTACGATTTACATATGTTGCTGTAATTGAGAACAGTACGAGATAACCTTACTTCTATCGCACCCCCTTAAGAATTCAATAAAACATAAAAAACTGTCATTTTTTATCTAATTTGCAGAAATGTAAGGTTGGCATTTCTGTAATCTACAGCCCTGTGTTCCATTTAAGCGAAATGCTACAATGCTGATAGGTAAATAAACAAAACCGAATTATTACTGATTACAAACATAAAAATAACAGCGAGATACCCGGCAATAAATATTATCGGTTCATTAGTGAAGAGAAATTAGATGAAAAGAACAAACCTGAAAAACCTGCTTTACATCATAATCATCATCTCCTTTGTGGCTGCAAGCCTGGGGATGAAAGTTAACACAGTTGCTTACGCCCAGTCGGAAGACCCGGCTACCACAACCGATGTTCCGGTAACCGAGGAACCCCCTGTTGTTGAGGTCACGCAAACGCTCGAGCCGACTGCAACACCAACTCCCGAAATCACCGAAACCACTATCCCTACCGAAATTACCCCCACACCAGAACCCACAACCACCCCCGAAGTTATCTCCCCCAACCTGGCACCTTTCACGCCGGATGGCTGGTCGGCTCCCTTTGTAATTGTTTCAAAATCGGAAAGCGGAGAAACGGTTGAACTTTACACCGGTCAGGACACGCTCATCGATTTTGCATTTGTCAACAACGGTGGAGATACCTTGACTCCATTCGCAGTCAGCCTGTACCTGGATGACCAGGAAGTACAACGTTGGACCGTCGATAGTTTATTATCCGGTCAAACCTTTGTGCAGAGTGATGTGCTGCTGCCGGGTTCAGTCGACGCTGGCGCTCACCGTGTTGCAGTCGTTGCAGATGTTGATAATGTCATTGCAGAGAGCATTGAAGATGACAACAGCTGGAGCCAGCCGGTGGAGTTTCTGAAAACCGAAACCACCGAAACAGAACAAACCCCCATTTTTGATGACATGCTTTTTGCCCCGGATGCTCCCATAAGCATGATGAGTTCAACCGGCTCAAGTGCTCCTGGCATTTCCAACACCAGTGATTACATGATTGGCAGCGTGGCGGTTGGTATCGTTTTCCCGGAAAGCACCGGCAGCGGAGAAAATTGGACCACATCCCGCCGTGACCAGGTGGTAAGTAAAATTCAATCCGGATTGAGCTGGTGGGCACAACAGGCAAGCGCCAATGGCGTGCCGTTATCCTTCCAGTATGACATCCAGTACACCGTCCCAACCACCTACGAACCCATTACCATGTCTTCCGTTGATGATGGATTATGGGTTGACCAGGTTATGTCTAACATGGGATACAGTGGCAGCGATAAATTTGGCAAAACCCGCAATTACCTGAACACCTTGCGCTCTCAGAAAGGTACTGACTGGGCATTTGTGATTTTTGTCGTTGACAGCCTGAATGATGCAGACGGAAAATTCTCTAACGGGCGTTTTGCTTATGCATACCTGGGCGGCCCCTACATGGTTGTCACCTATGATAATAATGGCTGGGGTATTGCGAATATGGACCGGGTAAGCGCACATGAAACCGGTCACATTTTCCGGGCTGCTGATAATTACTACCAGGAAGGCTATGGCGGCTGCACAGACCCCACAGTCAAGTACGGTTACCTGGGAATTGCAAACAGCAATTGCCAGTATAACAATCCTGGTGCACAGACCAATGTCATCATGAATGATAATTCCTGGAACCTGCATTGGACGACCGCACAGCAAGTGGGTTGGCGCGATTCAGACACAAACGGACGCATGGATCCGGTGGACACCAAACCCAAAATCAATATGGGTTTGTACTCTCCCGACCCGGCAACGGTATCCCAGTTAACTTTCACGGGATATGCTTATGATGATGCGTTCCCGCGTACAAGCTGCGCATTACCTTACTGTGTTGCCCAAAACATAACTATCAATAAGATTGCATCTGTCCAGTACCGGATAAATGGCGGTGCCTGGATAAATGCCATCCCCACCGATGGTTATTTCAACCTGGATTACGAACAATTTACATTTACAACATCTGTTCTTGCAAATGGAACATACCTCATTGAGGTACAAACGCTTGAACTCAGTTGGGGCGGTCATTCAAACCATCTGGAGTGATACCGTCACTGTTAACAACAGTTCTGCAGCGTTACCCGGGGCATTTGCAAAAACCTCCCCAACCAGCGGTCTCACCGGTCAGTCCACCAGTCCAACTTTATCCTGGGGAGCCAGCAGCGGTGTAACAGCGTATGAATATTGCTACGATACCACCAACGATAACGCCTGCACAAATTGGGTCTCCAACGGTACAGGTGTTTCCAAAACATTATCCGGCTTAAGTTTGAATACCACTTACTACTGGCAGGTTCGGGCTGTGAACGGTGCAGGAACGACCTATGCGAACGGAAATGCAACCGCTTTCTGGTCGTTTACAACGGTTGCAAAGGATGTTTATGAAACCGATAACACATTCGAACAAGCCAAGACTATCACTTCAGGACAGGTTCAAACGCACAATATTAATCCAGCCACTGACGTGGATTGGGTGAAATTCGTGATAACCAGCCCTTCGGCTGTAAGTATTGAAACAAATGGCAGCACCGGTGCTGATACCCGCCTGTGGCTGTATGACAGCAACCAGACCGAATTGCAATTTGATGACAACTCTGGCAACGGGAATTACTCCCTGGTCAACCGAGCCTGTGGAACTGAGGCATTGGCAGCCGGTACATATTACGTCAAGGTTGATGAAAATGGGCAGAACAGCACGATCCCTGAGTACAGTCTATCTTTCACCGTAACGCAATCCTGTGCAACAGTTCCTTACCCCCCATCTGACCTTAAAATCAAGAGCACCACGCAAAACAGCATCACCATTTCCTGGATGGATAATTCCAACAACGAAACCGGCTTCAAGGTGTACCGCTGGGGTGTAGTTGGTGGCGTTTGGGATTTCTACTATTTTGCTACAGTAGCAGCCAATGCAACAACATTCACCCAGGCAAACCTGGTTTGCGATAATAATTTTAATTACTACAAAATCAGCGCCTTCAACGAAGCCGGGGAAACCGCCCTGGTTGGTTTTGTTCAAGGTACCACCGCCAAATGTGCAGTATCCTGCTATACCTTAACAACCGGGGTAAATCCTGCAACCAAAGGTACCGTGACGGCTGCACCACTACCCAATTGTGAAGCGGGCATGTATGAGATTGGTACACAAGTAACCCTGACCGCCCAGGCAGTCAGCGGATTCAGTTTCACTCCTGGAGTGGTGATGTTTCAGGTACCGCCAATCAAATTACCCTGGTGATGGATGGCGATAAATCTGTAACTGCTGATTTTGTTTCCACCCCCGCCATTCCTGTTTTGGCTTCACCTGTTCATAACAGCCTGACCACGCAATATACGCCTTTATTCAAATGGAGTAATACTGCACTGTATCTGAGCCGGTATCACTTCCAATTGGCACTTGATTCTGGATTTACTTCCATTGTCCATGAGAATACAAACGTCCTGGTGCCGGAACTGCAATTGCCGGTAACCCTCGACCCAAATACAAAATATTACTGGCGGGTACAGTCATTTAATGTTCTGGATCAAACCAAGGGATGGTCAACCACCTTCGCAGTGCGCACCGCCATTACCTCACCAGTACTCCTGACCCCCGAAATCGGCTGGATGGGAAATACCCCCCGACCGACATTTGACTGGCAGGATGTGGATGGCGCCACCAGTTACACCATCCAGATTGGCTACAACAGCACATTCACCTCATTGGCAATCAGCACCACTGCCAGCAGTTCACAATACACCGCCAGCAAAGACCTGGCGAAAAACCGGGTCATGTACTGGCGGGTGCGGGCGAATGGTACAAATGGACCCAGCCTGTGGTCAGAAGTATGGCAGTTCACAACCGCAAACACCCCCAGCACACCTGGATTGGGCAGTCCTGCCAATAATGGCTTGGTGACGAGCCTGACCCCCCGTCTGGACTGGACGAATTCCACGGTGCCTGCCGGGACAACATTTGAGCGATACGAATTACAGGTGGCATTGGATAATGCCTTCAGCAGCGGCTTGATCGAGAAAGTTATTTCTGGTGATGTAACTGCTTCAGAGTACACATTCACTGAGAACCTGAACCCGAACACACGCTACTTCTGGCGGGTGCGGGCAACCAATGCAGCCGGACAAACCAGTACCTGGTCAGCAGTCCGTTACTTCCGCAGTGCCATGTTAAATCCTGTGTCCCTGTCTCCCGAAATTGGTTGGATGGGAAATACCCCCCGACCGACCTTTGATTGGCAGGATGTGGATGGCGCCACGAGTTACACCATCCAGATTGGGTACAACAACACATTCACCTCATTGGCAATCAGCACCACTGCCAGCAGTTCACAATACACTGCCAGCAAAGACCTGGCGAAGAACCGGGTCATGTACTGGCGGGTACGGGCAAATGGTACAAATGGTCCCAGCCTGTGGTCAGAAGTATGGCAGTTCACAACCGCAAACACCCCCAGCACACCTGGATTGGGCAGTCCTGCCAATAATGGCTTGGTGACAAGTTTGTCCCCCCGCCTGGACTGGACGAATTCCACGGTGCCTACCGGGACAACATTTGAGCGATACGAATTACAGGTGGCATTGGATAATGCCTTCAGCAGCGGCTTGATCGAGAAAGTAATTGCTGGAGATGTAACAGCTTCAGAGTACACCTTCACTGAGAACCTGAACCCGAACACACGCTACTTCTGGCGGGTGCGGTCATTTAACAGTGCAGGGCATTACAGTACCTGGTCGGTGACGCGTTACTTCCGCAGTGCCATGCTGCCGCCTGAACTTCTCACTCCTACAACTGGCTGGTCAGCCGTCACCTCTGAGCAATCTCCCGATGTACAACAGGCAACAATAACCAGTTGGGTAGCAGACTCCCCCCGACCGACATTTGACTGGCAGGATGTAGATGGTGCCACGAGTTACACCATCCAGATTGGCTACAACAGCACATTTTCCTCATTGGCAATCAGCACCACATGCCAGCAGTTCACAATACACCGCCAGCAAAGACCTGGCGAAGAACCGGGTCATGTACTGGCGGGTACGGGCGAATGGCACAAATGGACCCAGCCTGTGGTCGGAAGTATGGCAGTTCACAACCGCAAACACACCCAGCACACCCGGTTTGGGCAGTCCAGCCAACAATGGCTTGGTGACGAGCCTGACCCCCCGCCTGGACTGGACGAATTCCACGGTGCCTGCCGGGACAACATTTGAGCGATACGAATTACAGGTGGCATTGGATAATGCCTTCAGCAGCGGCTTGATCGAGAAAGTTATTTCTGGTGATGTAACAGCTTCAGAGTACACATTCACTGAGAACCTGAACCCAAACACACGCTATTACTGGCGGGTGCGGGCAGTCAATGCTGCCGGACAAACCAGTACCTGGTCAGCAGTCCGTTATTTCAAAACACCGATCGTACCGTAAGAACAGGGCTATTTTGTACCAAAATCTCCCTTCCATTCTTCACCTGGTTAATCCGACTTTCATCATATTGACTTAGACGGTTAACTTTGCTACCCTGATGGGAGAGCAAATGCTCGGGGAGGCAGATTTGCTGGTTTTGCATCGTTGAAATAAATATGGCGGGCACCTCCGTGGTGTCCGCTTATCATCTCTGCAGACCAGCTCACCCGCATTACCCCTTACCCAAAATTCAGTGGTCTGGATTGATAAATGTTCGAGGAGCGATTGAATGGCATCAACTACAAATGCTTTTGAAATGGCACAATCCCAGTTTGATAATGTGGCAGAGATGCTGCAGCTTGACCCGCAGGTACGCGAAATGCTGCGCTGGCCAATGCGCGAATTTCATTTCCGTATTCCGGTGCGCATGGATGATGGCAGCATCCGGGTTTTCCATGGTTTCCGTGTTCAGCATAACGATGCCCGCGGTCCCAACAAAGGCGGTATCCGTTTTCACCCGGCTGAGACAATAGACACGGTACGAGCCCTGGCAACCTGGATGACCTGGAAATGCGCCGTGGCTGACATTCCGCTGGGTGGCGGCTAAGGGCGGCGTGGTGGTGGATCCTGCCACCCTGTCTGATTCTGAGAAGGAACGCCTGGTGCGTGCCTATATCCAGATTGTTTGGAAAAATATTGGTCCACGCATTGATGTACCTGCTCCTGATGTGGGTACCACACCTCAAATGATGGGCTGGATGATGGATGAGTATTCCATGCTGGCGGGTCAGTATACCCCGGGTGTTATTACCGGCAAACCTGTCGGTGGCGGCGGTTCCCTGGGAAGAAAAGAGGCTACCGGATATGGTGTCATCTTTACCGTGCGCGAGGCCCTCAAGCATCTGGGGATCGATTCATCCCAATGCAAGGCAGCAATCCAGGGGTTTGGCAATGTAGCCCAATTTGCTGCCATCGGATTTATCGAAAAGCTCAAAGGCACAGTGGTGTGCGTCTCCTATTGGGATAGGGATGACCGGGTAGGTTACACCGTTACCAAGGAAACCGGGATTGACCCGCACTTTTTACTTTCCATCACCGACCAGTATGGTTCAATTGACAAGAACAAAGCCCGTGAAGCCGGTTATCATAATCGAACCCGGGGATGCCTGGATAAGCAAGGATGTGGATGTATTGATCCCCTCCGCCCTGGAAGGTCAAATCAATGGCGAAACAGTGCAAAAAATAAGCACACGCGTGAAATTAATCGCCGAAGGCGCCAATGGACCCACCACACCCGAAGCAGATGAAATCATCAAACAACGCGGAATTTTCATGGTGCCCGATTTTCTCTGCAATGCAGGCGGCGTAACCGTTTCTTACTTTGAAGGTGTCCAGAATGATATGAATTTCTACTGGACTCAACAGGAAGTCCTAGAAAAACTTGACAACAAAATGACGGAAGCATTCCGAAGTGTGTTGGAAATGGCTATGGAGCGCAAAGTGTACATGCGGGATGCAGCATACATGGTGGCGATTGCCAAGGTTGTCAAAGCCATGCAGCTGCGCGGCTGGGTGTAATCCTCTGTTTAAACTTTATCAACCTCCATGGAACTCCATGGAGGTTTTTTGTTAACCGTAAGATTCATTTAATGTACTGCGGGCAAATCCAGACTAGAATAGATGTGGATATCATTTCAGGGATTCCCTATGGAAAAAGGTTCCAAAAAATCCAGGCTGGCTGGAAAAACCGTTCTTATTACCGGCGCGTCCAGTGGGATTGGCGCAGTAACTGCCATCCGATTGGCGCAGGAAGGTATGCGGGTTATTCTGGTTGCCCGCCGCCAGGAAAAACTGGATGCCCTGGCAGAAGCCATTCAGTTACAGGGAGGCAATCCCCACGTCATCCAGGCGGATTTAAACAATGCCGAAGCGCGCACCAAAGTTTTTGACCAGGTGATGCAGCAGTGGGGTGTTCCAGATGTATTGATGAACAATGCCGGGCTGGCATGGTATGGGTATTATTATGATATGCCCTGGGAGACAGCACTCGAAATATTGAGGGTAAATGTCGAAGCAGTTGTTCATCTCACCAGGTTGTTTTTACCAGCCATGATAACGCGTCACAGCGGACACATTATTAACATTGGCTCGGTGGCAGGCGGGCTGCCAGCCCAAGGGGTGGCAATGTACAGCGGAAGCAAAGCCTTCCTGGACGCTTTCACGATTTCGCTTTACAGGGAGTTGCGCGGCAGCGGGGTGGAAGCCAGCGTGGTACGCCCTGGACCCGTTACGACAGAATTTTTTGACCACACTGAAAGCAGCCCGAAGGGCAGGCGCATCCCGGCGGAAAGACTGGCAGTACCTGCATCACGTGTTGCCACTGCCATTTATTGGTTAATTCGTTGGCCTCGCAAGGTGGTATACGTACCCATCGGGTTGGGAATCGTGCCATATATCTACGCCATCTTTGGTTGGGCGGTGGATTGGGCGGGACCTTTATTACTGAGAAGAAAGAAGAACGGTAGAAGTTGAATTTCGCTATAATGGGTACATCATTTCAGACGAAATCCTGGAGTAATAAAAATGGATAATTCGGCAGCCGTGCATGTCGAAGCGCTCAGCAAGAAGTACAAACAAGTACAGGCGCTGTACAACGTGCACCTGAAGATAGAGCCAGGTCAAATATTTGGATTGCTCGGTCCCAACGGTGCCGGAAAAACCACCCTCATCCGTTTATTGGTTGGAGCCATAAAATCCAGCTCGGGTCACTGCTCTGTTTTGGGGCTCGATCCCATTAAAAACAAAAGCAGGCTTCGCAGGCAAATTGGTTATATGCCGCAAGAACCAGCCCTGTATGACGACCTATCTGCCCGTGATAACATCCGCTTTTTTGGCAATGCCCATCAGGTCGAGAATATTACCCAAAAGGTGAATACCGTTATCGAATTTGTGGGCTTGACCGATCGGGCAAATGACCCGGTCTACACTTTTTCAGGCGGCATGAAACAAAGGGTCTCTCTGGCTTGCTCCCTGGTGCACCAACCCCAAATTCTATTTTTAGACGAGCCTACATCTGGAATCGACCCGCAGTTGCGGGAGGCATTCTGGCAGCATTTCCGCACCCTGTGCGAGGAAGGAAAAACGATCATCATCAGCACCCATCAAATGGACGAAGCCACCCACTGCAACACGCTTGCCATCCTGCATGAAGGGGAGGTACTGGCATCCGAAAGTCCACAACAACTCTTGTGGAATAACCGGGCAAAAATAAAAGTCTGGCGGAATGACCAGCTCTTCCTTCATGAGGTCAGCGACTATCCGCAACAATTGCCTGTAGTCCTGCAGACTTACGGGCTTGATCCCTCCATCAGCCGGATTGAAGTGGAAGAAGACACCCTGGAGGAAGTGGTACTGCGGATGATTGCCGAACGGAAGGGTAACAGTATGAGAGAGGGTAAAGATGAATCTCGTACTTAAACACATCGGCTTCATTGCCAGCAGAGTGCTTAATCAATTGCGCAGGGATCACCGCCTGGTTGGCATTGCGTTGATTTTCCCGCTGGTGATTATTTATTTCATCAAGGTTCTTTTTGATGCCCTGGCGAATCCCATGTTCAACATCAGCACTTACGTGATACCGTATGCTGCGTTTGTGGTGCACTTCATCACATTCATGCTGACGGCAATCGTGCTGGTGCGTGACCGGCGGGCGGGTACCCTGGCTCGTACATTTATCAGCGGCTACAATTCATTTGAAATCATTATTGGCTATCTTTTGGCATACACCGTTTTGGTAACTTTGCAAAGTATGCTCATATTAGCCGAATTGAACTGGTTGTTTGACCTGGGTTATACATTCAGCCGGCTGGCATCCATTTACCTGGTTTACTGGGTGTTGTCTGTCATCAGCATGGCTTTGGGGATTCTCATCTCCAGCGTGGCGCGCAATGAAGGGCAGGTCGTGGTTGTCCTTCCCATCATTATCATTTCGATGATCATTTCCGGTATTATCATCCCAATCGACAAATTGCCGGAATGGTCACAACTTCTCAGTTATGCCACCCCGCTTTTTTACGCAAACGAGGTACTGCAGGAATTGATTGCAGGCGGCAACCTTGCAGACAAAGGGGTAATGCTGCTCAGCCTTCCGTTGTATGGGCTGGTAGTGGCAGGGCTTGCAATGCTTTCTTTGCGGGAGAGGGATTGAGATTCAGCGGACTACCGGGTGATACCCCAACCTGGTAATTGCTTCCATAATCTGTTCTTTGGTGACGCGTTTTTCATCATAATCCACAATGAGCTGCTGGCGGTGGTAACTGCCGGTGGCGCTTTTTACCCCCTCCAAATCATCTTCCAGGGCTTCCAGGCGCATCACGCAGGCTGAACAGTGCATATCAGGGATGGAAAAGGTTGTTGAAGTCATTTTTTTATTTCATACTAGTTGAACACAATTTCGCCAGTGTACATACCCATTGAACAAGCAAATTGTAACACCGTGCCGGCTTGTTGGGCGGGAATTTCCACCGGAACCTGACCCGTGATGGGCAGCAAAGTCTGATAGTTCAAGTTGGGTATAACGAATGCCCGGGCACACGAACGGGTATCCTCTGATTCTATGATGAGCTGCAAGGGTTCCCCTGCACGCGCATACAATACCTGGGGAGAATAGCCGCTATTTTCGGCATACAGTACCAAAGAGTTTTCGGACAGCGTGGGTAGTGTTTCGACCACTGGTGAATTATTGGATTGGATGGCACGTGCCAGCCGGCTGACGGAAATGGGTGAACCAGCCAAATTGAGACCCGTCTCGATTGAGAATAATCCGACCAGCAATAAAACGACCGCCACAAACTTCTTGAAACCGGCTTCCATTTTGTTACCCAGTCGGGTGGCAAGATAAGAAACGAGGAAGAAGACCGGGCTGGTACCCAGGGTAAAGGCGAACATCAGGGAAGCACCCTGCAGGGCGTTTCCCGTACCAACAGCCAGTGCCATCATTGCCTGGGTGACTCCACACGGGATCAATACAGTCATCATGCCCAGAACGATGGGGGTAGTGAATGAAACCTCGTCACGGGCGGTACGGCGAATGGCACGGGTTACAAACTTCGGCGGTTCGAAACTGAAATACCGGAAAATGGGATGAACATTGAACATGCGTAAGGCAGACCCAACCATAAAAATACCCACCCCGATTTGCAGGACAGCACGGGTCAGGGGAGTAAGTTGAATGAGTGATCCCAGGGCACCCAGTGCCAAGCCCAGCAGGGTATATGCAGCGATTTTGGCTGCCAGAAATAGCAATATCGGTTGAATGGTGTGGGTGGCTGGATTTGGAGTATTTGTCCTGCGATTTCGGCTTTTTCCGGAGGAGACGCGGGTTTCCAGATCCCTCTCGATTTGATTGGCTAATGAAGTGGCAAGTAATCCGCCCTGAACCGCCAGGCAGCTCAAGCCGCCGGTCGTCAAACCGGTAATAAATGCAAGTAATAAATCAGTCATTCCTTAATCCTCTTTTGCCCTGAATCCGGCAAAGTGGATGAATTATACCGAAATTTGATAAAAATAGGGGGATTTAACAAATCTGTCAAGACAACAACCCGACCCATGCACTATGGATGCAAACAGGGATTTTCAGGTTCCAATAATTGGGTCAATACTCACCCCGGGTTTCCAATCTTTTACCCTTCGCTCTTGCCCGATTACCCAACTCCCCATACAATTAATCATATATGGAAGCACTCCCCGGTACGCTCATTAAAGCATTGCTGGTTATTGTAATCATTATTTTAGCGGTAATGGGATTGATGTTCCTGCGTAAACGGAACTTACCACCTGCGGGCTATTTGTTCTGGGGAATGATTGCAATTGTGATTCCAGTCTTCGGTCCAATCCTGTTGATTGCATTGCATCCGGGGCAGCGGCGTCCATCCCAGCACTGATTTAACAATACTTGCAGGTAAGCAGAACCTGGGGGATTGGGTGTTTAATTCCCATCTTATGCTACTATTCTATTGCTCGATAAAATAATCACGAAAGGGTTAACTATGCATCAAAACGCTGACTGGTTTCACGAATTCCCAGGCGCAATTACGGTTTGCGACCGTGACGGCAAGAAAGATGATCCAGCGGATCAGGTCAGACATCTGCTGCTAGTATAGCATTTATCTAATCCATGTGACCACTCCTGTGGGCAGAGGGGGCTGCAGGCATCCTGAAGATCATCATCAACTCCTCCTGAGTTGACACTGCGGAAAGGTGATGATAAGGTATTAAATAACAGATCCACACGCTTTGATCGGAAGAATTTAAAGGATATCTCAACAAAGGCGGTGTTCCATGGATAATGACAATTCATCCTTACAGCGTTCATCAAAAAGGTTCATCGAACCAACCTCGTTCGAAGAGATCATGCGGCGCTCCTCATCCTATGTCGATGACTACGCCCTGGGGATGCAGTTCCCTGCCAGCGACTGGACCTGCTACTTCCTCTTCTCCTCCCTCTTCGGCGACGGTCCCTGCCATGCCGTCAATCTTGGTGTGCACGTCGGGCACATGCATGGAGCCGACCTGCGCGTCCCCGGGTTCACCGGCGATCAGAACGGCGTGTTCATCGTCGCCCAGCTTGTTTATGAAAACCGCCTCTACCGCTGGTTTGACACCGCCACCTACAAGCGCACCCAGGTCATCTATTCCCGCAGCGGTCTCGACCTGCAGATCGGCGACGTCGTCCGCATCAAAGGGACATGGCCGTTCCTGGACCTCTATTACAACGATAAGGAAAATGACATCGTTTACCGCATCTCCGGGAAGATGAAGTATGCCCACTGGGTGCCCGACCACGTGATGACCGCCAACCTGTATTCCTTCCTGCTTTTCCCCGAGTATACCTACAGCGGCACCGTCACCTTCAAGGGTAAGGTGCACGAAATTGCCGGCATCGGCGGCTTTGACAAGGTCACCGCCCGCCTGATCAACAACCCCGCCACCATCGGCGTCGGCTACTGGCATTACGACCCGGTCACCTGGAACGAGGAGTTCATCTCCAATGGTCTTTTCTATCTCGGACGCAAGGGCGAGACCTACATCAAGGGCGGCGTCATGACCATCCCCGATGGCGGCTACCACCCTGCCGATTCCTACGAGATCGAATACCTCGAGTTTGCCGAAAGCCCCGCCGCGCCCGGCTCGCCTGAAAAGACCATCTACCCGCAGCGCTGGCGCGCCACCATGCAATCCAGCGCCGGTCGCCTTGTGTACGAGACCACGCCGATCGACCTGGTCGACGCCCGCGGAGACAGGCTGCTGGTCACCAACGTGGCCTTCCATGCCGAAGGGGAATTCCGCAGCGCCGCCGGCAAAACGACCCACCTGAAGGGCAAGGGATATATGGAATACCTGCGTGGAACGCTCGACCCATCCTTAAGTCCCCCGGCATGATGGCTGCCTGCCTGCCCGGATCAAACCTTCATTTCATCCAATAGCGCCCGGGCGCGCAGCGCCACCCGCCCGGCGATCGCATCCAGCAGCCCCCTGCCCCGCTCCAAGCTGGCGCTCAGCTCGGGATCGTTGCTCTCATCCTCCACACCCTGCAGCACGCCGATGTACTTGTTCGGTGTGCTCCTGCGCCGCGCCAGGTGTTCCGGCTCGCCCGCATACCACTCCCGCAGGGCGCCGTCCGTTTCCAGCGTCCTGCATCCGGGGCAGCAGCGTCCATCCCAACACTGATTTGAGAATATTTACTGGCTAGCAGCACCTGGGGGATAGAATGGTTACAGCCAAATAAGTAACATAGAGATAAAAAGCAGGAATTTCCGAAAATAAGGAAAAAGTCTGTCGCAAGGGCTTGACATCAGTAATTATTCACAGAAACAAATATCTCAGTGTTAGTATAAAAAATCTTCCACCCGGGGAATTTTCCAGGTGGAAGAGAGTAAACCCATTAAGTTTTTACATCTATTTTTTTCGAAACTTATCGATGATGATTGCCATGAAAAGCACCAGCCCTACAACCACATTTTCCCAGTACACAGACATGCCAGACATCACGATGCTATTGGTAATGACTGCCATCAGTAAACCACCAATCAGCGTACCCAATACTGAGCCAGTACCGCCGCTGAGCGCTGCACCTCCCAAAATTGGGGCTGCAAAAGATGGAAGCATCCAGTTTGCTCCAACCGTTGGTTGCCCTGAGGCAAGACGGGCAAGCATTAAAACACCTGCCAGTGCTGCCAGGGTACCTGAGATCATGTATGCCAGAATAGTCGTCCGGTCAACCGGTATACCCACCAGGATTGCGGCGTCTTTGTTTCCACCCATTGCATAAATTCGCCGTCCAACATACGTTCGGTTGAGCACAAAAGCAAGAATTATGGCAACAACCACTGTGATGATGGTTGGTACAGGCACAGGACCAATGGTGGCTTTTCCAAGAAATTCTATCTGTTTCGGCAAATTGGCAACCGCCCAACCACCTGTCACCACCAGAATCATCCCATTCAGGACGAATTGCATACCCAGGGTAACAATAAAAGGGTTAAGTTTTATTTTAGAAACAATCAATCCATTGATTGCGCCAATAGTTGTTCCAACCAACACCCCCATGATTAATGCAACAAAGGGATTAATCCAAGGCAAACCACTCATAATCATTGCGGAAATAATTCCCGCAAAACCAGCGATTGATCCGACGGAAAGGTCAATCAAGCCGGCAATCATCACTGTCATTTGCCCAAGGGCTACCAGTGCAACAAATGATGCCGAGCGGGCAATAACAGCCATGTTGGCAACTTGCATAAAGCGGGGAGCAATCAGGGTGACAAAAATCATTAATACAATTAAAAATCCAATTAAAATCATCGCCTGTGAACGGCTGAAATAATGCCACAAATCTTTGTACCATGTAGATTTATGGTTATTATCAATAACCGCACCGGGATTTTCTGTATTTTTTGGAGTATTTTCCATGGAAGTCAAACCTTTCATCAAGTATCCGTAAATCAGGCTGTTGTTCCAGCCATTCCAAGCATTGCCAAACGCAGGACATCTTCTTCAGTCGCACTTTTTGGATCCACTTCCCCTGAAATACGACCTTCGTGCATCACTAAAATTCGATCTGCAATGGCAAGTAATTCCTGCGTTTCAGAAGAAATCACAACTATACTTTTTCCATTCCTGGACAATTCATAAATGAGTTCGTGAATTTCTGCTTTTGCGTTTACATCAATCCCGCGGGTTGGTTCATCCAGGATCAATATTTTTGCACCGCTTCCCAACCAACGTGCCAGGATTACTTTTTGCTGATTGCCTCCACTTAAGTGTGCAACCTCTTTATAAATGGAAGGGGTTTGCACTCGAAGCTGTTTACTTAATTGTGCACCTTCCGCTTTTTCTGCTTTTTGATCCATAACCATAAATTTTTGTAAACGTTTTAAGAAGGGTATTGTGATGTTGTAGAGCACACTTAAAATCGGGAAAATACCCTGGCGTTTTCGTTCCTCAGGCAAATATCCTATCCCCAGTGCAATGGCTTCCTCGGGATTTTTAATCCTTACTGTCTTGCCAGCCACAAGCACTTCCCCAGAATCAGGAGGAGGATATCCAAAAACACTCTGAAAAGTTTCTGTTCGCCTGGCGCCAACCAACCCGGCAATACCCAGTATTTCGCCCTGATGTAATTGTAGGGAAATATCTTGAAACAATCCTTTTCTGGATAGATTGCGAAGTTCAAGTTCTACATTTTCATTTGTATTCGCTTGCTTTTCGCGCCGGTGAAGAAAATCGCCCAAAGCCCGACCAATCATCAAGCGCACTATTTCATTTTGATCAGTCTCAGTTCGTACTCTGGTCCCGGTTAGATGCGCCATCCCGAAGCACGGTAATTCGGTCTGAAATCTCAAAGATTTCTTCCATGCGATGAGAAATGTAGAGAATGGTAGTTCCATTTTGATTGAGGAGTTTAATTCTTTCAAAGAGAGCATCTTTTTCGCGGATACTTAGGGATGCAGTTGGTTCATCCAATATTAAAATCTTACATTGATTTGCCAATGCACGAGCTATCTGGATTAATTGTTGTTCTGCTACTGATAAATAGCTAACTTTTTCCTGTGTATTAAAGACTACACCCAGAGTAGCCAATATTTCTTTTGATTTACGATGCAACTCTGCCCTGTTTATCATACCGATTGCATTGCGCGGCTCAATATTCAGATATATATTCTCGGCAACCGACATTTCAGGTACAAGATTAAGTTCTTGAGGAACAATTGCGATACCCATACCCAGGGCTTGATGTGCATTTTTAATTTGCACTGGTTTGCCATTTAAAACAATCTGACCACTATCTGGTTGATAAAGGCCAGAGGTAATTTTCATGAGAGTAGATTTGCCAGCGCCATTTTCTCCAACAATGGCATGAATTTCACCTTTTAATACTTCAAAACTGACATTGTCTAAAGCTAAAACTCCAGGAAATTTTTTTGTAACATCAATATATTTAAGAATTATTTCATTCGACATCTATCCTCCTGTTTTATACAGGGGTAATTCTAATATAACAAGGTAATAAAGAGGCCAGGGTACAAATGGGTGAAATAGCATTGGTAATTATCCCGCCCTGGCCTCTTGAGTTCCATCTAGACTAAATTACTGTTTGTAAGTTTCAACATTATCCAGAGTGACGATCCCGGAACCAGTATCAAGAACCAACGGAATGGTGTAGCCATTCTTCAGTGCTACACCAAACATGATTGTCCAATAACCGATTTGTGGAACGTTTTGCACACTGGCGGCTAAAGCGGTGCCGTCTTTGACGTAGGAGATCATGTCGGGCATATCATCCATACCAACCAGGATGATCTCGCCCTTTTTGCCTGCTTCAACAATCGCACGACCAGCGCCAATCGGGTTACTGGCATTGCAGCCAAAGATACCCTTGAGATTGGGGTGAGCCTGGATCATGCTGGCGGTAAGGGTTACAGCACGTTCGACATCATCGTTGTCATATTCTTCGGCAACAATCTGGATGTCGGGGTACTTTGCCATGGTCTCTTTGAAACCCTGGATGCGGAGCTTGTGGTTCTCAGCGCCTGGGCTGCCTTCGAGGATACCAACTTCGCCTTTGTAGTCCATGGCTTTGGCGAGGACTTCAGCGATATCACGACCATCACCGGTGTAGTCATTGCGACCTACGAAAGCGGAGACAGGAGTACCGGGGCAGGGAGTATCAAAGCTGAGGACGGGGATACCGGCTGCGACAGCTTCTTCGATGAGGGGTTTATCGGCGGCAACATCCAGGCAGGAGACGAAGATGGCATCGGGGTTTTTGGCGATGGCAGCTTCGATACGCTGGGTGTGTTGAACGACATCAGCAGCGGGTGGGGCATCCCAGTCGAAAGTGACGGTGATACCCTGTTTGGCGAATTCGGCAACAGCGGCTTCGGCACCTTTTTTGACATCATCGTACCAGGGATGAACCAGTTTTGGAATGTAGACAAAGTGAAGGTCAGTTTTTGGTGCAACTGCTCCACCTTTGTAGGTTTCGACATTCTCGAGGGTTACGATACCAGAGCCGGTATCATGAACTGCGGGGATTTTCTTGCCGCTTAATAATGCAACGGCATATTTAATTGTCCAATAACCAATTTCTGATACGTGCTGCACGCTGGCGGCTAAAGCGGTGCCGTCTTTGACGTAGGCAATCATATCGGGCATGTCATCCATACCAACCAGGATGATTTCTCCCTTTTTGCCTGCTTCAACAATCGCACGACCAGCGCCAATCGGGTTACTGGCATTGCAGCCAAAGATACCCTTGAGATTGGGGTGAGCCTGGATCATGCTGGCGGTGAGGGTTACAGCACGTTCGACATCATCGTTGTCATATTCTTCGGCAACAATCTGGATGTCGGGGTACTTGGCCATTGCCTCTTTGAAACCCTGGATGCGGAGCTTGTGGTTCTCAGCACCTGGGCTACCTTCGAGGATACCAACTTCGCCTTTGTAGTCCATGGCTTTGGCGAGGACTTCAGCAATATCGCTGCCATCAAGGGTGTAGTCATTGCGACCTACGAAAGCGGAGACAGGAGTACCGGGGCAGGGAGTATCAAAGCTGAGGACGGGGATACCGGCAGCGACAGCTTCTTCGATGAGGGGTTTATCGGCGGCAACATCCAGGCAGGAGACGAAGATGGCATCGGGGTTTTTGGCGATGGCAGCTTCGATACGCTGGGTGTGTTGAACGACATCAGCAGCGGGTGGTGCATCCCAGTCGAAGGTGACGGTGATACCCTGTTTGGCGAATTCGGCAACAGCGGCTTCGGCACCCTTTTTGACATCATCGTACCAGGGATGAACCAGTTTTGGAATGTAGACAAAGTGGAAACTGGTTTTTGCTTCAGTCACTACTGCTTCAGTTGGTGCCACTTTGGGTGCGCATGCTGAAAACAGCATGATGGCAACCATAAGCAGCCCAAATATACGAGCAATTTTCTTGGTAGATTTCATTGTGTAACTCCTCCGTGAATTCAAATCAGGAAATGGTTAATAGTTTTGGGGAAGCGAATATATCTCTTAGTTGACCACCTCCTTAGTCAATACAAAAAAACAGTGCTTATAATAATTCAAGCACTGTTTAATCTCCCACCTTGTTTTGGTAAGCGGTTTTTTAAATGGGACATGACTATCAGAATAGATTATACGAATTACCGTATCAATTATCAAGTGATATAGCTTGCTCATGTGTTCATGGCAGAATATCTATTCAATTTATAAATAAAATATTACTAAGGACAAAAAGCATGTTCTTATGCTACTATTCTGTTGCTTGATAAAATAATCACGAAAGGGTTAACTATGCATCAAAACGCTGACTGGTTTCACGAATTCCCAGGCGCAATTACGGTTTGCGACCGTGACGGGATAATTGTGGACATTAATGAACGCTCTCAGAACATGTTTCAAGAAGCGAATGGACAATCCTTGATTGGAAAAAACCTGCTCGATTGTCACCCGCCTGCTGCCCGGGCAAAAGTAGAGGAAATGTTGAAGACAGGCGAAAAAAATGTATACACAATCGAGAAAAAAGGTATCCACAAGCTTATTTACCAGAGCCCCTGGTATAAGGATGGCAAGGTTGCTGGATTGGTAGAGATATCGCTGGAAATTCCCGAAGAAATGCCCCACTTCATCCGCCAGGGTTAAGTGGATTGAAATTGTCTAAATTATGGATATAATCAATGCACTCTTGTTGCAATTGGGCTTATCTTATGCCGGATCACAAAACAGCATACCGAAAAGAAACTGACCTGTACCATTTGCTGGTGATGCGGGAAGATTATCAGCAAAACCTGCCGCATGCAATCGAGAAACTCCTGGCTGGTTCCAAATGGGATGTGTTGGAATTAGGCGCTGGCACAGGCAGGTTGACGAAAATCCTTCATCCGCTTGCGCACAGAATTACAGCATTGGACGTTTCCCCTGCCATGCTGTTGCAAGCCAGGGAGTACCTGGCAGCACAGATTGGTAAACCGTTGCCAGTACTTGCGGCGGCAGATCACCGTGCCTTGCCGGTTGCTGCAAATAGTTCCACACTGATCGCCGCCGGATGGAGTGTTTGTTACCTGGTTTCATGGTATGCCGATACCTGGCAAAAAGAACTCGAACTTGCCCTCGCTGAAATGCAGAGGGTTTTAAGACCCGGCGGGCTGGTGGTCCTGATTGAAACACAGGGAACCGGCAAACAACAGCCAGACCCGCCGCAGCACCTGGTTCCCTATTACACATATCTACGACAAATTGGATTTGAATCCACCTGGATCCGTACCGATTATCGCTTTGACTCGTTCAAGGAAGCAGAAACGCTGACCCGCTTCTTTTTTGGCGAAGAAATGCTGAAAGAGATTAACGGTGACAGCATAGCATTTCTGCCGGAATGTACCGGTATCTGGTGGAAATGGTTCCAGTAGGTTTATAAGGATGATGAAATGGACGCGGTTACACAACCTGTGATTCTTGAAGCAATTCAATCCGGAGATTTTGAGCTTGTGCAAAAATTGGTGACTGAAAAACCTGTGTCTGCCAGCGCACGAAACAACCAGGGCGTTTCTGCCATTTTGATTGCCCTGTACTTCAATCAACCGGAAATTGCCAGGTTTCTGGCAGGACAGGTACAGAAACTCGATATTTTCGAGGCTGCCTCGCTCGGGAATCTTGACCAGGCAAAGAAACTGATTTCCCAAGAGCCGGGTCTGGTGAATGCCGTCAACGTGGATGGATTTCAACCGCTGGGTCTGGCGGCTTTCTTCGGGCAGGTTGAGATGGCGGAATTTTTAATAGAGCATGATGCGCTGGTGAATAGCCCATCGCAAAATGCTTTAATGGCTGCGCCGCTTCATTCGGCCCTGGCAACCCGGAATATAAAAATTGCAAAGATTTTACTGGAAAACGGGGCGGATGTGAACCTGGCTGAATCAGGAGGTTACACCCCTCTCCATATCGCTGCCCAGAACGGCGACTTGGAAGGGTTGGACATGGTGCTGGCACATCACCCGCACCTCAATCCCCGCCTTGAAGCAGATGGGTTGACACCATTGGGTACTGCGGTAAAATACGGCAACGAAGAAGCAGCAAAGCGTCTCCGCCGTATCGGTTGCCTGGAGTAATCCCAGCTTCATCCAAACTGAACGAAATCACACACAGCACAACCTGGAAAGTTGCGCTGTATCAACAGGATTGCATCATGAATCGTGTCTATATCATCCGGCATGGCGAAAACCTTGCCAACATCACAAAACAATTATCCAGCAAGGTTGTGGATTACCCCTTGACTGAAAAAGGTCAACTGCAAGCGCTGCAAACGGGAGAAGCGCTGGTCGGCAAAGGCATCGAAGCCTTATTCTGTTCGCCATTAAAGCGTGCCCGGGAAACTGCAGAGATTATCGGTACCCAGATTGGGCTGATTCCGCAGGTGATTGATGAATTGATTGAAATCAATGTGGGGGATATGGAAAAAGTGCGCTCCACACGGGAAATCTGGCAGGAGCATGATGCAGTAATTCACCGCTGGCAAAAAGGTGAGCTTGATGTGAGTTTTCCTGGTGGAGAAGATTATAACAACCTGCTCAAGCGTACCAGAATTGCCTTACTCAGGATTGTGCACGGTCGTCAAAACAGTGCTGTCGCCATTGTGGGGCATTTTGGGATGTTTAATTTTACCTTGAACGATATCTGTTCAAATTCTTCCGGTCACATGCTGGAGCGGGAAGAAAACCATAACTGCTCGATAACCGAAATGGATATGGAAGAGGTGGAAGGTCAACTCTCAGCCCGATTGATACGCTGGGCGAACGCAGACCACCTGCATGGCATCGCTGCTGAGTTGGTGCCTGCCAGACCCGAGCCAGGATTTTTTTAGCCACTAATTTTTACAAAAAAACAAAAATCCATTTCCATTCCTGTCAAAGCCGTTGTATCATTATAGAGACGGTGGATCCAGGAGGTGAGAAAATGACCATAACTAATCCCGAAACGGAACTGAAGTTGCGTCGGGCTTTTAAATATTTAAACTATTTCATGGTATGCATGTGGCGATTGGGTCTGGGTGGGTGGTTGAATGCCTGGCCGAAAGTGGGCGGGCGTATTCTGGTGATTACCCACACAGGCAGGAAAACGGGTAAGCGCCATCGCACACCGGTCAACTATACCGTGTTGAATGGTGAAGTCTATTGCACCGCCGGTTTTGGCAGCATTGCAGATTGGTATAAAAATATCCTGGCTAATCCGCAGGTGGAAATTTGGATGCCCGATGGTTGGTGGGCAGGGATTGCCGAGGATGTAAGCGCTCACCCGGATGGCGTGATGATTTTGCGTGAAGTGATAATTGCCAGCGGATTTGCCGCCCGTGTGTTTGGGATTGATCCCGCGACCATGACCGACCAGTTCCTGGAAGAATTGTTGAAAACCTACCGGCTGGTGCATTTACGCCGCGTGGCTGCGCGTACCGGGAAAGATGGTCCGGGCGACATGGCATGGGTATGGCCATTAACCAGCCTGGTGTTATTTTTTGCCCTGATTTTCAAACGTCCGCGCAAGCGCAGATAATCCTTTCTTCGGTAAATTTCCGGAGGTCAGAATGGCAGAATATCATGCCTGAATTAAATAGCCCGCCTGCTTCCAGTATTTCAAATCCATCTATACGGGTGGAATTCTTGACCACCGCTGGTCCACGAATTACCGGTGTTTTCCTGGCGGGCAGGGAAGAAAATTTCCTGGCGCAGGCAGACCAGCTCAACTTTGATACTCCCTACGGAGAATACCGCATTCTGGGTGGGCACCGCCTGTGGCACGCTCCGGAAGCATTTCCGCGTTCCTACCTGCCGGATGGGGACGGCTTGTTGTTGGAACAACGGGATTTGCAGGTTACCTTGACCCAACCGAGAGAACCCGGTACAGGCTTTCGTAAAACCATCATACTGACTCTGGATGCCAAAGACCCACAACTTACAATGCAGCACACCATCCAAAATAACAGCCTGTGGCCGGTTGAACTGGCACCCTGGGCAATCACGCAACTGAAACTGGGGGGTGTGGCAGTGCTGCCAACTTCTTCACCCAGCCGGGGGGAATTTGCACCCAATCGCCAGCTCACCTTGTGGGATTACACGAAATGGGAAGACGACCGGCTTCTAATAAAAAATGATTACCTTTACGTCCAGGGCGTAAGCCGCGATTATCCCTTCAAAATTGGTTATTGGAATAGCAAAGGCTGGATGGCATACTGGTGCGATGGCATATTATTTATCAAACGCTTTTTACATGATTCGCAAAAACCTTATCCTGACCTGAACTGCAATACCGAATGTTACTGTTACAACCAGTTTATTGAACTGGAAAGCCTGGGACCTCTGACTAAACTGGAACCTGGCGACTTGATTACCCATACCGAAACCTGGAGTTTTCATAGCGGCATCCCGAACCCGATGACCAGCCAGGGTATTGCTGCCATCGAGCAAACCCTGGGTCTGCTGGATTGACCTGATTCTCATCCAGCCTGTATTCCCAAAAGGAGGAGCCCATGAAAAAGAACCTCAGCAAACGATTGCTGTTTGTCGCGGTATTTTTCGTATTCTCAATTGCCTGCAGCCTGGGAAACATCGTTGACAGCGTAGAACAAAATGACCCAACCGAAGAGCCAGAAGAAGCGGAGGAATTGCCGGAGGTGGTCAATCATGATTCACCCTCCTTTGCAATTCTGATGGAAATGCCAAATACTGGCTGCAACGACGAAGGGTATGGTTGGGTTGCCTGCCCGGAAGAAAGTGAACCCGCCAAACTGGGCTGCGTAACCATCAGCCCGCTCAATGACACCATAGGGGGGTTGACTCCTGCACTGCCCATTATGGCTTGCCGCATGGAGATGATGTACGAGGACCTCCCAAAAGAGGATTACCTGTATAACATCGGCTGCCCAACCAATATGTATGTCCGCATGCTTACCTGGCACGAAGGCTCGTTCGATATTATTAAAGGAGTGCCGGATATGCAAAAGCTTTTTGCACCGGTAGACTCTCCTGAAGAAGCCATCAGTTATGCAGTGGCAGCCACCGGTTATTGGGCAGAATTTGGGGTGGAAGTACACAAGGATTATCGTTACCTGTCCGATGAAATTGAAGATACCCATGCGATTGAAACCGGGAATGGATACGTGGTGAACCTGTTCGGCTGGCAGTTGTGCGGCTGTGGTCCGCATACCTATTACCGGGTGGATGTCACCGTCAGTCGGGATGGCGAAGTAACCATGAGTGACCGGATTCCGCTGTATGAGAAACCGGAAGATGATGGTGTTTGTATCGATTAATCGCTTCTGAAAGGATTTGCATGAATTCTCCCATCATTGAACTGCTGATGAACAGCAGCGAGCCATCCATCCGCTACTGGATGGAAACAAGCGTGTTGGACCGGAAACTGAACGTTACTGAACTGCAAGAAAAGCAGGAAGCAATACGGAATTCAGAGCGGGTGAAAACCCTGTTATCGGAACGCCTGCCGGATGGTAGCCTGCCATACCATCCGTACTTTAAATGGAAAGGCGCACATTGGGTGCTGGCTACCCTGGCTGAACTGGGTTACCCGCCCGGGGATACCTCGCTCATTCCACTGCGCGAACAGGTGCTGGGCTGGCTGTTGGGAGAGCATCATACCCGCGAGTACGATAAGAAACGCCGTAAATATGGTCCGGAACGTATTCGCCGATGTGCATCACAGGAGGCGTATGCCATTTATGCCATGCACACCCTCGGACTGGCAGACGAACGGGTGGATTTACTGGTTGATCGTCTGCTGGAATGCCAGTGGCCGGATGGCGGTTGGAATTGCGATTGGAATCCAAAAGCCGACACCTCATCCTTTCACGAAACCTGGCACCCCATGCGCGCCCTGGCGTTGGTCGCCCGACTTCGAAAGGATGATGCATTACGGAAAGTTGTACTGAAAGCAGCCGAAGTGTTTTTACAGCGCCGTATGTTCCGCCGTATGCGGGATGGCGAAATAATTCACCCGGGTTTTCTCCAACTCCATTATCCGTTTTATTGGCGATACACCGTTCTTGCTGGGTTAAAAGTGATGGCTGAAATTGGGTGTATTCATGATCCCCGCTGTGTAGAAGCCCTCACCTGGTTGGAAACCAGGCGCCTGCCCGATGGCGGTTTTCCGGCGGATACGAAATTCTACCGTGTTTCGGCTGCAGCAGATGTCAGCGGTTGTTCATTGGTGGATTGGGGAAAATCGAACGGCAAGGTATTAAATGAATTTGTCACCGTTGAAGCCTTATCCGTTCTTCATGCAGCAGGCAGGTTCTGACCGGAGGATTGCCTATGAATCATAAACTGTTTAATCAAACCCTGTCTGATGCTGTTCAATTGCCTGCTGCAGAAAGACACCAGAAATTTTTACAAGTCCATCGCCAGGTGTGGGAATCCTACCGGGCTGCAATTAACGCCATCACAGCGGAGCAGGCGGCGAAAACCAGCAGCGACGGGCGCAGCATCGCCCAGGTGGTCGGGCATATCGCTGAATGGGACAGGTTTTTTATCCAGGTTTGTTCTGAATTTTTAATGGGCTTGCCTCGCCCGCGCGCCTGGAGTCTGAAAGGCTATATTGAGCAGAATGGCAACTGCAAGGATTTTGACAACATCGAGGAATTTAATCAATACCAGATGCAGCGCCAGGCAGACTTGCCGTGGGAGGATATTCAGCAGACAGCCTTGCGGTCTGGTGAAGTATTATTTACTTTGTTCACCACGCCAGGGTTGATGGACGCCGCCCAGTTGGAAAAAAGCAAACCCTGCAACTGGCAAATACCCGGTTTTGTTGGTGAAGTGCCGATGGCATGGCTGGTCTGGGCGGTTATTATGGAACACGAAGGGGTGGAGCACACCCTGGATTTGGGGATTATCGATTGAAAAGGTCTTGCCTCTCCATATCTAAAAAGCAAACTTTGATGGATTAAAATCTCGCATTTCCATATTTTTGATTCTTTGCATACATTTGGGCTATAATCGCCGAAAAGGTATCGACAATGACCGCCATCGCCCCGACCCCGTTCGAAAATACATATTGGGTTCGCCCCGCTCAATTACTGGCAGGTGAATACCCCGGATCGCGTCCCGGTTACCTGTCGCGCACCGAGGACCTGGTACGCCAGCGCCTGCAGGCACTGGTGGAATTTGACATCAATGTCATCATCGATTTGAGTAAACCTGGCGAAGGCGAAGATTATCGTGAAATGCTCAAGCAAGAAACCCGCCGGCATAATGTCAAAATCGAGCATGTCCGCATGCCTATCAAGGATATGGGTGTTCCAACCGTGGAAGAGATGCAGGGCATCCTGGATAAAATTGATACCGCCTTGATCGACAACCAGGCGGTGTATGTACATTGCATGGCGGGGATTGGGCGAACGGGAATGGTGGTGGGTTGTCACCTGGTGCGGCATGGTATTGACCCCAAGGCAGTATTCCCATTAATGCAGGAACTTCGAAAAAATATTCCTTACGGCGCGTATGCTTCGCCCGAAACAACAACCCAGGAGCAGTTTGTATTGGATTGGCAGGCAGGATTGTAAATTGGGGGAGGTCGTCAGGCAGAATCTGCTTCCAGGTACGCCAGCGCCTGACCTTTATCTTCATTCATAATGACACAAATATGATGCTCGGGAGCAACATCGGTTACCCGTATCAAGTGCAATGCGTCCTTAAGGGATTCATCCACCTTGATGAAATCATTCAGCCGGTTGGGGCTGTGATAGAAGAAATCACGGTTGAATGTGCTGCTGGTTTTATCCAGTTCAATTGCCAGCGGATAGATTTGTGATTTCAAGTAAATCCTGGAAGAAGTGGGTACCCAGGGAAGGCTCGGGTTCGGGTCCAATGCCCGGTCCTGCCAGCTCTACAAGGGAACGGGTGTGGTAAATATCCCCGTAACTGATGGGCACTCCCAGGTCAGAATTGGAACTGCCCCAGCGCCCGGGACCAATGCAGATATATGCCTGGTCTTTGAGGGCGGCATTCAGCTTGCCAATGGCGCGTGCCAGTTCGGTCCGTAAATTCATGGAAGTTAAAGCGAAATAGCCTTCAGGCGGCACAAACACCACGTAATCAATCCGGTCGATATATCCCTGGGGAACTACAAATTTGGTGGAAAACACCACTTTGTCTTCAGGTAATCCGGCAGGGAAGGGCATCTGTTCCGTAGCCGCAAGCTGGCTTTGCGGGCGGCATTGCAGGATGGTGATCCTGAGGTGCGGTTTGCCGCTCTCGGTTTTGGAAAGGTGGGTGGTGAATTCCAAATCAACCGGCGCATTGTAAACATTTTCCAGAGTCTGCAAAATCTGGCGCATCTTATCGGCAAAGGGGGTGCGGCGCAGGAACTCATCATAGGTCAGCACCAGGTTGCGGGTATCGGTAGGGAGCAGGTTGGAGCGCAACGCAGAAAAGTAACCGTCCTCAAAGGTCTGAAAGAGGAATCGCATGGGTGGATAATCAGGCTTTACCACCTCGTGCACTGGCATCGTTTTGAACGCATTATCTTCCAGGTCCAGCAGGTCGACAAATTGCTGGGAATAATGCTGGATGATGGAAGGTTTGGTGGATGGACGCAGCATGGGATGGCTGAGCGCCACCAGCCGGGGGTAATCGTTCCCCACCCGGTCCACAGCCCGGGTACCCAAACCCCAGACCATGCGCACAAAACCATCCTTGGCGCGCAATTGGGGTGACCAGCGGAACAGGTTGTGGCTGAAGGCGACCCCTGAAGCGTGCGGCAGGTAATAGCGCCCGTATGGTTCACCCTGCACCACCTGGATCAGGATTGCCATGCGTTCATCGTAATCCAGCAGTCCCTTGCTGCGGCGGTAGAGCAGTGCATTGGGGTTGAGTGTTGATGCATAAATCCTGGCGATTGCCAGCGTAAGCGCACGAATATTCTCCGCCGAGGTTCCCTGGTTGGGCAAAAAGATGCTCTCATATTTACCGGCGAAGGAAGTTCCAAAATTATCTTCCAGCAGGCTGGAAGAACGCACAATCAGGGGTCGCTTGCCGACCGAAGCCATAACACCTTCCAGCCGGGCGGTTATGTCTGGCGGGAATTCCCCCTGCTCGAAATCGACTGCGATGTTGGGAAAATCGGCACGCATTTCATCTTCTGTTTTGTACTTCTGGTCATTCCAGTGCACCAGGTTGTTGATGGACATAAAGGTGTACAGTTCTTGCGAACCGATGTAATACGATTCCAGGGGTGTCGATTTTAATATCGGCAGGCAGGTCAAGCGAATCTGTCAGAATGCGGGTGGCAAGCAGCATGCCGGCGGTCTTTCCGCCAATGCGCCCGGCACCAATTCTTCTGCGGCGGATATCCGACAGGTCATGGATGGTGAACCACTCTTTGGCGATGTTGATATAACGCAATTGGTCGCTGATGAGCGCTCGGATAAGCACCACTTTGAGTTCCTGCAGGCGGTGGGCATAGCGCAGTTTTTCTTCGCTATCCATGCGCTCCAGTGACATGGCTTGCTCGAATACCGTCTCAAGCGGAGCCAGTTCTGGATTCATCGCCATCATCAGGTTTTCTATCTGAAGCCCGCGTTCGCTCATCACTTCATTAACGAGTTTTTCGAATGCTTCAAAATTGAAGAAATGGCTGAAGCGCAAATCTGTTAACTGGTCGCGGATGCGCTGAATGCGCAGCTCCCACATTTCGTTTGGTTCATCTTCGTAAGGTTGATTTAACCCTTCGCGTTCCTGGGAGTGAAGGGCGGCTTCACGCACCTGGGATTCAAACACCTGGTGCTGGATGATGCCATTGGTGAATAAAAACTGCCGCATTCGTTCGCGGATGCGGCTGCTGAGGATGGGATATTGCGCCAGTGCCAGGGTGATAGAAAGGTAACGCTCGTTTGAACTGGGCAGAAAACTGATGTCACCCGGCATGGGATTTGTCAGCCGAGATGCATCGGCATGATAACGTGTTTAAAGCTGTCGTCACCTACCGGGCAGACAAGCCCCGGGTTGTTGTTGGCATTGGTTTGCAGCATAACGTTGGGTGTTTTGATTACATCCAACACTTCGCGGCAAGAACCGCACGTTAAAGGCAATCAACAAACCAGGTCCTTCAATATTGGCATCCAGCTTGATTTCACTGAAACCGGTTTCTTCCGATTGGGCAGAAATTTCGACCACACCCGGTGCTTCACCACCCGGCTGCATGTGCATGCGGACGATATTATTGCCATCCCGGGCGATGATTTCCGCCTGGCGGCAGGCTTTGAGAAACTCAGAAGTGGAAATAATGGTCTGTGTTTTAAATGAAGGAGGGATGATTTTATCGTAAGGCGGGAAATTGCCCTCTATTAATGAAGAGACCAGCTCTGCATCGCGCAGGTGAAAGAGCACCTGGCCACGACCGGGAGGGGTGACCATCACCACTTTTTGGTCCCCATCAGCTGCAATGCGTGCCAGCTCGCTTAAAGCACGAGCCGGGATGATCATGGAAATAGGTTGGGCTGCAGCCTGGTCGAGTGTTGCAGTGCGCACAGAGACGCGATAGCCGTCGGTGGATGCCAGGGTGATGGAGGTATCGTCAACGGTCATTTGGACGCCCTGCAGCACCGGACGGGATTCGTCAGAGGAGACGGCAAAGACAACCTGCTGGATCATCTCTTTAAAATCACTGACGTTCAATTCCAGACCGTCATTGAGGTCTGGAACGGGGATGGGCGGGTATTCCTGGGCGTCAATGCCTTTAATATCCGTGACGGATGCGCCGCAGCGGATGTTCAAGACCTGGTTTTTGGGTTTAACTCCATTTGAACCGTGTCATTGGGCAGGGTGTTCACCAGGTCGCTCAGGGTGCGGGCGGGAACGGTGATTGCGCCTTCTTCGGTAATCTGAGCGCCGATCCAACACGAGATACCCAATTCCAGGTTGGTTGCCGAAAGCCGCACGCGGCCTTCATCGGTTGCGACCAGGATATTTGCCAGTACCGGCAGGGTGCTGCGCGGCGCAACAGCCCGCGAGACCAGACTGAGACCATGAGCAAGTTGTTGTTGAGAAACGGAAACTTTCACAGTGGGTACCTCTCTTCGCACAATGGCTGGTGAAATAATGGAGCAATTAATTTCGTTTTGACTTTAAAGTATATCACAACCGATATTAATGAAAATAGAGAATTTTCCCCTCACCTAACCTCTACCCTGCGGGCACTTTGTCCCCAAGGGAGAGGAACTTGATATGGTTGGCGATAACAAGGATTGCCTTCGCAAAACGTAGGGTGGGTTGCGCCGAATGGTGATATTTCCGTGGTGAGGTTCTGGCAAAGGCGCTACCCACCAGGAAAAAGTAAATGCGTGGTTGGCAGCTTTGGTGAGTTATTTCCAAACAGGACTACTGAACCTCATCTAACCACGCCCTTCCAAGATGGCTACCCCTCACCTAACCTCTCTTCTTTGCTTGTCACTCTGCCTGTCCTTGTGGTGTTTGCAAGGAAGCGAAACGACACCTGCGTAGCACTCATGCATCGAAATAGATCTAGGCGAGATTCTTCGGTCGTACCTCCCTCACACATAGCGTGCTGGTGAGAATGACAAGACCGCCCTCACCCTGCCTCTACCCTGCAGGCACTTTGTCCCATAGGGAGAGGAGATTGCTTCTTTACACTCGCAATGACAATTATTTTGTCACTCTGCCTGTCCTTGTGGTGTTTACAAAGAAGCGTAACGACACCTGCGTACACGCATGTGCACGAGAATCTCGCCTTGAAATACAGCAATGCGAGATTTTTCGGTCGTACCTCCCTCACACATAGTGTGCTACGCGAGAATGACAAGACCGCCCTCACCCTGCCTCTACCCTGCGGGCACTTTGTCCCATAGGGAGAGGAATTTGATCTTGGCGGGGATAACATTGTTTGTCATTGCGAACGCAGTGAAGCAATTCCCTAAAATCCTGGTAGCCTACCCATCTGGATATCGAGGAACTTCTACATTCCCCCCTCACAATAACTGCTCTCCCTTGGGAGAGGAAATGTAAGAATGGACTTGTTGGTAATAAACCGGTTTTGAGAAAATTGGGTATTGACATTATTAAAACTCTTGCTATAATATCTCTATAAATAGGATAAATATTATCTTATAAGGTGTAATTCTGTACTTGAACAGCTGCATAATGAAGTAGGAAGCTTTGATCCGATGGTTGAATTTGGTCGCTTTGTTTATAGAAATGTAAACCAATCATCGGGGAGCCAAGTAGCGAAACCGGCCGAAAGGTCGGTTTTTGCGTTTTAAACGCAACTTACCGGAATTATGCAGCAAATTATTGGTTTTCAATTATTTATATGGAGGAGATTATGAACTCTCGAACAGCAAGTTTACGTAAATTTACAAGAGCATCTTATGTGCTCGGTGCGGCATTTTTAATAGTTGGTATGATGCTGAGCATGTTCAAGGTACCTGCCCAGGCAGCGGCCGTTGATAAAATTCCCTGGTGTCATTATGAGCCAAACGGTAACAGCCAAACACTTGAATTACCATTGGCAGCCCTTGAAAGTGCGGGCCATATGGATGCGAGTGGCAGCCCCCTGCATGCAGGTGACCATGACGGTGAATGTGAGGTCCCGACTGACGTACCCACTGACAACCCCACGGACGTCCCAACAGATGTCCCTACTGACAATCCGACTGATGTACCCACAGATGTCCCGACTGACATCCCGACTGATGTCCCGACTGACGTACCGACAGATGTCCCGACTGACGTACCGACTGACCAACCCACTGACGATCCTGGATCCAGATCCAACCATCCGGATCCCGGACCCGATGGTCCTCATCCCGGTAACCGGTGTAGATTTCTCAGCAAGCCCGTTCCTGGCTCTCGGATTTTTACAGAAAGCAGCTTTCAATATGGGGTTCGCTTTCCTGGGACTGGCAATGGTACTGACAGGTATTGGATCAAAACGTAAATAACTCCTCCTTCACGTACAGATGCTGGTAGGATTTGCAAGCCGGCGGGGTGGTGCCCGCCGGTTTGCGCGTTAAATACACATCAACAGACTTATGTTTACACTGCCACCTGATTTTGCTTTCTGGTACTTGAGTTACCCCGGAAAAATACCCGATCGTCAATTGTAATAAATCGGTAATACAAAAATTGGCTATTGACATATTGAATATATATTGCTATACTATTTTTACTTCGATGGATGAATGCAAGATGCAATCTGGTATTTCATCCCTGAAACTTGACAATTGAATTATTGGATGCCTTGATCCAGACACGTTATTTGGTCGCTTGCCCGATGTTGGGCTGCGTGTTTGGGGAGCAGAGTAGCGAAACCGGCCGCAATTTTGGTCGGTTTTTTTATTTTAAGTTTTGCACACCAGGTAAAAATTGGAGAACCACATGGTTTTTAATGCATCAGGAAACAGCATGACACAGCAGGTAACCGAAGTCGGGGTCGATTTAGACCAGATGACCGCTGACCGGCCGCGTGTGCTGATTGTCGAAGATGACCCTGATACCACCTTCCTGCTCAAACATATCCTGCGGGTGGGCGGGTTTAACGTGGTGAGTGCTTCCAGCGGTAAAGAAGCCCTGCGCAAGACCGCAGAGCTGCAGCCGCACCTGATTTTGCTTGATCTCATGATGCCGGAAATGAATGGCTGGGAAACGCTTTCGTACCTCAGGCAAATGTCTGACGTTCCCGTCATTATTGTTTCTGCCCTGGGTGCCAAAGAAGAAGTTGTAAAAGGATTGCACCAGGGTGTGGATGATTACATAGCCAAACCATTTTACAATGCCGAGGTGGTTGCCCGCGTCCAGGCGGTGCTGCGTCGGGCAGGAAATCAGACGGATATTACCCGCCTGGTTTTCCCTGCTGTACACCTCATAATTGACTTGGTAAACCAGGAGGTGACGTATCAAGAGAAACCGATTGAATTAACCCCGAAAGAGTTCGCAGTGCTGGCAGTTCTGGCAAAAGCCGCACCCTCAGTGGTGACCTATCAGGCCATTTCCACGGAAGTATGGGGTGTGGATTCGGAAGATGCTTATCGCAGAATTAAATATCTTATTTATCTTATCCGCCAGAAATTCGACACCATCGACCCTGCCAACGGGCTGCTGATCAATGCAGACCGATTGGGTTATAAACTGCGGACAGAGTAAATCCATAGAAGCCTTGAGCAAGGCTTCGCAATTGTACATGTAGGAGGAGATTTCTTATGAATACCAAACGTTTAGTAGCTTTTCGTAAAATGACCAGAATTGCTTATATCATGGGTACAGCTTTCTTACTGGCAGGCATGGTGCTGAGCATGGTCAAGATTCCAGCCCAGGCAGTACCAGCTGATAAAATTACCTGGTGTCATTGTGAACCAAGCGGTGGTGTGCCAAACCCTTGAACTGCCTGCCAGCAGGTACTTCAAAGTGCAGGTCATATGGATGCGAGTGGAAACCCACTGCATGCTGGTGACCATGCCTGGTGAATGTGTCAGTCCCGACGGATGTGCCCACCGATGTCCCGACTGACGTACCAACCGATGTACCGACCGACGTCCCGACCGATGTGCCGACTGACGTCCCAACCGATGTCCCGACTGATGTCCCGACTCGACTGTCCCGACTGATGTCCCAACCGATGTCCCGACTGATGTCCCAACCGACGTCCCGACTGACGTCCCAACCGATGTCCCGACTGATGTCCCGACTGATGTCCCAACCGACGATCCCGGACCAGACCCAACACCCGATCCCGGACCTGGACCAGTTCTTATCCCTGTAACCGGTGTTGATTTCTCCGGTGGATGGGGTATGCTCGCCCAGAAAATGATGTTCAACTTGAGCTTTGTCTTCTTCGGTATGGCGTTCGTAATGACGGGCATCACCCGCCGCATGAGCAAAATCGAAGAGATCTAAAATAAGTTCGTAGAATAAAAGAATAAAACTGCTGGTGCTTGATTGCACCAGCAGTTTTGCTTACCTGCTGCCCCTCACCTTACCTCTCCGTTGGGAGAGGAGTAATCTAATGTAGGGTGGGTTGCGCCGTAATGTAATAACGCCTGATGTACTTTACCTCCAAGGTGCTACCCACCATCTCACAACAGGTTGAGGAATGGTGGGTTGGAAGCTAAGCAATTTACATCCCAAACTAGTTTACATGGTCGCTTCCAACCACACCCTACTATGCCCTCACCCTACCTCTCCCCCCGGGAGAGGAATTTGCATGTGAAGGGAACTCCCGTCAAAACCCACGGGACTTTGTGCTACGCTCGCAGTGGCAACGCCCTCACCTAGCCTCTACCTGCGGGTACTTTGTCCCAAGGGAGAGGTATAAAAAAGCAGAGAGAAATACTGATGTAGTCTCTGATCGTTACTGCACAGGAGTGGAGGTCGGCGTCTCGGTTGGGGTTTGGGTAAACGTGGGTGTGTGGGTGGGCGTGAGTGTATATGTAGATGTAAGGGTTTGTGTGGGCGTAAGCGTAATTGTGGGTGTGGCGCTTGGTACCAGGTGACTGGATTCGGGCACGGCGACCAAAATCAAACGGTGGGTATTGGAAGTCTCCGGCCAGCAGGTAATGAGCGTCAAGCGCTCGTCGGAGGAAGGCATAATCCACTGGGCGTTTTCAATCCTTTTCTCGACCGGCATATCCCGTTCTTCCAACAACAGCTTGTTAATGACCGTGTAGCGGAAAACTTTCGTTTCGCCATATACTTCGATAATATCCCCCGGAACCAGGTAAATTAATTTTTCAAAGACTTTTCCATGCACATTGTGGTGCCCGTTCAGCACGGTGTTACCGGGTACCCCCAGCCCGGCGGATGAGTTTTGCCAGCCGACTGCTTTTTCATCGGGTGCCGTCCATTGCTGGTAGGTTTTCCCGTCAATTTCAACCACCTGTACCAGGGCATTGATAACCGGTGAATCCAATCCAATTTCTGCCACAACAATCCGGGAAGGTTTTTCTCCGACCGGCATCGGGGTGGGTGTGGGGGGAGGGGTTACATTGGGAAGCAGGGTTGCGGTGGGTGATGCCAAGGGATCAGGTGTCGGTGTGGTCAACTCGAGCGCATAAGGTACAAACCCTGTGGCAACCACCACCGCGTTATCATCCCCAGATTGACGCTGTACTTCCAGCCCATTGCGAATTGCAATTACGGTACTGGTGATGCCCCAACCCAGCAATAAAAAGCCGGCGATATAAAAGATGTAATGCTTGAAAAATGCACCAATTTTTTTCATACAGAACCCCATTATAACTAAAAGGATAGGGCTACTGCAAGCCTGATCCAGGAGACAGGTGCGATGTGTTAGAATCCATACATTATGCTGTCCGATAGATTATTGCTGGCATCCAATTCACCCCGCCGGCGGAAAATGTTATCCTGGACGGGTTGGCAATTCCGGGTGCAGCCTGCCGAGGTGGATGAGACTCCATATCCAGGCGAAACCCCTTCGCTTTACGTCCAACGCCTGGCACTCGATAAAGCCAATGCTGCCAGGCAGTTTGTACAGCCCGGTGAATGGGTGCTTGCTGCCGATACCATCGTGGCAGATGGGGTAGAATTAATGGGAAAGCCGCAAGATGCAGCGGATGCCCGCAGAATGTTGGTTCAATTGCGCGCAAAAACGCACCAGGTTTATACCGCCCTGGCGATAATTCCGCCGGACAAGGTCACACCCTTGCAGGACATTTGCTGTGCGGATGTGCCCATGCGCCGTTATCGCGATGATGAAATGGATGCATATATTGCATCCGGTGACCCACTGGATAAGGCAGGGGCGTACGCCATTCAGCATTCCGGGTTTAACCCGGTCCGAGACCTGAAAGGCTGCTATGCCTGCATTATGGGGATGCCGCTCTGTCACCTGACCCGTACGCTGGTCAAAGCCGGATTTCCGGCTGTTGTGGATGTTCCTGCCGCCTGCCAGCGTGAACTCGAATACTCCTGCCCGATTTTTGAATCGGTGATGAATTGGCAGGCACCCTATGCTGCCCAGGAAAGTTAACTATAGAAGGTAATCGTTCATGAAGAAACGCATCTGGTCAATACTGGTTTTGATATTTTTTACCGCCTGTTCGGTAACTCCACCTGAAGGGAGTGCCACCGGCACCCCTGAATCCCTGCTGCCCACGCCTGTGGTAAATACCACCAAAGCGCCGGATGCACAGGTGGTTGCGGTTGCATTTTTGGAAGCCTGGAAGGCGGAAGATTATCCTGCCATGTATGCCCTGTTGACCCGCGTCAGCCAGGATGCAATCAGTGCGGATGATTTTCAAAAACGCTATTACGATACTGCCCTCAATCTCAGCCTGGTTTCCCTTGCCTACGAGGTACAGTCTACCCTTACCAACCCGGGTATTGCCCAGGTTGCGTATGGGGTAACCTTTACCACCAGCCTGGTCGGTGAACTCAGCCGCGACATGATTATGAATTTGACCCTCGAGAACGGTACCTGGAAAGTGCAGTGGGATGATGGCATGATCATGCCGGAGCTCAAGGGCGGTAATTACCTGGTGATGGATATCAAAATCCCAGCCCGTGGGAATATCTACGACCGCAATGGCGTACCCCTGGCTGCCCAGCAGGATGCAGTGGCACTGGGTGTTGTCCCGGGAGAAATTGGGGACAATGAAGGAACCCTGCTGGCTGAACTTTCCCGCCTGACCGGTAAACCCAGCCAGGCAATCATGGCAATGTATGACGAAATTAGAGGGGCTAACTGGTACATTCCGGTTGGCGAAGCCCCCGCCAGTGAGGTCACTGCCCGCTACAATATTCTTTCCAACTTGAGCGGTCTGTGGATGACCAACTTTACCGCCCGCTTTTATAATTATGGCGGTATTGCCCAGCATATTACCGGATACGTGCAGCCCATATTTGCAGAAGAAGTGGATGTTTATCGCCGCAAAGGGTATCGCGGTGATGAAAAAGTTGGTGCAGCCGGGTTGGAGAAGTGGGGGGAAGAATACCTGACCGGTGTGCGCGGTGCCAGCCTGATGGTTGTGGATGCCCAGGGGCAAATCGTTACCCGCCTGGGAATGCGCGACAGCCTGCCATCTCAATCTATTTACACTACCATTGACAGTGACTTGCAATTAGGTGCCCAACAGGCAATTGCAGGCTTTAATGGTGCCATCGTGGTGATGGAACGGGATACAGGAAAAATTCTTGCGATGGCTTCATCGCCTGGGTACGACCCCAACACCTTTGAACCAACCAATGCCAACAGCAGTTATATGCTGACAGAATTGTTTGCCTCTGAGGACCAGCCATTACTTAACCGGGCAACCCAGGGTGGTTACCCGTTGGGTTCTGTATTTAAAATCATTACCATGGCGGCAGCCCTGGAGAGCGGCGTGTTCACCAAGGAATCAAGTTATTATTGCGATCATCAGTTTACCGAATTGGAGGGGCAGGTATTTGACGACTGGACGTTGGCACGCGGGATTCCGCCCAGTGGTGAGTTAACCCTCCCGGAAGGGCTGATGCGGTCCTGCAATCCCTGGTTCTATCATATTGGATTGGAGTTATTCAGGCAAAACCATCCGGATGATATTTCCAATATGGCACTGGCTTTTGGATTGGGCAGCGCGACCGGGATAGGTCAGGTATTGGAAGATGGCGGCAGTATTCCCTTCCCGCAGAATGAGGGTGATGCAGTGCAGCAGGGTATTGGACAGGGTGCCATGCTGGTAACCCCGCTGCAGGTGGTTGACTTCATTGCAGCCATCGGCAATGGCGGTACGCTGCTCCAACCCCAGGTGATTGAAAAAATCGTGGCAACGGATGGGACTGTTACGCAGGAATTTAAGGCTATTACCCGTGGAAAACTGCCAATCAGCACCGAAAACCTGAAAACAATTCAAGATGCCATGCGCAGCGTAATTGAGAATCCACGCGGCACAGCAACCAGACTGCGCAGCACAGGGATTACACTCTACGGCAAGACCGGAACTGCCACCAACCCAATGGGGAAACCGCATGCCTGGTTTGCCGGTTACAGCGATGAAAAACGAACGGATAAACCGGATATTGCCATGGTTGTCCTGGTGGAGAATGTTGGAGAAGGTTCGGAATACGCTGCACCTATTTTTAGAAGGGTATTGGAAATCTATTTCAATGGAGTTCCTTCCAGTTTATACCCTTGGGAAGCGACTTACTATTCCACCAAAACGCCCACCCCATTGTATACGGACACACCTGAACCGTCTGCCACGCCTGAAATGACACCCACTGAATAACCGGGCAGGCAAAGGATGAATTTTGATGACAGATTTGGGGATCCATCACCAAATCCAAGGGGAGAATGATGATGCCTGGTGAAGAGACGCTATTGCACGGTCAGGTCATCCGGATGCAATCCAGTTTTTACACGGTACAAACAGAACAGGGTCCCATCACCTGCCAGTTGCGTAAAACGGTAAAACGCGGTCTGAAAGGCCAGGATTTTCTGGCTATCGGTGACTATGTTTGCGTAGCGCTGCAGGCTGATGGCAGTGGTGCGATCGAAGAAGTGCTGCCACGAACTTCTGCTCTTGTACGTCTTTCCCCTACTCCTGGTGGTATGGTACCGCAGGTCATGCTGGCTAATGCCGACCAGGTGGTGCTGGTGTTTGCCTGTTCGGATCCCGAACCTCATTTACGAATGCTGGATAGATTCCTGGTGATTTGTGAAAAACAAAATCTGCCCGCTGTCATCGTTGCCAACAAAACTGACCTGGTGGGTGAAGAAAAAGCCCAACAGATGTTTGACTTATACCGCCCATTGGGATACCCGCTCTATTTTACATCCACCAAAACCGGGTCGGGACTGGAAGCCTTCCGTCAGCAATTGCATAATAAGCTGTCAGCACTGGCAGGACCATCCGGGGTGGGTAAAACATCGCTGCTGAATGCCCTCCAACCACAGTTGGGATTGGCAGTCCGTGAAGTGAGTGACTGGCATCATAAAGGGAGACATACCACGGTTGTAAGGCAGATATTTCCCCTGCTGGATGGCGGTTTTGTGGTGGATATGCCGGGATTACGCTCCCTGGCATTATGGGATACCACTCCCGAGGAACTGGATGGCTACTTCCCGGAATTGCGTACCCTGGTGGAGCACTGTCAGTTCAATGACTGCACCCACCGCAGTGAGCCAGGCTGTGCAGTACGGGCAGCCGTAGCCAATGGCAGCGTCCATCCAGCGCGGTATGATTCTTACCTGCGGCTGCGTGAAAGCGAAACAGTCAGTGAGTACTGACATTCCCGAAAAACCAATTACCGAAGACAAGAAAACGGCGTCCTACCCGCACTTCAAAATTTGGTGTTTCGCGCCGTGAAGCCCACGATGCCAGTGCATTTTATAACCTGAATATGTATTCCGACCAGCCAACGCCAATTGGAGTATCTGCACCCGACCAGGGGATTGATACAGGCTGGCAAAATAAAATTTATTGCCAGTCTGCTGAATCGCTGCCAGTTCCTGATGGCAGTATTGGGCTGGCATTTACCTCTCCCCCATACAATGTTGGTAAAGAGTACGACCAGAATCAAACCCTGGAGGAATACCTGGATTTCATCCAGCGGGTGGGTAAAGAGGTGTACCGCAGCCTGTGCCCTGGCGGCAGGTATGTCATCAATGTTGCCAACCTTGGGCGAAAACCTTACATCCCGATGCATGCCCATTTTTATGCCATCCACACTGCCCTGGGATTTTTACCTATGGGTGAAATCATCTGGCAGAAAGGCAAAGGGATAAACAACTCCTGCGCCTGGGGCAGCTGGCGTAGTGCCCGTTCTCCCCGCTTGCGTGATTTGCATGAATACTTGCTGGTATTTGCCCGGGAAAAGTACACCCGACCGGAAAAAGGAATCAGTGACATCAGCGCGGAAGGATTCATGGATGCAACCCGTTCCATCTGGGAGATACCGGCTGAGTCTGCCCGCCGGATCGGGCACCCTGCACCCTTTCCGCTTGCCCTGGCAGAACGGGTAATTCAACTCTATAGCTTTGTGGATGACGTGGTGCTGGACCCATTCATGGGATCGGGAACCACCTGCCTGGCTGCCCGCAACCTGAATAGAAAATATGTAGGGGTAGAAATTTCACCCGAATACTGCAAACTGGCAGGGCAGCGCTTGCATCCGGATGTGCCTGACGCTAAGGTATAATTATTTGGCTTGAGTAAAACCTACCCTCACCTGGGCTGAATTTCGAACAGGTGCTTTCATAGGAGTAACCATGTTCTGGAGGAAATTCTCTCCCGTTTTTATTATTGGAATGCTGCTGTTGACTGCCTGTGGTGCAAAGAATGCCACACCAACGGCAACACAAGGGTCACCCGTACCCGTCACTCCCACCTTCACGCCAACCCCTGAACCGCCCAAGGTGCTGTCTGTCTGCCTGGGAACTGAACCAACCACCCTGTACCCATACGGTTCCTCAGCCCGTACCACTTGGTCGGTATTGGAAGCGGTGTATGATGGTCCATTTGATGTTTTGCAAAATGGTGTTCAGCCGGTAATTCTGGAAAAAATGCCCTCACTCAGTGATGGAGATGCCGTGTTGCAGAAAGTGGATGTATCCGAAGGCGTGCAGATTGTGGATGCCAGCGGCGAGGTGGTGGTGCTGAAAAAAGGAATCAAGGTATTCCCACCGGATTGCAGCGATGCCACCTGTGCGGTGGAATGGGATGGTACCAGTCCCTTGCAAATGAACCAGATGTCTGTCACTTTCAAACTACTGCCGGGCATCACCTGGTCTGACGGGCAACCGCTTACCGCCCAGGATTCGATCTATTCGTTTAACCTTTCGAATGACCCGGAAACTCCGGTAACACGCGGTAACCTGCTGCGGACTGCTTCTTATGAAGCACTGGATGAATTAACCGTACGTTGGACTGGTGTACCCGGTTTTATTCCGTCCCGTTACTCCACCTATTTCTGGCTCCCGTTGCCAGAACATGCCTGGAATGGATTGAGCGCGGCAGAATTGCTGGAAGCAGATGTCTCCCATCGCAACCCGCTTGGATGGGGAGCGTATGTTATTTCTGAATGGGTGGCGGGAGACCATATTACCCTGAAAAAGAATCCGCTTTACTTCCGGGCGGCTGAAGGATTGCCCAAGTTCGACAGCCTGGTTTTCCGTTTCCTGGGACAACCTGCGGATAACAACATTGAAGCCCTGCTAAGCGGTGAATGTGACCTGGTGGATGATACCACCTTGCTGGACGAACAACTGGAACTGATTCTGGAACTCGAACAGGCGGGAAAATTGCAGGCCCATGTCAGCCTGGGTCCTGAATTGGAACTGGTCAGTTTTGGAATAAAGCCCGCTTCGTATGATGACGGATACTTCCAGCTACAAGGCGACCGTCCTGATTTCTTTACAGATGCCAGGGTGCGCAATGCATTTGTGCAGTGCATGGACCGTCAAGCCATCCAGGATGCAGTTTTGTTTGGGCTGGGTCAGGTTCCAACCGGTTATCTCTCTCCTGATAACCCCTTGACTGCCACAGACCTGCAGCCTATCCTGTTTGACCCAACCGCAGGGGCATTATTGCTCGATGAAGCCGGATGGAAAGACCTGGATGGTGACCCTGTAACTGCACGTACAGCGGTTGGTGTGGCTGGAATTACCGATGGAACAACCCTCAGTGTCCGCTATGCAACCTCCCAGGCACCTGTTAGGGTAACCATGGCAAAAATTCTGGCTGAATCACTCAGCCAGTGCGGAATCCAGGTGGAAGTGCAATACCATCAGCCGGGCGACCTGTACGCCCCTGGACCAGATGGGGTGGCTTTCGGTCGGAATTTTGACCTGTTGGAATGGGGTTACCAGCCAACCTGTTCTGCTTTCGCTTCCTGGCAGATTCCCAATGCTGATAATAAATGGATTGGCGTGAATATTTCCGGTTATGCCAGTACGGAATATGACCAGGCTTGCCAGGCTGCCATGCAGGCGGGAACTGCTGAAATTGCAGAACAACAGACCCGCATGGGAGAAGTGCAGCGGTTGTTGCTTCAGGATGTGCCTTTTGTACCCTTATACTTCCGCCCGCATATTGCGGTCAGCCGCACCGATTTGTGCGGTTTCCAGATGGACAGCACTGCCCGCTCGTCGTTGTGGGGGATTGAAAGTTATGCCATTGATTCGGAGTGTACGAATTAGCCATTAATCTGTTCATGAAATCCTCCTGGTGCAACAAGCAGTTGAGCACCGGGAGGATTTTTATTTTTCCCCATAAATATTTAGTGTAAAATGATAGGAATGACCCGTATATTGATTGTGGATGACGTTCTTGAACTGGGCAAGTTCTTACAGGCTGCCCTGGCAACCATGGAAAAGAACCTGGATATCCACGTGGTGGCGACTGCTGAAGAAGCGTTGCTTGAAGCAACCCGCCTGGCGGTTGACCTGCTTGTGACCGAAGTGCGGCTGCCGGGTATTTCTGGTATTGACCTGGTGCGTCGAGTTCGCAACCGTTATCCGCAGATGAAGGTCATCTTTATGTCCACCTTGACCAATAAAAAAATTGATCAACAGGTGGAAGAACTCAACGCAGATGCATATTTTCACAAGCCAATGCAAATCCCCTTGTTCTTAGAGGCGGCTGCAAAGGCATTGAAAATACAACCAGGCTGGGAATTGACCGAAGAGGAACACACAGGAACAGGTGCAAGGCTCTCGGACCGGTTGACTGACTTGCGGCAAACCCTGCACGCCAGGGGTGTGTACCTGCTGGATGATCATGGCAGGGTACTTGTTCAGGCAGGAGAAGAATCGGAAGATAAGATTACATTGTGGTCTTCGGCGGTAATGTCTGCCATGAATGCCAGTCACAGGCTGGCACGGATGCTGGCTGAAAAGCCGCATGGTTTTTCAATCGCCTTGCGTGGTGAAGTCTGCGATATGGTACTGGCACCAGTCGGCGATTACGTCCTTATGTTAACCCTGGAAAGCGGCAGGGCAAATTCAAGCGCTGCCCTGGCTTTTGAAGAAATGCTGTACGCCCAGAACGAGATTGCGGTCATTTTTCAAGAAATGGGAATTCAAGCCGCAATAGCTCCCGAGGATATCCCCGTGATTTCAGGGGTTGAAACATCCCAACCAGAAACCCCATCGCCAGTAGAGGTTGTAACTGAAGAAGATGCCTTCGCACAACGGCTAGCCATGGTAGCAGCAGGAATGGATCGCCAGGCTGCAGAAGAATTTTGGAAAACAAATGAGACCAGTGACCAGGGATATGCCGGCAGTCCGGATGCTCTAAGTTATGAGCAAGCCCAAAAACTGGGAATTGCACCAAGTGAAACTGGCCAGGAAATTCCCCGGGAAGGGGAATAACATGAATCAACCGGGATTCTTGGAGCTGCAAAATCGGCTGCGCATAGTCGGAGTCTGGTCGTTTTTATTCAAGTATGTTAAAATGACCTACCTTTGGGGCGTAGTGCAATGGCAGCACACCAGACTTTGGATCTGTGGATCTTGGTTCGAATCCAGGCGCCCCAGCCTGAACATCCTCACTTTTTCTAAACCGCACTCAATTACAGGGCAATTTTCCTGACGGAGTGCGGTGTTTTATTCAAAACCTATGGATAATAATCTGAGTTCTACCACCGCAATAATATTAGCAGCCGGGCAAGGTACGCGCATGAAATCCAGCCTGCCAAAAGTGCTGCACCAAATTGCTGGTAAACCCCTGGTAATACATGCCCTCGAGAATGTAAGCCATATCCTCACAGAAACTCCGGTTATGGTCATCGGGCATGGCGCGGAGCAGGTGCGTACTGTTGTAGGTTCCAGGGCACGGTTTGCCGAACAGCGCAGCCAATTGGGCACTGCTGACGCTGTAAAGGCTGCCCAATCCGAGTTGAAAGATTTCGAGGGATTGATCGTGGTGGTCAGTGCGGATATGCCCCTGTTTACTCCGCAAACATTGCAGCATCTGGTGGATACCCAGCGTGCCAACCCGGGAGTAATGACCATGCTCTCCGTCTGCATGGATGACCCACATGGTTTCGGCAGGGTGGTGCGCAAGTCCGATGGCTCTGTACAAGCGATTGTGGAAGAAGCCCAGGCGGATGCAGCCACGCTGTTAATCAAGGAATTAAATGTTGGTGCGTATTGTTTCCGCTCTGACTGGTTATGGGGGGCGTTGGAACGGGTAAAGGTATCGCCCAAAGGGGAGTATTACCTTACTGATACTGTCGCACTGGCGGTAGAGGAAAACCAGCGGGTGGAATGCCTGGTTCTGCAGGATGCGAGCGAAGCAATTGGGATTAACAACCGCATTCACCTGGCTGAGGCGGAGAGAGTTCTCCGGCACCGAATAAATCAGCACTGGATGCTGGCTGGCGTGACGATGATTGATCCCGATACCACCTACATTGACCTGGATGTGCAGCTCAGCCCCGATATTGTCCTCGAACCGAATTGTCATTTACATGGCAAGACGCACATCAGTTCAGGCTGCAGAATTGGTACCGGGGCATACCTGCTGGATGTCGTTCTGGAAGAAAATTGCAATCTTGGACCGGGTGTCATTCTATTCAATAGAACCATAAAAGAAAACCAGACTATTCGGTACCCGCTTACAGAAAATAACTTTAAAACAGGGAATACCCTGTCCTGACTTGTATCGATCCGAAAGGAAATTTCTGCTTTTTTAGGCAAACATGAACGTTCAAACCTTATTCATTCTGGTGGCTGTTTTTTTCTTGCTCGACCTGTTTTCGGTTGCTCTGCGGGCGAGTTTCATCTATGCCCGCATTCCGCAGCTCGGAAGCATGCGTGAAAGAAACCCGGCAGGTGTTGACCGCACCCTGAAGTTTCTCGATAGTCCGCATCTCACCGCTACATTGCGCCTTAACGTGGTGATTTCGCATTTCCTGCTGGCAGGTACCACCGCTCTGCTCATTTTCCAGCTCCTCAAGGATCAAACGCACCTGCTGGTACCCATGCTGCTGCTTTTGGCTGCCGTTATTGTTTTACTGGTGTTTGAATTTGCCATTGAAGGCATGGTACTGAGGCGGGTTAAATCCTGGGCGGTACGCTGGACCGGGTTGGCACAGGTGGTGGATTTCATCCTGCGACCGTTTTCACTATTATTAATGCTGGCACTGGGTAAACCGGATGCATTACAGCGTACGCTGGGTTCGGTCACCGATGATGAATTGCGCAATTGGGTGGAAACAGGACAAACTGAAGGCAGCCTGGAACAGGATGAACGCAAGATGATTTATTCCATCTTCCAGCTGGGAGATACTCTCAGCCGCGAGATCATGGTGCCGCGCATTGATGTAGTCGCACTGGATGCAAACTCAACACTTGAAGAAGCCGTCAAAGTGGTCAGCAAGTCCGGGCATTCGCGCATGCCTGTTTATCATGAGGTAATAGATAACAATATCGGTTTGCTGTATGCAAAAGACCTGCTGGGTGTCATTAACCTGGAACCGGACAAAAGACCGGATTCCATCCGCAGCCTGGTACGGTCGGCGTATTTCATCCCCGAAGCGAAAAAAGCCGATGAATTGTTGAGTGAAATGCTCTCGCGGCGCGTGCACATGGCAATTGTGATTGATGAATACGGCGGTATGGCGGGTTTGGTAACCCTGGAAGACATTGTGGAAGAAATTGTCGGTGAAATTCGGGATGAGTTTGACCAGGGTGAAGAAATGCCTTACCAGGAAATCGGAGAGGATGAATATCTCTTTCAGGCACGCATCGACCTGGACGACTTCAATGAAATTGTTGGTACCCACCTGACCAAGGAAGTGGCTGACACCCTGGGTGGCTGGTTGTACGGTGAAATTGGGCGTGTACCTGTGGGAGGGGAGCAGGTTGTGGTGGATGGGTGGCAGTTAACGGTGGAACTGATCAGCGGCAGGCGTATTCGCAAGGTGCGCGCAAGCAAGGTGCTTGAACATCAGGAAAACGAGGATACCGATGAACATGAATGACCAGACCAGGCTGCAGTTGATTCAGGCTGCCATCCATGCTCGTCGTTGGGCGTATGTGCCATATTCAAAATATGCGGTGGGTGCAGCATTGCTCACTGCTTCAGGCAAGATTTATGATGGTGTCAATATCGAAAACGCAGCCTACCCCAGCGGGATGTGTGCCGAACGGGTAGCAATATTTAAAGCGGTTTCTGAAGGCGAACACATTTTCGAAGCCATCGCGGTGGTTACCGATAATGCCGGTTCACCCTGCGGCGGGTGCCGCCAGGTGATGGCAGAATTTGGTTTGGATACCCTGGTATTAATCGCAGACGCGGATGGACTGGTTGCCCGTGAAATGACAGTGGCAGAGCTGCTGCCAGGTGCATTTACGGGAGCGGATTTATCCCACATTAAACGTTAATGCCTGCCGGATAAAAGGAGCAAACCTGTGCCACGGAGCGAACACTCGCAGCGAGTTGAGGCGATAATATTACGCCATACCGACTGGGGTGAGACCGATCGGCTGCTGGTGCTCTATACCCGCGAAAAAGGCAAGCTGCGCGCCATTGCCAAAGGGGTGCGGCGCATTCATTCCCGCAAAGCCGGACATATTGAACCCTTTACCCGCAGTGCCCTGCAACTGGCTGTCGGGCGTGATTTCTGGCTGGTAACCCAGGCGGAAACGATTGTGTTTTACCCTTCCCTGGCGGAAGATTTGCTGCGAACGGGGTATGCAGCCTATATGGTTGAACTAATTGACCGCTTTACAATGGAAGAGGGACAAAATGCAGCGTTGTACAGCCTGTTTGCCGAAACATTACAGCGTATTGCAGAAGAGCCGGATCCATTTGTAGCCGTCAGGTATGGCGAAATCCGCATGCTGGAGCAATTTGGTTTTCGTCCTGAATTGTTTCAATGTGTTAAATGTGGAGCAGAAATCACAGCCCAGGATCAGTTTTTTTCAGCCGAACTGGGTGGAGCGTTATGCCCGCCATGCGGCATGCTGGTGAAAGATTCAAGACCCGTTTCCCTGCAGGCGTTGAAATTCCTGCGTCATCTTCAGCGCAGCAGCTATACCACTGCAAAAAAGGCAATCATTCCACCCCAGGTTCGAACCGAGATGGAAACACTGATGCAATATTACATCACCCATATTTTGGAGCGGAAATTGAATACCCCCGAATTTTTACGACGGGTTAAGCATGATGGGTCTTTGACTGGTTAAGGTGGGTTCCCGGGTGATGAAGCAAATTCGTTAAGTGCGGGTTTTGGCTCTGGTATAATTCTTTTTCATCATTTTATGGCAGTTTGGAGTTCCCATGTCTGAATTCGTTAGATTTTCAGTCCATCATTCTCACCTTGCAGCGCTTTTGGGCAGAACAAGGCTGCCTGATCTGGCAGCCTTATTACACCCAGGTGGGTGCAGGTACCATGAATCCGGCAACCTCTTTGCGGGTATTGGGACCAGAACCCTGGAATGTTGCCTATGTGGAACCATCTGTCAGACCGGATGATGGACGATATGGTGAAAATCCCAACCGCCTGCAGCAGCACACCCAGTTTCAGGTTATCCTGAAACCGGATCCAGGCAATCCGCAGGAAGTATATTTACGTTCACTCGAGGCACTGGGAATTGACCCGCTAAAGCACGATATCCGTTTTGTGGAAGATAAATGGGAATCACCTGCCCTGGGTGCCTGGGGATTGGGCTGGGAAGTCTGGCTGGATGGACAGGAAATCACCCAATTTACCTATTTTCAACAGGCTGGCGGCCAGGTTCTGGAGCCTGTTTCGGTGGAAATCACCTATGGTTTGGAGAGAATTGCGATTGCATTGCAGGGGGTGCGCAGCTTTCGGGATATCCGCTGGAGCCCTTCCCGCAATTATGGGGATGTTCATCTGCAGGGCGAACAGGAACACAGCCGGTATTATTTTGAGGTTGCCGATGTCGAACGATTGCGGGGTATGTATACCCTGTTTGAGGCGGAAGCCCGATCTGCCCTCGAGCATGGCCTGGTGCTGCCAGCCCATGACTATATTCTCAAATGCTCGCACACGTTTAATATCCTTGATACACGCGGTGCAATAGGTGTAACAGAACGCCAGCAATTTTTTGGACGCATGCGTGACATGTCGCGCAAGGTTTCCGAGTTGTACCTTGAACAACGCATGCACCTGGAATATCCCTGGCTGGCGGATAGCGCTGCCGTATCTTCTGTCAATGCCGCAAAACCAGTTGAAACAATTGATGAAGCAAATCAGGGTAATGCCCCATTCCTGTTTGAAATTGGCACAGAAGAATTGCCAGTGGCTGATTTACAATCTGCGCTGGACCAGTTGAGAGAAAAAGTACCCGCCTGGTTAAATACCCTGCGCCTGGCTCATGGCGAGATTCAGATATTGGGAACTCCCCGCCGATTGGTGGTGTACGTAAAAGACCTGGCAGCCAATCAACCAGATTTGCAGGTGGTGGCAAAAGGTCCACCTGCTGCCCGGGCTTTTGATGCCCAGGGGATTCCTACCCCGGCCGCAGTGGGTTTTGCCCGCAGCAAAGGGTTGGATGTATCCGCGCTGACCGTACAGGAAATTGATGGCGGGCAATATGTAGCCGCCACCATTCATGAAAAGGGAAAACCTGCGGTTGCCGTTCTGGCTGAAGTTCTGGCAGACTGGGTGGCAGGAATTAAATTTGATAAAACCATGCGCTGGAATAGCAGTGGTGTGGCATTTACCCGTCCCATCCGCTGGTTTTTGGCTCTGTTTGGCAACCAGATTGTTCCCTTCACTTATGCTGGTTTGCAATCGGATCGTATTACACGTGGCTTGCGGTTTACAAGCCCTGAAACCCAATCTATTCATACACCCGACGAATATTTTGCCTTTCTTGGCAGCCAGGGCATCATTCTCGATCCGGTAACAAGGCGCAACACAATTGCCACCCAGGTGACCAGCCTGATGGAAGAAGTGAATGCCGTTCCTGTATTGGATGAAGCTCTATTAGATGAAGTCACCATGCTGGTCGAAGTACCCACTGCCATCCGGGGTGGATTCGAATCACAGAGCCTGGAGTTACCCAAAGAAGTGCTGGTTTCTGTGATGAAAAAACACCAGCGCTATTTTCCGGTACAGGATAATGAAGGAAAACTGCTGCCCTACTTTATTGCAGTTCGCAATGGGGATGACCACAATGTGGATGTGGTGGCGGATGGCAATGCACAGGTGATTCGCGCCCGTTTTGCCGATGCCGCTTTCTTCATTCGGGAAGATTTAAAGACACCATTGCCCGATTTCCTTCCCCGCCTGGACACCCTGGCTTTTCAACACAAACTGGGTTCCATGCTGGCGAAAAGTAAACGTATCGAAAGCCTGGTGGAATATCTTGCCCAAAAATCCGGGTTATCCCCACAAGAAACAAAAACAGCCCAGGTCGCTTCGCACCTGTGTAAAGCAGACCTGGTTACCCACATGGTAGTTGAAATGACTTCGCTCCAGGGAATAATGGGAAAATATTATGCCCTTCATGCTGGTTTGGATAGTGAAGTTGCAGAAGCCATTTACGAACACTATCTGCCGCGCTTTGCAGGGGATGCCCAGCCTGCCAGCCGGCCTGGATTGGTAATCGGATTGGCAGATCGTTTGGACAGCCTGGCGGGATTATTTGCTGCAGGTCTGGCACCCAGCGGTACCAAAGACCCGTTTGCGCTGCGCCGAAGTGCCCTGGGGCTGGTACAAAACCTGATTGCCTGGGATATGGATTTTGATTTAACCTCCGGTTTGCAGCAGGCGGTAAACAACCTGCCAATTCAGGCAGAGGTTAAAGTTGTAAACGAATGCCTGGAATTTATCTCAGGCAGATTGCGCAGCCTGTTGATTGACCAGGGAGCCAGGTATGATGTGGTGGATGCCGTGCTGGCAGCCCAGCAAAATAATCCTGCATCGGCAGCCCGGGCAATAAAGATATTGGGGGAATGGGTGGCAAAACAGGAATGGAACTCCATTCTACCGGCATACTCCCGCTGCGTTCGGATTACCCGTGACCAGCAGGAAAAATACAACATTCAACCTGACCATTTCAGCGAAGCAGTGGAAAAAGAATTATATGCTGCCATCCAAAAAGCAGAAGCTATTCAACGCACTCCAGGTTCGGTAGATGCCTTTTTTGAGGTCTTTATTCCCCTCATGCCTGTCATTAATCGCTTCTTTGATACCGTGCTGGTCATGTCGGAAAATCCACAGGAACGCGCCAACCGCCTGGGATTATTGCAGCATATTTCCAACCTGGCATCCGGAATATGTGACTTTTCCAGGTTGGAAGGGTTTTAAAGAAACAACCTGTTTAGAATGGCTTAACCCGTAAAATAACCCCCACCTCTATAGAGGAAGGTCATAATGACGTCGGAAACCTGGATCATCCTCTTGTTTACGGTAATAATGACACTGCTGTTCGGTCTGCCTGGCATCATTGGTCTGGTAATATTTTTGATCCAGCGGGGTCGGAAAGAGATTGATAGCAGCTGGTCAACTGTGACAGGTAAAGTAACTTCCGCAAGTTTGGAAAGGCTGGAAGAAGCAGAATTTTATGGTGGACAAAAAGTCCTCTACCAGCCGGTGGTGGAATACACCTATGAGGTGGATGGATATACTTTTACATCGAAGCAGGTCGAAACGGAAAGCAGCAAATTACCAATGAATCGGGCGCAGGATATTCTCAACCGTCATCCGGTAGGCTCGAATATCATAGTGTATTTTAATCCACGCAATGCAGCCCAGGCGATAGCCCAGGTGCGCCGCAATCTTTCACGTTACTGGCTGGTTGCAGGAATCCTCCTGACTGGCTTCAGCCTTTGCATTGCATGTTCAGGGTCCATCCTATTGTTAAGGATTGTTTCCAAAAATTAAGCCTCCATAATATACAGGATGAATATCGGTTCAAAATGGTTATTTAAGCACAACTGTGCAAGGATTGTTCAGGTTACAATTTGCCGTACAAAATCCCTTACAATGGAATAACGGTAATATTTTCAGAGATGGTAAGTAAGGAGAACAAATGCCAGAAGAAGATCCCCGAATTATCGAGTTACGAGCAATCCGCGAAAAAGCCCGCCAGGCTGGCGGGGAAGACCGTATTGCCAAACAGCATGCCAAAGGTAAACTGACAGCCCGTGAAAGGTTGGACTTATTACTGGATTCCGGGTACTTTCACCGAATTAATGCCCTTTGTCGTACAGCAATTCGATGAAACGAATGTAAATGATGAGAAGTACCTGGGGGACGGTGTGGTGTGCGGTTATGGCAAGGTGGAAGGGCGTACTGTGTATGCTTACGCCCAGGACTTCACCATTCAAGGTGGTGCGCTGGGTGAGATGCAATCCCGCAAAATCTGCCGCACGATGGACCTGGCTGCTGCTGCTGGAGCACCCATCCTGGGGTTAATCGACTCTGGCGGTGCCCGTATCCAGGAAGGGGTACGTTCGCTGGGCGGGTATGCTGAAATTTTTCGGCGCAATGCGCTTTACTCAGGTGTCATTCCGCAGATAAGCCTGATCCTGGGACCGTGTGCTGGCGGGGCTGCCTATTCGCCGGCTGTTACCGACCTGATTATCATGGTGGAAAAAAGCTCCTACATGTTCCTAACGGGACCCGAAGTGATTAAATCGGTTACCGGCGAAGTGATTGATTTTGAAGGTCTGGGTGGTGCAGCAGTTCACCTGGGCGTCAGCGGAACGGCTCATTTGACAGCCCGTTCCGAACAGGATGCACTTGCCCTGGCGCGACGGGTTTTAGCCTACCTGCCATCCAACAATGTGGAAAATCCCCCTGTTACCGATGGCGGCGACCAGCCTCCGATGGATGAAGCGCTTAACCGGATGGTACCCATTGACCCATCCATTGCCTACAATATGCACGAAATCGTGGAACGGATTGTTGACCGCGGCAGCTTTATCGAGTTAATGGCAACCTTTGCCTGCAATGCCATGATTGGATTGGCTCGCATTGGCGGTTACCCGGTAGGGATTGTGGCACAGGAACCGAGCGTGATGGCGGGTGTGCTGGATATCAACTCGGCGGATAAGATTGCCCGCTTTGTGCGCTTATGCGATTGCTTCAACCTGCCATTAATTACCTTTGTTGACTCACCCGGTTTTCTCCCTGGTGTGGACCAGGAACATCGCGGCATTATTCGGCATGGTGCCAAAGTATTATTTGCCTATTCTGAAGCCACTGTTCCCAAAATCAGCATCATTACCCGCAAAGCCTATGGTGGCGCATACGTGGTCATGAGCAGTAAATACATGGGCTCCGACCTGGCATATGCCTGGCCAAGTGCAGAAATTGCTGTCATGGGTCCAGAAGGTGCTGCCAATATTCTCTACCGGCGCCAGATTGAATCTGCTGCAGACCCCAATCTGGAAAGGTCGCGGCTGACCAATGAATACCGCACTCAGTTCCTGAATCCGTATGCTGCTGCCAAAGTCGGCTATATTGATGATGTTATCGAACCTGCAGAAAGCCGCAGCAGAATTATTTCTGCACTGACAGCATTGCGGGATAAGCACGAAAACCTGCCGGTCAAAAAGCATGGCAATATGCCAGTTTAAGGTTTCGGAGACGATATGGCTGAAACGATGAATAGTGCGCTCCTGATAACTGCCATTGGGATGGGATTGGTCTTTCTATCCATCATCCTCTTATGGTGGTTGATGGAAGCCATTGTACGGATATTTGCTGAGCGAAAAAAGAAACCAGCGGTGAGTGAAACACCCGCAATTCCAGATTCCCCTGCAATGGAAAATGCTTCAACCAACCAGAAAAAGCGGGCTGCCGCAGCCGCAGTTTCACTTGCGCTTGCCATCAGTCAGGCAAGCCAGCATCCAGGTGAACAAAAGGCAGCCATCAGCCCCTGGCAGGTGGCGATGCGCAGCCGCGGTTCAAGCATCCGGGGTGCTGCATTTAGCCGTAAAACGCAAAGGAATGTGAAATGAAATTCCGAGTGACAATTGAAGACCAGACATTTGATGTTGAAATTGGAAACCTGCAAGCCAGACCGGTAATGGTTTCGGTAGATGGTGAAGCATTTTCAGTATGGCCGGAAAGCGGTGAAAGCCAGCCTTCTGGCACTGCGGGTGGATTTTCTGAAGCACCCTGCCCATCTCCTGCCCAACCCGTCATTCGCACGGTTGAAGCAGTTACCACAAAGGTGGTTGTTGCGCCAATTCCGGGCACCATCGTCGGAGTAAACGTCAAGCCTGGTGATAGCGTGGTATTTGGTCACGAGTTATGTACACTGGAAGCAATGAAAATGAAAAACGCCATCCGGGCTAACCGGGCAGGTACGATTGCCACGGTGTTTATTGCCAATGGAGATTCCGTGAAACATGGCCAACCCCTGGTCGAGTTTACCGATTAAGGCGATGACATGGATTTTTCAGCACTAATTCAAGAGATTACACGCGGTTTTTCGAATTTTACCCTGGGCAGCCTGGTAATGATTATCGTGGGCGGCATTCTTGTCACCCTGGCGGTGGTCAAAGAGTACGAACCGGTTCTGCTCCTCCCGATTGGTTTCGGTTGTATCCTTGCCAACCTGGGGATGAGCAATGATCATGGCATGTTCCAGGTGTTATACAACGCAGGCATCAAGACCGAACTTTTCCCCCTGCTCATTTTCGTTGGGGTGGGGGCAATGATTGATTTCCGCCCGCTGCTGGCTTTACCCCAAATGGCATTGTTGGGTGCAGCCGGGCAATTTGGTATTTACGGCACCCTGTTATTGGCTGTATTACTGGGCTTTCCCTTGAACGAAGCGGCATCCATCGGCGTTATCGGCGCTATTGATGGACCAACTGCAATATTTGTTACCACCCGGCTTGCTCCCGAACTACTTGGACCGGTTGCAGTGGCAGCCTATTCTTATATGAGCCTGATCCCGATTATCCAGCCGCCCATAATGAGACTGATGACCACCCGTAAAGAACGCTTGATCCGGATGGAATACACCGCCCGACCGATTTCCAAGCTGGCGGTTATTGCATTTCCGATTGTGGTTACCATCATCATCAGCCTGATTGCACCGGATGCTGCTCCCCTGATTGCAACCTTAATGCTGGGTAACTTGTTGAAGGAAAGCGGTGTGGTAGACCGCTTGAGCAAGGCTGCACAAAATGAAATCATCAACATTACCACCCTGTTTCTTGGACTTACCATCGGTTCAACCATGACAGCGAACAGCTTTTTAAACGAAAAGACCCTTATGATTTTGGGTCTTGGTTTGCTGGCATTTGTCCTGGATACGGTGGCGGGTTTGTTGTTTGGAAAACTGATGTCGTTCCTGACTCATGGAAAAGTAAATCCGCTGATTGGGGCTTGTGGGATCAGCGCCTTCCCGATGGCGGGTCGTTTATCTGCAAAAATGGCTCAAGATGAAGACTTTGAAAATTTCATCCTGATGCATGCCATGGGTTCCAATACAGCCGGTCAGTTGGGCAGCGTAATCGCAGGCGGGTTGCTGCTGGCACTGGTTGCCGGGTTAATGTAAGTCTATCCGGCTAACCTGGATATTGCGGGTATGCCCGAATTCTTCATTCATTTGAACTTCGCTGATGGATGCCAGGCGGATAATTTCTGTCTGCATGGTTTCTGTTATTTCCTCAACCCGGCTGCGGTCTTCCGTATCGCCCTCAAAATACCATGGGTTCACCAAAGGTAATCGTATAAGGTCCATTAAAATACCAGTGTGCGGGTATTTTTTCAGTACCCGAAAGCATGGTGAGTGTCTTAATCCGTTTCCGTTGAATGTGGATTCCGGCGGGGATGATGGGTGCACCGGTAGCCAATGCCAAGCGGGAAGCACCACTGTGGAAATCGAGAAAGCCGCCTTCCAATGGACTCAGGTGTCCTTCCGGGAATATCATAATGTTGCGACCCTGTTTAATAATTTTACGGCAGTGTCAAAAGCCAGGCGTCCCTGGGTTGGGATGACCGGGATGTAACCGAGACTGCGTAAAATACCGCCAAAAGGACGGATACGGAATACTTCATCTGCAATAAGAATGTGGGAATGCTGGCGGATAGCCATGGAGAGTACAAACGGGTCACTGACACTGGGGTGATTGGCAACAAAAATTTTTGCCCCGGATGGCATCACTTTGGGACGATTGACCCTGAGATTTAAACGGATGGTAATATACGTTCCGAGAATGATAAAACTAAGCCAGTAAAGAAATGTTATAAAAAACATAAAACCTCTCATTGAAAAAACTTCTTCAAGCCTTGAAATGATACTCGCTCGAGGGCGAATACCACAGTCTCTGCAGATAGATTAATAAGCATTTCAAGGCACATTTTTAAGCATCGAATAGCATGACTTTGTACATACTGCTATAAACCCTGCCAGGGCTCAGAAGGTGCAGATAAAAGATAGACTCAATACCTGGTAAAGGGTATACTCGATGATATTAACAGGTATCTGGAGGAAAAGTGCCAAAACAGGATTTTTCGTTTGAAACAAATGGCCCAAAGCGGCTTGAAATTTCATGGGGTATGTTCTGGAAGAACATTACCATCCGATTGGATGGTATTGAATTAGGTACTATTGCCAGCCAAATGGAGTTTCGCCAGGGTAAAGAATACAGCCTGCCTGATGGATCGAAATTATTTGTCAGACTGGCTAATTCACTGATGGGGCAGGAAGTCCAGGTAACCCGCGACGGAAAACCTGTACCAGGTTCTTCTTCCCATCCGGAAACGCGGATACGTTCCGCTTACACACTTCTGTACTTCATCGCCGGTTGGAAAGTATTATTTGGTATCCTGGGGATGGTTGCTCTTGGCGTAGACCTGTCCAAGTTCAGCATGGAAATGATATCCATCTTCCTGGGTGTTGTGTTTTTCTTCCTGGCAACAATGGCGCGCAAACGCTCAATCCTGGCACTGGTTGCAGGTATTGTCCTGTTTGCCGGTGATGCTGCCTACAGCACCTATGTTTCCATGCAAGCCGGAAACCAGCCGAATGTATTCAGCCTGGTTATTCAAGTATTCTTGATTTATTATCTTTACCAGGGTATAAAAGCCATGCAATTGGAAAAACAAGGCGAAACAAACCCGCAGAGCGGCAATCTCATCGATTAAATCTTGAACGAATAATACGGGTTGCAGCCTGAACTTCCGGTATTTTCAGGATAATGACAACAACTCCATAAATAATAGCTCCTGCTGCTACCCCGCCAAAGGCTTGAATGGCGGGGTGGTTTTTTGTGGTTATCGCCAGCACTCCAACCAGTGTACCTGCCATGACAATCGCAGCCAGTCCTGCTTTCCAGACAGTCTTCCAGATGGACTTGCCTTCCATCCCGCCTAATTTGCGGCGCATGAAAATCAGCAAGACAATCATTTCGAGGAATGTCGCCAGGCTGTTTGCAAGTGCCAGCCCGCCATGCGGCATCCACCCGATGCGGCGGAACATGGCAGTAAACAATAAACTGAATCCCAGGTTGAGCGTCATCGCACCAATCCCAACCATGACCGGGGTTTTTGTATCGTGCAAGGCATAGAATGCGCGGCTGATGATTTCGACCACCGAATGACCCACCAGTCCGGCGGCATACCAGAGTAAAGCCCAGGCTACCAGTTCGGTGGATGTACTGTCAAATGCCTGGTACTGGTAGATGAGCGCCACGATGGGCTTCCGCAACAGGATGAGACCGACCGAGGCGGGCAGGGATAAAAGCAATACACTGCGTAGTGTTGCAGCCAGGGAGGACCGCATTTCATCTTTCTTCCCCAATGCCACCTGGGATGAGAATGTTGGCAGGGCAGCGATAGCAATGGATTGGGCAATGGCAGCCTGGGGCATAATCATGAGCGGAAATGCCAGGCTGATACCGGTCAGGCTCCCGGCAGGCTGCAACGAAGCCAGGTAGGTATTCAAGAGAAAGTTGAGTTGTACGACAGCCACACCCAACAGACGGGGACCCATCAGGCGGGCAACTTCGCGTACCGTTGGCAGATGCAGACCCAGGGAAGGGGAATATGTTCTTTCAGGCAGCCGGATGAACAGGGGAAGCTGGATGAGCAGGTGCAAGCCAGCACCAATTACAACACCCCATGCCAGTCCGTAAATTCCCATAGTCGGCGCAAGCAGCCAGATACCGAGAATCCAACCCACGGAATACATGGAAGGTGCCAGGGCAGGCAACAGAAAATGCTGATGGGCGTTGAGAATTCCCATAATCAGACCGCTGATGCCAAAAATGACCGAAGAAATTAACTGGATACGCAGCAGCTCCACCGTCAAGGTTGCCTTGGCTGGATCGGAGATGGCAAAGCCGGGTGCCAGAATATGGTCGACTATCCATGGTGCAAACAGGAAGGAAAGAATGCTGAAAGTGGTCAGGATGATGGCTATCAGGTTAAGGATGGAAGAAGCCAGCTGCCATGCCGCAGGCCGGTCTTTTTTTGCCAGCAGCCCTGTAAAAGTCGGAATGAACGCGGATGCCAGCGCACCGCCAGCCACAAGGTTAAACAAAATTTCGGCAAACCGGTTGGCAGCAAAAAAAGCTTCACTTTCAGGCAGAACGCCGAAAGTTTGCCCGGTCAGGCTTTTGGCATACAACCCCACCAGCTGGCTGGCGATGATCGCCACCATAACGGTGCCTGCAGCACGTGCAATCTGGCGGTTGGCAGACTGTTCCGGGATCGGGTCCATGAAGGTGATTATACACGGGAATAACAGGCAGCCTTGGTAAACCGGTTCTACCGAATAAAGGTTATATGATATAGTTTGAAGGGTTTTAAATCGTGAGCATCTCCTTGGTGAGGGATTTTTGAAATGCTGGGATTAAGTTCATTTGTGTATCGCTGGGCTATTGGCAGATCGTACTACAAACCCATTGTTCCCATGACACCACTGCAGTTTGTAGAGAGTGCAATTACGCACCAGGTGGATGCGGTCATGTTCTGTCATAACTTTCCATTTGAAACCTACACCTCGAATGAAATTGACAACCTGGCACTGGTTTGTAAACAAAAAGGGCTGGTAGTGGAAATGGGGTCCCGCGGCAGCGACCCGGCTTATTTTCTAAAGATGCTGGAAGTAACTGACCGCATGGGCGCAGCCATATTGCGGATGACGCTAAATATCGATCGTTCTGAACCTACCCGTATTCCAATCGAAATGGCAAATGCCCGTGCCTGCCTGGAGCAGCTGCTGCCTGTGGCACATGCATTCGGTATTCGCCTGGCAATTGAAAACTATGTTGACCTGCCATCCACAGAGATGGCAAGCCTGGTGGAGTATTTTCATGACCCGTACCTGGGCGTGTGTTACGATAGCGCCAATTCCGTTTTGGGATTGGAAAATCCCGTTGAAACTGCCCAATTGCTGGCACCCTATACCATCACAGCGCATTTTAAAGATGTAAAGTCAGAGATGAATCCAAGGGGTAATGTATTGCGAGGCGTGGCGCTGGGGGATGGCATGGTGGATTTTCCTGCGATATTAAAGACCTTCAGGAAGAACGGCTTTAATGGCTGTATTCACCTGGAGTTGTATATTGACCGGAAAGAAGACCCGATAGAGACCCTGGTTTGGGAGGAAGCCTGCGTGGTGCGCAGTGTGGATTATGCCAGGCGGGTGTTGGGACTGTAACTATTTAGATTATCTTGTGGGAGGGTTGACATGCAAAAATGTCTGCTGGGAATTGACATCGGAACTTCGGGCGTTAAAAGCCTGTTCGTAGATGAGCAGGGAAAAATCATTGCCAGTACCTATCGCGAATATCCATTGAATTCACCGCATCCGGGTTGGTATGAACAGGCTCCGGAAGATTGGTGGGCTGCCACCCAGGATGCTGTGCACGACTTGCTCAATCAGAATCGCGCTGACCTGGATGTTATCGCCATCGGGTTAAGCGGGCAGATGCATGGCCTGGTGGGATTGGATAAGGATGGCAGCGTGGTGCGTCCCTGCATGATATGGGCAGACCTGCGCAATGCAGCCGAGTGTGAACAGGTTTACCGGCAGGTGGGTGGAGTGGATGAACTGCTCAAACTGACCAATAACCGCATGTTGACCGGTTATACCGGTGGCAAAATTTTATGGGTCAGGGATCATGAGCCAGAAGTGTATGCCCGCATTACCACCGTTCTCAACCCCAAGGATTACATTCGATTTTGTCTTACGGGTGTACGAGCCACGGATGTATCGGATGCTTCCGGCACCGGTTTGTTTGACGTGCGCAAGCGCACCTGGTGCAATGCGCTCGTTAACGAACTGGATATACCTAAATCGTTCTTCCCGCAAGCTTTTGAATCCGACCAGGTGACCGGGCTGCTGAATGCTGCAGCCAGCCGCTCGCTGGGATTGACTGAAGGTATCCCGGTTATGGGCGGCGGCGGGGACGCAGTTATCCAGACGACGGGTACCGGATTGGTGCAGGAAGGGATATTCGCCACCACCATCGGTACAGGCGGGATTGTTTCCACCGCACTGGATAAACCGTATGACAACCCGGAAGGCAGGCTGCAGGTTTTCTGCAATAACATGCCCGACAAATGGCATTCCATGGGAGTCACTCTTTCTGCTGGCGGAGCATTGCGCTGGTACCGGGATGCTTTTGCTGCCATGGAAAAGGAAATAGCCCATCTGACCGACCGGGATGTGTACGATATTCTCATGGAAGAAGTGCAAACCTGTCCTCCGGGAGCTGAAGGATTGTTATTTTTGCCGCACCTGGCAGGCTCACGCTGCCCGATCCCGGATCCCAATGCCCGCGGCGCGTTTATCGGGTTAACCTTACGGCACGACCGTCGTCATATTCTGCGGGCAATGCTGGAAGGCATAACTTTCAGTTTGAAAGACATGACCAGCCTGTACGAAAAAATGGGAGTGGTTCCCGACGAGTTGCGCACCTCTGGCGGTGGTTCGCGCAGTAAAATCTGGCGCCAGATGCAGGCGGATATCTTCAACCGGAAAATTCATACCATGTATGCTGCTGCCGAAGGTGGAGCCTATGGTGCTGCCCTGGTGGCTGGAGTGGGCGCAGGAGTCTGGAAGGATATGGACGCGGCGGCTGTCTGCATTACCGTGGAAACAACCGAAAGCCCCAATCCCGAAGTGGTACCGGTCTACAGCCGGTTGTTTCCGCTCTACCAGGGATTGCATGCAGCCCTGCAGTCCACCTTTGATGGACTGGCTGCCCTTGAATAGCCTGGTGCTATAATCCTAATCATGTACCGTGCCCGATATCGCCGCATTCTGTGGTTTTTTGCCAGGATGCTGCTCAACTTTTTCTGGTGGGATATTCTCTTACCCCGGTTGGGGCTGCGCAAGTGGGGCAGACGGACACTCAAACGCCGCATGCAGCAGGCTGCGGCATCTTTCCGGGTGCTGGCAATTCAAATGGGGGGTGTAATGATCAAGGTCGGGCAGTTCCTGTCTGCCCGCCTGGATGTGCTGCCACGCGAAATCACAGATGAACTGGCTGGCTTGCAGGATGAAGTTGCCCCAGAGTCTTTTGAAACCGTGCGTAAAATGGTGGAAACCGAGTTTGGCGCAACCCTGGAAACGTTGTTTGCGGTCTTTGAACCTGTTCCCCGTGCTTCTGCTTCCATTGGACAGGTGCATGGTGCCCGCCTGTTGCCTTCTGATTCTGACGAACCTGGCTGTGAAGGAATACCGGTAGTGGTTAAAGTGCAGCGTCCAGAAATCGAAGCCCTGGTGGAAGTGGACCTGAATGCCTTGCGGGTGGTGGGACGCTGGGTGATGCTCTACAAGCCAATCAGCAAGCGTGCCAATGTGCCCGTTCTGCTCGAGGAATTTTCACGCTCCCTGCATGAAGAAATTGATTACCTGGCGGAAGGGAAAAACGCCGAAACCTTTGCTGAAAACTTTGCCGACCAGCCGGAAATACAGGTACCCACCGTATGCTGGGCACGCACTTCCCGCCGGGTGCTCACACTGCAGGATGTACAGGCCATCAAAATTACAGATTACGCCGCCATAGAAGAAGCAGGCATTGACAGGGCGGAAGTGGCAGAACGCCTGTATGAAACTTACCTCAAGCAAATCTTTGAAGACCGTTTCTTTCATGCCGACCCGCATCCGGGAAACCTGTTTGTGCTGCCTGGAGAAATAACCGACCCGGCAGAGAAACGATCCTGGCGGCTGGTATTTGTTGATTTTGGAATGGTGGGCAGGGTGCCAACCAGCCTGTTCGATGGTCTGCGGGATGCATTGATCGGAATGGCAACCCAGGATTCGAAGCGCATCATCCAGGCTTACCAGAAAATGGGTATCCTGTTGCCTGGCGCAAACATCGAGGTACTGGAACAGGTTGGCAATCGATTGTTTGAACGCTTTTGGGGAAAATCGACCATCGAAATGATGGATATGCATCCCGAGGAAGCCCACCAGTTTGTGCAGGAATTTGGCGATGTGTTATTTGACCTGCCGTTTCAAGCCCCGGAAAACATGATCCTGTTCGTGCGCTGCCTGGGTATCCTTTCGGGGATGTGCTCGGGATTGGATCCCAACTTTAATTTGTGGCTTGGGTTGGGTCCTTACGCTGACCGACTGGTATCGGCAGAAGGCGGCGGGAAAGCGCAGACAATTCTCAAGGAAGCCGGTAAAATCCTGCAAACCCTGATCAGCCTGCCAGGCAGAACCGAAAATTATTTTCCCGCCTGGAGCGGGGTGAATTAAAAGTGCAGGATCCGGAATTGCAGCGACAGGTGAGCCGATTGAACCGCAGCCTGCGTAAACTGGCAGGTGCAGTGGTATTTGCCGCCTTGCTGATGGGCAGTGTCCAGCTTTACCTGGCAGATGCAGGTGCGTTAACCTGGGTAACGGCAGGCGCAGGGGTACTTACATTGCTCTGGCTTATCCTCCCGTAAGTGCCATTTCTCCTTTAAAAAACGGTAAGAAGACAATTGTTCTTTTTATCCAGGGTGGTTATACTGATGATAGAAATATCATTGTAAATCTCAGATTTTCCCATTCAAACCAGCATTGTGTTTTTATACATTGAGTTAACCAGTTTGCCTGCCAGGAGTAAACCTGTTGGGATAGTCTATCGACTCGATTCCACAAAAAGGAGGAAACAATGGACGATAAAAATCCCTCATCTCAAGTACCATTTTCCCAAGTTCCAAGAGGAGAACCGATGTCCGATGAGGAAATTGAAAAACGGCTTCTGGCCAGAATTGAAAAAGCCGAGAATTATCTTGAAGACGCAATCACCTCGCTGGTCATTTTCTTCTGTAATACAAACCGCCCTGAACTTGGGCTTCAATTTATGGCACGGTTACAGGGATATACAGATGATCCAGAGAAAAATGCCGATTATTTGCTCACGGTCGGAAGGATAATGGAACAAATACGGAATTATGAAGCAGCCGCAATTGTTTATAAAAAGGCTTTTTCACTTGAGCCAGCCAATACCGAAACCTGGTATTTTATCAATAATAATTTGGGCTTTAGTCTTAATCGCCTGGGTCGATTTGAAGAGGCTGAATCATACTGCCGTACCGCAATTGAAATTGATCCAAAGAGGTTCAATGCATATCAAGAACCTGGGGATATCCATGGAAGGGCAGGGTCATTATATTGCGGCGGCACATCTTTATATCAAAGCAGTGCAAGCCAATGCCTCTGATTCGAGAGCATTTCGTGCTCTTGAGAATTTACTTGCAGAACATGAGGAAATTTTGGAAGCCGTTCCCGAAATGCGAAAACTGGTTAAGCAATGCAAAAAAGCAATAGACCAGGCGGAACAAGAACAACAGAACTATCTGGACAATATTAACAAATTGATAGGTAAGGATTTTGATAAGTAAGGTATCATTTAAGTATAAGTATTTACTGGATCACGTTGATTAATAGTTCATAGGAGGAAAGATGACAGAAGAAGAACTGAAACAGGAAAATAACCTGGAAACAGGTAAAAAAGAAGAATCCGACCAGCCGAAAAAACCGGGTGTTTTTAAGCGGTTTGGCGGATGGTTCTACAATCCTGAGACCAAATTCGGCAGGTTCAATCGCAGGATGTTTAAAGCATTTGTGGTTGCAGTCGTGTTTACTGTGATTGGTTTTGCATTAACTTACTTCTTTCTCTTTCGTCCCACATTCGAAGCCCTGCAAGCGAAAAATGCCGAGTTTGATACCGTACAATCCGGTTATATCCAGGCACAAACGGAACTGACCGCCCAATACAATGAAGTCACCCGCCTGGGATCCGAATTGTTAAAGGCGAATGACCAGCTTGCCAAAGAACAAAACCACATGGTGCTGCTTCGCCTGGTGAACGACCTGATGGAAGCCAACTATCACATCGCAGGCAGTAATTTTGATTCCGCCCGCACCAGCCTGGAAAGTGCCCGTACCCGGCTTTCAGGTTTGGAATTTGTCATGCAGACAACCGACGCTGACCTGTATACGAGTTTGTCCGGACGCCTGGATCAGGCAATTTCGGATTTGCGGATTAAATCCACCAACACGGCAGTGGATGTTACCTTGATCGTTAACCAGTTGCGCGAATATGAATTAAAAAGTTTTGGACCTGAAAAGTAACCAAATGTATGAACTAAAAAAGCACCGGTTCAACCGGTGCTTTTTTGTTTATGGGTAAATGATTACGGTTTTGGATTGATCCAGTAACTGACTTCATCAACAGCAATGGTAAATTTGGCGGTAGGTCCAGGATTGACGAATACTCCAAAATAGCCTGTGCCGAAGGAGCTGTCTAGGGCTTCTCCTAAAAACACACCGTTAACATACAACTGGATACTATTGCCGTTCGCCCATACACCCAGGCGGTTGGTCTTGTCTTTTCCGGTCAGGATGGCGCTGTTGGCTTTCCAGGCAATCAAACGGGTGGCAGTTCCATCTTCACCTGCTTTCCCATCCCATTTCCATAACCCGTATTGACCCTCGCAGGAAACACCAAACAGGTACCCCTGAACGGGGGCTTTGAGGTCGGGAACCCGGAAGATAATCCCATAGTTGTCGTTACCCGAACAATCACCGCTTTTTGCAGTCATTTCGACATACATATTCCCGGCTGTCTGCGATTGGGGCATCCGCCAACCTGAAACCGTGGTCAGACCGGTCAATACCATGCTGCCATTTTGCCAGACTGCATTGGTGAAGGAATCCACACCACTTGGCCAGAACCATTTTGTGGCATTATCCATTGGGTCTGTTGCAGTCGGAGCACCCAGTTTTGTCCGAAAATCGGTTGCAGACAGGGTTGGTGATGGTCCGCTTGTGGCGGCTGACACCAGGGGGGTAATCGCAACGGTAGGAACTCCATTGGTCGGATTGACAACCGAGGTGGTGGGTGATGGCAAAACCGATTTAGTGGCAGTCTCTGTTGCTGCCGGTGTTTCTGTTGCGGGCAGCAATTCAGTGGGAGCAACAGTTTGCTCTAGAATGACAGGCAGTGTTGATTTCGATGGTGGGTAATACCAGCGGGGTGGAAGTGACGGGTGGAACACTGCTGGCAAGAATTTCCGCTACCCGGGTTGCCATGGCAGCATCATCCGAAACCTGACCAACCGGCAAGGAACAACCCGCCAGTACGATAATGGCACTTAAAATAGAGAAGGGATTTTTTGAACATAGATCCTCCTGATACATTAAAGTGTGCAAGTGCCATGCCAGATTAGAATTTATATCCAATCTGCCGCAAAAAACCTTTGCGCCAGGCAATATCTTCGGCATTCTCCACGCCCAGCGGGGTTTGCCCGTCCATCACACCCAGCACTGCCACGCCATCATCTTGTTGGGCGACCACCACCTGGGCAGGATTGGCTGTGGCACAGAAGATATGGCATACTTCAGGTATGGCTTTGATGATATTCAGTACATTTACAGGATAAAAACCCGGGGATAAGAATACAAAGAAGGAGTGACCTGCACCAACTGCCAGGGCATTTTCCCGGGCAAGTGCCAGCATTTCCTCGTTCGTACCGCTCCAGCGGATGAGGCGTTTTCCTGAGGCTTCGCAAAAAGCCAGTCCAAATTGAATGCCTGGCACCGCAGTCACCAGGGCTTCGTGTATATCCTCTACTGTTTTAATGAAATGAGACTGCCCAAAAATAAAATTGATTTCTTCCGGCTTATTGATTGCGATCAGTTTCAACTCCATGCCTGCCTCCATTTCACTTGCACGTCATTTGCTGTTATTGTACCTTAACCGAATAATCCATTATACTGGCAAGGTACTTGCACCATTTCAGGTACTGGAAATCTGGATAACCATCCTGTATTTTTGGATGCAAGGAGGACGTAATGAAAGTATCTTTTTGGGATATTTTGGCTGCGATAGGTGTGCTGGCATTATGTGCCATTGCTGCCGGATTGGTAATAGTATTCGTAAATCCATACAGTTCCATCAACCCGTTTCCACCCGCTACGCTGCCTGCCAGAGTGGTGATACCGTCTGACACACCCACCTTGCCGCGTCTGCCGGCGACATGGACGGTGGAAGTTAGTCCAACAGTTGAAGTGGGGATGGTGGAAACTTCCACCCTGGCTTCCACTGCAACCGGATTTATCTTGCCAACGTTAACTGCTTCCCTTTCGCCAACCCCGGAATCAACCGTCACCTATACCCCTGCACCCAATCAAGCCTTGTGGATTTCCCAGGCTCCTTCAGATGGGGTTGTGCTGCAGCCCAATCAGGACCTTGATATGGTCTGGAAAATCAAGAATACGGGCATATTAACCTGGAATCGAAACTACAGCTATCGCTTTGTCTCGGGTGAACCGCTTCATAAAGATGATGAATACGGCTTGCGAAAAACTACAGAGCCAGGCATGGTTGCCGAACTGGTGGTGGATATGGTGGCTCCTGCCGATCCCGGAAATTATTACACCCAGTGGGCATTGTATGATGACGCCGGGAAAAAGTTCTACAGCTTCAATTTTTCATTTACTGTCAGATAGACTTTAAGTAAATCTATAAATCTAATCATCCTGGTTTATGCTAACCAGGATGATTTTTTATGCGGCTTTTCTTGACACGCAACCATTCTCGGATATACTGACACCTGCACCATCGTTTTAGCATTTGTAATGGTTACTTAGACCCAGTTTGTCGCACGTGGTATTCAAACTGTATGGAGATTGCATGAACCAGATTGATCCTGAAACTTTTGCTCACCTGGTGGAACTGGCTGCCCTTGAAATGGATGAAACTGAAGCCGAGTATTTGCGGCGCGAGTTGAATAACCAGTTGAAAGCTATTGATGAACTGGTTGCAGTTCCGTTGGATGATGATGTCGAAATTGCAGCGCATGGTGTGCCATATCCTCCCGAAAACAGTGCACCACCTCGACCTGATGTGCCCCACCCCTTTTCCGACCCGGCAGCCATCCTCAAACAGGCACCCGAAAGTGACAGCGGTTATGCTGTCGTACCTGATATTCCCCACACCACACTGGATTAGCCCATGGAACTGACAGATTATTCAGCATACGAAATCCGGCAGCTTTTACTCAACCGCAAGGTTAGTGCAGTGGAAATTGCCAGGGCATTTTTAGAACGCATCCGGCAGGTTGACGGGCGGCCACGGTACACTGGATTATGGCAAAACAAACGTGGATGATGAAAAATATGTACATTCATTCATCACCCTCACACCAGACCGCGCAATCCAGCAGGCGCAACAGGTGGATGAAAAGCTGGGTGCAGGGGAAAACCCGGGTGCACTGGCAGGGGTGCCGTTTACCGTTAAAGACATTTTTTGCGTGGAAGATGTGCCGGCAACAGCCGCATCCCGCATATCTATCCAATTTTGTTGCACCTTACACTGCCACACCTGTCAGCCGCATGGAAGCGGCGGGTGGCATGATGCTGGGTAAGGTCAACCTGGATGAATTTACCTATGGCTCATCCAACGAGTCATCGGCTTTTCAACCCAGTCCGCGTAATCCGTGGGACACGACGCGGGTGCCCGGTGGTTCTTCGGGCGGCAGCGCCACCTCCGTGGCAGCCCGGGAAACCTGCCTGTCTCTGGGCACTGATACAGCGGGTTCCGTTCGCCAGCCGGCAGCGTTTTGCGGTGTGGTCGGAGTGAAACCAACTTATGGGCGTGTTTCGCGCTTTGGGTTGATTGCATTTGGGTCATCCCTCGATTGCCCGGGTCCTGTAGCCCGCGATGTGCGGGATGCAGCCATGATGATGAATGTAATCGCAGGAGCAGACCCGCATGACAGTACCGCTGCCACAGTTGCAGTCCCCGATTATCTGGCAGGGCTGGAAGATGGGGTTAAAGGAATGCGCATCGGGTTATCGCCGGATTACTTCCGCATCAGTTATCCGGATGCAAAAACCGGCGAATATATAGAACAGGCGGTACCAGCCGAGTTTGAAAAAGCCGTGCGGGATGCTGCTGAAAAATTTGCCGCCATGGGGGCGGAAATCATCGAGGATGTTCCCATGCCTAACACCCGCTATGGTATTCCTGCCTATTTTGTCATCAGCCGGGTGGAGGCTGCCTCCAACCTGCACCGCTATGATGGGGTCAAATACGGTTATCGCACCAACCAGGCGGTTACCGATTTACGCGAGCTGTATAAAAAGAGCCGGCGTGAAGGCTTTGGTTTACAGCCCAAACTGCGTATTCTGATGGGAATGTACGTCAGTGCTGCCCAATACAGCGCCCAGTATTACCAGAGGGCATTACGGGTGCGCACACTCATCCGGCGCGATTTTGAACAAGTCTTTGCCCCCAATGGTAAATACCGGCTGGATGCACTGCTTACCCCAACTACACCTACCACCGCCTTCCCCATCGGCGAGGTATATGGCGATTCGGTGTTAATGCAATACGCCGACCAGTTAACTGTGCCAGCCAATCATGCCGGCGTGCCGGGCATTTCAATACCTGCCGGGTTTGCTGCAGACGGGCTGCCAATCGGGATTCAACTGCTTGGTCCCGATTTCAGCGAAGACCGGTTGCTGCGGATTGGGAAAAGCTACGAAATGGCAACCGCAGATATGGAATGGCGCAATGCCAGACCCAGGTTATAAAAAATCACCAGGAGTAATCCATGCCTGATTATGAAGCTGTAATTGGACTCGAAACCCATATTCAACTGAATACCAAAAGCAAGATATTTTGTACCTGCAAGGCAAATTCCTGGTTTGATCCACCCAATACCAATATTTGCCCGGTGTGCAGCGGTTTGCCTGGTGTATTACCGGTGCTCAACCGTGAGGTGGTTGAAAAAGGCGTGCTGCTGGCAGCAGCCATGCATTCGGATATCCAGGAAATTTCCCTGTTTGACCGCAAAAATTACTTTTACCCCGACCTTCCCAAGGGATATCAAATTACGCAATATGACCATCCCATCGGGTTAGGCGGTTGGATGGATGTTCCGATTCCAGCGGTTGGCGGCGAACAGGCATATACCTGCCGGGTATCCATAACCAAGCTGCACCTGGAAGAAGACGCCGGCAAAACCAAGAATGCGGGCAACAAGCGCCTGATTGATTTCAACCGTTGCGGCGTGCCATTGATTGAAATGGTGACCGGCCCGGATTTGCATTCTGCCGAAGAAGCCGCCCAATACCTGACCCGATTGCGCCAGCTGCTGCGCTGGCTGGGCGTTTCGGAAGCAGATATGGAAAAAGGGCATCTGCGCTGTGATTCGAACGTCTCCATTCGTCCAAGGGGTGCTACCTATCTCAACCCGAAAACTGAAATCAAAAACGTCAATTCGATTGAAGCGGTACGGAATGCCACTACCATGGAAATCGAACGCCAGGTGCGCGAGATGGAGGCAGGGAAGAAGATTTCCGCCTGGACGCTGGAATGGGACGAAGATGCAGGTGTATTGCGAAAAATGCGGTCCAAGGAAACGGAAGCGGATTATCGATATTTCAAGGAGCCCGACTTGCTGCCGGTTCACCTGGATGAAGCCTGGAAATCGTCCATTTTAGAGGGACTGCCTGAACTGCCGCTTGCCCGTCGGGAACGATTTATGCGGGAGTACCAGTTACCCGAATATGATTTGAAATTTTAACCAGTGAGCGTGCCCTCTCGGAGTACTTTGAATCTGCAGTTAAGTCTTACGGTGGAGAACCCAAAAAGGTTTCCAATTGGATGATGAATGATGTGCTGCGCATGGTAAATGACGGCAACATGACTGCAGACCAGTTGAAACTTACCCCCGTTTTTCTGGCGGAGATCCTCAAAATGGTGGATTTCAACCTGATTAATATGTCCACCGGAAAAAGCCTGCTGGGTAAGGTGGAAGAGAGCGGCAACGCACCGGCTGCCATTGTGGAAAGCGAAGGACTGGGCCAGGTCAGTGATGATTCCTCCATCCGGGCGGTTTGTGTTAAGTTGCTTGAATCCAGTCCGGCAGAAGTTGCCTCCTATAGGGGTGGAAAAACCAGCTTGATAGGCTGGTTTGTGGGGCAGGTGATGAAAGAAATGCGTGGAAAAGCTGACCCGCAAGCAGCCAGGAAGATTTTGGAAGAGTTGTTGGGATAAGACTTTTGGGATTGAAGAGAAAAAATTTTTCAAACATCCGTTATCGTCAAAACGATAACGGATGTTTTTATTAATGCTAAATCCTGAGTTTATGAAACAGGATTGGTGATTTGGGCAGGCGCATTTGCTGTCCAGCCTATTAACACCATGCTATTCTGCCCGGCTTTTTGAAAGGCTGCCTGCATGGCGGCTGCAACCTCATCCTGATGCTGCGGCGTGATTGCCAGCAGGGATGGTCCTGCACCGGAAAGCACCACGGCAACTGCACCTGCCTGGTACCCAGCCTGGATAGCCTGTTCCGCTCCGGGTATGAGGGGGAGCCGATAGGGTTGATGCAGGCTGTCCTTCATTGCCATCCCCAATAACTCCATTTCCCCGGTTCGCAGGGCTTCCACTGTTAATGCAGTCTGACCGATATTCATGACTGCATCGCTGAAATTCACCATTTTTGGCAGGGCTGCCCGGGCTGCCTGGGTGGATAACCGAAAATCGGGGCGGACAACGATTACCGGAATTCGCGGTATAGCGTGCTGCCGATACAGGATGGTATCTCCCTGGATTGCCAGAAGCACCAGACCCCCAGTCAAGGCAGCCGTAGTGTTATCGGCATGCCCTTCGAGTTCAAAAGCCATTCTTAACAGGTCTGCCTGGGATGCATTCCCCTGGTACATGGCATTTGCAGCCAGCAATCCCGAAATGATGGCAGCCGCACTGGAACCCAGACCTGAACCGATGGGAATACCGTTTCGGGCAGTGATTTTCAATCCTTGTGGCAGAGTCAGTTTCAACCTGGCTGCATAAAAGAGGAAAGCCTTCGCTATCAGGTTGTTCTCGTCGCGGGGCAGCTCATTTTCTCCCCAACCGACAGGTGTAACCGAAATTTCATCGCCGCCCAGCTCAAACGTCGTCTCCAGCATTGCATCACCCAGATCCAGGGTGACAGCCAGGCAGTCAAATCCGGGACCCAGGTTGGCAGAAGTGGGGGCAACTTTAATCGAAATCATACCAAACCTTCAACAATGGCTGATTCAATGGTTGGATAATCCAAAGGTAAAAGGCGCGGGGACTTCATACTTTTGGCAATGATGTCCGGATCTTTCATACCATGCCCGGTGCATACTGCCACGACTCTCTGCCCGCGCACATCCATTTCGGAATGTTCCAGGCGATGTTTTAAGCCAGCCAACCCGGCGGCAGATGCAGGTTCGACCCACACTCCGCTGGCTGCCAGCATGCGCTGCATGGCAAGGATTTCGTCATCCGTTACCGCCATGATGTGCCCGGCGGATTCTTCTGCCGCTGCCAGCGCTTCTTCACCCCTGGCTGGTTTGCCAATGCGAATGGCAGTCGCAACCGTTTCGGGATTGGCAACCGGGTGACCCAGCACCAACGGCGCAGAGCCGGCAGCCTGTACTCCCAAAATATGCGGTAACCCGGTCTGGTTTGAGTCATTCAATTGGCGAAAACCCATCCAGTATGAAGTGATATTTCCGGCATTACCGACCGGAAGACACAACCAGTCAGGTGCGGAACCAAGAACTTCGCAAATCTCGAATGCGGCAGTTTTTTGCCCTTCCAACCGGTAAGGATTTAACGAATTGACCAGAGCAATCGGATGGTGTTCACTGATTTCAACTACCACGGTCAGGGCATCGTCAAACGAGCCTTCAATTTGAATGACATCTGCACCATGTGCCACCGCACCTGCCAGCTTGCCGGCTGCAACCTTGCCTTGCGGTATCAGGACAATACAGCGCAAACCCGCCCTGGCTGCGTAGGCAGCAGCAGATGCAGCGGTATTCCCGGTGGAAGCACAAATCACAGTCCTGGCACCCCTGCCGGCTGCTTCGCCAATGGCAATCGTCATCCCCCGGTCTTTAAAAGAACCGGTCGGGTTCATCCCTTCAAACTTAACCCACAATTCAAATCCACCACCCAACGCATCTGCCAGTTTTGGCATGGGGATCAAGGGTGTATTCCCTTCCAACAGGGTGACGGGAAGTGTATGCTCAGGAATATTCATAAGGGTGTGATATTTGGCAAATACACCGGCATAAGTCATCAGGTTTCTCCTACTAGGCGTGTGCATCATTATATCAGAGCGGAAAAATGGTAAATTTGAACCTGCAAATTAAAATGCAGTTGAAATCCTGTACAGCCTCTGTATAATGAACAAACCAGGGAACTTTCTGTGCATGTGACTCGTCCCTGTTAAAGAGGAAAACCCTATGAAAACGATATCCGTGCGATTTTTGCCTTTCATCTTGTTTCTGTTTCTTTTGAGCGCGTGTACTGGTTGGGAAGTGACTGTTCCCACGCAAGACCAGGCTGCAATTGACCAGTCAGTAGCAGAAACCGTCAGTGCGCTCAGCACTCAATCATCGGTAAATACAGTAATTGCCGAATTGACACGGATATCCCAATTCACTGCCACTCCGTTGCCACCAACCGAAACAGCAGTACCAACCGCGACATTTACCGCTACTTATACTGCCACTGCAACAGTAACCAATACACCCGTTCCAACAGCCACACCTGTCCCTCCAACTGCAACAGCTACAGCCCAACCCATCCCGTGTGACCTGGTTGGATCAATTGTGGATATATCTATCCCGGATGGCACAACATTTGCACCGAATAAGTCATTCGTAAAGACCTGGCGGTTGAAAAATACCGGCAGTTGCACCTGGACAACCGGTTATGCCCTGGTCTTTGTCGGAGGCAGCGCACTGGGAGCACCGACAGTGGTGGGTTTAAGCACCAATGTTCGGCCTGGTGATGTAGTGGATGTGTCTGTTTCCATGGTCTCGCCAGCCGCGGCAGGCACATACACGGGCTATTGGCAGCTGCGCAATGCGGGTGGCGGTTTATTTGGCTGGGGTGCTGGTGCAAAGAACTCCTTCTGGGTGAAAATTGGAGTGATCAATGCAACTGCAACCATCAACCCTGCCAAGCCGCTCGACTTTGCTGCCAATTATTGCGCCGCTCAATGGAGCAGTTCGACCGGAGGGTTGCCATGCCCCGGAACAGGTAACGATTACGTTAATGGTTCCGTTACCTACACAACTGCACCTAAATTGGAAGGCGGTTACCAGGAAGACGAGCCATCCATTATCACCATTCCAAGTAATGGTGCTGGTGGGAACATAACTGGCAAGTTTCCTGCAATTGCCATTCAAAGCGGTGACCGTTTTACTGCTCTGGTGGGCTGCCTGGATAAACGACCAAACTGCAATGTAATGGTCCAGGTGAACTATAGTGCAGATGGAGGCCCGATCACCAACCTGGGCAGTTGGACGGAGGTATATGACGGCAGCTATACCAATATCAATGTTTCACTTGATTCCCTGGCTGGGAAGAGCGTGGTGTTCTACCTGATAGTTCAGAACAACAGCTCTTCGAGTGATGACCAGGTTTTCTGGACAGCACCGGGAATCCAACGTTAACGATAATGAAAACATGGTTGAAATACGTGTAAAGACTCGCTATACTTATAAAACACGCTCAAAACCAGTTTTCAAAATCCTTGAAAAACAAGGAGGAAAAAATGACTAATTTACTTAACAAACCGATTTCACGCCTGGCAATACGTATCTCAATGGTGGTGGTGCTGGCATTTCTTGCTCTATTCCCCACTACGATGAACAGCCAGGCATACACGGTGCCAACCTTCAGCATCTCATCCGTTGTGCCGGATACTTCGGTCACCATCGTGACTGCAAACTTCCCTGCCAGTACAGATTTCACCGTACGCATGGGCGCTTACGGCACATTGGGCATTGGAGGTATTGAGGTTGCCACATTGAATTCTGGGGCTGGAGGGTCTTTTAGTGCCACCTTCAGTATTCCCGCTGCCCTGGCGGGCAGCGCCCAGATTGCCGTCCGGCTGGAAAGCGCTGGCGGATATTATGCCTACAACTGGTTCTACAATACCACCCTGCCTGGTCCGGCAATTCCCGGATATACCGGAATCCCAACCTTCAGCATTACATCAGTGGTAACGGATTCCAAGGTAACCGTACAGACCAGCAACCTGCCCCCCAGCCAGGAGTTTACCGTTCGTATGGGTGCTTATGGCACGTATGCCATCGGCGGAGTATCTGTGGCTACATTTAATTCGGGTACAGGTGGCAGCCAGAGTCTGACCTTTGACATTCCAGCCAGCCTGGCAGGCAGCGTTCAAATTGCCATTCGCATGGATTGCCCGGCAGGATATTATGCTTATAACTGGTTCTGGAACAATACCACCGCAACGCCAGATCCGGTAACACCACCTCCGGCAGGATACAGCGGTTTCCCGACATTCTCCATTACCAGCGTAGAGGCTGATTTAAAAGTTACCGTGGCTACTGCCAACCTGCCGCCAAGCCAGGATTTCACGGTGCGCATGGGTGCTTATGGTACTTATGCTGTGGGTGGTGTTGAAGTCGCTACCTTCAATTCAGGAGCGGGTGGTGCCCAGGCGATTACCTTTGACATTCCAGCCAGCCTGGCAGGTTCCTATCAAATTGCCATCCGCATGGATAGTACTTCGGGACTGTTTGCTTATAACTGGTTCTACAATAACACCACGACAGCCGGTCCCACTCCTCCACCAACCCCGGGGTATTCGGGTTATCCCACCTTTAATATTACCGCAGTGGTGAAGGATTTTCTGTAACCGTTGCAGCAGTCAACCTGCCGCCTGACCAAAACTTCACAGTTCGCATGGGCGCATATGGCACTTATGCGGTTGGTGGTACTGAAGTAACCACATTCAATTCTGGTGCAGGTGGAGCGCAGTCATTCACGTTCAGTGTTCCAGCCAGCCTGGCAGGCAGTACACAGATTGCTGTCCGCATGGACAGCACAACCGGTTTGTTCGCCTATAACTGGTTCTGGAACAATACCACCCCGTAATATCGATTATATTAAATTAAAAAAGCCATGAGTTGTTCAGCTCATGGCTTTTTGTTAATTAACTTAAGGAAGCAGAGCAGCATAGAGAAGATTATCAAATGCCAGCAGCACATACCTGCCCGGGGTGACGACAAAGGCAGTCGCCGGGCTTTTGGGAAGCGGGAAATCCTCGGTTGTGGCTGGCCGAATTTGCTTGATGAATGTCTGCCTCAGGCTGAACTGGTAAATGGCTGGCGCGTTGGCGTCCAGGATATAGAGCGAAGGGTCTGGCGGTTCCGTTGACATCATTTGGATGAAATGGGTGTCTTTCATGATGACCGGTTTTGGGTCGGCACCCTGGCGTTCATCCTGGTAACGCGATTCGGTTACACACTTCGTTTTATCATCCCTGCCCAGGCGATACGTGCATAATGACATGCTGCCATCTTCATGAAGCATGTACAAATCATTTCCATAAGCAGTAATGGCAATCAGGTCTGAAAGTTTTGGTTTGTCCGTATCAAAAAACCAGTTCGGATTCTGATCGAAGGATTGATTTGTGCCGCGGTATGTGAGAATCGTATCCTTGGGGATATCCAAAATAAACAGGTTTGAACCACCCAGGTCCATATCGTTCAGTTCACCCCAGCTATTATCCGGTGAAGCCAGGCTGGTTACAACCGGCTGCTCCCCTGGAATACAATACATCAGGTTACCGGTCCGATCGATTGCCAATACGGTTGCACCAAAGGGGCTGTTGGTTGGCAGGATGACAATATCCACCAGTTCGTTTACGATCATTATGCCGCGGGTTCCCGCACTGCAAATAAAGCTCTCATCCAGAGTGTAGGAGTTCCCTGACAGTTCCAGCCTGAGAACCTGGTCCATGGCAGTATCCAGCAGGTAAACTTCGGTCAGGTTTGCAACCATGCGGGTAATTTTTGCCCCGACCGGAATTTGTTGAACAAGCAGAGGTTGGAAGAGGGTACGGGAAATGCCTTCCATGCCATCCAGTGAATTTTCGATTTCAGAACGCATCAGGCGCGATTCATCGCTCTTGCCATAATTTTCGGCTTTTATTAGCAGTGCCAAAGCCTGGTTCCAGGTTTCTCGCTGTATTTGTATGTCTGTTGCGAGGTGAGCCAGTTCGACTTGCTGGGCTGCCTGCATCAGGTATTCATTATGCCGTTCTGAGCGTCCCAATCGAAAATACACGGTAGCGGCAATCGCAACCACGATCAGGGGCACCACGATGGCAATGAAAAGCATATTGCGGGCAGAGAGGCTGTTATCGGTCTGTTCATCGCCGGGCAGCAGTTTTCCGGCAACCAGGGTTGCGGTTTGGTTAACTTTTCGGCGGGCTGAGCGTAATTTTAACCACCAGGCTGAAAGGCTTTCCTTCCAGGCATAATCCGGTTTGTTATCTTCACCTGACTGATCAACTTCCCTGCCTTTTGCGGTAATTGCATCGCTCAAAGGAATAGCCAACACTTCCTCAGATTCTTTCATCTCTGGTTCAGGGGCACTGGTTATCGGTCGGGAAGGTCTTGTGGGTCGTGTAAATGGTGCTGACGGGACAGGAACATCAGGCGAAGGTGTTATTGAGGGTGATGGTGGGTGATGTCGGAGGTGGTTCAACAGTTGGTATTTCTGTAGAGACTGGCTCAGAGACTCACATCCTGGTTGAGAGTTGAAAGGGTGGAGGAAACAGGTTCTTCCTCCGCAGGTTGCATCTGCGTTTGTTGTAATTGATCGGGCTGCGTCCCGCCTTCCGGGATTTCCTGGAGGTTGGTTTGCTCCATCCTGGTTTGCGGTTGTGGCAAGGTCTCGGATGATACAACCGGTATCTCCGGGGCAGCATCCCTGGCTGGTGGCGGACCGCCGGCAGGGATAAAGCGGGTGCGTGGTTTTAGCCGGTGAATTTCGCCTTTGCCTTGCCGGAATTGGATGAGTGCTGCGTTTAAATCCCAGCCTGCCAGGCTCATTAATCGGCGGCGCAAATGGTCCAGGGTCTGCTGGGTGTTTTCCTTTAATGCTTCCTCTGTCCATCCGGATGGTGGTTTTGCAGAAAACAACACTACATCGGTATCCTGCAATGTGCACTGAAAATAGCGCATGGGGGTACTGCGGCTGACACCCAGCCCGCGGTTTCCACTTTCATAATCCATGAATATTTCCAGCCCGGTTTTGGTTAAAACAAAGGTATGGGTGGTACCGGCATGGGCGAGGTAAAAATCCTCTCCACGAATGGCTGCCAGGTTAATGACAGCTGACCGCTGCTGGGTCTCGAATGTTGCATGCAGATTGGCATCCAGCATGATTGCATTCAACCGTTCGGCTGCAGCGCGTAAACCGGCTGTTATGGAACCGCGGCTGGAAAAATAGGTTTGAACTGCCTCATTCAACAAACTATCATTTTCTTCTGGAGAATAAGGTTTTCCGCTGGTTAAGCTGATGAGTACCAGCAACCGGTCCTGTGCCCGGCTGCGCTCGCACCTTTTCGGCGCACTGGCAGCCAGCAGCCCATCCATCTGAATTTCTTCCTGTCCATTTACCAGTTGCAGGGGAAGCAGATATAAATCAAACATAACGTGATTATACAACGAAGCACGTCAACCTGGCTTCGACGCTTCACAAGGTTGGGAAATAAAAAACCCTGCAATTCGCTAGTAAACACGTTTTGCAGGGTTTTTGGAATCACGAAATGTCAGGGCAAAACATACCAGGGGTTGATGAATCCGCCATTCAAACGAACTTCAAAATGCAGGTGAGGACCGGTGGAATTACCCGTGCTGCCTGCCGACCCGATTCGCCCGCCCTGGTACACACTTGACCGCAGCCAACATTGACCGAGGCAAGATGGGCATACAGGGTATGGTAGCCATTTCCATGGTCAATCATAATCATGTTGCCATACCCGCCACCGATGGAGCCCGCATACACAACCACACCGCTATCGGCAGCATAAACTGGGGCGTATCGGCTGTTGCAATATCAAGTGCCAGGTGACCGGACCAATATTCGTTACCCGAAATGTAATGGTTATCGGCCGGCCAGACAAAACTTCCGAACCGCCAGCGCCGCCGGCGCTTAGTTCTACACCCACCGGGACCTGGTAATGCTTTTCACTGCACCTGCGTTGGGACCCACCGGTAGGAATCACCCATTGGCTGTTTTCACGCCAACCGTTCGGGATCATCACGAAGGAGTCCGGGCGCAATGACCGGGTCGGTCATATCCAGATTATTCTGCGGCCAGGAGAGAATATCTTCCGGCTCGACAAAATATTGTGAAGCAACTGCTTCCAGGGTGTCATTTTCCCGCCACTGGTAATAGATACCATCTGTGGACGGAATTTTCAGTACCTGGTCTACAGACAGGAAGTTGGGATTGTCGTCAAGCAGTTCATAATTTGCCCATAGAACCGTTTCCGGTTTAAGGTTATATTTTATGGCGATGGAAAAGACAGAATCACCTTTTTGGACGGTATATTCCACCAGCCCGGTACGGGAGCGATTGAGCAAAATGGTGTGCGGATTGGTTAGCCGGAATACTGCATCCATCTGCCCGGCAGGTGTATAGTTGGGCAGCGTAACCTCATCCAGGTTTTCGCCAGGGTTAACAGTTTCTATGGTTGCAGGCTTTTCAGGGATCTGGTTGTGCCAGTACTTCCTTCATGGCTCCACAGCCGGCGGAAATTAAGCGAATACAATAAATGCAGTGGCGCCACGACTCATGATCGTCACCAGCCTACGAACCGGCCGTTCAACCAGACTCATTCACCGGGTTAACCTCCGCTCGGGCAGGCTGGTTTCGCTCGTGGGAATCCATTGTTCACATATCCTCCGCCAGAGTCTCCAAAAATTCCAGGTTGTTGCGGGTTTTTGCCATTCGCTGCAAGATGGCTTCAGTGCCGACTGATGGATCCATCCCGGCTCCCTGGGGGGATTGCCGATCATTTGCAGGTACATGCGCCGCATCAACCAGACGCGCTTGCAACATATCCGGGCCGAGCAGCAGTTCTTCACGGCGGGTCGAGGAGCGTTCGATATCAATGGCCGGGAAGATGCGCCGTTCCTGCAGGCGTGCGGGAAAGATGCAATTCCATGTTGCCGGTGCCTTTAAACTCTTCGTAGACCACATCATCCAGGCGTGAACCGGTATCCACCAGGGCAGTGGCAATGATGGTCAGAGAACCGCCCTCTTCGAGGTTGCGGGCAGCGCCAAAAAAACGCTTGGGGGGATAAAGAGCCGAGGGATCCATACCACCGGAAAGCGTCCGGCCGGAGGGATTGACAACCAGGTTATAGGCGCGTGCCAGGCGGGTGAGTGAATCCATCAGGATGACCACATCCCGGCCGATCTCCACCAGCCGTTTGGCCCGTTCGAGTGCGATCTCGGCTGTGCGAACATGGGAAGAAACCGGTTCATCAAAGGTCGAAGCGACCACTTCAGCATCCACCGAGCGGTCCATATCGGTGACTTCTTCCGGGCGTTCGCCAATCAGGGCAATGATCAGGTGAACTTCAGGGGATATTTGGCCGAAATGGCATTGGCAATCTGCTTTAAGAATCGTCGTTTTACCGGCTTTGGGGGGTGAAACGATCATGCCACGCTGTCCACGCCCGATCGGAGCAATCAGATTGATCACGCGTGTCGATAAAATGGTGCGGTCCGTTTCGAGGTCAAAGCGTTTTTCAGGAAAGATGGGGGTCAAATTCTCAAAGTTGACTCTGCCGGAGGCTTCCTCGGGGTCAAGACCATTGATGGTTTCAACTTTCAATAAACCATAATGCCGTTCTGCTTCACGCGGTGGGCGAACATGGCCGATGACCATGTCACCTCCACGCAGCTCAAATCGCCTCAGCTGAGCCTGGGAGACATAGACATCATCCGGACCAATCTGGTAATTGGTGCGCAGGAAACCAATGCCTTCATTCATAATTTCCAGGACGCCGCCGCGAACTTCGAGACCTTCTTTTTCAGCCTCGGATTGGCGGATCATGATCAGCAGGTTCTCTTTCTTCAGTCGGTTGGCATTCGGAATACCAAGTTCAACGGCTGCAGCGCGCAACTGGTCAAGAGGGGTATTTTCCATTTCAAGTATTTTCATAATTTCACGTTCTCGCAATTTGGGATATTTTTGTGTTTTTGAACCGTTCCACCCTGGTCAGGTTCAAAAATTGGTTATTACAGGAATCATAGTTTGTGGGAGGTTTTATACTGGGCGTCAAAAAGGTGACACCTTCAGTGTTGGGTTGATGGATTGCAATATTCTAAAGATCAATCATTGTTGGGATAATGGCATTATAGCATGATATATATCGAATCGCAAGTTGTGTCAAATCCCTAAATGGGAATGGAAAACAAGGTTTTGTAAAGGTTATAAAATATCATGTTATTATTATTCGACTTATAACACACATAGGCATTATGTCAAATTCCAAATTGAAGTCATCCGCTTTCCTTATTGCCCTGCTTTCCGCTTTATTCTTTGGCGCGGCAACACCAATCAGTAAACCATTACTGGCGATATTTACTTCCTACCAGTTGGCTGGTTTGTTGTACCTGGGGGCTGCCATTGGTGTTTCTTTTTTACTCATCCGGGAGAAAAGATTCATCTTCCCCTGGAAAATGGATCGGAAAAATGTTATCCGGTTATTGGGTGCGATTGTTTTTGGCGGGATACTGGGACCCTTAGCCCTGCTTGCCGGACTTCGGCTTGCTTCTGCGGCATCGGTTTCCATGTGGCTCAATCTTGAATTGGTGGCAACTGCCATATTAGGGCACTTCTTTTTTAAAGACCATCTGACCGGTAAAAGCAAACTGGCAGTCGGTGGTATTTTATTGGCTGCCATCATTCTGGCTGCGGGCGAGGGCGTTGCAGGTCTGCAAGCCGGGCTGCTCGTGATGGCAGCCTGTATTTGCTGGGGGATTGACAATCATTTAACCGCCTTAATCGACGGCATAACTGCTGCCCAATCCACTTTTTGGAAAGGTCTGGCTGCCGGTTCAACGAATCTCATAATCGGTCTTACGCTGGCACCTTTCATTGGTACTGCACTCAGTGTTGCTGCCGGTCTTGGGATTGGGGTGTTTGCTTACGGACTGAGTATTGTTTTGTACATCTTATCCGCACAACAATTAGGTGCCACCCGCAGTCAACTCATCTTTTCCAGTGCTCCCTTCTGGGGAGTATTATTATCCGTTCTCTTTTTGGGAGAAACCTTTACACTGCAGCATGGGTTGGCGGCTGTGTTATTTGGTGTTTCCATAGTGGTTCTATTTCAGGAACAGCACCAGCATGCCCATACGCATATCCCATATACGCATGAACACCTGCACAAGCAAGATGACCACCATACTCACGTTCATCCTGAGATGGAGCATTCGAACTGGCATACCCATCAACATGACCATGACAGCATGTCCCATAGCCATCCCCATTGGCCAGACCTGCATCACAGGCATGATCATGTTTTGGAAAAATGACTTGCGCCGCAGAATACCCCAACCAGGGCAAAATTAATTTTTGACAAATAATTATTTCAAATAAGTAACTCGGAACATCTCTGCTATACTAGCACTCATGCGCCGGTTCAGCGGATACATCCTAACCATCATTTCAGCCGTCTCATTCGGTGTAATGCCAATCCTGGCGCGGGTTGCATATGCTTCCGGGGTTGACCCCATCACCCTGCTTTTTCTGCGTTTTACCACCGCGACCGTACTGATGGCGGTCATTCTTATTATTCGTAAAATCCCCCTGCCTTCCGGACGTTCTTTCTTTCACCTGGTTCTGATGGGCGGGGTCGGTTACGTCGGGCAATCCCTGTGTTACTTTACCGCTCTGACCCTGGCATCTGCCAGCCTGGTGGCGCTGCTGCTCTATCTCTACCCGATGCTGGTAGTGGTGCTTTCCATTATCTTTTTACGCGAAAAAATCACCTGGATCAAAATTGCTGCCCTGGGTATGGCATTAATTGGTTCAGCCTTGACAATCGGTTTCAGTGGCGAGGGAAAAACTGCCGGCATTCTTTTTGGAGTGGCGGCAGCGGTAATCTATTCGGTGTATATTGTCTCAGGTTCGCGGGTGATGCAAAAGGTGCAGGCTTTACCCGCTTCCACCGTCATCATTGGTTCCGCCGCGGTGGTTTATTCAGTTCTGGTGGCATATCGGGGACCTGTTTTCCCAACCACTCCTGGTGGCTGGCTGGCGATTTTTGGTGTGGCGGTGATTGGCACGGTGATTGCGATTGGCACTTTTCTGGCAGGCATGGAGCGGATTGGTCCAAGCAACGCCTCTACCATTTCCACCCTGGAACCCGTGGTATCGGTCATCCTGGCGGGGCTGTTATTGGGGGAAGACTTGTCTCCCCTCAAGCTGTTTGGCGGTGTGCTCATCCTGGCGGCAGTTGTCACCCTGACCCGCAGCGAGCATAGAAATACTGCCGTACCATCGGAATCGCCTGGCGCTTGATTTCACTTGTATCTGGCTGAAGTTTTTTGCAGCCTGGCTGTTTTAGACCTTCAATTCACCCTGCAAAACCATGACAGCCTGCCCGGTGATAGCCACCCGCTCACCCACCAGGCTGACGCGCAGTACGCCGCCCCGGGCGGATGCCTGGTAAGCCATAAAGTCCGTCTTGCCCAACTTTGCACTCCAATAGGGTGCCAGCGAAGTGTGTGCTGAGCCGGTAACCGGGTCTTCATTAATTCCAACCTGGGGAGCGAAAAAGCGCGAGACAAAATCGTATTCACCTGGTTCGGCACGGGCAGTTAAAATCACACCGCGTACCGGGATTTCCTTCAATCGTACAAAATCCGGAGAACAATCCCGCACCAGGCGTTCACTGCCAACCTCGACCAGCAAGTCTTCCCCCATGCCAGTAAACCTGGGCAGCATCCCCAGTGCTTCTTTCAAGCCGGAGGGTGCCGGTACTGCTCTGACCGGACGGGCAGGAAAGTCGAGGGTGATCCAACCCCCGTTTTCGGTCGCCGACAGCCTGCCGCTGCGGGTGTAGAAATGAATAATCTTTCCGGCTGGCTGCAGACCGGTGCTGAACAGAACGTGCGAGGATGCCAGGGTGGCATGCCCGCACAAATCCACCTCGACCAGGGGGGTAAACCAGCGCAGGGAATAGCCGTCATCCTGCGGCAACAGGAATGCCGTCTCCGACAGGTTCATTTCAGCCGCGACGGATTGCATCCAGGCATCCGGCTTTTTTTCATCCAACAGGCACACAGCTGCGGGGTTACCTCCGAATGCTTTTGCCGTAAATGCATCCACCTGAAAAATTGGAATTGAATTCATGGTTTTCCTTTCCGCGACTGGCAGTTTTTTGCCTATAAAATCTGGCTATAACTTTTCAGCCAATTGTTTTGCCCAGGCGCGAATGGCTTCCCAATCGCGGTAATCACCCCGCTCGGCATTTTTCATAATCTTGCTCCAGATACCCGGTATTTTCTCAGGTATCATTACCCCGCCAAACAATTCGATATCCACGGGTTCTTTAATTGCCAGGAGCGGCTTGAGATAACCGGTGGTTGTGGCGCGGTTTTCGGGGGTGTCTTTGAACATGGTAAGGCAGACCACAAAATATGCCACCGGCAAAGTTTTGATGGTCTTGGCAAATTTGCGTGCAAAACGGGGTGCTTCAGGGATCAACTTGCCAATCCGGGCTGCACTGCCCAACACCAGGGCGCTATAAGGCTCCAGGGTTTTTACAGTTTGTACCGGCAGCACATCCACGGTCAATCCTTCAGCAGCCAGCACATTACCCACTTCCTCTGCTACTTCTGCGGTTGAACCCGCCCGGCTGGCATAAGCAACCAAGATTCTTTTTTCCATGTTCCACTCCTGAATATCGAAATGCCCCTGTTTTATTTGCGAACAATATACACCAACTCGCTGCCAACTTCAAGCGCCCGGATGTGCCAGGGCTTGCCCTCCACCAGTTCCGCGAAATGGGCTGCGTACGTTTTACGCATACCTTTACTGTGCCCGCCCAGGCTGTAGGCTGGAAATGTAACCACCAGTGTTTCAGCCTGTATGGTATTCAGAATTTGGGCACCGATGTTTTTTTGAATCTGCTCCAGGCAGGGGATGGTTTTCAGCAATAATGCCACCTGCACCGGTTCAGTCGGGATGTGTTCGGTCAGGTCACAAACCTTGCTCTCACCCGTAAATCCGAGGTGAATTCGAAAGGCATCCACAAACTTTACCATGTCGGTATAAATATCACACAAGAACACCTTTGCCCCAGGCTTCAACGGCAGCCAGGGTAAGGTTAACGGATTCAACCCGCAAGCCAGGTCGAGCAGGCTTTCTATCTCACCCACGCCTTCCATGGTGAGGGTGGTAAATTCTTCCAGGCTGGGAAGGCGCTCGCGGGTGGAAGCATGGCTCGCCATCTTCTGCCGGCAAAATGCGCGCAGGTCCGGGTCGCGGGGGTCCGTAGAGAGTCCGGCTAATTCTGTCACCCAGGCATCATACGGGGGAATTTGGGGCAGGTACGCCCCACCCACCTGGTGCAGTACGGTGCGGGTGGATTTCACGGCATCCTTAAAGGAGCGTCCTTTGGCAAGTTCCCGTTCAGCAATCCGGTGAACCAGCGCTCGCTGGATGCTGGCATACGCGCTGCCAGCCATGACTGCATCCACTACCTGTTCCAGCAGGCTGGCTTCCATCAGGGCTCTTTCCGGGTAACGGTTTGCTGCAGGATGCCGGTTAACAGGTTCATAAAACCCAGGTTATGCAGGGTTGCCAGGCGCGGGAAGAGCGGGTCATTCATTTTAAACAAATGATGCAGGTAACCGGTTGAATAACGCTGGCAGACCGGGCACGGACAGCCTTCCACCAATGGCAGGTTGTCTTTGATATGACGCTCATCCTGGATATAGCAGTAGCGCAGCCATTCTTTGGCAGGTGCAAACGGGTTAATGCGTGCCGGAGGTCGGTAAATGTATAGATGCGACCATGCCGGGCGTCGCGGGTGGGCATGGCGCTGTCGAACATCGGGTAGCCCATGCGATAGCAGGCAGCTACATTGGCTGGGTGACCCACTCCCAGGGCATGCATCGGAAAATGGAGGGGAATCAATTCGCGGGTGTAGGCGAGCACATCGGTTAACAGGTTGGAATCGGAATCGAGCGGCCAGCCGCCGTAACCAAATCCATCGAAACCGATTTCGAGCAGGGTTTCCGCACATTGTTTGCGCAATGCCAGGTAACCGCCGCCCTGTACCACCCCGAACAACAAAGGCCGCTGATCGTTAGCGGTTTGTTTTTCAGAGAGCAGCCGGTCGAAGGTTTTTTTGCAGCGTTTTGCCCAAAGCAGGGTGCGCTGCACGGAAAGGCGCTGCTCGGCTTCACTGGCATCCACATGGGTGCAATCGTCCAGGCAGACGATGATGTCTGCGCCATAGCCCAACTGCAGTTGAATGCTTTTTTCGGGCGTAAGCAGCAGTTTGCGCTGACTGCCTTCGGGCTGAAAGTTCAGCCCCTGGTCCGTGATGGAGCCGGAACGCGGGTCATTGTGAATGAGTGAATAGGCTTGAAATCCGCCTGAATCGGTCATGATGGGTTTGTGCCAGCCGCTCATGCGGTGCAGCCCGCCCAGGGCTTTGATGGTGGTGGAACCGGGGCGCTGCATCAGGTGAAAGGTGTTCATCACCAATGCCTGCACGCCAATGGCATCCAATCCTTCTGCATCCGCAGCCCGCACCATGCCATAGGTGGCATCGGGCAGGAAGACGGGGAAGGTCAGGGTGCCATGTGCCAGGCGCAATTCGGAGAGAGGGGTGGTGGTCACTCCTTCATTATGCCTGAAAGTAAGCGGGTTGCCAAGTCGATTCGGGGCATTGCACAATAGCACTGCGACAACGCTGTGTCATTGCGAGACGGTTTGTGTCGAAGCAATCTCCTGTAATGACAGGATATAAAACCTTACCTTGATTTCCTTATCCAATGTCTACTTGTCCAAAAAGTTGGACAAATAAATCATCCCAATCTGGATTGAACGAATTGATCATATCAATTTTCTTCTGTCGAGAACCTGCTTTGATTTGCTTTTCTCTTAAGATCGCTGCTTCGACGTTCTCCCCCATCTCATAATATACTAATTTGGATAAGTGATATTTACTGGAAAAGCCGCCACCTTTTCCAGACCTATGCTCCAAAATTCTTCGAAGTAAATTATTAGTCACACCCGTGTAAAGCACACTATTATATTTGTTTGTAATTATATAAACAAAGTAGAGGTTCTTTTCCATATAGTCACTTCAAATAATTATAGCAATAGAATATAAGAACTGCTTTGCAGTGACAACACTGGATCGTGGACTTCGTGCTTCCACTTCGTTCCCTTGCATAAACCGCAAGGACAGGCGCAGTGACAATGTTCTGTCATTGCGAGATGGTTTGTGTCGAAGCAATCCCCAGCATTTAAACGGAGACTGCTTCGGTAAAATACACCTCGCAGTGACAATTTATTTGGACTTCGTGCCACACTGCGCTCCCTTGCACAAACCGCAAGGACAGGCGCAGTGACAATGTTCTGTCATTGCGAGACGGTTTGCGACGAAGCAATCTCCTAGCATTAAAATTGGAGACTGCTTCAGTAAAATACGCCTCGCAGTGACAACTTATTTGGACTTCGTGCTTCACTTCGTTCCCTTGCATAAACCGCAAGGACAGGCGCAGTGACAATGGTGTGGGATGAAAAACCCCGCCCGGGTTGCGGGCGGGGTGCGTTCTGTTACGGTATCTCTAATGGTCTAGGGAGGGATAATTCCATGTACCATAATTATTCCCAAATATTAACGTACCTGGTACTGATACAACCATCATAATCAAAAATCGCATACCCATGACCGCCACTGCCAAAGATCACACTGTTACTGATGATAACCGGGGAAGTGCCATAAGCATATATTTCAATCCCGTTTGCATTGCGGTTATCCCACCACAACCCGCCATTCATCATCACCGCCAGGTTGCTCAAGGTAATCAGGTGGTTATAGATTCTACAGCGTAAATACCATCATTATAGTTGTTCTCGATGATTCCCTTCGAAATTAATATGGTGCCATGTGAATATACACGCACACCGGCTTCAGAATTTCCCTCGCCATTCCACTCCGCGCGGATATTGTTGAGGGTGACATTGCCGTTCGAGTAGACCCGCAGCCCAGCAAACCAGTTATTCATAAACTGGTTTTCTCCCAGGGTGCCCAGCAAGGTGATGCTGCCCGTGGAACCGGTATAGGCATTGTTTAAATACATACCCGAGCCACCGCTGTTGTGGGATATGATCCCACTGGCGGTGATGCTGCCAAAGGAATTTGCCACGAATTCCACTGACATGTTTCCATCGGAAACCAGGCGGGTGAGGGTGATGGGTTTGGCAATTAACTGCCCGGCATGGCCACCAAACGAAAAGTCGTCATACTGGCAATTATCCAAATCAGAAGCATACCCCAGGTTTCCTGTGGACCTGCTGTTGGTCCAGGCAATGCTGCCCAGGGTGCGCACCCCCAGGCCATGGTTCCCATTGCCATCCAAATTCAACCCCGTCAGGGTGACAGCCGCGGGCGGTGTCCAATCATCATGGATGTTGGTGTTGAGGTTCAGCCCCATGCCGCCATTCTCGAGTGAATCCATGTAATTGACAATCACTGCCCCGCTGCTGAGCAGGAACAATCCATCACCGCCGTTGTTTTCCAGCCTGTTGCGATATACAGAAGTACCCGTTACGGTGATGCCTGCCGTGCCATCGCCGTTATCCAGGAAGATCCCGGTTCCGCCCAACCCATCGGCGATATAATTTTGACCCATGTAATCGGGTAATCCATCAAAATTATCATCAACGAATTCATACAGCTCCAGGGTGTAGTCGCCTGTGTATTCAGGATCCAGGCTGTACACTTCGAAAATATACTCATGCCCCAAAATCGATTCGAACCAGAATTGGTTACCATCCCAGTTCGGGCCGATATTCCGCACTGATCGTGTTGTCCCATACCTTCAGGTTTCCATTGAAGTCGGTAGCATCAAAATATCCTGCGATTATCCCGGTTGGGTTACTTCGTTATATATCCAACGATCGGGCGAACCAGCATTATTCTCATGAATTTTCTCGCTGACCGATTGACCCATTCCGAGATAACTCTCAACATACGTCATTGCCATAAGCATACACATTGGAAAGGGTGATTTTGCCCCAGGAATAAACTTCCAACCCTCTGCCGTTATGGGTGTTATAAAAACTGCTGTTGCTGACCGTGACTGCCTTGGGTAATGGAGAATTCCAGTTATTCAGGTAAACGCCGCCCATCCCGTTGCCATCGGCATGCACGCCTTTTACGGTGATGGTGCCGTTACTGGCAGCCCAGAGCCCATAACCCTCTAATTCCGTCGAGACATTATACGAAAAATTTCTTTGAACCAGGTTATTGATGGTGATATTGCCAATGCTGGCAACCCCAAGGCTGTTTTTCCATTGATTGTCCAGGTCCACACCGTTACCAATAGTACTGCCTGAAGCGGTTATATTCGCCAGGGTGATATTCCCCCAACTGTCTGCAAAGATTCCGCCGTGCTGGTTCTCATTGAAAATATTGGTATTATCTCCCAGGCTGGAAAGGGTGATGCTGCCAAAACCCGTGCAAACATCTTCCTCGCCATTGTATTCATATAAACAATTATCCAGGAAGGCACCTCTACCATTATTTCCCGATGCCTGGACATTCACCAATTTGATATTTCCGGGAGTGAGAATAGCCAGTCCATCATATATATTGCCATGAAAAGTATTTACCCAGTTGGGAGATGCGGAAAGAATGGAAACACCCAATGGCGAACTGGTATCTATATGAGCGCCATACTCGCCGTTCCCACCTGCGTCTATATTGGTAATGGTTACCGCTCCGTTGGTGTTTATTCTCAGACCGTAATTATAGTTATTAAAGAATTCATTCCCGTTAACGCCGGCTCCAAGCAGGGTCACACCGCCAGTGCCACTGGAGTTCTTCAGCCAGGCACCATAGCCAAGCGTATTTTCGTTTGCACTGACCTGGTTGAGGGTGATGGCACCCATTGTAAAAACTTCCAGTCCGTTGCCTTGCGCATTCTCATCAAAATTGACCCCTTTGATGATCACCGGTTTGCTTAAGACCTGGTTCTCCAGGTATAAGCCGCCAAAGCCTTCGAGGTTCAGGCTGATTTGTTCGTTCCCGCTGCTTGAGCCATAATTCCAGGTGAATGCCCCGCTGGTTAACGCATACACGCCATAATCACCGTTTTCGGTTACATAGACAGAATTCATCGTAACCGGGGCACCCAGACCAGCAGCATCATTGCGAAGGTCAATGCCATAATAGGCATTATGTGCAACCTCGGTGTTATTGATGGTTACGGCTCCAAAGGTATTAATGCGCAGTCCGTAATTTTCAATGGTGGCAATATCAGCCGCGTTATTACTGAAATAATTCCACCTGCCCAGGGTGCTTAATATGGAGATGGTTCCGGTGTTGATCGAACCGGCAGCGGTATCCAGGTTGGCGCCGTACAGGCTATTCCAGCTGGCGCTCACCCCGTTCAGGGTAATATTTTTATTGATCTAAATCCGCAATCCCCTTTCGTTTTCGTCAAAGTTGCTGCGGTTAATGGTCACACTTCCAAAGCACTATCTCATCAGAAATATCCGCTCCATAAGCCGCCATTTTGATAGGCATATGACATTGTTCAATGTCACATTTCCTTGGTGCTTCTATATGCAATTCCATCCGAATATTATTATTTGCATTAATACCGGTCAAGTTGATTGGTGCCCCTGGAATTAAATGGAATACAATCCATAGTTCAATAACCATAACCTGTGTATTATCAATTGAAACTGGTGTTGGTGATGGTCACTGGACCATAAAGATATGCCAGAATGCCGTCGGCTATCATTCCAGTTGAACTGGCTGTTATTGATAATTAATCCCAGATGCTCCGGATGCAGTGCCAAAATTCCCCTCAATATATAATCCCTCATCATCATTGCCATTACTGTACACATTTTTCAGAGTAACCAGCCCAACACTATCAATGAGAATTCCAATGTATTCATTATCATAAATGCGCAAATTCTCGAGGGTGATGTTGCCTTTATAGGGGATGCCAAGTATTGTCAATCCATTGCCGCTATAAGGTGTACCACTCGTTTGACTAAAACCAATGTAGCCGTTTTTAATGGTGACTGTCGCCCCATTGTTTTGAATTATCACCCCGCCGCCAACATTGTATTTCAGGTAAATGCCATTAATATTAATGGGACTCATAGTGTTGATTTTAAGTCCAAAATCGGGATATTCCACACCTCCTGAATTGTTCAGAACAGTCAGGTTGGTGATGGTGACCGCGCCGGTTGGGATTTCCCCAAAAGTGTTGTCTATCCAAACCCCATAATTCGTGGTATTTTCCACCACAACCTGGTTAAGCGTGACCGGTCCGGCATGACTGGAAATACGAATACCATAAGCCATGTCAGAAAACGGTGCACCGGACTGATTGATGTTTACCCTGTTAATATTTATCAGTCCCCGGTTTACATAAAAGTTCAAATGCCCATCAATGTCTATTCCCTGTATCGTAAACCCGCCGGTCAGGCTGGAGACATCAATGCCGCCATTCAGTTTGGGTATGCCGACCGTAGTGGTGTCCTGAACAATTCCTCTTAAGGTCAGGAATTCAGGGTGCATTCCAGATGAACCGTCAATGTAGACATTCTCCGATCCATCAAAGGACCCTTCCAGGTAAAGCATGCCATAGCCGCGTTTGACACCCCAATCACCAAGCGCTTCAGTGATAGAGGCGTAGCCGAGACATTTGCCACCCGGGCAAAGGGTTCCATAGAACCACGGGTCGGGCTCGCACAGGATATCCAGTGCGCTTTGCGAGGTGAGGGGGACGGCCGCACCGCTATTGTCCACCAGGCTGGCATTTGCAGCAGCCAGTTCCTGCACGGCGGTTTCAACCGGTGAAACGTCAGCCGGTTGTTCAGCAGGCGGCAGCCAGCCGGGGGTGCCTCTTCCGGGGTTTCGCCTTCGGCGAATGCAAGTCGTGGAGTTGCCAGGAGAATCGAAAATACCACCAGCACAGCCAGGCAGGTGGTTAGCCAACGGTAGTTAGCATGCAGCATGATACCCTCCCATAAACCGATGATGCCTATTCAATTGTAGAAATTTTGCTTTATCTTCTGTAGAGTGCAACTGCATCTGATAAAGATGATATTTATATATTAAGGATATTTTAATCCTTTGTCAACACAGAGTTTTCGAGGATTCCTCGACAACGCGTAGGGTGGGGTGCGCCGGGGGATAAAACATAGAATTGGTAGTTGACTAAGAAAGGCGCAACCCACCAATAGATGTGGAATGGTGGGTTGAAGCGAAGAAAGGATCTTAGCACTCAAATTCTTCAGTGCAAGATTCTTCGGTCGTACCTCCCTCAGAATGACAATAATATAACCTCACCTAACCTCTACCCTGCGGGCAGTATGTAAAAGTAGGGTGGGTTGCGCCGGTGGAGAAAACACGTGCTGGCAAGTAGACGGGATAGGCGCTACCCACCAATAGATGTGCAATGGTGGGTTGAAGCGAAGCAGAAGGATTAATTATGCGATCGTTTATTCGCTTCCAACCCACCCTACCCCTGGTGTGAGATGGAATTAAAAAACCCCGCCCAAACTTGGGCGGGGTTGATGACTAACAATATATCTTTATGGGGTAAGAAAAATATCTTGATGAGGTACTACAGTTACCAAACACAAACGTACCGGGCAAGGAAGGCATTCCACTGGCATTATCTATATAGATACCATGCAAACCATTCCCAAATACCAGGCTGTTGCTGATGGTTACGGAAGTGCTGAAATCAGCATAAATTTTAATCCCATTCCGCTGGAAATTTAACCAGCCGCCATCAATAAAACAGATTGCTGCCGTTTTTCATTACCGTTAGAAGATTCAGATTCACCGTGCTGGCATTCTGCACCAGGATGCCTTCCGTGTAATTACTTTCGATCCAGCCACCGGTTATGACCAGGCTGCCAGCGGTATCCACGTAAATACCTGCAAAGTAATCTTCATTTATAGCAGAACCATTGCTGACGACACGCAGATTATTGAGCGTTACAGCACCGTTTGAAATTGCCCGCAAGCCCGCCATCCGGTTACTCATAAACTTGTTTTCACCCAGGGTACCCAGCAGGGTAATGGTGCCTGTAGCGCCTTCATAGGCGTTATTTAAATGCATTCCAGTGCCGCCGCTATTGCGTGTATCGATCCCGCTGGCAGTGATGCTGCCAAAGGAGTTTGCCACAATTCCACTATACCAGTTGCCTTCGGAAACCAGGCTGGTGAGGGTGATGGGTTTGGCAACTGCTGCCCGGCAGCTGCATACGAAATATCCGTCATACAGGCAGTTATCCAGGTCAGAAGCATAGCCCTGGTTCCACTTGGTAGTGCTTTTTGACCAGGCAATACTGCCCAGGGTACGTACTCCCAGGCCGTGACCACCATTGAATTCCAAAGTCAACCCTGTTAGGGTGACATTGGCAGGTGCCCAGTCATATTCAACCTCGATTATTGGTGTTTACACTCACACCCATGCCACCATTTTTCATGGAATTGATATAACTGACAATGACAGCGCCATTGCTTAGGATAAACAACCCGTCCCCGCCATTATTTTCAATCCATGTGGATCTGGTTGGGGTTCCTGTAACGGTTACACCAGCAAACGCATCACTGTTATCCAGGTAAATGCCGGTTCCGCCCAGCCCATCAGCCATGTAACTTTTGCCTAAATAATCGGGGATACCGTTTCCATCCGGGAAACCATCTTCATCCAAATCTTCGGCATCCACATATTCATACAGTTCTAAAGTGTAAGTACCGGTTGCGCCATCCACGCCATAGATTTCAAATTGATACTCATGCCCCAGGATGGTATCAAACCAGAAAGTGTAATTTGACCAGGAAGGGCTTACATATTCGCTTGCTTGCAAATCATATACCAGCATACTGATGGGATTGTTCGTTGGATCAAAATACCCGGCAATTCTGCCGGCAGTAAATTCTTCCATATACGTCCAGTAATCCGATTGTCCAGACGCCTTGTCGTGAATTTTCTCGCTTACGGATTGCCCCAATAAAATATCACCGGACAATCACATCATTCCAGACGGCATGGACATTGTTCAGGGTGATTTTGCCTGAAGATTTAACCTCCAGACCTTTCCCATCGACGTGCCGTGAAAACTGCTGTTGCTGACAGTAACTGGTTTGTAAAGATAAGAATCTTCGTTATTCAGGTAAGCGCCGCCATAGGCATTGTGGTCTGCTAATACACCTTTGATGGTTATGCTTCCCATGCTGTATGCAACCAGTCCATACCAGCCATTGTTGCTAAAATCCTGTTCCCACAAATTGTTCACGATAATACTGCCGATGCTGGTTTCATCATAGTTGTAACCCATGAAGACGCCATTAAATGAATTATCGGATGCAGAAATATTGTTCAGGGTTATGCTGTTCCAACTGTCAATATATAACCCATCCGTAATGGATTCGTCATCCGAGATTTCGGGGTCTCCATGTCCATTATTATTAAATTCATTGATCATACCACTCAGGCTGGAGAGGGTTACCGTTCCCCAGCCATCCCCACTGTTAACCAGGAAGCCGCCCCATGCCCAGTTGTCATTGGCAGAAACGTTCACCAACTTGATATTCCCCAGGGTGAAGATATCCAGCCCGTCTAAATGATTCCCATTGAAAGTGTTCATCCAGAAAGGTGCACCAGCCAGGATGGAAACCCCAAATGGTCCGGTGGAGTTATCAATGGTCGCTCCATACCCGTTGTTTCCGCCAGCATCGATATTGGTAATGGTTACTGCACCCCAGGTGGCGATTTCCAAACCGTTACCCCCGTTATCGAAGAATTGATTGCCGGAATAGCCTGACCCAAGCAAGGTTACTCCGCCTATGCCATCGAAATTGTTGAGATATGCTCCTTGACCGGCATTACCTGAAGCACTGACCTGGTTGAGGGTGATTAAACCAAGGTTACTAATTTTCAAGCCGTTGCCTTGCTTGTTTCCATCGAAGTACACATTCTTAATCATGACCGGCTTGATTAACGACGTGTTCTCAAGAGTAAGTCCGCCGTAAAAATTTGCCAGACTGGTTTGTTCATTCTGACTGGCAGAACCGTAATTCCAGGTGAAAGCGCCACTGGTTGAAACCTTGACACCGTAACTACCGTTATGGGTTACTTCCACAGAATTCAAGGTTACCGGAGCGCCAAGATTGCGGAGGGAATTTTCAATTTCGAGACCAAAATTCTTATTGCCATCTATCATCACATTATTCAGGGTGACTGCACCGGATGAGAGTATCTGAAGTCCATAACCGAAATTGGTATCTGAATCCAGTTTATTATTAAACTCATTCCATGCCCCAAGTGTACTTAATATGGAGACTGTACCAATGCTCAGGGGATTATCCCGATTGTTAAGATGTGCACCATATTCCTCATTGCCACTTGCGCGGACACCGTTCAAGGTAATATTCTTACTGCCAAAAACCTTCAAACCATAGGTGTTCTCATTGAAATTGCTGCGGCTGATGGTGACGCTGCCCAATCCTTCAAATACATCAATATTTGCACCATATTCTGGATTCCGGTTGGCATCAACTTTCAGCAGTGTGACATTGCTTTTGGATATGAGGTGCAACCCATACCTGTTGTTCTCATCAGCCGTTACACCCGTCAGGGTAATGGGGGCGGTTGTGTATGTGTTTTTCGCGTATAAACCATTGCCTCCATAATTACCGCTGAAACTCGTGTTGGTAATGGTTGCGGCACCTTTTACGTGAACGCGGGCGCCATTCGCAGCATTCCAGTTGAACTCGCTGTTGTTGATAACTAATGATGTTGCATGCGGTCCTGATTCACCTTCATCAGAAATAAACAAACCATTGTGTATATTCCCGCTGCTAAACACATTGTTGAGGGTAACTGCGCCCACATTCTGTAAGTGAATGCCATCCCATTCATTATCGTAAATGCGTAAATTTTCAAGGGTAATCGTACCTTTGAGCCCTTCACTCCAGATGCGCAAGCCATAACCACTGCCATCATGGCTATCAACGCGACTCCAACCGATATACCCGTTTTTGATGGTTACTGCTGCACCATAATTCTGGATAAAGACTCCCCCGCCTCTGTTTTCTTCAAGATAGATGCCATTGAGGGTAATCGGGCTTCTGCTTTCAATGTAAAGCCCCTGGGAATATTCTGTTCCAAAATTCTTCGTATCTTTTATGGTCAGGTTGCTTATCTTGATTGCACCTGTGGGAAGGGGTCCGGTGTTGTTATTCAGGTAAACACCAGCAACTTCGGCAAGTTCAACCCTGACCTGGTTGAGGTCAATCATGCCGGTGTGATTAATGATTTGTAGACCTATGCCGCTCTCATCCTGGTCAATAAATACATTGGCTACTTTTATTAACCCTTTATTGCCCGAAAAGGAAATCCCGCCATAAACGTCCAGTCCTTGCAGGGTGAAGCCGTTGTTTAAATCTTCAATCCGCATATTGCCATATAAAACCGGCTTGCCGCCAATGGTCGTGGTGTCCCACATGATTCCCCGCAGCGTCTGGTATCCGGGTTCATTGGTTCCATTGATGACCACATCATAGGTTTGGTTAAAATCCCCTTGCAGGTAGATCATGCCCACGCCTTTATTGGCTATCCAGCTCAATAGCGCATCTCGTAGACCTGTGTCAGGATGTATATAAGAACACTTGCCACCAGGGCATGCGCCGAAATACCACGGGTCGGGTTCACACAGGATATCCAGTGCGCTTTGTGATGCCATGGGGATGGCTACACCATTATTGTTCACCAGGCTGGCATCCGCAGCAGCCAGATCCTGCACGGCGGTTTCAACTGGTGAAATATCAACCGGTTGTTCGGCAGGCGGCGCAACCGCCGGAGGTGCATCTTCCGGGGCATCGCCTTCGGCGAAGGCAAGCCGCGGGGTTGCAAGGAGAATCGAAAATACCACCAGCAACGCCAGGCAGGTGGTTAACCAACGGTGATTAGTGTGCAGCATAGTACCCTCCCAAGTATCAACGATGTCTATTCAATTGTCGTAAATCTGTTTCGGTTTCAGGTAAAAAGAATAATTACCGAAATAAATGATAGTTAATATTATGCTCGTACTCAAAATTTGTCAACTGAGAATATGAGAATAGTTTGATAGAGCGGTGTGAGGAGTGACAAGTTCCACCCTCACCTAACCTCTACCCTGCGGGCACTTCGTCCCATAGGGAGAGGTATTTGTCATTGCGAGCGTCGCGAAGCACGAATTCCATAGTTTTTTGGGAATCATCGACAATTCGTAGGGTGGGTTGCGCCGGGAGGAAAGCCAAATGCAGGCACTCTTCAATGTAAGGCGCAACCCACCAATAGATGTGGAATGGTGGGTTGAAGCGAAGCAGAAGGATTAATTATGCGATTGTTCATTCGCTTTCAACCCACCCTACCCCTCACCTTACCTCTCCCGGGGGGAGAGGAAAATGTTAGAGGTTGTCACTCTGAGTAAAACGAAAAGTCTCGCCTCGAAATGCTTCAGGGCAAGATTCTACGGTCGATACCTCGCGCTCAGCAATGACACAACATTCATCAAAAAAGAGGTACACTTAAAGTTACTGGTAAAATAGGGTGCATTTGTTTACCCATCCTGCTCCCAGGCAAAACCATGTTCCGAAAACCAACCCCTTCCAACTCCCCCACAGTCGTTCCCGGTGAACGAGTCACGTCCATCCTGGGACCCGGCGTCATTTGGAAAGGCAACCTGCACGGCAGCGGCGGCATCCGCATTGAAGGCACCTTTGAAGGGGAAATTGCCATTCATGGTCTGCTGGTGGTGGGCGAAACCGGGCGGGTGACCTGCCCGGAACTGAAAGCCAGCAGCGTGGTCGTTGCCGGTCTGGTAAGAGGTAACATCATCACCGAAAAACTGGAAATACGCGGCACAGGCAGGGTCTGGGGGGATGTTTCCGCCGTCTCGTTTGCCACCGAAGAAGGCGCATTTTTGCGCGGAGCAGTGCGCATGGAAGAAAAGATTGACCTGATGCTGGAAGAAGCGGTGGAAGAATTGCCCCTCGAGCAGCAGCCCCCACCCGATGCAGATGGAATTGAAGGTGCAGCATAATGGATAACCGTAACTTAATTCTGGCAGGCAGTGAAATCCTGGGCGTTATTGCCATTGTTCTGCTTGCAAGCCTGAGCAAGAGCATCCGCCAACGGGCATTGCTGGGATTCAAATACCCGCGCCGTGAAGCAGTAGTATCCCTGTCGCTTTTCAGCCTGTTGTTATTGGCAGCCATCCTGTTTTATACCGGCGTTATCCCCACCCCAACTCCCCTGCTGGCAGTAACCAGCACCCTCTGGCAGCAACTCCTGGCTGGACTGGTTGCCCTGCTGGTCATCATGCTGGCACTATATATCCGCCAGCAGCCCATCCGCAGCGCAGGCTGGAGCAAGGCGATGTTTGGTCCTTCTTCACGGCTTGGGCTGGCGCTGGTTTTCCTGACCATCTTTTTGCGGGGTGCAATATTCAAATTGATGGACGGTGTATCCACCCCGGAAATTGCCGGCTTGCTGGTCTGGCTGGTGATTGCCCTGGCAGAGGAGACGGTATTCCGTGGGTTACCTGCAACTGCGGCTGACTTCATTCCTTGGAGAAAAATTCGGCTGGCTGGCAACCGCGGTCATCTTTTTTATCTGGCAGCTGCCGCGCCTGCTGCAGGATCCCGAAACCCTCTGGATCCGGCTTGGGATGGCAGCCGTACAGGCAGTGTTGTTAAGCTGGATGATGAAGCGCAGCGGTCATGTTTTGGGAATCGCGCTTTATCGGGCAGCCAGTGAGTGGGTCTGGCTGCTGCAGTAAGTTTCAACCTTTTTACTCAATCTCATCGCAATATGTATCCTCGCCTTGTGTGGAGTATCTCATGTTAATGTCCCGTCTTTTTTCGCAAACCCGCCGTGAAATGCCATCGGATGCCGACCTGCCCAGTCACCAATTGATGATTCGGGCGGGATTTATTCGCCCGCTGGCGGCCGGCATTTTCAGTTACCTGCCGCTGGCGCGCCGCAGTTTTATTAAAATTGAAGCCATCATGCGCCAGGAGATTGAGGCAATCGGCGGGCAGGAAATCCATATGCCCGTGGTGCAGCCGGCGGATATTTGGAAAGAAACCGGCCGCTTTTACCAGGTCGGCAGCGAGATGGGTCGCTTTAAAGACAAATCGGACCGCGATATGGTTCTGGCGATGACGCACGAAGAAGCCACCGCAGACCTGGTGCGCAATGAAATCCGTTCTTACCGGCAGCTGCCTGCGCTCATTTATCACATCCAAACCAAGTGGCGGGATGACCCCCGCCCGCGTGCCGGCTTGATCCGCGCCCGTGAATTTACCATGCTGGACACCTACAGCCTGGATGCCAGTTGGGAAGGATTGGATGTGCAGTACCAGGCACATTATGATGCATTCAATCGCATTTTCGCCCGCTGCGGATTGCCGGTGGTGACCGTGGATTCGGATACCGGCATGATGGGCGGAAAAGAAGCGCACGAGTTCATGTACCTCACTCCCGCCGGAGAAGATACATTGCTGCACTGCACAGCCTGCGGGTATTCCGCCAACCGCGAGGTGGCAGATTTTACCCGCCCGGCTATTGCGCCTGAAATACCTGCCCCATTGGAAAAGGTTGCCACCCCGGGCACCAAGACGATCGAAGACCTGGCAAATTATCTCCACATTACAGCGGATAAAACCGCCAAAGCGGTATTCCTGGTGGCAACCCTTGCGGAATCTTTGCCGCAACAAGCCGACCAGGAGGAATTCATTTTTGCGGTTGTGCGCGGCGATATGGAATTAAATGAAATCAAGCTGGCTAATGTGCTCAAGGCAAAAGCGCTGCGTCCTGCCACCGAGGAAGAAATCCGCGCCATCGGGGCTGCACCTGGATATGCCTCACCGGTTGGTTTGCAGTTACAAGCCCGTGCCGGGCAGCGGTTGCCCGTCCGGGTGGTGGTGGATGAGTTAATCCCTGCCTGTTTCAACCTGGTTGCAGGTGCAAATGAAGAAGGCTTTCATTTGCTGAACGTCAATTACGGTCGTGATTATTCTGCAGACCTGGTGGCGGATATTGTTTCTGCGGGCGAAGGCTCACCCTGCCCGGTTTGCAGTACCCCCATGGAAATTTCGCGCGGGGTTGAGATGGGACATATTTTCAAGCTGGGCACCCGCTATTCCACCGCCATGGGCTGCTCCTTTGTTGCCGAGGATGGCAGCAATCAGCCGGTCATCATGGGCTCGTATGGGATCGGACTGGGGCGCTTGCTGGCATGCATTGCAGAAGCGCATCATGACGAAAAAGGACTGTGCTGGCCGGTCAGTGTGGCACCCTATCTTGTGCACATTGTCAGCCTGGCAAGCAAGAGTGGAGAAGCCGAAACTGCTGCCCAGAACCTGTATGAAAGCCTGAAGCAAGCCGGGGTGGAAGTAATATGGGATGACCGGGTTGCCAGCGCGGGTGTCAAGTTTAACGACGCCGACCTGATGGGTATGCCAATCCGCCTGACAATCGGGGAACGCTCGCTCAGCCAGGGCGGCGCTGAATTCAAACTGCGCTCCAGCGGTGAAACCGGGGTGTGGGAGATGGGAAGCATCCTGGATAAGGTCCTTGCATATAAGTAGATGTAGAACCAGCATAATTTATGCGCAGATTGGATATTCGGGGGTGGCATGCATTTGCATTCGGGGTTAAAATCTAATCAGCCTTACTGCATTCTGGGGCACGAAACTTTTCGTAAGGTGAGAATATGAAACGTATCTGGTCACCCTGGCGTATGAAATATATCCAGCAGCCTACCCATAATCCAAATTGCTTTTTCTGTGATGCCGTCAGTAAACCGGATGAACCAGAGAACCTGGTGGTTCATCGCGGCAAGAAAGCATTTGTCATCATCAACCGCTATCCATATGCCAGCGGGCATGTAATGGTGGTGCCGGATGCGCATGTGTCTTCGCTGGTGGAGCTGGATAATGCCACCCGCAATGAACTGATCAACCTGCTGGCAGAGACGGAAGTGCTTTTAAAGAACATATATCATCCCGAGGGTTTTAACATCGGGGCGAACCTCGGTTCGGCAGGTGGAGCCGGGGTGCCGGGGCATTTTCACTTTCACATCGTGCCGCGCTGGGTGGGGGATACCAATTTCATGAGCGCCCTGGGGGAAACCCGGGTACTGCCGGAAGAGATTGAGCAAACCCATATCCGCCTGCGGGATGCCTGGAAGTAAGCCAATAATCTTTTTTTTCGAAAATCCATCAACCGTCCGGGAGTTTTCGGGCGGTTTTTTGTTGCTCAGCCTGTATCCAATAAGCAAAAGTTGTCAGCAATAAAAGTAATATTGATTCTGTGACAAATGCCACGTGAAACGAATAATGCGTATGTGTGATAATGTCAATTGTGATTTGACATACACAAATCTTTCTGCCTGCAATCTTACATGGAAAATAACCGCTCCAACAACCGCAAGGTGATAGCCTCCGTTCAGAATGCATTAAACGTTCTGAACCTGTTTGAGGGCAGCCGCTCGGAACTGGGCAATTCGGAAATCGCCAAAATCCTGGACATGGATCCTGGCACCGTCGCAGGTCTGGTGTATACCCTGAAATTAAACAAATACCTGGATCAAAATCCGGTCAACCGTAAATACCGTTTGGGATTGAAAATAGCCGAACGGGCATCTGTGCTTCTCAACCAGCTCGATTTACGGAAAATCTCTACACCCTACCTGGAGGAACTGCGAGATTGGTGCGGCGAAAGTGTCAATCTGGCTATTATGGATGACAGGGAAGTTGTTTACATTGAAAGGCAGTTTGGGCATCACGCGCTGAGTATCCGTTCAGATTTGGGGAAACGCGCTCCCATCCATTCGACATCCCTTGGGAAAGCCATTGTTGCGTACCTGCCCAAAGAAGAGCTAGAGATGCTGCTAAAGGATTACGATTTCAAGCCAGTGACGCGGTACACCATCACGGATCACAAGGCGTTTGCCCAGGAACTGACAGCCATCCAGGAACGCGGTTTTGCGATCGATGAGCAGGAAAACGAATTGGGGGGAAGATGTATAGGAGTTCCAATCTTTAATCACCAGGGTTATCCGGTTGCTGCACTCAGTGTTTCGGTACCCATCCAAAAGTTACCCCTGGATCGGGTTCAAGCCTATGGAAACAAATTGAAAGAAGTCTCATTGGCTATTTCCAATCAAATAGGATTTCAAAACTAAAATGATCGACTTTGATAAATCTGCCCTGCTCGTAATTGATCTTCAGAACGACTTTGTCAGGCAAGGTGCACCAATGGAAGTTGAGGATGCCAGAACAACACTTCCGAAGGTTCGGCAAATAATCGATCTTCTCGCGAAAAAGGCATCCCAATCATTTACACAAAATTTTTATCTGGACCCTGTAAAACCTTGCTATGGAACTGGAGTCCACAAATTGAAGAGTTTGGTGCTTGCAGGCGTGGTTTGAAGCGAACTTATTCTGATATCGATTCTGAGCGACTCTGCGCAGATATTGTTGATGAAATTTATCCCCATGAAATGATTATATTGTTGAGAAATATGGGTATTCGGCATTTAAAAATACTAATCTGAAAGACATTTTACAGAGTGAGGGGATAACCTCACTAATAGTTGTCGGAACAGTTACCCAGGTTTGCGTAGCTGATACGGTGCATGATGCCTTCGCCATGGGATATAAAGTTTTGGTTGTATCAGACCTGGTAACTTCTTATATGAATGACTTGCAGGAAGCGTTTGTGAAAAACTTTGGCTTGAAATTTGGTTGGGTGCAAAATTCCCATGAAGTAATTGAGTCAATTCGGAAAATGTAACTAAAGAGTAAAAAATGACAGTTTTCGCTCAAAAATTACGATTGAATAAGAATAATGGCGTTTTTGTTATTCTTGGCATCATTCTCGTTATTGCGGCTATCTATAACTCCAGTTTTATTCAAGTTAACAATCTCATGACGATGCTCAGGCAGGCATCAGCACTTGGAATTCTCACTATTGGGCAGCTATTTGTTATTGTTGGGGGTGGAGTTGACCTCTCGGTTGCTGCAGTTATGCAAATGAGCATCACTATTTTTATGTTCGGGTATAACAATTTCGGCGTGGCTGGACTGATTATTGGCTTGTTTGGTGCCCTGATATTCGGGGTGGTTGCAGGAATTATTAATGGAATTATTGTTACGAAATACCATGTGCAGCCGTTTTTAACCACATTATTTACTGGCAGCATAATCACTGGAATTCGAATGATTGTGGCAGGCATAAAACCCGCTGGAAACATCCCAGATATCATTCGCTTCTTTGGTAGAGACAAAACATTTAGTATTCCCAATGCGTTAATCGTATTTTTGATAGTGGCGTTGATAGCATATATAGTGTTGGAAAAATCAGTATATGGCAGAAAACTAGTTTCTGTCGGCACAAACTTTTTAGCAGCCAAATTTTCTGGTATTAAAGCAGATTTAATGGTGATTCAAAGCTATATCTTCTGCAGCGTTCTGGCGGTGCTGGCATCCGTTGTTCTTGCTGGGTATATCGGCTTTGCTGATCAATGGATTGGTGCAGGATATAGTTTTAACAGCCTTGTGGCTGCAGTTATTGGCGGGAATTACCTGGGAGGTGGAAGAGGCTCTGTGCTAGGAGTTGTAGGCGGAGCACTCACAATGACAATAGTTATTAACTTTGTAACCTTGCTTGGTTTATCTGCTCCATTTCAACATGTGGTATCAGGAATAGTGCTTATCCTGGCACTATTTATTGGTGTTGTGACAACAAAGAAGTAATTTGCACACTGCCTTTTCAAAAAGCTCGAAACATATTTGACCAGCAAAAAAAGGAGAATAGAAATGAAGCGTACCGTTTTGTTTGTTCTGATTTTGGGACTGCTGCTTGCAGCATGTGCCCCAACGACAGCTGCACCTGCTGAAACGCAGGCACCTGCTGTAAAAGACAAGTATGTCATTGGTGTATCTTATGAAGGTCCCACAAATGACTGGGCAGCATCAATGATGTATCACCTGCAGTATTCGTTTGACATCAAATACAAAGATAAAGTGGAAAAAGTTTATTACGAATCTGCAGATGGCGATGCCACCAAACAGGTGAGCCAGATTGAAAACCTGTTAACCAAGAATGTGGATGCGCTAATGATTCAACCCTTGAGCGAATCTGCTCTGGTTAATGTGGTTGAAAAAGCATCGGATATGGGCATCCCGGTTATCATTTTTGGTGCCAGCCTTTTAACCGACAAATATGTCACCTATGTTGACCGTGACAATTACGCAGGTGGTGTTGCAATCACCGATTGGATTTGTGAAGCAATGGGTGGTAAAGGCAAAGTCGTGACCATCATGGGCGAACCTGGCAGTGGATATTCTGAGACCGTACTCAGAGGTGTTAACGATGCACTAAAGAATGCCCAGGCATTGAAAATGTTGGAACTGAATATGGCGAATACTCCGCTGCAGTTACCAAACAAAAGATGGAAACATTCTTAAGCGCCAATCCAGATATCACTGGTGTTATTGTTGACGGCGGTATGATGGGTATGGGTATTCTAGAAGCCTATGCTGATGCCGGGCTGCCGTATCCATTTATGACAGTTGACGATTGGAATGGTTTCCAGAAAAAAGCCGTTGAAATTGGCTATACAGATTATATTAGCGTACCAGGTGGAAGCGGTGCATCTGCAATTGCTGCAGACTTGCTGTTCGATTATCTTGCCGGCAAGGAAATTCCCAAGCAGTATTTAATTCCTGCTGACGTGGTGATGACTGGACCAGAAGTTCAGGCGATGATTCCTGAAGGTATGCCAGATGGTTATTGGGCGCTCGGTTACATCCCCGCCGAGTATGTTGGCCTGTATTACAAATAATCAAATCATCATCTAAACAATATAACAGAGGGGTGTTCACCCCTCTGTTATATAAGAGAATGATCCATGCAAAAATCATTACTTAACAATTAGTGCAATCAATAAATCTTTTTTTGGCCAAAAAGTTCTGAATGATATTTCCTTCGATGTTTACGAAAGTGAAATCGTCGGGCTTTTAGGCGCAAATGGGGCTGGAAAAAGTACTTTACTTAAAATCATTGGCGGCACATTACCCGCTGATTCAGGCATTATTACGTTATCAGATAAGGTTATAGAGCATAATTCACCCCATTTAGCATTGGAATTGGGTGTAGTAAGTGTTTACCAGGAACTGAACTTATTTGCCCATCTTACCGTTGCCGAAAACCTGTTTATTGGCCGAGAAATAAAAACAGCACTTGGGACGATAGATTGGAAGAAAACAAATCACCAGGCACAGCAAATTCTGGATGAATACGAACTGGAGATAAAAGCAGATGCGCTGGTTTCGAGCCTCAGTGTTGCAAAACAGCACATGGTTGAAATTGCCCGTGCATTTAACGAAAATCCAAAATTGCTATTGTTAGATGAACCAACTTCAGCCCTATCAGAAACTGAGATTGAATGGTTATTTGCAAAAATAAAAGCCACTGCAAAAAATGGCACAACAATAATTTATGTTTCTCACCGACTAGATGAAGTAACCGAAATTTGTGAACGTAACATTATTTTACGAGATGGAAACCTTGTTCATATCTCTTCAGGAGAAATGGAGAAAGCTTCCATAATCCACTATATTGTTGGACATGATGTCGTATTAAACAAAGTATTTACTGAAAAAAACACAAATGAAATAGTATTTGAATGTGATGGCATAATTTCGCAAAATGGGGTTCGAGCAAATAAAATCTTTGTTCGAAAAGGCGAGATCTTAGGTATTGCTGGATTGGTTGGATCAGGACGAACCGAACTGCTTCAAACTATTTTTGGAATTGATAAGTTAGTCTCTGGCAAAGTGAAAAAAGATGGTAAAGAAATAAAGATAAAATCGCCTTCAGATGCCATCAAAAATGGAATCATCCTTATTCCTGAAGATAGAAAAATCAGCGGGTTATTCTTAAGCGAAAGCACCCGTTTTAATATTGCCTCGGCAACCCTCGATCTGCGTAAAAAACTGGGGCTGGTTGATAGAAATGAAGAAAAGATTGCAGTTATTAAATCTCTGATCAGGTAATGCTGGATACGAATCGACTTGAACATTTGGTACGCCAGTTAAGTGGTGGTAATCAACAAAAAGCGGTCATTGCAAAAACACTTTTGGCAAATTCGGATGTACTCCTATTAGATGAACCCACTCGTGGTGTGGATATTGGTGCACGTGAGGAAATTTATGAAATAATTAAAAACCTTGCTGAAAGTGGGAAAAGCATCATTCTGGTAACTTCCGACTGGGAGGAATTAATTTATCTCAGCCATCGGGCGCTTGTCATGTCAGAAATGCAGATTGTTGGAGAAATCGAAAGCGATATCACTGAATCTGCAATCATGCACATCGCCGAGTTGGCTGAAGTAGATAAAGGAAAAAAGGAATCAAAAGAAGTAAAAGGTATAAAGCATTTATATAACAGCCTGTTTGTAAAAAATAATAATAACTTTGCCTTGCTCCTTCTCATCCTGATGGCTTTTTTAGCTTTTGGTTCGATAGTAAATCCCTTCTTTAGAACCTGGATAAATTACAGTAATTTGTTTGGGCAATCCATGCCATTATTAATATTTTCCCTAGGTCAGCTGATTGTCATTATTGCAGGTGGAATTGATATTTCTTCAGGTGCATTAATGGCTGCTTCAGGAGTAATTGGGTTAACCGTAATGACAAAGTTTGATCAAGCACCCATTGTTGGGATTGCAGTGATGATAGTATTTGGCATTTTAATTGGTTTTACGAATGCACTTTTAATACAAAAGGCTCGAGTTGATCCTTTCGTGGTTACGATTGGAATGATGTTGGTTTTGGAAGGGATTGCTTTGATTGTATCCCCAAAGCCTTTTGGTCCATCACCTGAGATATTCAAAATATTATTTAACGGGAATATTCTCGGTTTACCTTCTGCATTGATTTTGCTTGTCATCCTGTCTGTTATTTTCGCATTCTTGTTGCGATATACGACCTTGGGAAGAAGTTTCTTTGCTGTTGGTGAAAATAAACTTAGTTCTTATAACGCTGGGTTCAGGGTTAATAGAATTGTGTTCTTGTCGTATATTTTTTGTTCTTTGATGTCTGTATTGGCTGCAATATATATTCTTGGTCGTTTTGGTGCTGCTGATCCAGTACTAGGACCTGGAATGGAACTTGAGGCAATCGCCTGTGTGCTTATTGGTGGTGCAACCTTGGCAGGTGGACGGGGCAGCATTGCGGGAACAATATGTGGTGTTTTTGTGTTGGGAATTTTGTCGAATATTCTCAGTCTGATGGATGTCAATGTGTGGTATCAGCAGGTAATCAGCGGAGTGATGCTGCTATTGATCATTGATCATATGAAAGAATGGTAAGACAAAAAGATAAAGTACAAATCTAGACAGTGGAGGACTAAAATGATCATTGATTGTCACAACCATATTTTACTGACTGGAGCATATCCAGGAGCGGAGAAATTTATAAAAGAAATGACTTTAGGTTTCTTTCGGTCCAAGGGTGATCTTCCAGTTGACCGTATGCCTGTTGATGCAGATTGGAAAGGTATGGAATACCTGTGGGCACCTACCCATCCGGATAAACTTCTTGCTGACCATCCAGGTGTAGATAAATGTGTAATTTTGGCTGTCGCTCCTTCGGATTACACAGCATATGGTATCCGTGGTCTTTACGATCCATTCGGATATACCAAAGTACCTGGACCTCCCAGTATAGACAAAGCCAATGATTACATCGCAGACCTTGTAAATACATATCCTGATAAATTCATTGGTTTTTGTGCCGTTAATCCAAAATATCGCGGAGTTGCTGCTGCAATCAAGGAATTGGATCGGGCAATTTTAGAACTTGGACTTACCGGACTAAAACTATATCCAACTTATGACCACTACTCACCTGATGATCGCGATTTTGCCTTCCCAATTTTCAAGCGGGCAGAAGAATTAAAAATTCCAGTTATGGTTCATCAATCTTCTACACCGGTCATTGATGCACCCCTAAAATTTGGCATGCCATATTTACTAGATGATGCAGGAAGAGCTTTTCCGAATTTAAAATTATTAGTCTGCCACGCTGGTGCTCCCTGGGTGGATGAATGCCTGGTATTGGTTGGAAAACATCCCAACTTCTATCTGGATGTATCGTTTTTCAATAGCATAATCAGCCAGGAAGATATGCTTCTTTTCCTGTATAAGTGTAAAGCCTTTGGGGTACCACTCGAAAAAGTTTGTTGGGGAACGGACTACCCGGGGTTTGAATTTCCCGATACGTTGTTACCTAAGTTTATGAATGTTAATGACCAGGCTAAAAAACTTGGAGTTGAACCCATCAGCCAGAAGGATATGGACAATATGCTGGGAAATAACTTCCTCAATTTTATAAAAAGGGATTAGACAAACTTGTGGTTTGCCATCAACTTTGGGGAGTGTTGGAAAAAATCATAAATGTTTAAGAGGAGAATATAAAATGGCAGGAAAACGAGAAAATTATTTTAGAACCAGTGATGATGCGATTCTCTATTTTGAGGATCATGGTACAGGAAAACCCATTGTATTGGTACCTGGTTTTGTTAGTACAACCAGGTTTTTCGACAAAAATATTGAAGGTCTTTCGAAAACCAATCGGGTAATCACCTTTGACCCTCGTGGACAAGGAAATTCCTCAAAAGGTTTACACGGCCATACTGTTTCACGGAATGCCCAGGATATCAAAGAATTACTCGAGTATCTGGATGTAAAGGATGCAACCTTGATAGGCTGGTCGATGTCAGGGCAAATTGTGTTGAAATACCACATGCTCTATGGAAAAACCCGAATTGATTCGATTGGATTATTGGACTGCCCACTGGGTGCTGTGTATGATGAGGAATGGAATGCCCATGGCTTAAAGGGCTTCAATATGGGATGGATTAAATAAATTCCTTGTCTTATCCTATAACAATAATGAGGGTTACTGCGCCGGATTCGCAAAGAAGATATGGGCAGGCAATGATGATTTAATGATTGAATGGAGTGCGGCTGAGTTCCTGAAAACCCCTGCTTATATTTCTTTTGCCATATACAGCGATCTTGTTTTCCAAAACGGGTATGAAATGCTGCCAAAAGTAACTGTCCCGGTACTCTTTATGGGCGCCGATTTTGCAGTGACCGCCAATGGCAAAGCACTTGCTACCAAATATTATCCAGAAAATACCAACCCAAAGGTTTACAAAGAAAGCCACACTTTTGAAACCGGGGGTCACGTTTTCTTCTATTGCAATCCAGAGGAATTTAATGCTAAGGTTGCGGCTTTTGCGAAAAAAGTGTCTGAAATGTAAAAAATGGATGGAGTAAGAGGATTTAGCTATCAATTTTATAACTTGTTAGGAGGAGCAATGGCTACATTTGAAGAATTAAAAGCGCAAAAGATGGTGAGAATTAATGAAGTACATCGCATGATTCCATCCAGAACCGCTTTAACTTATTAATGACATGCAGCACAGCTTCATGGATCCTGATGCCTCACTTGGTGTGTCCCAGGCCTGGGATATTGTTCCGGGAATACAAAAGCTGCTTACATTTTGCCGAAATTCAGGCATTACAGTGGTATTCACGGAATTTTTGGCTGACCCAAGAATTCCCTGTATGCGGGTTGATCCATTTGGACCGGAACATTTACCAGCAGTACTAGGCGAAGAAACTGGATGGGGACGTCCGTCCAGCAATAGCATTGTGGGGACAATAGGACCGGAAAACCCGGACACAATTGACGAATTGAAACCACTACCAAGTGAATTAATAGTCCGTGGATATACACTCGATAAATTCTATGGAACACCGCTTGATCTTGCGCTACGCAGCCAGGATATCCGATACCTGATATTTGTTGGAAGTATGGCAGACCTGTGTCTTGGGGCAACTTTATTCAGCGCTGCAATGCGAGATTATCGGGTGACAGCAGTGACTGATTGCATTGCTACAATTTGGCCGAACGTGCTAGAGGTAATGTACGATATTTTCGGAAGAAAACTTGCAAGACTTATGAAGTCTGACGATGTTATTACGGAGTTAAAAGAGCCAGTTGATGTAACGCATTACAAAATATTATTGCTTGTGCTGGTTGAGGCTAACACTGCAGACTTGGTGTGATAAACCCAGTCCCCTGTAAACTGGGACCGGTTGATATCACACCAAGTTCATGATAAGAGGTATATTTTCAAAAGTTTAATTAATCTGCGGTATTTTCATTATTGAATGATAAACAGAGGTAAGTATGACAAACAAAACAACAAAAGTAGCAATTATTACCGGTTCGGGTCGGGGCATTGGGCGCGGCACAGCCATTCAGCTTGCCCAGGCTGGCTGGACCATAGTCATTAACGATTTCGGCAACCCGGAACCTCCCAAAGAGACGCTTGAGCTTGTAAAGGCTGCTGGCGGTGATGGCATGATTATCATGGCAAATATTACCGTGCCTGCCGAGCGCGAGCACATCATCCAGGAAACACTGCATGCCTACGGGCGGTTGGATATGCTGGTGAACAATGCCGGGATTGGTCCCCGGGTGCGCATGGACATGTTGGAAATCGGCGAAGAAAGCATGCATGGAAGTATTGGGTGTCAATCTCATTGCGCCATTCTTTCTTACCCAGCTGGCAGCCAAAGCCATGATCGAACTGATCACTGACAGGGTCATCGAAAATCCCAAAATCGTGAACATCGGCTCGATGAGCGCTTACACCAGCAGCACCAGCCGGGCAGAATACTGCATTTCCAAAGCCGGCGTATACATGAATACCTTGTTGTATGCCGACCGGCTGGCAGAATATGGCATCAATGTGTACGAGATTCGACCCGGGTATCATCAAGACCCCGCTGACAGAAATTGTCAAAGACAAATATGACAAATTGATTGCAGAGGGCATAACCCCCATCAAGCGCTGGGGGCAGCCGGAAGATATTGGCAAAGCCATCCTGGCAATTGCGGAAGGGTATCTGCCATTTTCAACCGGGCAGATTATCGATGTGGATGGCGGATTCCATATTCACCGGCTGTAAAACGAAGAAAGGTATCATGAAAAAAGTCATTACTTTCGGCGAAATCATGCTGCGACTGTCACCACCTGGCGCATTGCGCTTTGGTCAGGCACGCAGCTTTGATGTGGAATATGGCGGCGGAGAATCCAACGTGGCGGTTTCGCTGGCAAATTACGGTCTCGAGACTGAATTTGTCACCCGCCTGCCAGCCAATGATATGGGGGAAGCCTGCCTGCAATTTTTGCGGCAATATAATGTAGGTACCCGCCACATCCAGCGGGGTGGCAGCCGGCTGGGAATTTATTTTATCGAGAATGGTGCGGTCATGCGCGGCAGCCAGGTGATTTATGACCGGGCTGATTCTGCATTTGCCACCATCCAGCCTGGCATGCTGGATTGGAAAACCATTTTCCAGGATGCTGGCTGGTTTCATTGGACAGGCATTACCCCTGCTGTTTCCGAAGGTGCTGCTGTGAGTCTGTTTGGAAGCCGTCAAGGCTGCCCGGGAGATGGGCGTGACCGTCTCCTGTGATTTGAACTACCGTGCCAAGCTTGTGGAAATGGGGAAAACCAGCCCGGGAAGTAATGGAAGAACTGGTCAGCTATTGTGATGTTGCCATCGGCAACGAGGAAGATGCTGAAAAAGTATTTGGCATCCAGGCTCCCGAGTCGGATGTGACTGCCGGAAAAGTTCCGAGCGAACAATATGCCTTTGTGTGCGACTGAACTGGCAAAGAAATTCCCGCCTCTTAAAACGATTGCGATTACCCTGCGGGGTTCGATTTCAGCCAGCCATAATACCTGGAGTGCCATCCTGTGGCAGGCCGGGCAGATGTACTCTGCACCCGTTTACGACATTACCCATATTGTTGACCGGGTTGGCGGGGGTGATAGTTTCATGGGCGGGTTGATTTATGGATTACTGCAATATGCAGATGACCCGCAAAAAATCCTTAATTTTGCAGTGGCAGCATCTGCACTTAAACATACCGATTTTCGGTGATTTTAACCTGGTTTCGGTTGCCGAAGTGGAAAAACTTATCAAGGGCGATGCGTCTGGACGGGTTAGCCGCTAGATTGCATATTTTGGAGAGAATAGTATGGCACAATATTCGCGATTAAAAGTTCTGACAACCATGATCGAGATTGGCGTGGTACCGGTGTTTTACCATCCCGACCCGGAAGTAACCGTAAACGTCATTAAAGCCTGCCTGGATGGCGGCGCTCGCTGTTTCGAATTTACCAACCGGGGTGACCGGGCACACGAGGTTTTTTCAGAAGTGATCAAGACGCTTGAAAACGGACGACCCGGCTTATCCTTGGGGCTGGTTCGGTGCTCGAGCCGGCGACTGGGGCACTTTATCATCCAGCTCGGAGCAAATTTTATCGTGGGTCCGAATCTTAATCCGGATGTTGCCAGAATATGCAACCGTCGTAAAGTGGCTTACAGCCCGGGCTGCGGCAGCGTGAGCGAAATATCCCAGGCGGAAGAATTGGGCGTGGAAATCTGTAAAATTTTCCCTGGCGGTTCTGTCGGTGGACCAGGTTTTGTAAAGAATGTGTTGGGACCGATGCCCTGGTGCCGGCTGATGCCAACTGGCGGTGTGGATGCCACCGAAGAAAACGTGACAGCCTGGATTAAAGCGGTGCTGCTTGTGTGGGGATGGGCAGCAATCTTTCCCCAAAGACATCTTGGAAAGTAAAAACTATTCTGCCATTACTGAAAAAATGGCTGCCAGTTATTGGTTGGATCAAGGCTGCCCGTGGCAGCACAGTACCGATTATCATAATCGAGGTAATATGACAACACTTCCCTATCTCACATATTCCACGCATAAAATCCCTGGAAGACTTTGAATATGTACCAGGAAAAATTAGGTCTTGATATCCCATTTGATTCGGATGTTATCAGCGGTTCCGCAAGCCCCCTGGCAAAGTCTTTCAAGTTTGGTGATGGCAGGAAGATTGGCAACCGCTTTTGCATCCACCCGATGGAAGGGTGGGATGGCACCAGGGATGGTAAACCACCGACCTTAACCACCCGCCGCTGGCAGAAATTTGGTCGCAGTGGAGCGAAATTGATTTGGGGCGGCGAGGCTGCAGCGGTGCGTCCGGATGGTCGTGCCAACCCCAACCAGTTGATGATCCTCGATGAGACGATGGGTGAGATTGAGCACTGCGCCTGGCATTGGTGGAAGAGCACCGCCAGCACTTATGAGCAAACCGATGACCTGCTGGTTGGGCTGCAACTGACCCATTCCGGGAGGTTTTGCCGCCCGAATGAAAAAACAAAACTTGAACCCAAAATCCTGTACCATCACCCGGTGGTGGATGGGCTGTTTCACCTCCCTTCCGATTACCCGGTTATGACCGATACGGAGATTGATGATCTGATCCTTATTACATCCGGGCAGCCAAACGCGCGCAGGCAATTGGTTTTGAATTTGTAGATGTCAAACACTGCCATGGATACCTGGGACATGAGTTTCTCAGTGCGGTTGAGCGTCCCGGTGATTATGGTGGTTCCTTTGAGAACCGCACCCGCTTCTTGCGCCAGATTGTTGCTGGTATTAAAAGCGAGTGCCCCGGGTTGCGGATCGGCGTGCGCTTTAGTACCTTTGATTTTCCCCCGTTTCGACCGGATGAAAACAATGTTGGGCGCATGCTGCCCTACCGGAATGCGGATGGCAAGTATCCGTATGCCTTTGGTGGTGACCCGGATAATCCCGGTCAGGTTAAATTGGATGAAACCATCCAGTTTATTGAACTGCTGAAAACGATGGGTGTCGAACTGGTTAATTTCTCAGCTGGCAGCCCATACTACAATCCGCACGTCACCCGACCGGCGTATTACCCGCCCAGTGATGGGTATCAGCCGCCCGAAGACCCGTTGGTGGGTGTTGCCCGCCATATCCAGGTGGATGCAGAACTGAAGAAACACACCGGGCACCTGGCAAGTGTTGGTTCAGCCTATACCTACCTGCAGGATTACCTGCCGCATGTTGCCCAGGCAGTCGTCAGCAGGAATATGATTGATTTTGTTGGACTGGGTAGAATGGTGTTATCGTATCCAGAAATGCCTGCGGATATCCTGGCGGGCAAACCCCTGGTACGCCAGCATATCTGCCGGACCTTCAGTGACTGCACCACCGCTCCGCGCCAGGGGATGGTTTCCGGTTGTTATCCGTTGGATCATTTCTACAAGGAACGACCAGAAGCGATAACCATGCGAGAGCTCAAGAAGAACAAATGATCTGGTTTTATCGGAGAGAATCATGCGAGTAGTATCCCTGCAAGAAGCAGTCAGTTATGTGCACGACCACGACACCGTGATGATTGGCGGGTCTGGTGGTGGGCATGCAGTACCAGAAGCACTGATCGTCGCATTGGGGAAACGTTTTGAAAACGAAGGAAAACCCGGGCAGATTACCCTGCTCCACCCGGTAGGGATTGGAGACAACATCAGCCAGGGCGTGGGTCACCTGGCACATCCAGGCATGGTAAAGCGGATTGTTACCGGGGCATTGGTGAACAGCCCGGCTTTCCAAAAACTGGCTGAGGAAAACCAGGTGGAAGCCTACACCCTTCCCCAGGGTGCGCTTTCCGAGTTGATTCGTGAAATGGCTGCCGGCAGACCCGGATTGCTGACCCAAACCGGTCTGCATACTTTTGTTGATCCGCGCGAAAGTGGCGGGCGCCAGAGTGAATGCGCAGTTGAAGACCTGGTGGAAATGGTCGAACTGGCAGGCAAAGAATGGATTTTTTACAAACCCTATGCAGTGGATATTGCCTTTCTACGCGGCACCACCGCTGATGAAGATGGCAATGTCACCATGGAACAGGAAGCAGTCTATGGTGAAATGCTCTCCATGGCGCAGGCAACCCGCCGCAATGGCGGGATTGTAATTGTTCAGGTAGCCCGGCTGGCACAGCGGGGTACCCTGCCTGCCAAACAGGTCAAAATACCCGGCATGCTGGTTGACCTGGTGGTTGTGGATGCCGAGCAATGGCAGACTTACCAGATGAAATACAGCCCGGCTTATGCAGGTGAGGTTAAAGTCCCGCTGAATGAAATAACTCCCCTGCCATTTGATCCTCGAAAAATCATCGCCCGCCGGGCAGCCCTGGAACTACGCCCGGGAGCGGTGTGTAACCTGGGTTCAGGTGTATCGACTGGCATCGCCACCATCGCAGCAGAAGAGAATGTTCTGGACCAGATCGTATTAACCAATGAGCAAGGATTGATCGGTGGAGCCCCTACTCCTGATGCAGGAGCAGCCATCAACTATACTTCGATTGTTGATCAGCCTTACCAGTTTGATTTTTACGATGGCGGCGGCCTGGATCTGGCTTTTCTATCCTTTGCCCAGGTGGATGCAGCCGGAAGTGTGAACGTCAGCCGCTTCAATGGCCGCATCATCGGTGTTGGTGGTTTCATCAACATCAGCCAGTATGCCAAGAAGGTGATATTCAGCGGCACTTTCACTGCTGGTAAACTCGAGATAAGCTGGCCAGGATGCAAAACGCTGATCAGCAGCGAGGGCAAGTTTAAGAAATTTGTTGGCAAACTGGAGCAGGTTTCATACTCCGGACCATATGCCCAGGAGCGCGGGCAGGAAGCGCTCTACATTACCGAACGGGCAGTATTTCAACGTCCGAGCAATGGTTTGGAACTGATTGAAATTGCGCCCGGGATTGACCTGGAAAGGGATATCATGCAGCAAATGGAGTTTCGACCAGCGGTATCGCCGCACCTGAAAGAGATGGATGTGCGCATATTCCGGGAAGAACCGATGGATTTGAAAACTGACCTGGCAGGCAAAGAACCGTGTAACATTCCTGCCCGGCTGCGAACAGGCAGGAAATAAAATGAGCGATAATCCGATGTTGTCCATGGAAAGCGAATCCATCCAGGTCACCCGGCCTGCAGATGGAGTGGCATTAATTACCATCACATCCCAGCCACTGGGTGTTCTGCGCCACGCAGTAAAGCGCGCCCTGTTTCAAACACTGGATGAATTGGAAGGTGATGCAACCGTTCGATGTGCGGTGTTGACGGGGTTGGGTAAAGCTTTTACGGTTGGCTCCGATATCCGGGATTTCAGCCAGGAAGTCGGCTGGCTGCTTGAGAATGATTACTGGGAAGCAGGTCTGAACCAGAAAATTGAGGATGCCAGGTTCCCGGTTATTGCTGCCTGTAACGGACATGCCCTGGGCGGCGGAGCCGTGCTGGCGTTGGCCTGTGATTTTCGAACAGCATCGGTGAATGCCAAATTTGGATTTCCCGAGGTCAAGGTGGGCGCTTTTGCCTCAGGCAGCGGAACCCAGCGTTTACCCCGCCTGGTGGGTCGCGGACGGGCACTGGAATTGTTACTAACCGGTCGGGTGATATCCGCTGAAGAAGCGCTGCAATTTGGCCTGGTGGAATTTGTCTTTCCGGATGATGAGCTCTTGCCTAAAACACTTGAAATGGCAGGCACGATTGCATCCTACCCGGGTGATGTCACTGCAGCCACGAAGACCTGCGTGAACCGTGGTTTACGGGATGGATGGCAGGCAGGATTAATCCTGGAAAGCGACTTGCGTGTGAAAACCGGTCGGGGGCAGGATTCGATCGAAGGACGGGCTGCATTCCTGGAAAAACGCCAACCCAGGTTTAACCAGCCTAAAGGAGAATAGGCACCTGATGCGGTTGATAACTTATCGAACAAATGCTTTCCCGCGGTTAGGCGTCTGGTTGGGCACCTATGTTTTGGATGTTCAACTTGCTTGTGGATATTTCCCATGTGAATTACACGCGAAGGAGCAGTTGATGGCTGGTAGTACCAGCATGCTTGCTTTATTGCAAACACCAGACGAAGTATGGACAACGTTAAGGGATGGGCTTGCGTATGTTTCCAGGGATATGGAACAACAGGCTGATACCCTGTTGGAACAAGAAATCCTGTTTCGCACCGGGGATGTCACTTTGTTGGCTCCAATCCCTGCTCCCGGAAAAGTAATTTGCGTGGCAGGCAACTACCCGGCGCCGGGTGTCACCCAAAAACCGGAGCACCCGATTATTTTCTTAAAACCCTCCAGCTCCATCACCGGTGCAGATATGCCAATCTGGATTTCGCACTTGACGAAAAATGTCGCTTATGAAGTGGAACTGGCACTTGTTATCGGGAAACGAGCCCGGCATGTGACTTCACAAGAAGCATTGCAATACATCGCGGGATACACCCTGGCAAATGATGTTGGCGACCGGGTGCTGGAAAAGCGCACCTCCCAATGGACTTCCGGCAAGATGTTTGACTCTTTCACCCCGATGGGTCCCTGGCTGGTTACAAAGGATGAAATCCCAGTTCCAGGTGCGCTGGAAATGAGTACCCTGGTCAATGGGCAGGTTGTGCAGGCGGGTAACACTGCCGAAATGTTTTTTGATATCGCCGAACTGGTGAGCATCCTTTCGGATTTAACAACCTTGCTGCCTGGCGATGTGATTCTGACTGGCAGCCCCAAGATGATGGACGGAAAATCCAATCCGGCACTTGTGCTCACTCCGGGCGACAGTGTGACAATTAAAATTGACGGGTTGGGAGAATTAACCAACCCGGTCCATGAGGAACTTTTATGACTATTACCTATCCGATGGCAGTAATCACTGCACCTGGTGTGGTGGAATTCCAGGAAAGAACCCTGCCACCTCTGGGCGATGAAGATGTTCTGATTAAAATTCACGCTGCAGCAATCTGTGGCAGTGACTTGCATCTCTATAAAGGACTGCATCCTTCGGCATCCTTGCCTGTTTCGGTTGGGCATGAAGCAGCAGGGGAGGTAATCGAAATTGGTAAAGCGGTTACAAAACACACCATTGGTGAACGGGTAACAATTGAGCCGGTTATTGCCTGCGGTAAATGTGATTATTGTGTGCGTGGCAATTATCACCTGTGTGCCAATATCAGTTTCCAATACCGCCAGGGACAGGGTGCATTCTCGCCTTACTTTATCGTCAATCAAGACCGGGCATTTCGGCTGCCGGATAATATCTCGTATGCCGAAGGAGCCCTTGTCGAACCACTCTCGGTTGCATTGCATGCGGTCAAAAAATCCGGTATCCGCCTGGGACAAACCTCGGCGATATTTGGTGCTGGAGCCATCGGGATTTTGGTTTCGATGCTTTCCCGCCAAACGTCCGGGGTGGGCAGCTTTATTTGCGATATTCACCCCTACCGGCTGCAAAAAGCAATGGAATTGGGAGCATTTCAGGCAATTAACAGCCGGGAACAGGATCCCATCGATGCCATTCTCAAGGCGACCAACCAGATGGGAGTGGATAAATCCTTTGAGGCAGTGGGTTTGGAAGCCACTTTGAACCAGGCATTACAGGTGCTCAAACGTGGGGGAAATGCAACCTTACTGGGAATTTTTGAACAGCTGGAAAACAAACTGCCTGTCAATTTGTTCGTTCAGCGTGAAATTTCTTTGTATGGTTCACAAGGGTATTCCTGGGATTTTCAAGATGGGATAAAAATGCTTTCCACGGGAACCATCGATTTAAAACCGCTGATTACGCATACTTTACCTTTGCAGGAACTGCAAAAGGGATTCGAAATTTTGATGAATCCCCGGAATGAATCCATTAAAAGTTGTAATTCAGATGGAAACCTAGCAGGTAGATGCTGGGATTTCAAAACGAGGGCATTATGATTTCCAAAGAGTTACCGATTAAAGGTCATGGAAACGAAACCCTGCCGACCTATTGGGTGCATACCCTGGTCATAGGCAGCGGTGCCGCCGGGTTGAATGCTGCCCTTCAACTGCACCGTAATGGGATTCAAGACATCCTGATTTTGACAGAAGGGTTGGAAAAAGGTACTTCCATCAATACCGGCAGCGACAAGCAGACTTATTACAAACTATCCATGTGTGGCGCAGAGAGTGACTCACCCCGGTCCATGGCAGAAAGCTATGTTGGCGGTGGTTCCATGCATGGTGACCTGGCACTGGTGGAAGCCAGCCTGTCTGCCCGGGCATTTATCAACCTGGTAAACCTGGGAGTGCCCTTCCCGCGCGATGCGTATGGTCAGTTCGTGGGATACAAAACCGATCACGATCCGCGCCAGCGGGCGACTTCCATTGGTCCATACACCTCACGCGAAATGTGCCAGGCGGTTGATTGCCGAGGTAAACAGGTTGAATATCCCGATCGTTGAAAACAGGGAAGTCATCCAGTTGATTGTGACTGGCGAAGGTGAGGAGTAAACGCATCATCGGCGCGCTGGCAATGGACAACAACGGGAAATTGGAAGCCTATGCAGCCGAAAATATCATCTTTGCAGTCGGTGGACCGGGGGGATTGTATCAAACCAGTGTTTATCCGGAAGTGCATTCGGGTGCGATTGGATTGGCATTGATGGTCGGGGTCGAGGCACGCAATTTACCCGAATCGCAATATGGACTGGCATCCACGAAATTTCGCTGGAATGTTTCGGGAACCTACATGCAAGTCATCCCGCGTTTCATCAGCCGGGCAGCGGATGGCATATCTGATGAAAGGGAATTTCTTTCCGACTATTTCACAACAACGAGTGAAATGTATGGCAACGTATTTTTGAAAGGTTACCAGTGGCCATTTGATGCCCGCAAGGCAATTGGTGGTTCATCTATCATTGATATCCTGGTTTATATTGAAACCATGGAGAAAGGTCGCCGGGTTTATCTTGATTTCCGTCAAAACCCGGAGAATTATGCGCTGGAATCGCTGCCCGAAGAAGCGCGTTCCTACCTGGTGCGTTCGGGTGCAGAACAGGCAACTCCGATTGAACGGTTGAATGCCATGAAATCCCGGGGCAATCGGGTTGTATCAAGAGCATGGGATTGACCTCTACCAGGAGCCGTTGGAAATTGCAGTCTGTGCCCAGCATAACAATGGCGGGTTGGCAGGTACCATCTGGTGGGGAGTCCACCAACTTCAAGCATTTCTTCCCGATCGGTGAGGTAAATGGCAGTCATGGAGTAAATCGCCCGGGAGGGTCGGCACTCAATTCGGGGCAGGTGGGTGGATTCCGGGCTGCTGAATACATTGCAGCCTGTTATCAAGAATCGACATTGCAGAAAGAGGAAGCGGAAAACTCCATTCTTGAAGCCTATTTGCAGGCAGTGAAATGGATGGAAACCAGCATCAAGGAACCCATTCGGTGGCAGGAAGCCTTGAAAGATTTACAAACCCGCATGTCACGCAGCGGCGCGCATATTCGTTCGATGAATACACTTGAGGGTGAACTTGCTGAAGCAAAGCAGCTGGTGGAACAACTGATGAACCTGGGCTGCACATATGACGGTCCAGGCGACGTGCGGAATGCTTTTCGAGTGCGGCAGCTTGCATATGCTCATTGGGTGTACCTGGATGCCATCCGTTTCCTGCTTGAAAACCAGGTTGGCAGCCGGGGATCATCCATTGTTTTGGATCCCAAAGGGATAAAGGTACATGACCAGCTCAGTAATACCTGGAAAATTCAACCGGAAGATGCTGCTTACAGGTCAAAAATATTGACAACCCGAACTGGCAAAGGCGGGAGCATTCAGCATGCCTGGGAGACAGTAAGGCCAATACCCGAAATGGATTCATGGTTTGAGACCACCTGGGCGGCATTCCGCAAGGGAGAAATCTACCGTAACAATCAATAAGATTTATCTTTGCCCATATTGATACTATTATTCCGCAATGAAATCGCTATAATATTTTTATATTATTGTTGCGGAGGATGACATGAAGCATCGTTTGCAGTTATTTATTGGGCTTGTGGTCTTATTTCTTGTATTTCAAGCATGCAACCTGCCTGGCAGCACAGCCACAGAAGCACCGAAAGTTGAAATTGGTCAAACAGAAGCAGCACTTGCGGCACGAGAAACACAGGTGGCTGCCCAGGCTACGCAAAATGCAATCCAGCCTACTGTAGCTCCACCGACGGCTACCGTTGCTGCCACCTATACACCGTATCCCACATATACCCAGCAGGTGGTGGTTAAGTCAACAGTTGCCCCACCAGCAACAGAAGAACCTGTGGATATGGCGGAAAAAATCACCAATGCCAATATCCTGGTATTTGAGGACATCCGCGGATTTTATGACCTGGCTCCGTATATTACCAACACCACAAGGAATATGGGATTAAAACATGTCACCAATGTGGGTGATGCCCTGGGAAATTTCCAAAAGGAGATTTATTCTCCCACCAAGTGGGATTTGATAATCGTATCTGTAGAAGTCCGCACCAGCTTTAGCGGTGAAATGTTTGATGGGATTGTAGACCGGTTGAACGATGGGGCAGCCGTCATCATTGAATTATGGCACCTCGATAAAATAGCGAACGGGAAAATTGCACCCATTATGAGCAAGTGTGGTGTGAGTTACCAGAAAAATTGGGCACGCGAATACAGCTATGACCCGCTGGATTATTCGATGTACTGGCTGGATGTTTCCAACCCGATCATCTCCACTCCCAACCTGGTGCAGCCGTTGTATAGTTCGGTCAATTACTGGTTCACCGATGCTGGTGATTTGATCAAACTTACAAGTGGTGGTAATGGTATCCTGCTGGCGGGACTTTACCCCAGGGAACTGAGTTCGTATGGTACACTGGCAAGCTGCATGGATGGACGCATGATTTTCCAGACATTCTCCACCCATGACTACAAATATGAACAGGTTGTACCTTTGTGGGAAAACTATATCGTTAATACCCTCACAGCCCACTTTAATTATGTAAAATAGACAAGCCAGAAGTAAAACTTAACCGCCTGGCAACTTCTTGCCAGGCGGATTTATTAACACCCTGAAAGAGGTACATATGACCACCGGAAAAGAATATATGCATGCTTCACACCATAGTACCCAGCCGGTTTCCGCCCAATCACAGGGAGCACCCCAACCGGCGCTTGAACTTCCAATTCCAGCGGGATCTACGGTAATTGCGCTCCCCAGTCCTTCCGAGTTTACCCTGCCATCTGTGGACCTGGCAGGGTTGATTGAAAAACGCCGCACCTTGCGAAAATATGCTGACAAGGCAATAACCCTGCAGGAACTATCATTCTTCTTATGGGCAAGCCAGGGTGTCGAGCGGGTGACCGACCGGCCTGTGACCATGCGGACCGTGCCATCCGCCGGTGCCCGGCATGCATTTGAATCCTACTTGCTGGTCAACCGGGTCAGCGGACTGCAGCCCGGATTATATCGTTATGCTGCCCTGTCGCATTCCCTGGTAGAAATAACCCTTAATCCAGAGGTCAACGCCATTCTGACCCACGCCTGCCTGGATCAAAACCAGGTCACTACCAGTCGCGGTAACTTTCTTTTGGGTGGCGGTATTGGAGCGGATGTACTGGCGCTACAGTGAACGCAGTTACCGCTACCTGCATCTTGATGCGGGGCATGTCTGCCAGAATCTGTACCTGGCGGCAGAAGCGGCTGGCTGTGGGGTATGCGCCATTGCTGCATTTGACGACGACCTGTTGAACAAAGCCCTGGATGTGGATGGCGAAAGTCAATTTGCCATTTACGCCGCTTCCCTGGGGAAACGGGTAGAATAGGGACATTATGAATGTAACTACCCTAGTAACCCATCATTTGATTAAAAGTGAAGACCTGAACCATCACGGCACATTATATGCCGGTCGTTCGGCAGAGTGGTTTGTCGAATCAGGATTTACGGCTGCTGCAAGTTTATGCGGACCAGAACACATCTTGTGTGTCAAAATCCACGGTATGGAATTCACCCGTCCGGTACAGCGCGGCGAGATTGTCATGTTCGAAAGCAAGGTAATCCTGACCGGCAGAACCAGCCTGGTAGCGTACGTTGTTGCCAGCGTGCTTGGGCAAATGGCACTGGAAGGATTTCTTACATTCGTTAACGTGGATTTGCAGGGTACACCGCAACCGCACGGACTGATTATTGATGCAGCAACACCCGCAGATATTGACTTGCAGGAACGCGCCAGGAATTTACAAAAATAAGCTACGAGAAAAACGAGTTAGCCGGGATGACATCCAGGTCTTCTGCGGTTACTTTATGCCTGGCAAAAGCCTGGAAGGTGAGATTCTCCATTTTTAATCGTTTGCGATTTTTGAGTCCATCAAATAACGCCAGGTAACTGATTGGAATGCTGTTATGCCAGTACAATCCCAGTATTTCTGAAACATGCTGAACCCTGGCAACATCAACCCCTTCGATTTCGCAGAAATTCCCGATGGGTAATTCATCCAGCACCACCTCGCAATCATCCAGTTTGTAGGTGGTGCGATATTTTTCATAAATAATGACCACTTCATAGCCCAGTGCTTCCAACAGCTGGCGGGCAGCAGAAAAGTCACTGACTTCGAATTCAATTTCCCGGCGTACCTGGGCACCATCTTCTATACGGGCATCATCCTTGTAGGTTAAATGAGCGCCATGGTCTTTTCTCAATCGCAGAACACGGTGGTTTGCCTGTAATTCATCGCCGGTGGTATCAAACCTCAAGTTAGTTTCCAAAACACGCGGGTCAACAAGTTGTGCACCACATGCAACCAGGGTAGTTTGCAACGCTTCCAGATTGGCGATATAAAATTTAGCTTCAATTTCCAGCATCGTCCGGGCTCTCTTCTCCTGCCGAAGCAGGCTGGGTAAATCGGGTTGGGTTTTCGTCCCATAAAGGCGGATGAACAGCCAGCACCGAAAAAGTGAAAATCCATAGGAAAGCTGTTACAAGCAAAGCAAATGGCCAGTTGGTCTGTGCAGCCGAATTTTGGGTGAGTGTAATGCGGTCGATCCAATACCACAGGCTGAAAGCAACCACAACCGTGGAAACAAACAACCGATAATGCGCCAATCCCGACCATAACCAGATGGCAGCCGATAGCATGGCGATGCCAAATACCGCTCCACTGATTGCCAGGTAGAGAGGTGGAACTGCAATTTCCACCTGGTTGAGGGTGTTCCAGTAAAATACTGCCTGCTGCAGCCTTAACCAGCCATTTACGGAAACGAGCAGCAACAAGAAAACCAGCACTTTTAAATCAAATGTTCTACTCTGGTGCTTCATGCATGTTATTGTAATGTAATTTCCCATAAATGGACGTGTGCGGGTTCGCTGTCATAGGTACTTAACACATCCACTTCCAATCGGGATATTTCCAAAAGGGTTGGGAATGCAATTGGAATGGTGCGGGGGTTGGGGTCTGCTTCCAGTTCCTGGCTGTCCTCAAAAAGCAGTTCGTTTGCTGCATCATACACCCGCAGGGTGAGCGTGGTGGATGTGCCGCCAATCCGGATGGAAACTCCCTGTGCCTGGCGGGGTGCATTCCACTCCAGCCTGATCTGCATTGGATTGGCTTCCATGGTGCGGATCAGGGTGTTTTCATCCCCGTCAAATATCAGGTCAATGCTGCCCATATCCAGGTAGGAGTAGGAAACATCTGTCAGGACACCCTGCATGGAGAGACGTTCTTTCTGTAAAACCTGGCGGGCTTCTTTCTCCCTGGCTAAAATGGTGTCAATGTCTTTGACATACTCCAGCCGGACAAAATAAAAGCCGGGTTCACCGTTTGGATAAGGCAGGATTTGTTCGACCTGTATATTTTGAAACTTGGGATTTTCCTGTACCTGGCGATACTCCTCCGGAATCATAACGAATAAAATTTTTTCCAGTTCGCGGTGTTCGTTTATGAAACCTTCAATTGAACCCATCTGGAAAGGCGGGTCATCTTCATAAAAGAAGCGCATGGTGGTATCCGTGCCATTTGCCCAGGAGGGAGAGACAAGTATTTCTGCTCCGGATCCTTTTCGAGGTAATCATCAATTGCTGCAACCAGTTGCCGGGCACCGTACTGCATGCCTGCCAATCCATAATCCTGATACCACAGGGCACCAACCGTAAGTGACTGGACGCAAAGAAACAGGTTGAACCCAGCCAGAAGACCAAATACAACCAGGTTTGTCAGGCGCATTTTATTTGACCAATGCCGGTTTATTTTTTCGAGCAGTACCTGCAATCCCAGGGTCGTAATCAGGGTCAGTGGAATAATCATCACCAATGCCCGGGTGATACCCAGTTTTGCCAGGGCGGCACCAGATGGTGCTGCCAACAATGCAAAAAATATCACCCGGTAGGCAGGCTGTCGGAAACGGATAAAAATCAATCCAAGTCCCAGCAGTGTGAATGGCAGCATCACCCATAAAAGATGACCGTAACCATTCATCTGGTGGCGTGCCAGGTCATGTGAGTTTGAAAAAAACCAGTAAAGAGGATTAAAACCCGCCAGGTATTCTTTTCCAAAAAGGGCAAGTTTTTCAATGAGGGAAATATTTTGAATCCAGTAGGAGTTAAGCACCCGCAGATGCTGCACGGTCTCGTCAGGGTGAACCAGTTGAAAGCGTAAAAGGGGGATGGCACACAACAGGGTTAATCCAAATGCCTTACCCACCTGCAAGCGATGCGTGAAGTGATATTTTAAATCGGAAAAAAACAGGAAAAGTGCAGTTAACCCAACCACCATGCGAATGGGACTGTAGGCATAAAAGGTAAGTGCGCCAAGAAAAACAGCCAGGTATAGTTTTCGGATGTCACCCTGTCGATATGCCAGGTAAAAATAAAGAAAACCGGCATACAGGCTGGCTGCCAGGCTGGTTTCAAATGCCGTTCGGGAATGCAAAAACCAGGCAGGCGTGATGGAAAGCAGTAGTACAGCCAACCAGGCATGGGTTGAACCAAAAATGCGTTTCAATATGAGCCCCAGCCAGATAGCCGCCAGGGCAGTAACCAGCATGGATGCAGCCCTGGTTACAAATATGCTTTTCCCAAATATCAAGTAGGGAACAATCTGCAGGTATACGGATGTGCCCAAATTGTACTGGTAGGAGTTTTGGAAATAAGTGGGAAAATATTGACCATCACCACCCATGGCACCACGGTCGATGAACTCCTCAGCCAGTACGGTTTGAACGGCTTCATCAGTAAAGAAGTAAATGGGGTAACTTGCCAATCCAGCGAACCGGGTGCCGATATAAATGATAATCGCCAGGATAAAAAGTACGGTTTCCAGTTTTAACTGCCGGATAAGGTTCAGCCATCCCTGAAACGAAAGAGGGGTATTGTTATCAGTGATCCCTATTGGAGGGGGGAGCATTTGTTTGGAAGGGTAATCCTCAATCTTGCTGCCGGTAACCTTCACCGCTATCTGGGTGCCAGGGATGGAAGTGGAACGGACGCGCACATGCGATTTGCCAATCTTTACTTCTTGGTCCGCTTTTCGTGGTGTTTCTGGCATGCGTAGATTATAGCATTTGCCCATTGTTTATCTCTTTAACCCAAGCCCGTTCGCCTTATAATAGAAGTGTGTTCCGGGTTGGAGCACAAAGGAGGCTGCCATGAATCCCACAGCATTTTCCAACATGAGTGAATTGGTAACCTATCTCAACACGCTGGAAAACCGCATCATCGCCCTGGAGTCTGAGCAAAAAATGATGAGAGAGCGATTGGCATCAAGCCATGATGAGCGGATTGCAATCCGGGCTGAGGTTGAAAAATTGCTGCCGACAAGCGGTCTATTCAGTCTCAGTTTTTGGCGCCGGGCATTCACAGTATGGGGACATTATTTTGCCGCCCAAATCATCATCTCAATCATCCTCTTGTTCTTGTATGCATTGGTTGTAGTTTTGTTCATGTGGTTGAGGTAGAAAGCAACAATTGCGTGGTTGAAGAAATTCTGAACTCGGCAGAAATCGATAACCTGATTGCGTCACTCCGCGAGGGGCGTAAATATCGATCTCTACATTTGCCTGAAGATACCCTGCGTGATTTGCTTTTACAGGAGCTGCCGCGTCATCGAAATCGGGCTGACGCATTGCAATCTGTTCGCCGAAAATTACACAACCTGGTCGCACCTTACCTGGGTGATCCAAATTATGAAAAAGCAGATCAGAATTTGAGATCCGCATTTCAGAGGCATGAGCAGGAGGAAATTAAAACACTTTGTAGTGATTTGCTTAATAGCCATGCTTCAACCCGTGAGAGACAACCCATCCTGGTGGAATTTTATTCTCAAATATTTGCTTTTACTGGAAAACCGCAGGTAATTCTGGATCTGGCTTGTGGGATGAATCCCTTTGCATTCCCCTGGATGGGATTGGACAAAACCGTTAAGTATTATGCGTATGATATCCACCAACCCCGTGTAAATCTGATCAATACTTTTTTCGAAGGATGGGGTTTGCAGACAAACGCTCGCCAGCAGGACATCCTGGTTGAGCCACCCCAGGTAAAAGCGGATGTTGCTTTCTTTTTCAAAGAAGCGCATCGTTTTGAACAGCGTCTGCATGGCTGCAACCGGAATTTTTGGCAGAGATTAAATGCCAGGTACCTGCTGGTCTCGCTGCCGACAGAAAATCTGACCGGGCAGCATAGTTTGTTGGAAAGACAGCGCAAGCTGGTCGCTGCAACCTTGCAGGGATTGGACTGGAAAGTAAGCGAGATTCTGTTTTCGACCGAGATTGTGTTTTGCATTCAACCCACAGCGCCTGGAGTCGGGTAATGGGAAAACGAAAAAGCAATAATACCCCCCAGAAAACCGCTATTGTCAATGCTGAGAATTTTGCGCACCTGTTGGACGAACAGGGATTTACCGCCCTGCTGGAGTCCTTGCAGCAGCCTCTCTCTCCCTCCATCCGTGTTAATCCCTTGAAAGTGGATGTCAATCGAAAAGTAAAAGAATGGGCGGAGCGATATTCCTGGGAAATTCGTCCAGTGCCGTATTGCCCGACCGGATGGTGGATTGATCAAAGTGCTCAACCTGTCAGCCAGACCTGGGAGCATCGATTGGGTCAATTTTACATTCAAGATGCTGCATCCATGCTTCCAGCAGAATTATTTGATTTTCCGCTTGCTCCACAGGCGCGGGTACTGGATATGGCCGCTTCACCAGGTGGCAAAACCACCCACCTGGCTGCCCGATTGGAAGACCAGACCCTGGTTGTGGCAAATGATTCAAGCACATCCCGCTTGACCGCTTTGCGCCTGGTTCTGCGGAATTGGGGTGCGGCAAATGTGGGCATCACCCATTATCCGGGTGAACAATTTGGCGAGATGTGCCCTGCCAGTTTTGATGCGGTGCTGCTGGATGCACCCTGTTCGATGCAGGGGCTGCGCAGCACTGAAACTCATCCCATCCGGGCTATCACCAGCCGTGAGCAAAATGAACTGGCGATGCGGCAGGAACGATTATTGGAAAGTGCCGTTCTGGCAACCAAAGCCGGGGGGCAAATTGTGTATTCCACCTGCACGCTGACTCCGCAGGAAGATGAGGGGGTGGTGGACGCGGTTCTGAAACGCTTCGGTAACTCGCTTCGCCTGGATGATATTTCGAGCCAGATGCCAGTGGGAGCCCAGGGTATAACCGGTGATGGGGTTGTCCATTATGGAGAAGAAATTAAGCGGACTGCACGCTTATGGCCGCACATCTACGGAACTGCTGGTTTTTTTGCAGCCCGTTTCACACGGCTTGATGCCAATATGGTGGATTCCAACCGAACACCCAGCGGTTCACTTCAGGTGAAGTATGCTCCAATTGCCGCGGACCGCAGGAAAATGCTCTCAAATCAATGGCTGCAGGATTTTGGATTTAATCTTGAGCAAGTATTGGAAGTTTATCGTCTGCAGGTTGTTCAAACAGGCAGGGAAGTTTTTGCAATCCCGGAAGCCATTGTGACGGGAGAAACTGGCCTGGTTTTCCAGGCTGCAGGGTTGGCACTGGCAGAAGAAAGCCCGAATGGTTTTATCCCGGCTCACGACTGGATAACACGTTTTGACTCTTTATTCACTTCACCGCGTTACCGAATGCCCGGGGAGTTGGTGCCCGCCTGGCTGCGCGGGTCTGATATTTCCGGAAAACCGGAAGGGCAATTTTCCCGCCGCCAATTGGTATTGGTACAGGATGAACAGGGGCGTTTTTTGGGACTGGCTAAAATTTTGGATGATCGCTTGAAAAACCTGCTCCCTCGCAGACTGGTAAACTATCGGTAAAACCACCCATATAGACAACCCTGAATCTAAAAAATATTGTACAATATAAGGCAACCAATTGTCTGATCATCCGTTCGAAAAGGGCAGAAAAGTAAAAGATTTGATGCATCAGGCAGAATAAATACAGGAGCAGTCACTATACCTTCTATTGCAGGTATTCCTGATAACGGAAACCAACCGTCATCAATACAGGTCAATAACGACCTTTATAAACAGGTGAACCGCGTTCACCGTTTAATTGCGGGCTGCCTGGATGGGGAATCAATTGCCAAAACCGTTATCGGTCATGTAGGTACGATTGTGCAAGCAGATATTTGTTTGTTCGCTCTTCATAAGCCGGATACCCAGGAATACCAGGTTTACTTTAGTGAGGATGGCGTTTCTGTGATGGATTCATCTGCAATGACAGACCTGGTGAGTATCACCAGTTTGTTGGAATCCAATGAACCATTGTTAATCCATACCAACGAGTTGCCAACCAGAAGCACTGCCTATCTTACAATTCGCAAACTGGGAATAACCCAATTGCTTTTAACCAGTGTATCCAGTAAAAACCGCCAGTTGGGTGTGATTTTTATGGGATTCCGAAGTTCGAAAATTCTTATCCAGGATTATGAAAAGGCGGTGAGCAGTTACATTGCCACCCTGTCTGCCACAGCCCTGGAAAACGCCCACCTGGTGAGTCACCTCAAAAAGCAAAATGATCAATTGGAAGTATTACACCAGGCAAGCCTGAAGGTCAATGCATCATTGAATCTTAAACAGGTGATGGATTCAATTGCGCAGAGCGTAATCGACCTGTTTCCACTTGCAAGTGATGTACATATCTTTCTATACGAGAATGAAAAACTGAATTTTGGCACTGCCCGCTGGGCAAATAAAAAAAGCCATAAACCGTATGCTTCCCCTCGTGAAGACGGGTTGACTGCCCGCGTGGCGCAAACCGCTGAACCCATCATTGTAAGTGATATGTCAAAGCATCCCCTTTTTGCCGAAATGAAACCTGCCTGGGAGGGCGGAATTGTGGGATTACCCCTTATTGTCAAACGGCATGTCGTGGGGGTTTTAAACATGGCATTCAGTGTCCCTCATCAAACTACGGAGGAGGAATTGCGCATGCTTCGGTTGCTTGGCGACCAGGCAGCGATTGCCATTGAAAATGCCCAGCTGCACCATGTTATTGAAAACCAGGCGATGACCGATGTTTTAACCAATATTCCAAACCGCAGGGCATTCAATTTAAGATTACAGGATGAGATTTTGCGTTCAGCCAGATATAATCATGCGTTTGGGTTGATTGCGGTGGATATTGATAACTTCAAAAAAACCAATGATACCTATGGTCATCCAGTGGGGGATAATTTCCTGATCCAGTTTGCGGTATGTCTGCAGGCTGCTGTCCGGGATACCGACTATATTGCCCGCACCGGGGGCGACGAATTTGCAGTCATCCTGCCGGAAAGCAACCTGGAAACTGCCAAACAGCTCGTCAACCGGTTGGATATGCTTATTTCAAGTTTTCCATTTGACCTGCCGGATAATCGGATTTCTCACCATTCCGCCTCGTTTGGTATCGCCATTTACCCTGAACAGGCTACCAATGCAGAAAACCTGGTGAATTTTGCCGACCAGGCTTTATACCTGTATAAACGCCAGAAAGATACCGAGATATCCAACGCAAAAGGAAAGAATCAGGAAAATACGATAGTTCTCCCACGAAACCAATCGTAGGAATCCAGGATTGCCTTTTCGAGCGATTGGGGAGGGGGTAATTCCAGATCATGGGTCGCCTTGCTTGTGTCATAAAAAAATGAATAACCTGCCAGGTAAAGCAGACTGGGATCAACTGGCATGTGAAATATCGATTGTGATATTTTTGCAATACCTGCCAGGCGGCGGGCAAGTTTCACCGGGATGCTCAACCCGGGTGCCTTTCCCCCGGTCAGCCGGGCGATTTCCTGTAATAGTTGCGGCACGGGTACATTATGTGCCCCCAGAATGTAACGCTCCCCGGTTTTTCCTTTTTGCCAGGCTGCCAGATGCCCTGCAACCACATCCTGAACGTGAACAACATTCATGCCGGCAGAGACCATCACGTGTAATTTCTTATCTGCCACCAGCATGATGGGTGAATTGGTTTGCCGATAGATATTCCCCGGTCCAAAAACGACAGAAGGATTGACAATGACAACATCCAATCCTTTTGCTACAGCATATTGCACTTCCTGCTCTGAAAGATACTTGGAATGACCATACAACCAGCGTTCGGGTGGAAAATTCCAGGTGTGATTTTCATTCAATAAAATGGATTGCGTTCCTGCCGTTTGACCTTCTTCAGGTACTCCCAGGGCAGCCACAGAACTGGTATATACCACCCGGCTGACACCTTCTGCAATGCGGCATCAAGCACAGCTCGGGTACCGGCAACATTTACGGCGTACAGTTTGCTTTTACCTTCGCGGCTGTTGAGCACAGCGGCGGTATGAAATACCACATCCACTTTTTCCATTGCCGGCAACAGGGTTTCTGGATGGGTCAGGTCACCTATCACGTGCTTTACTGGCAGGTTGTCGATTAATTGGGTATCACTGTTGGCACGATGAAATGCCCGCACCTGCACATCCAACCCACATAGTGCCTGGCAAAGGTGCGAACCGATAAAACCAGTTGACCCGGTGACCAACGCTATCATGCGCGAAATGCTTCAACAATTGTGGCAACACCCTGTCCAACCCCCACGCAAAGGGAAGCCATGCCATAGAGCGGATTGGAGGAAGTTGCAGCTCTTTTGTGCATCTCATGTACAAGGGTGGTCATGATACGGGCACCTGAACAACCCAGGGGGTGACCAAGGGCAATTGCCCCGCCATTTACGTTGACCATCTCCTCAGATAAACCCAGTTCACGCAGTACCGCCAGGGTTTGGACCGCAAAGGCTTCATTTACTTCTGCGAGTTGGATATCTGAAATCTTGAGCCCTGCCCTTTGTAAAACTTTGCGGGTTGCTGGTACAGGTCCGAGACCCATGATGCGGGGTTCAATCCCTGCTGCAGCGGATGCTACCAGGCGTGCCAATGGGATAAACCCCAGGGATTTTGCTTTTTCTGATTCCATTATCAGAAGTGCAGCCGCTCCATCGTTCAAACCTGAGGAATTGCCAGCCGTTACCGAACCCTCTTTCTTGAAGGCTGGTTTCAGCCTGGCAAGCGATTCCAGGGAGGTGTCGCGGCGCGGCCGCTCATCCGTGGTAAACAGTACTGTGTCCCCTTTTCGTTGGGGCACGGGTACAGGGATTATCTCATCCAGGAACCTGCCCATATCGATGGCGGCAATTGCCCGCTGGTGGGATTTCAGCGAATAAGCATCCTGTTCCTGGCGGGTGATTCCGGTCAGTTCTGCAATATTCTCGGCGGTCACCCCCATCGGTTCCACCCCATACAGGGCTTCCATGCGGGGGTTGGGATACCGCCAGCCTAGCGTGGTATCCCAGGCGGTTAAATTACCAAAACCAAACGCCTGGTCTGCTTTTGGCAAAGAATAAGGTGCCCGTGACATGCTTTCGACGCCACCTGCAATGATGATATCCGCTTCATCTGCCCGAATGGTCTGGGCAGCCAGGTTAATGGCAGTCAAGCCCGAGGCGCACAGCCGGTTGATGGTAAGCGCGGGAATGGTATGCGGCAATCCCGCCAGCAATACTGCCATGCGGGCAACGTTTCGATTGTCTTCGCCAGCCTGGTTACTGCATCCCATGTATACATCATCAATGAGAGTGGCATCCAATGCAGTCCGCTGGACGAGAGCCTGCAATACATGCGCAGCCAGGTCATCCGGGCGTACTGAGGACAATCCGCCACCCAGGCTGCCTATGGGTGTCCGCAAAGCATCCACAATGACTACTTCTCGCATACTCCACCTCCCATGCTTATCTGCTTGAATTCTACCATCAGGTCGAGGGTTATGTTTTGTGCATAAAGCGGATAATCCAGAATATTCAGGTAGAATTCAGGCATGGATGAAATTGAACTGAAAGGGCTGCTCAGCCATCTTCCGTTGGGGGAGGTGCGATACCTGGACGTGACCGGTTCCACCAATGATGATGCCCTGGCATGGCTGGAGGATGGAGCACCGGATGCCAGCCTGGTGGTAACCAGCCACCAAACCAAAGGACGTGGCAGGATGGATCATACCTGGCACAGCCAGTCGGAAGCATCCCTTACTTTCAGTTTGATTTTTCAACCTCAAATGGCGGATTCTGAATTGCTATCGTTTTTTGCACCGATGGCAGGGCTGGCAGTGTGCAAAGCCCTGGAGCAAAACCTGGGGTTATTCCCGGAAATTAAATGGCCAAATGACGTATTGATGGACAGAAAGAAAGCAGCGGGTATATTATCAGAGGCTTTATGGATTGGAAACAAATGTATGGGTGTGGTAGTGGGAATTGGTGTGAATATTGCACCTTCTTCCATGCCACCAGATGTTGACCTGCCCATCCCGGCAACCTGCCTGGAAATGGCAGCCGGCAAGAAGATTAACCGCTGGGATGTGCTGGTTTGGATTGTGGAACAAATCCTGATTGAGAAGCAATCCATTGGCAGTGCTGAATTTCTCCAGGATTGGGAGCGAAGACTGGCATACCTGGAAGAAAAGGTGCAGATACTTCCTCCAACTGGCAGTTCGGTCAATGGCATGGTCAAGGGAATCAGCCCGTCGGGATGCTTGCGAATAGCATTGGATAATGGTACAACAATAGAAGTGGAAGCAGGTGATGTTCACTTGCGACCAGTGGTTGAATAACATGAAATTTGGGAGGTTGGCATGTTAGATGATTTACGAAATACGGCAGCTTCGTCATATCCTGAGGAGGCAATCCCACCTGAACCCGAAACAAAATCTGAACGCAGAAGGCGGGAAAGTGGTCCGTTCCTGGGGATGACCCCGGCTCAGAGATTGGTAATTGTTTTGATGCTTTTCATTCTGACATGCGTTCTGGGTACACTGTGTTTATTGCTCACTGGCAAGGTAGTACCTTTTTAGTAATTTACTGATATTAATGAGAGACCCTTCCAAGATTTTGGAAGGGTCGTATTTTTTACCAAAAGGCCTAGCGTCTTTTCGTAAATAGATGCCCTGCTCTCCAGGGTGTTCCCAGGGCAGGTAGCAACCAGCGGTCAAGACCCCACCAGCCAGCTGTTTTCCAGGCAAGAATAAGCAATACTGCCAGGACAAAAAGCACTGGATTGGTTGATGCTGTTCCAGCCATCATAAAGTTCCAGTTCATAAATCCACCAAAAAAGGCCGCAATGCCAGTGAAAAAGCCAAGAACGAGGGCGACACCAATCAGAACTTCACCAAACGCTACAAGCTTGGAAAACCAGGTGTAGGAACCGCCATTCAGCATGCTTTCGATAAACGTGCGATACCACCCAAAAGCAATGGCGGGGCGAGCGGGTGCATCAGGAACTAAAATGGCACGCTCCCAAAAACCTTTAAGCGCTTCACCACTTAACCAGGCTGGATTGGTGAGTTTTCCCAAACCCGAGGTAAACCAGGTGTAACCCAGGTAGAGACGGACAATCAACCAGATCCAAGCCCAACGGGTGCTGCCAAACAGTTTTGTTGCGACGGGTGGGTCGGTGATTTCAATCGGTTTTGAAATAGATGCTTCGGACATATATTTCTCCTTTTAGTATAAATAAGACCTAATATGTAATAATATATCACGTAAAAATGAATTGTCAAGAATATTATTTACCATCTGCCCGTGCTATAATATTTCTCATGGAAATCACCTATAACCTCCAATATCAACGTGACGAAGTCATTTCAGCCCAAAAATTACGCTTTCTGCGCTCCTCACGCTTAAAGGTTAATTGCCTTTTTGGGCGTAATTTCCATTGGGTACCTCGTCTGGCAGCAATTTCAACTGCCAATTGAATCGCGCAGCTGGCTATCACCCAGTCTGGTTGCTGCCATCTTCATCCTTATTCCTGCCCTGGTATATTACGTATCCCCGGTGATTGATTTTAAGTTCAACAAAGGCTGGCGGCAGGAATATCGTTTCATACTCAGCGAACATAACATGGATGTGTACCGCCCTGAGGTGGATAAACCCTATCGCTTTGATTTGAACCGGGTTCACATGATTATGGAAAATGCGGACGTGTTTATCCTTTACTTTGGCAATGAACAAAACTTCGTCATAATTCCAAAACGGGTCTTGCAGGAACAGGGTAAAGAAGGCTGGTTTGTTCGAAACATGGAAGCCATCCGACCTTCCAAGTGGATTAAATCAGGCGTATAGCAGAGTTGTAAATACGAATATCTAAAAGTATCCTAATGCCATGTAGCCAGTAATTCAATACAGCGGAGAGATTTTATTTGTGAAAACTGTACTGGTGATTGCCCCCCATCCGGATGATGCAGAATTTTATGCTGGTGGAACCCTTGCACTATGGGCACAGCAGGGTAATCGCATTATTCTGGTAACGGTTACGAATGGAGACAAGGGCAGTTACCAGCATACTATCCAGCGAACTGGTACCCATCCGTGAAAGAGAAGCCAGGGAGGCTGCCAGGTTGCTGGGTGCAGCCGACATCCTGTTTCTGAATTATGCTGATCAAGAATTGGACCTATTGCCGGCTGGAATACTGCGGGAAGTGTTTGTCCGGTTAATTCGACAATATGCGCCAGATGTTCTGGTCGTTGAAGATGCTTTGTTTACCGAAGAACCCCATCCGGATCATCGTGCGGTTGCCAGGGCAGCAGCAGATGCCGTTGCATACGCCAGCCTGCCACTGGTTTACCCCCAACACCTGGCAGACGGTCTTCAACCTCATTTTGTGCCTGAAAAATTCTACTACTCAGAAAACCCTGCTTTGGCAAACAAGGTGGTAGATATCACTTCCACATTTGACATAAAGATATCCACATTGGCAGCACATCAATCGCAGGTGGAATTCCTGGTTGAAGATGTTTTGCGTCAGGCAGATGCAGCTGGTGTACACGAGCACGAAATACTGAACCTTGCCAGGCAAAACCCGCTTTTGGCGTTGACCTGGGTCCTTCGTCAGCAGGCGGTAGAAGCGGGAAGCGCTGGTGGTTTTGATTTGGGCGAAGCATTTCGTTATGTACGGTTTCACCCCCTGGTAGAGAGTTTAATTCCTTCCTGATTCTTTTCACTGCAGTTCACCTGGCAGTTGTGTAATACCCATACTTGTTTCAAGGAGTTAGGAATGGTTAAAAAGAAACCATCTGGATACCGCTGGTTTGTGGTTGCAGTTTTTTTTACTTTCATGCTGCTGCACCAATCGGACAAATTACTCATCAGTCCGCTTACCCCTGACATTCAAAAAGAATTCAGCCTGACCAACACCCAGATCGGTGCGTTTTCCACCGGTGCGCTGCTGGTTGGAGCGCTGCTTTACCCGGTCTGGGGTTACCTGGCAGACCGGTTTTCCCGTGCCAAATTGATGGCGCTTGCCTCTGCCATTTGGGGTTCCACCACCTGGCTGAATGCGATAGCCCCGAATTACACCTCCTTTCTTATCACCCGCTCTTCAACCGGTATTGACGACTCGAGTTATCCGGGTATGTTCAGCCTGGTGAGCGATTACTTCAGTCCGTCCATGCGCGGCAAAGTGTATGGAATAATGCAGCTCACCCAACCCCTGGGTTACCTGATCGGCATGGTGGCAGCCATCATGCTGGGAGGTACTTTGGGTTGGCGTAATATCTTTTTCATCACCGGTGGGCTGGGCATCCTGCTTGCCATCATAATATTCTTTGGAGTTCGCGAAGCCCCCCGTGGTCAAAGTGAACCCGAACTGGCGGAGCTGGAAAAAATTGGTGTATACAAGTTCAACTGGAAGCATGTCAAAGGTTTATTCAAGAAACCTTCCATGATTTTGATTTACCTGCAAGGCTTCTTTGGGGTCTTTCCGTGGAATGTGATTACTTTCTTCTTTTTCCTCTATCTGACTAATGAACGTATGTACGACGACCAGGCAAAATTGATTGTGATGGGCATTGCGGTGATTGTTATGGCAGCCGGGTATCCCATTGGTGGAATTCTTGGAGATGCGCTCTTTAAACGAACCACCAGCGGTCGAGCCATTGTTGGTACTGTGGGCGTTATTTTGGGAGCCGTATTCCTGTTTTTTGCCCTGAAAACCCCGTTGGAAAACCAACTGCAGTTCACCATTTTCATGACCCTGACAGCCCTGTTTATGCCCTTTGCTTCACCAAACGTAATTTCCACGGTATATGATGTGACCCTTCCTGAAGTGCGTTCCACCAGCCTGGCGGTAGAAAGCTTTATTGAATCAGGCGGGGCGGCGCTGGCACCCTTGATTACGGGCATCATTGCAGACAAACTCTCCATTGAACAGGCGATGATTATCATATGCTTGAGTGCGTGGGCTTTATGCGCCGTATTCTTTATCGTAGCGGCATTCTTAATTCCCAAGGATGTGGCTGTTTTACGCCAGCAAATGCGCGAACGGGCTGAGTACGAAAAAGCACACCAGGGTGATGCATCTGCAGTTGAAACGGTATAGTAGAATCAACACGGTTCAAACCATTATGCAGGATGGTGTGAAAAGGCAGTCATGAATTTTGAAGATATCCGGCAATGCCGGGTTCTGCCAGCAGATGGACGCATTCAGATTGGGGACCTCGTGTATGAATTGGATGAGAGTCTTCAACTGGATGCGCCATTTGAAAACCTGGCAATACGCTCGCTGGCGGATTTGGTGAAACCATATCTTGTGCTTTCGAATGGTGAATGCCAACCCCAGGCGGCAATTCTCATCTACGAACTGACCGGAAAAATTCAGGCACTTGCCCACTACTTCCCCATCCTGCATTTATTGAATCCGAAGCAGCAGATTGAATTTCACAGCCTACTGCAAAACCTGGTTGCAAGCCAAAACCTGCGTGTGGTCATGAAAGGAATGGCTGACACGCGAAATCAGGCAATCGGTCCCGCATGGGATACGAATCCTGATAGCCGGTCATATTCTGGAAGTTTTCTTTTTTCGACGGGAGATGTTAACCCGATTGTTCGAACACCGGCGCAGTTTTTGGATTTATCCAACCAAACAAGTATTTTCTGAGGCAGGTGGCCGCGGTGGTGGAGACTATCATCCCGTATTGCGCTGCATCCGGCTGACAATGCAGCGGGTAGTGGAAGGTTTTTATGGCAAGACACCTGCCCAGGCTCCGTTTTTGCACGAGTTCGGGCACATGCTGGAGCATTTCGAAAGCCGAAAAGGATTGAGAATGTGGGGAACTGGTCTGTTACCCGGCATGCTGGAAAAGGATGGCAGCCTGTATAACCCTGAAGCCCGTACGCTTTTTTTGAAGGCAAGCAACTCGAATTACTGCGTTACCAGAAATGGCAACAACAAGCCCCTGGTGAAGCATCGGTACAACCCGTTGGGAGCCCGTATGTGTTTCAAAACAATAGCGAGTTTATTGCCGGCTACCTGGAAATGTTCTTCCGTAATCCACACTATTTCGCAGCCCAAAACATAACCCTGTACCGGGCTTTCGAGCGATCGTTTGGCTGGGACCCGCGCCAGGTCTGGGAACAGGATTTTGACGCGTATGTACGCGCTAATCAACTGGCATATACCAGCGATAAGACTCTCAATCCATCCGGTCTTATCTGACGGCTGTAATCGGAATTCCAGGAATCCCACCTTATAAATAACCGGTTAACGAAAATAGAAAATGTCAATTGGGAAGAAACTTACTTTCCACACCTTCTTTTATTTGACTGTTGTATCGTCATGCAAAAATCAATTCTGGGTATAATTCAACAGCTATTGCAGGGTGCTATTCGAATTAGCGCTGATACTCATAATTGCTATAGTAAACCGGAAATTACTGACCAAGAAACTTGAATTATCTGAATGATTATCCACGAACCTGAAACCACTCTAGAGAACAATGAAGTGATTTTATCCGCACGGGTGGAAACGGATAACCATGCAGTGACCTTTCCCCAATCGCTTTGGTATGCTTATCCGGAACACTACCAGAGTAATATTTCCTTGCGGTCTGACACATTTTTGGCAGCGCTGGTCTTAATCGCCCAGGTGTTGGGAGAAGACCTTCATCTTAAAGGTGAAACCTCACCACGATTACTGTATGGGATGGAACAATACCAGCAATTATTTCATGCCTGGAATCCGGGATTATTCAAACAGGTACAGTTGTCTTCCGAAAAAATTACCCATGCCCCACCTCCGAAATATCCGGATCAATATATAGCCCCATTCTCAGGCGGGGTTGATTTATTCTTTACATTGCACCAGGCATTATTTCCTGAACCCGGACTATCATCTTGGCCGGTGACTTACGGCTTGTTCATCCATGGAAGTCCAGACATTGCCCTGGCTTACGCGGATAAATACCAGGTATTAGCAAAACGCTATACCCAATTATTTGCTGAACTTGGTTTGGAATTGGTCACAATTCACACCAATTTGATGCAATTCAGTGCCCACCTCATTCCATTTGGATTATTCCTGGAACCACCCCTGATAAGTACGCGCTGGGGCTTGCCCCGCTTTTTTCTGGAATCCGCATCCCGTCCGGGCAAACTTACCAGCGATATAGAAATATGACTGCAGGTCCATTAACCCCACACTATTTTGGTACTGAAGCCTTTGATGCCAAAGCATCGGGCGGCGCTTTCAAGCGATTGAAAAAAGTGGAAACCATTTCCCAATGGGAACCTGCTCAAAATCATTTACGGGTATGTTTTGGGTTCAAATCGAAAGAGAGAACTGAAAACTGTTCCTATTGTTCCAAGTGCATACGGACACGCATGGACCTGAATATTTTGGGACGATTGAAAGATTTTAAAACACTCAGAAGTCCATTTTCTGTTCTGGATTACCTGCGTTGGGGGCGCTGGTTGGAAATCGGTTATGGGTGGGAAAAGAATACCTGGAACCATTGTGTTAAACACCGTCCTCTTCTACTTCCAATTGTAGCAATTGACGTGATTATCGGCTACTTTCGTTTTGGCTTAAAACGGATTCTCCCTGGAAGTTTAAAAAAGTGGATTTATAAACTCATCTCCGGACCTGACCCGCATATTATGCATGAGTTTGGTCGCATCCAGGTCAATTCAAACACGCACAAGGATCCCTTGGCATGAGAATCTCTCGCCCCGAGATTTCTGTTGTTAATGGTGAGATGGTTGTTTCTGCTCAGGTGAGTTTTGACCAACCTCTCTTGAACAAACCTGACCGTCTCTGGTTTTCCGTTCCTGAAAAGTTTGCATCGTTTATTTCTCAACGTTCAGATGCCTTTGCTGTTGGCATGCTTGCGCTCGCAATGCACATAGGTGAAGATTTGACGATTGAAGGGGAGCTTTCACCGAGGCTTTTGCGCGGTATGGCGGAATACCAGCAGGCTTTTCATTTCTGGTTTCCACAAATGTCGGTAATAAAAAATGACGCCTCCTGCTTGAGTAAAATCGATCCACTTCTGGCGGGAAAAGAGACTATTTCGTTGTTTTCAGGCGGTGTCGATTTAACCTATACCTTAATGCAGCACTTGCCCGGTAAGCGGCCGATACAGGATTTTCAAATAAAATACGGTTTATTTATTCACGGTTTTGATATTCCTCTCCAGAATCAACCCAGTTTTGAGAATGCATTCAACACATTATCCCGAGAGCTAGCAGTTCTTGACATCGGCTTGATCCCATTACGCTCCAATTTGCGTTATTTCACTTCAGGCTTAATTCCCTGGTCAATTGCACATGGAAGTGCTCATATCGCCGCAGGTTTGACCCTGGATCGCCAGTGCAGTCACTTGCTGGTACCAGCATCCCATTTTGTAGATGATTTCAAACCCTGGGGTTCATCTCCGCTGGTAGATCACTGGCTCTCAACCGAATTCATTGAAGTTATACATCATGGAATAAATGCTTCGCGAATGGATAAGATCCAGGCAATTTCAGCCTGGCAGCCAGCACAGAGCTTCCTGAGGGTTTGTATTAACGAAAAGGGGCGGGATGGGGTTCAGAATTGCACAAGATGTGAGAAATGCATGCGCACGATGGCGATGCTGGAGTTGTTTGGAACGCTTGAAAAATTTAAAACATTCCCCCGGTATTTCGGAGTTTGGGATATTGCCAGGTGGACTCCGCATTACGGAACAAGCGTGGTATTTACACCATCCATGATTAAAATATGCCCGGCAGACCGGAAAAACAAAATATCTGTTTCCATTATTCATTGCCCACCTGCGGGGATTACCCATGTTTGTGATTCGGAAATTTGTGCCAGCAAGATTATTTAATTTTCTCAAACAGAAAAAATTCCCCTACGAGACAAGACCCATTTAATCCTGCGAACCTCAAAAATCCTGGTTGAAGATTGCGCGCACACTTTCGAGCGCCCGCTGACGGAACGCCTCAAGCGTAGATTCGGCAATTACTGATCCCATCAAACCCCTGGAAGAATTCGAAATTGCGGCGATGGTTTGAGGTGTAAACGGAAAACACAAATCCTGCCTGTTGGTTGAATCATAATAGGAACGAACTTTCTCATCCCAGATGATACCAATTGTTGGAATTCCATAAGCATTTGCAATTATTCCTGCATGCAACCGGGCGGCAATGATTACCTGGCAGGATTGCATAATGCCCGCAAGAGAAGGTACATCAATTGGTCTTGGAGCCAGTTGTACATTGTTCCAACCCCGTTTTTGCGATTGTTTATACAATTCAGCGGCAAAAATGGTATCCGCCTGATCGCCTGAAGTGAATAACAAGACATGGGTGTGATGGGTGAGCAGGTTTTCAATCAACTCAAGCCATGCGCTCATCCACGCTGTATTGTCATATCGATTATCCAATACCCGGGCGTTATAGTCGTCGTTATTCATTACACACACACCAATGCATTCCTCCATCCCTGGCTTAATTGAAACCGGGTAAACTTTGGCAATCCATATTGCCGGGTCAAAAGTGATGAGAGGATTGGCTTCTGGTAATAAGTGCCTTAAATTTGATGCTGACAGATTATCTCTCAAGGTGATTGATTTTGCGCCCAGTATGGCTGGCTTGAACAATTGGCGACCAAAGGGGGACCAATTTTTTCCAACTCCACAGGCACAAAAGTGGTACGGGATATGATATCGGCGCGCCAATTTTGCCACACCGGAGACTTTTAATGGAAAGTTGAGAGAATCATCCATTAAAAGTTGACCTCCGCCAATAACCAGAGTATCTGCAGATTTCAGGGCACGTCCCCATGGAGAATTTGATAATCTATTCAATCGTAATGGCTGATACATTAAATTCGCAAATATCAAGAGGGTATTTAATGCGGGATGTGATTTCCAGGCACTTAACCGTTGCTGCAGCCTGGGCTGCATTGCTTTTTCTTGTTGGACTGAAGTTCTTCCACTTAAATCCAGTGAAATCGTTTCGACTTCTGCATCAAGTTGTTTTAATAAATATAATAGGCTGGCATGAATAGCCTGATCGCCGATGTTGGTACTGAAATACTCGCCGCATACAGCAATTTGTTTCACAGGTTCCCTTTCTGACTTTATGCCCGAGTGAAGAAAGTACCCAGATTAATGAATAATCGCTAATATCATTGTCACCTAATTTATCACATTCCCGTATGGAAAAGCAAAAATCTTCTTGTACACTATTATTTCACCAGTATTCCACCATTTTGCACCAGCCAGACCTCATCTGCAAATCGTTCAATAAAATAGCGGTCATGCACCACCGCCAGGACAGTGCCTTGAAATTGCTTCAGGGCTGTTTCAAACTGGGTTCTGCTGGGAATGTCGAGGTGATTGATGGGTTCATCCAGTAACAGGAAGTTGCATCCATCTGCAATCAATTTTGCAAGCATAAGGCGGGCTCGCTGTCCAAAGCTGAGAAATTGAACTTGTTTGGTTGGTTCATCACCCAATAACAGGAATGATGACAGGAAACTGCGGGCTTGGGTTTCATTGGGAAAAGCAGACCAGATAGTTTCCACTGCATTAAGTGCCGGATCCAGGCTGCTCTGTTCCTGGTCCATCATACCGATTTTAACAGAAGCACCCTGATGAATTTGCCCAGCAAGCAGTGGAATTTCCCCTGTGATTGAGCGCAACAAGGTCGTTTTTCCGGCGCCATTGGGTCCTGTAATAACTATCCGTTTTCCAGCCAATACCTGCAAACGCAGATGCTTCAAGAGGGGCTGACCGGCGAGATACCCAACACTCACATCTTCCAATTCCAACACGGAGTGACCAAAATGGTCAATTTTTCCAAAGCCAAAACGAACCTTTGGCGATTGGGCAGGACGGTCAACTCGTTCTTCGGATTCAAGGTAATGTTCCAGCCGCTTTTCGCGTGCTTTGGCTTTCCTGGCAACTTTCTTTGCCATCGCCCGGTGATAATCTTTTGCACCTTTGTTTTTCATTTCAGGTCCGCCGATACGGATTGAGCTTGCCTGGCGTTCGGTATAGGCAGCCTGATTTTTCGCCCTGGCAATATCCTGCTTCATCTGGCGGATGCGCAACCGTTGGTCATTGAATTCAGCCAACTGTTTTTCCACTTCATTTTGCCGTTGCAAAAGATATTCACTGTAGTTTCCTGAAAATTCGCGTACCCGTTTTTGCTGCATATCCATTTCCAGAATACGGGTTACCGTGTTATCCAGAAAGGTTCGGTCGTGGGAGACTATCAGTACTCCATTCGGTAAAGCGAACAACCAGTTCTCCAACCACTCCAGCATGCCTATATCCAGGTGATTGGTTGGTTCGTCCAGCAACAATATATGCGGATCTGAAAGAAGTACCAGGGCAAGCGAAAGGCGCGTTTTTTGTCCTCCGCTCAAGTGGGAGACGGGCATGTCCAAATCGAGATGAGATAATCCAAGTCCGGATAAGATGACAGATATTCTCGCCGGGTCGGTTGACTGGAGTCGACTCAATAGAACGTCGTAGATTTCTTGAAGGCGGGCATTCCCGGGGTTTTTGGCTAACTCCAGGGACGCATCCATTAGTTTTGCTTCCAATGTCTCTGGGGTATCAAATGCATCCCCAATCATTTCTGCAATAGTGGTTTGGCTGCCGGGTTCCAATCCCTGGGCGAGGTAACCGATACGCAAATTGGGATCGCGGTGGATGACCCCGGAAGTTGGAGGTTCCTTACCAGCCAGAATACGCAGCAGGGTGGTCTTGCCGCAGCCATTCATCCCCACCAGACCGATCCGGTCTCCAGGGTTGATTGAAAATGTTACGTTTTCGAATAATGTTTGAAGTTCGTACGCTTTACTTAAATGATGAGCGGTAAGCATATCCGCCTCCTGTGAACCATTGAAGTTCTGCAATTGCAGAAAATCAGTCCTACCCCAAATCGGGCAGGGCTTCCCCCTTGCGGGCTTTCCAAGCAAGGGGAGGGAGACAATTAAATCTTACCGCGTGCGAATCACTGTATTCTCTTTCTCCAAAGTACGATGGGTAGAGGATATCAAAAGGAGTATTCTTTGTCAAGAAAAAAGACACCATGCGTAGAATAAAGGCGTACATGTTAGAATACTGGCACTAAACAATATTAATTGGTGGCTGACTTTTGGCGCATAATCGATTTCACACTGGGTATGGTTGGAAAAAATGGGGTTGGCTTGTGGTGAGCATGTTGCTGGCAGCCTGTACTCCTGAAATGCCCGAAAGGCCAATAAACACTTCAGTGCCATCTCCTTCGCCAACCGCCTTTCAGGTTGCGACAGCCACGATTGTCCCCACAGAACTTCCGACTGTTGCAGTAACCGCCACACCTGTTCCCACTCTGATCCCCACTTTGAGCAGTCGTGCCATCAGCATTCCAATCATCGAATACCACTATCCGTCCTTCTTTATGACGGACCAGGTTCAAATGCAACCTGCCTGGTTTGGTGAGCAAATCCAATGGCTTGCCGATGAAGGGTATACAACGCTTGGCGCTGAGGATTTGATTGCCTTTGTAAATGGCGAACGCTCTTTTCCTGAACGGTCTATTGTGCTCAGTTTTGACCTGGGAACAGCCCGGTACAGCGATTATGCTGATGGGGTCATCCCGCTCCTGCGGCAGTATAACTTCCAGGCGATATTCTTTATTCTGGTTAACAACAGCGTCATCCGGGATGATTGTACCCACCCGGAAAACGTATTCTGCTGGGATGATTTGCGCGGTTGGGTTGACGAAGGGCTGATATCCATCGGCTCGCATGGTCTGAATCATCCGGATTATGCCACGCAATCCGCGGAAGCGATTCGCCAGGATATGGTGTTATCCCGGCAAATATTGGAAGAAAAAATGGACATGCCTGTTCAGGTGCTGGCTTATCCCTATGACTCTTCTCCTTCAATTGCCCAACAGATTGTCCGGGATAGTGGATATTTATTGGCTATTTCTGGTAATAACCGACCAGATACGGGTGTTTTGGTAGATGACCCCCAGCGTTATTATCTACCCCGCCTGTATCCCTACTCCAGCCCGGGGCTGTACCCGCTGCTATATGCCTACAAGCGCACCTTCGCTGAAATGGTAAGCACAGCCGGGGAATAAATCCTCTACATAATCATTTTTTAAAACACGAAGAGCACCAACCTGGATTCTGCAAGGTTTTGTGCTCTTTGCGAATTCTTAATTCTCAAAAATTGTTAACTACAAGGATACTGGAATAACCGTCCAAACACACTACTTGATTACTTCAAACCGCTTTCCGGGGGTATTGCAAACCGGGCATTTTTCCGGTGCGTTGCGGGCATGGACAAATCCACATACCGGGCAAACATAATATTCGTAATCTTCCTGGGGTTTATCCAGGTTTTCAAGCGCTTCACGATACAGTACTTCATGAACCTTTTCCACTTCCATGGCATCAGAGAAGGTATGCACGGCGCGTTTATCACCTTCCGCTTCAGCATCGGCAATAAACTCGGGGTACATTTTGGTAAATTCGTAGGATTCGCCTTCAACGGCGGACTTCAAATTTTCGGAAGTGGATTTAACCACACCCGCAACTCGTAAATGGCTAAGAGCGTGAACAGTCTCGGCATGGGCGGCGGCGCGGAAAAGGCGGGCAACTTGCGGGAAACCCTCATCATCTGCTCTTTTTGCAAATGCCAGGTATTTTCGATTGGCTTGCGATTCACCTGCAAATGCTGCCATCAAGTCTTGCATTGTTTTAGACATACCTACCTCCAAAGTTCAATAAGTTTTCCTCATTTTACAACAACTCTTGAATTTCAACCTGATGTGAAATGGGGCGACCCAACCGATAATAAATACGTGCTACAATAGCGAAAGTTGAAAACTCACCTATTGGAGGGATTATGGCAGATCAGTTTCAATACGGTTCCACAAAGGTTAAATCTTCGCCGTCCGCCTGTATTATTTGCAGTCATCACTGCAGCAGGCGGATTAATCCTTTTATTGCTGGTTGTTATTTCCTTTTTCGTCAATTATGGTTATATTCGCAATAATCTTGACAATCTTTCTGGTGAGCAATATGCGTATGTTGCCTTCCTCGCGATTGTCTCAATTGTTTTGTTTATTGTTTCCCTGGTTCGGATTGGTGTTGGGATACGCGAACTGATTGCGCCGATGATGGCTGCAAACATTCCACGAGACTTTTTAATAAATTGGATGTTTACAATGCATTTGTAAATCGGGCAATTTCCACCTACCAGTTCAACACCAGCGGGGGGATGCGTACCCTCTACGGACCCAATACGCTCTTTATGTCACCCGTGGAACGGGAAGTGGTAAAAAAGGCAAGTGGCGGCATTTCGGGCCACATCGCGGGTCTGGTATTCGGTGTGATTTTTATCGTGGGTGCGATTATCCTGCGCAGGCAGTATGGCTGGGATATTGTTATCATTCCATTTATTTTGTACGTTCTTCTGATGATTATCCTGATGGTTATCGATTATGCATCCGGCTTTACGATTGTGCCGCGGCATCAGCCCAACTCGGTATGTGCCGAAGGGACAGAATATTATCGGGGATTTGGTCATCCAGCCCAATTGGTGGCACGTATTCCCGACCTTGCTTTACCGTTACGCTGGCAGGGTTTTATCAATCGAAGTGACAAGGACATGCGGGAAGAAGCCTCTGCAGCAGTTGGAAATGTTGGTCAATTTAAGGGGTACACATTTGTAGAGCAGCAACCCCAGCCCATCAGCTCCGGTTCGCAGCTGGCTGGTTACTTGATGGCGGGTGTGGGATGGGTTTTCTACCTGCTGGGGGCAGCCATGTTTCTCTTCTTTATGCTGCCAGGTTCCTTTTGGTTTGAAGGATTATCCGCAGAATATTTATTAGGAAGATTTTTCGCAATGTTTTTACTGGCAACGGCTGCATCCTCCAATGGCAACCGGTTGATTCAAAGTGCCGAGATGTTATTCAAATCCGCCCGATTCCGCTCGACAGCCATATTTATGGATATCGTTGGTACTTTGGCGCGTGCAGAAGTGAGGGTAGGTAAATCGATGGCGGATGCCGTTGAAGCAAGTGCGGTCGCCATACGTTCAGACTTTACAACCCGCTTCTTTGCGGCTGAAATGATCAGTGAAGTACCCAGTTTAAATGGACCGCGCTCCCTGTTGGCTCTCAACCATACCAGTGAAGCAGAGCAATGGATTGGATTCTTCCGCGAGCAAATCAACAAACTACGTGAAGAACGCATCCGCCCGGTGGGTGTGGATATGCAGTCAGATGAAGCGCAGGAAATCTTGCAAGCCAATGTTGCCCTATCGGGTGCGAGGGCAGGTGCAATGCACCAGGCGGAACTGGCTGCGGGTCAACAGGCTGCCCAGGGATTTTTGGGCAGCGGTGCGGGAAGTGTTCCTGCTGCCAGTAAAACTTGTTCTTATTGTGCCCAGCAAATTCCTGCCCAGGCAAAATTTTGCCGGTACTGTGGAGCGAAATTATAACCATGCAATATTTAATTACTGGTGCAGCAGGTTTTTTAGGTTCTGCCCTGGCAAACCGCCTGGTGGCAGAAGGACACACCGTCCGTGGTATTGATGACCTTTCGACAGGTGACCCTGCCACGCTCTCACCGGATGTGCTTTTTTCACGGGCGGATGTGAATGACCGCCCCCGCTTGTGGACTCTGCTGCAAAACATAGACTGCGTTTATCACCTGGCAGCCCGTGTGCTGGTACCCGAATCGGTGCTATACCCGCGTGAATATAACCAGGTGAATGTAGGGGGTACGGTCACCTTGATGGAAGCCATGCGGGATGTGGGAGTGAAGCGGGTAATTTTCATCTCGTCAGGTGCCATTTATGGTGACCAGGCTGAACAACCGGTTGCAGAAACCGCAATCCCAAATCCCCGCTCACCGTATGCCGTCTCAAAACTGGCTGCTGAATATTATGTTCGCACAATTGGCGCGCTCTGGAAAATTGAAACTACCTGCTTGCGGGTTTTTAATGCATATGGACCCGGGCAGCATTTACCGCCAGTACATGCACCTGTCATCCCCAATTTTTTGCGTCAATCTGCTCAGAATGGGACGCTGGTGCTAAATGGAGAAGGTGGTCAGACACGTGATTATGTATATGTAGATGATGTCGTCAATGCCATGGTGGCTGCCGCAATTGCCCCGGAAGCCAATCATGAAATCATCAACATTGGCAGCGGCGTGGAAACCAGTGTGGCGGAAATCTCCACACTGGCACAAAAGATAACAGGTGGGAAACCACAAACGGTTTTCAACCCTCAAAATGACGGCAAACCAGCCAGGTTATGCGCGGATATCCGGCTTGCAAAAAAATTACTGGATTACCAGCCCCAGGTTACCCTGGAAACTGGGCTGCAGTTGACCTATGAACTGGACACCCGCCTGCATCCTGAACCTCCAGCGGTATGACCCCTTTCGCATGAATCAAATTCTTACTCCTGCATTTTATAATCGAGATGTTCTTGAAGTAGCCCCGCAATTGCTGGGAAAACGCCTGGTTCGGGTGGAAAACGAAACGCGGGTTGTTGGAATTATTACTGAAACAGAAGCCTATCGGGGGGAAGAGGATCAGGCGTGCCACGCCAGGGTCGGAAAAACCGCCCGTACCGCCGTTATGTTTGGTCCACCTGGCAAAGCGTATGTTTACTTTACTTATGGAATGCATTGGATGTTGAATTGTGTTTGTGGTGAAGAAGGTTACCCGGCTGCAGTGCTTGTGCGCGCCATTCAACCGGTTGAGGGACAGGAGTGGATTGCCTTGCGACGAGGCAGGGTAAAGGAATCCCTGTGGTGCAATGGTCCAGCCAAACTCACGCAAGCGCTGGCTATAACGGGTAAATTGAATGGGGCAGATTTATGTTCCAAATCGATGGGATTATGGATCGAAGAAGGTATTCCCGTACAGGACCGATGAAATTAGAACTGCACCACGGGTGGGGATAGGAAGTGTTCCAGAGCCCTGGCTGGGAAAGTTGTGGAATTATTCCATTAAATGATGATGGTTTCTGATTCTACCCAAACCTGTAATTAATACTCAGGGCAAGATGACGAACTATAGGAAAGAGAGGGAAAAATGTTAGGTGCTATTGCTGGGGATATTGCTGGTTCCATTTACGAATTCAATTCAATTAAAAAGGAGGATATTCCTACTTTTTACTTCTTTATCCAGGTTTACAGATGACTCGGTAATGACGATTGCTGCCGCTGAGGCGATATTAAAGCATGAGTCGTATGGTAATGCGTACCATGCTTACGGTAATAAATATCCCCATGCAGGTTATGGAGGTATGTTCCGCAATTGGCTGGCAAGCAAGGATCCTAAGCCATATAACAGTTATGGCAATGGTTCAGCCATGCGGGTAAGCGCGGTCGGTTGGGCATTTGATACCGTCGAAGAAGTAATGGAGCAAGCCAAACAGAGTGCAATCCCGACTCATAATCATGCAGAGGGGATCAAAGGTGCCCAGGCGACTGCATTGGCAATCTTGTGGTCGAGACAGGGGATTGATAAAGAAGACATGCGAAAAGAACTCGCGCAACGCTTTGACTATAACCTGAACCGTACGGTTGAAAGTATCCGCCCCGGGTATAAGTTTAACGAAACCTGCCAGCAGACTGTGCCGGAAGCGTTAATTGCTTTCTTTGATTCAAGTGATTATGAAGATGCCATTCGGAAAGCCATTTCACTGGGTGGCGATGCGGATACACAGGCATGCATTGCTGGCAGCGTTGCAGAAGCATATTATCAGGGTGTGCCGGAATATATTATCGAGGAAATTAAAAATCGCCTGCCTGCTGATTTATTGGAAATTACCGAACAATTCCGTAAACGCTACCTGAGCCACCTTTACAAAGATGCCTTGATTTAATTAGCGATTAAAAGTCCCCATGATACTTGCCTGACCCAGGATGTGCCCCTCAAGTTGTTTACGCAGTTGGGGGGCATTCAAACCGGCAGGCAGTCCGGGTGCCAGGTCGGTGGCATATAAAGTGAAAAAATAGCGGTGCGGTTTTCCAGGGGGCGGGCAGGGTCCATCGTATCCGCTATGTCCGTAACCGTTTTTGCCAGGTGTTCCCATTGCGGGTAAAGATGTACCAAACCCCTCAGGCAATCCTGCAAAATCGGCGGGGAGATTGTAAAGCACCCAATGAACGAACAACCCAATCGGTGCATCCGGGTCATCCATGATAAGCGCCAGGCTCTGGGTGCCGGCTGGCAGCTCCATCCAGGCAAGTGCTGGTGATACATTCGCTCCACTGCATGTAAATTGGACAGGGATAACTTCGCCTTCTTTGAATGCCATACTAGAAATTGGAAAATCAGACATGGTACGTCCTTCCTCTTGAACGGAAATGGTACGAAACCAACCCGAAGAAGCAAGTATTAATCCCAGAATGATTGCAACCAGTGCACCGGTAACGGCGCAGAGAGTGTTCACCCAATCGTTACTCAACCATACCAGCCCGCGCTTTAGGGTGGTCGGGGTGGAACAACTATGCAACGGATGCCGTTCCGTTTCTTTTTGACAGGCAGGGCAATAGTAGATAGCCTGTACAGTAGCACCCAGCAGAGAATCGAGCATGCTGCCTGCCAATCCAGCCAGGGTGATTCCCAGAAACAAGACCAGTGCAGCACCTATTCCATGCGCAAGAAACCCGCCTGGCCAGAAAACCATAGCCAGTATGGCGATGAAGGCAGCGCCAGCGGTCGCTGCGCCAGTTCCAAACCAGGAAATGCCGCCGGATGTTCCCGGTTCCACGATTACACCGGTTGTTATCAGGCGGGGTGAGCGCTTGCTGAGCACTCCCAATTCGGTTGCCCATGTATCAGCATTCACTGCTGCCAGGGTCGCAGCGAAAGCAAACCAGGGCAGGGTGCTGTGTGGAAACACCAGGCTGAATACGACACATAAACCGGCAATACCGCCATTTGCAGCCACCTGCCCAAAATCACGCCGTGAGCCTTTGGAAAATTTCTCGTCAAATTTGGATTTCCGTTTTTTACGAAAACGGGAAAGCAGGCTGGAGGAAATAAAAAAGCCGAGCAGCACAATTGCCCAGGAAAAACCGCCCAACCCAAAAATGATGGTACCCAGGAGCGCGGCTGCGATTGCACCGCTTATGCTGAGCGATCGGGCAAAGAATGCCAGGGCTGCAATGACAATTGCAGCCAAAAAACCAATTAGGAGTTGATAGGGAAGGGAAAACATGCTGCAATTATAATGGCATGCCTGCGATGCGCGCGTGCGGATAATGTCAGATGAAATTGTTTATGCGTGAAGGCGCAGGTCTATATTCCCTGTAAAATGTAGGCGGCCAAAACTATCCCAAACAGTGCTGTCAATAAAATTGCTAAAACCCCGAGTGCCAGTACACCAAAGAAAGCCGCCAGCATACCCACTACAGTAATTTCAGCCAGCAGCATGGTTCCTTGAATGACAAAGGGTCGGTTGGTCTGGTTGACTTCAACTTTTCGTATCCATAACCATCCACCCAGGATAACCAGCAATAAACCGAGCGCCACAAATATCCCCAGGAATAAATCGCCATTCACGTTCCATGGTAATACCAGGACTGTACAGGTGGAGTAGCGGTTGGGCTGGTCGAGGGCATGGATGACAAAAAAGTCTGCCAGGATCATCCGACCAAAAATTACGTCTTCGGGTGTCGTTTGCCAGGTAAAAGTCTTCTTTTCACCTGCTGGAATATCAACATTTACTCTTTCCTCAAAGTCATAAATCGGGCGGGCGATGTGTGCCATGATGACTGTTTTTAACGGTTTATCGGCTTTGTTATCAAGAGTAACCGAAAGGATAGCCGGTTGGGATACCCCAACTGCACGCGGGCATTTTAAGGAGGTAAGCGGGCGGTGATTGATTATCTGCTGGCTGCGAAAATGATAGGATGATTCCAGCCTGGGAGAGGTAAGGGCAATATTAACAATTGTTGCCACCAACATTCCCAGCAAAAGAAGTGTGATTCCCAGGGTACGCGAAGTGAATTTTATTTTCATGGATTTACCAACCTAGAATCAAATCTATCATATTTATACGGTATTGTGAAAAAACATGCAACTGGTTTTACTCATTCCGCTTTTGCATTAACAACACATCGGCTGCTTCCAGAATTGCATCGAAGCGGGAGGGAAAATTCAATACGTCGATAGTGATTGCAACCACTTCGGGTATATTCGTTTATATCGTCAGGAGATAGCTTCGTGGCAGGCGGGTCTACTCCTAATTATAGAGAGCATTGGAAGAAATTCAATATTAAGATTTAGCCAAATACGGGTCTTCGATTGACTATCCAGAGAGGATCCTATGCTAAGAAGTAACCCAGGAAGTGTTAATTGGACTAAAACATCAACCCAGAATTCAGGTAATCTAAAAGTTGTTTGTTATTTCCAATCTGAAATTTTGCCGTTGGAAACTGGAAGGTGGATTACCTCGCAGGTATCCGGGTTTACCAGGAAATGGGTGGAAAGTAGTGTCTGATATGACGTATATTCACTGGTTGCCAACAATAGCCACTTACTATCCACACTCCAACCAGCAACTCCTACATTCAATTCACCCAATGCAGCCACAAACTGCTTCGTTCCATCAGAAACGTTACCTACAAATACTCCATAGGCTGGCTGACCGAATACTTTTTCATTGTATGCAGTCCGAATTCCATCTGGGCTGAGACTCCGCAAACCCACCTTTTAGGTTATCGATAGTCAAGAAACTCTTAGTCTCTCCAGTTTGTATGTTTATTTGCTGTACCTGACTGCCCGCAGCATTTAAACTGGATACAAGAATGGATATACCATCTGGCATCCAGTCAACCAACTGGGTGGATGCAGAGATTCCTGGCACTTTTTGCATTCCATTCCCATCCAGTTGCGTGATGTTTATCCCTGTTGTACCGCTTTGATAAGCCAGCCATTCTCCATCTGGTGACCACATGGGGTGGTAATCTGTTTCAGTTGACCAGTTCTGGCGGGTTGTGATTTCGGAATTTAAATGATATACATATATGCCATCGGATAATGTAAATACTACTCTACCCGCATCTGGCGAGAGTGCTCCCCAACCACCTGGACCAACAACGTGAATGTCACTTCCATCTTCAAATTTATCACGGACAGCAGAGGGAAGTTGTATCCTTCTGGAGCTGGCCTTCTACTAATACTTTTCCGTTAATTCCATCAGGCAAGGATACGGGTTCTCCCTGGGTTAGCTGCTGCATGATTTCTACTGTCAGGCAGGCTTGCGTTGTTATCTCTGGCGTAAAACTGGTATCATCTGAGCTCGCTGGGGGTGTCCAGGTAAACTGCCAGGGTCTCAGGGTGGCGCAAGCTGATTTGATTTATGGTTACAGTGACAACACCGGCAGGCAGGTAATCATAGCTCCAGCCAGTATCAAAACTGCCTTTACTCCCTGCCTCATGCCCACTGATGCGACCCTTACTCCGATTATTCATATCCCATGCGCTAATTCCGGTAACAAAATCCGGTTCAGTTTCAAAATGGAGGTCAAGCCAGGTTGCGCCATCGCGTCCAGTATCAAGCTTAACCGTTGTTAATATCACCTGCTGACCTGCAACATCAATTGTTCGGTTCAATTCCATTACATCCCCCAATTGGGGGTCTGTACCAATGTCAACATCTGTTTCTACATCTACCGCTCTTGCTTCGATTACTTCTGGGAGTGAAAAAGTCCAGGGTCCAGAATAATGTTTTCCTACGGGGTAAGCACTGCCCATTCCAGGCGATTTTCAGCATTTGGGTCAATAGCGATGTCAATTTCCTGCGGTTCAGCAGGAATCCGGTATCCATCTGCCGATAAAATTTCCAGGTTATACAGGTTAATGCCAATATTACTAAGTTCTGCCGGCGCATACTACACTACCCTGCAAGAAATATCCCTCGTCCATCTCCACATATTTTTCCATGGACAGGCTGATACCTATGGTCGGTTGCGGAGTGCTTGCAGTAAATGTGGATTAGAGGTTCAGAGTGGAGTTGGTGAAATTTCAAACACAGGTAACACATGAAAATCCGGGGGTGGATGTTTAGCGAGAGAGTAAATTCCCAGTTTTCAAGTGCTGCACTGGGTATAGTTCACTCAATGCAAGGCACAACAAAACGGAAAGAGTTGATTTCAGCAGGGAGAGCAACATAGACCAGACTTGATTTCAAAACCATTCGGGCCAACCATTCCCTTTACCGCTCTGTATATCCAAACGGGTACCATCTGCAAGGATTATGTAGGGGGAATCTGAACAGAATGGAGCATCTTCACTTTTGGGAAAAAGATCAGGTGCAATTCCATCTGCAGAGTAAGTGATAATCAAGCGCTGAGAATCTTACGATTGCCTGAGAGACAGATAAAATGATGCCTTCCCGTTCCTGGGTTTGCGTTTCTGAGAGAATGCGGATAGAACTATCTGTCTGGACAAATCCAACCTCTGGGATATACCCAAAGAGGGAGCGTACCGCAGCCCAGACTTTACCGGATCATATCGCAAGTATTGAAATGAGTAAAAGAGCAATTACTGTGAGGCAGACGGCCAATCCCATACGGCTGAATACGGTATGTCTGGGGATAATTGGATGATTGTTCAGCATTTGTACACGCAGGTTTCTTGCAAATGTAAAGTTTGCTGCAGGCACTTCTATGGCATGCTTAATTTCCTGTTCAAACTCGGAGTATTGGGTAAGGGACTTATCCGTTCTCCTCCAACTGGCTTTGCAAACGTGCAACAAGCCGATAGAGACCTTTTTTAACTGCATCCTGTTTTTTGCCAAACAAGATTGCAATATCAGAAAAAGACAATTCTGCTACATATCGCAATCGTAAAAGTTCCTGGTCTGTTTCGGATAATTGAAGCAGGAGCTGACGGAGAGCAGTCAACCGTTCTTTTTTGAGCGTCTGGTCAAGGGGGTTACTGGCAAGATCATCGTTATATTTCCATCTGATTTTGATTGGAGACAATGGAATGGCGGACATAGTCAATATACTTATTACGGGCAATCCGAAATAACCAGGCTGCAAAATTGCCTTTATGATGGTAGCGTGGTAAGGATTCGTAAGCCTTTAGGAAAGTGAGAGAAGTGATATCCTGGGCTTCATCCGGATTTCGCAATCGGCTTAACAGATAACGGTAGACCTGCTGCAAATACCGGTCGTACAAGACACCAAAGGCTTGTGGGTCCTTCTGGGCGGCAGATAATCTGACGTTCTTCTTCTAAAATTCTTTTCGCCAAATCATCTTGTTCAGATATGTTCATACACATCCCTTCCATTTGTTGTCCAGGTGAAACACTCTATTATGGAAAACGGATAAGTGAGGAAAAAGGGACATTATTCGTGCTTTCTATTCAAGATTGAAGTGAATGAATACATTTTGAACTATCTGCTATGGCAGGTAACAGTAAGCCCTATTGGAGCATTGCAAATTTGAAAGGCAAACCGCATTGTATATACATTACAATGAAATCAGTTATTTGGAAGATTAGAGGTTGAAATGAAACAAAAAATTTTTATCAGTATAGTTATTCTACTCCTTGCCGGATGTTCTTTTGTACCCAAGGCAACAGCTGACAGTCCCTGGCACCGACTTCTATTCAAGAAACCATCCCAGCAGAAGTAGAATTGCCTGCACCCACTGAAGATAATTCTGTGGCTGTCATTACCGACCAACCGGTCAGTACCCTTACTCCATCTGTTACACCAACCCTGGTGCCGGTTATCACCGGTCCAGATGAATATTCAGATGACATTAATCCTTTGACGGGTTTGAAAGTGCAAAATCCAGGCATGCTGGCTTACCCGCCTGCGCTGGTTTCCATTACCAATTTCCCGCTTTCCGCCCGGCCGCAGGCAGGACTCTCCTATGCGCCAATCGTCTATGAATTGTTCATTGGTGAAGGGATGTCGCGATTCCTGGCATTATTCTATGGAGATTTTCCGGGACAGGAAAATGAAGACAGTGGTGTAATCAGCGAGAATAATTTGATTGGTCCGGTCCGTTCTGGCAGGCTGCCGTACGAGACGCTGCGCAGTTTGTATCGGGGTTACCTCGTTATGGCATCTGCTTATTCCGGAGTGGCTGCCAACCTGAGCAGTTATACCAACCTGTTTGGAAGTGATCAGAGCGATGTGAATAGTGCAATGATCCAGGTTTCACAGTTGGAAGAAATCACGAAAAAGCAGGGCGTCCTCAAAGGTGACCAACCTTTGCAAGGGAATTTGTTCGATACTGCCATCCCGCAGGATGGCGCAAAAGCCGAGCGGCTGGTGTATTTCTACTCCAAACTCAACCAGATTTACTGGCAGTTTGATAAGGCGAGCGGGACTTATCATCGTTTTCAGGATAATTCAGATGGGACAACATTCACCGAGCTGACAGACAAGCTAACTGAATTACCCCTGGAAATTGAGAACGTGGTGGTTTTATTTGCCAATCACAGTTACTGCAATGAGACTGTGCTGGATATTGATTTACTCGGTATAAAACATCACCCAGCCCTTCTTTTCCGTGACGGGCAGGTCTTTTCCATTTATTGGACAACGTATGGTGAAGAATACGAACAGACAACCGGCCTATTACGCCCCATCCGTTTTGTTGATGCAGAAGGAAATCCGTTCCCGCTGAAGCCCGGACAGACGTGGGTGCATTTGACCCCGCTCAATACCCCGGTTTGGGAGAGCATCGATTTAACCGTCATGTTTGATTATCTTAATAAACCGGAACCCGGTTCAGGTAATTGGGTAGTGCGCTTTTATTCTGACCTGATGGAATATGATGTGGAAGTTTGTAATAAGGTGCTGGTGAAGAAGTAAACCAACTTTTTACAGATATGATTCCTCTCCCTTTGGGACGAAGTACCCGCAGGGTAGAAGCGAGGTGAGGGGGGATTTTCAGACCAAATGAAGTTATCCGTAGGGTGGGCGGAAGTGATAAGGATATTGATGTATTAATCAATTTTCTTCGCTTCAACCCACCATTACCATTTTTGGTGGGTAGCGCCTTTCATGAATAAATACTGGTATTTTGTTTTCCCCCGGCACAACCCACCCTACGAAATGTTGGGGGTACCCGAAAAACCTCGGGCGTTTGTACGTTCAACACAAACCCGTATCGCAATCACAGTCAATCATATTCCTCTCCCACGGGGACGAAGTACCCGCAGGGTAGAGGTAGGTGAGGGGTTCTTGTCACTGCGCAAGAAAAGTTGCTGTATCCTACCTGCTCATCTGCTGTAACAATCGACTGTATTCCGCACTCTGTGAATACTTCTGAATGGCGTTAATCCGCTGAATGAGCATCGGGTGAGTGGACATGCTTTGCGCCAGCACGCTGGTGAGACTATCATCCTGTCGATCCAAAGCCCTTAAAACCTGGGCAATCTCCTGGGGGGTATCGGCTTCACGGGCGACCAGCTTAACCATGGCGGTAATGGCTTTTCGCGGCTCTCCACAAGCCAGTAAACCAGCCCTGTCAGAAGAAAATTCACATTCGCGGTTCCACCAGCGAAAAGCAAAAGTAATAATGACGGCAGCCCCAAGTCCAACCGGTACTCCAGCCATGCCTCCCAGCAGGGTGTTTAACCAGGTGTGACCCAGGGCAACGTGTCCCATTTCATGCCCCAGGATGAACTTCAACTCGTCCTCATCCATCACCTGCAGCAAAGCGCTATATAACACCACCACCCTCGGTTCGCTAAAACCGAAAGTATATGCATTCAACTGGTTGCTGGGCACCACGAACACATCCACTGTACCGGGCTGCAATTTCGCCTGGCACTCGTGGACCAATGCATACAAAGGCGGGCTGGTTTGCGGGGTAACCGGTTTTGCCCGGCGCATTAAATCCATATGGGCTGAGCGGTTCATCCCGTAGGCTACCCCGATCATAATCAAAACCAGTATTGGAGCCAGGCAGAGGGTCGGTCCAGCAGCAATTACGCCAGCCACAACTAAAATAACCAGTGTGACAGTTAAAATCCACCCTTCAGATTCGTTGCGGTAGGCAGTAGTTTTCATTTTTATCCCGGCTGCACCTTTAAGAATTCACGTACAGATTGAATTTGTTCCGCTGGAATGCGGTTGATTTTTTCCCAGTAATCAATCAGGCGGGTCAGAGTCAGGACGGCGTGAAGTTTTATACCTGCCTGCTGCAAGGCTTCTGCCGCACCGGACTGGCGGTCAACCAAAACAACCACATCCTCCACTTTCAAACCTGCACCAGTCAACTTTTCAATGGCTTCAAATTTACTGCCGCCAGTTGTGGTCAGGTCGTCAATGACAACCACTTTCTCGCCTTCCTTATATTCTCCCTCAATATCCGCTTTGGTGCCATAGGCTTTTACTTCCTTGCGCGGGTAAAGCATTGGCTGACCGGTCTGCAACGAGATGGCGGTTGCAATGGGCATGGCAGCATAAGGCAGGGCAGCCAGCCGGTCATACTCCAATTTTTTCAACAGGGGGATGTAGGCGGAAGCAACCTCAGCCAGTAAGGCTGGGTAAGAAACCAGCTGGCGCAGGTCGATATAAATGGGAGATTGCAATCCAGATTTGAGCGTAAAATTGCCAAACCGGATACAACCAGCCTGCAGCAATCCTTCTGCCAATGCTGGGGGAACTTCCGGTTCTGAAGGCAGATGGTATGGTTTTGTTCATCACAAATTTTCGTTCATTGGTAATGCCATCCAGAATTTTCTGGGCGGCAGCGTGCGGGTCCGGGTCACGGGCTACCCCGCGGGATACTGGAATGAGCATGCCCATTCCGTCACTGCGTAAACCTGCCTGCAAAGCAGCCTGCAAGTCGCCCCCCTGGGCGCCAACACCCGGAGCCAAAATCCATACGTTTGGCGCAGCCTGCCTTACTCTGCCCAATGCAACCGGGTGGGTTGCTCCAGCCACCACCCCGATATTATTGGCGGTATTCCATTTTTCAGCCAGGCTTGCCACTTTTTCATATAAAACCAGCGGGTAATCCATCCCTGCCAGGGTCAAATCCTGGAAATCTCCCGAACCCGGGTTGGAGGTTTTACACAGCAGAAAAACACCTTTCTCGGGGTCTTTGATGAAAGGTTGAAGACTGTCATACCCCAGGTAAGGACTCAGTGTAATCGCATCGGCTTTTAGCGTTTGAAAGGCTGCAGCAGCATAAGCATCAGCGGTGGAAGAAATATCTCCACGCTTGGCATCCAGCACCATCGGGATGCCTGCGGGCGCGGCTGCAATCACCTCAGCCAGGGCGGTCCAGCCTTCTGCACCATATACTTCAAAAAAAGCCGCATTGGGTTTGTATGCCAGAGCCAGGTCTGCGGTTTTTTCGATCAGGCGCAGGCAGAAATCGCGTGCAGCCTGGGCAGTGGGTGCAGACAGGTCTGCCGGATGCGGGTCCAGCCCGACACACAGAAGAGAACCCGTCATTTTTGCCCGCGCTTCAAGCTTGCTAAAAAAAGCACTCATACTTTCCTCCTTGGACTTTGGTTGGATCAGGCTTTCCCGAGCACAATTGCCAGCAATGCCATGCGGACATACAACCCGTATTCCACCTGGCGGAAATAAGCAGCACGGGGATCATCATCCAGTTCCATGCTGATTTCGCCGACCCGGGGTAAGGGGTGCATCACGATCATGTCATCTTTGGCAGTTTTTAAGGTCTCGGGAGTCAGGACATAAATTCCTTTTACTTTTTCATACTCGGCTTCATCGGTGAAGCGTTCTTTTTGCACCCGGGTGACATAAACCACATCGCTTTCCGGCAAAACTTCTTCCAGGGTGGTGAATTGTGCCTGGGGTGTGCCCTTGGCATTTACCTCTTTGATCACATCCGCTGGCATGGGCAGGATTTCGGGTGCAACATAATTTATCTTGACATTGAACAAGGTTAATAAGCGGGCTAAAGAGTGGACCGTACGACCGTATTTCAAGTCACCGACCATGGTGATGGTGAGACCATCAATGCGGTTCAACTCTTCCTGGATGGTGAACAGGTCCAGCAGTGCCTGGGTGGGATGTTCTCCGACACCATCGCCTGCATTGATGATGGGTTTGCGGGCATACTTGGCTGCCAGTGCGGCAGACCCCACTTCGGGATGGCGCAGTACAATCACGTCTGCATAGGCTTCCAGTGTGCGGACGGTATCGGGTAACGATTCACCTTTGGAAACAGATGAGTAGCGCACTTCATTGATCGGAATGACACTGCCACCCAGTCGTTCCATGGCTGCGGTAAACGAAGCAGATGTACGGGTTGACGGTTCGTAGAATAAATTTGCCAGGATTTTGCCTTTCAGCAGGTCGAAAGTTCCCACCCTGCGTACCATGCCTGCCATTTCATGCGCAATTCCAAAAATGTATTCGAGGTCATCCCGTTTGAATTGTTTTACGGATAAGATGTCCATACCATAAAATGGTGTCGTTTTATGATCACCAAATGGCAGGTAGGGGCTTTTGCGGACTGTTTTGGGTGTATGAGGTGACATGTTTTTCTCCAATATGAATTTAGTTTATGACGGATGATTTTCATCCGATGATTTATTAATGGGGGACGCACATTCCGACCTGTGCCAGGTGCAGCCAGCACATTGCCGTCTTCATAAACAAGGCTGCCGCGCAGAACCACCCGCATCACTTTGCCCTGAACTGATAAACCTTCAAATGGCGTCCATCCACAGCGGCTGTACATGGAATTGGCGCGGATTTCCCATCTGGCGTCTGGATCAATTTCCACCCGAGTATCTGGTTGTTCCGGGAGGTGGAAGATACGGCGGGGATTGGTATAACAACGTAAAACGATATCCTCGATAGTCATGCGGCCATCAGTAACCGCAGCCAACAGCAAGGGCAGGCTGGTTTCCAAACCGGGAAATCCGGGCGGAGGGGTTTCGCTGTCTTTTTCTGCCAGGGTGTGGGGGCATGGTCGCTTGCAAAACAATCAATCACATCCAGGTTATCCCACAAAGCCTGTACATCCCGTCGGGCAGCCAACCGGGGTCTTACTTCGCTGCGATTTTTCCCAATGGCAGGGATATCCTCTTCGCTCAAGAACAGGTGATGCGGGGTAACTTCGCAGGTTATCGGGATGCCCTTTTCTTTTGCAGCCCGAATGAGCAGGATTTCTTCCCGGCGTGAGACATGACACAGGTGAACCGGGCGGCGGGTTAAGTCAGCCATCAAAATCACCGCTGCCAGGGTTTTCCCTTCACAGTGGGCACAAACCGGGGAAGAGACTGGCCAGTTGTTGAAATGTGCCAGCCAATCGGTCATATCATCCAACCGCAATGGACCGTAGGTTTGATCCAGGTACATCTTCAAACCGGCACTATACGGAGCCAGGGCTGCTGCGTTGGCGGCATTTTCGGCACCCGCGCCAAGGTATTGACCAAAATCACAGCGGGCTTTTGCCCGGGCAGTTTGAATTGTGGAGTCCAATGTCGCTTCATCTGTCACGGGGGGAGACGTATTGGGCATGGCGAGTACAGTTGTAAATCCGCCTGCCAGTGCTGCTGCGCTGCCGCTGTCCCAATCTTCTTTATGGGTGGCACCAGGTTCACGCATATGCACGTGCGGGTCAATCAGTCCGGGAAGAGTTAGCGTTTTCATAAGCATTTTATCAACAGGCAAAAAAAAGAGAGCCAAAAGGCTCTCAATTAAAAATCTTGGTTGGTGCCGGAAGGCATTTTGCTCCTGGCTGGTTGGTTGATTACTCCCGTGAAAATCGTAATGCACATATCGAAATAATTCTACGCATTTTTCCAAATCTGTCAATAGTTTTCTGAAAACTCATAATTTTTGCTTATAAAACCATACATCCATTGGATGATTTATTGCGAACCAGTTCCCGGCTTTGCGGGTTATTGATTAATAATCCACATAGAGGTGTCTACTTGGCAAATCCTTTACCAGTTTCGTTTAATCCAGTTTTCCGCAATCATGCTCCTATTGCCTGGAAAGCAGAAGACTCCCCTTTCCTCGCAGCGGGAGAAGACCTTTCCGCCTGTTTACAGAACCTGGACAATCCCATTTACATTCTCGAAAATGAACAAAACCTGTATATTTCCAATCAGGGTTCATTCTCTCCACTTGAAAGTCCCTGGAAAATACTTGCATTTAGTTTCCCCTACAACGCTGGGCTGCTTGGCGACCAAACCTTTATTCGCACCTACGGACTGCGATATGCACTGTATGGCGGCGCGATGGCAAACGGCATTTCTTCCGAGGAATTCGTAATTTCCCTTGGGAAATGCGGGATTTATGGGATCCTTTGGCGCAGGTGGATTGTCGCCGGATAGAATTGAGAAGGCAATCCATACCATCCAGGCTGCCTTAAAAGACAAACCGTATCTCTTTAACCTGCTCAACAGTCCGTTTGAACCAGCACTCGAACAGCGTACAACTGACCTGTACCTTAAGCATGGCATCCATGCGATTGAAGCATCGGCATACCTGACGGTAACCCCCAATCTTGTGAGGTACCGTGCATCCGGTCTCAGCCAATTACCGGATGGAAGCATAAAGGTCGAGAATAAAATCATCGCCAAGGTGTCCCGCAAGGAGGTTGCCAGCAAGTTCCTCCAGCCCGCATCCGAAGAAATTCTCACCCAGTTGGTGACAGAGGGAAAAATCACCGAGGAACAAGCCAGGCTCGCCCGGAACGTCCCGATGGCGGATGATATTACGGTCGAAGCGGATTCCGGAGGTCACACGGATAATCGTCCCCTGGTTGGAGCCCTGCCAGCAATAATAAAATTACGCAACACCCTTCAGGCAAAACACCTGTTCACCCAGCCGGTGCGCATCGGTGCTGCGGGCGGGATTGCCACTCCGGTTTCAGCATTGGCTGCGTTTATGATGGGTGCTGCTTATGTAGCCACCGGCTCGATCAATCAATCCTGCATCGAGTCTGGTGCATCGGAACACACCAAAAACCTGCTGGCGCATACCGAAATGACGGATGTTGCCATGGCGCCAGCCAGCGACATGTTCGAAATGGGAGTAAAGGTGCAGGTGCTCAAGCGCGGTACCATGTTTGCCATGCGGGCGCAAAAACTGTACGAACTTTACCAGCGCTACGAGTCCATTGAGGAAATACCCCAGCAGGAACGCGAAAAACTGGAAACAACCATATTTCAGCAAAAGCTGGATACCATTTGGGAGGAATGCGTTAAATTCTTTACGGAACGCGACCCCAAACAGATTGAACGGGCGAATCAAAAACCGAAAGATAAAATGGCGTTAATTTTCCGATGGTATTTGGGACTATCTTCCCGCTGGTCGAATACTGGAGAAAAAGGGCGTGAAATGGATTACCAAATCTGGTGTGGTCCTTCCATGGGTGCCTTTCAACGATTGGGTACGCGGAACGTATTTGGAGACACCCCAAAACAGGAAAGCCGCTGATGTTTCGCTGAAACTGCTTACCGGTGCTGCCTACCTGCACCGGATACGCTTCCTGGAATCCCAGGGGATACAGTTTTCGCCCGAATTTCAGGAATATATCCCAGCAGAATCCTGATTATTCTCCATCGTCTGACAACCAGACCCATTCCTGGCCTTGGGATTTAAGGATGCAAATCGTCTGGATAAAATCACCCGCTTTACGCCAGGCGAGATGTGTTGCAGCAATATCTACGGTTGTGCTTTGGATTTCCACCGGATGCCAATCTTCGGGTTGGGAAATATTCAATATCGATTGAATTTCGATATTTCTCGTGTCCAGCCGCAATCCTTTAGAGATTGCTTTCAAGAATGCTTCTTTTGAGCTCCAGATAATTGTGGTAATCAGTGCATTTTGCTGCTGGCTTCCAGATAAAGCCTGTTCAATTTCGCGGTCAGTAAAGAAATCCCTGACAAAATCCTCTGAGCGGTGCTCAATATATTCCAAATCTACCCCGAAGCGAATATCAGTCCGGCGAATAGGCAGCCAGGATATACCCATGTGAGTGACTGAATGAAAGCCAACCCGGTAATCGTGTTGAGCCATCTACCCCAATATAGGGCACACCCGAGGGTTCTTTTAGAATTTAAATCTGGGACAATTCACATTGTGCCAGCAATGGAACACAGTTTTTGATTAATTGCTTAACTGCAAGACGGCTTCCCAGCCATTCATTTTTCCGCTTGGGAACCCTGATGCGCTCAAATTCGCTTATTTCCAACCTTCCAATAAAACTGCCATCGCTTTCGAGGGAGAAATCATGGATCGAACGTCAGGTATCTGCTGAATGAAAAATAAATCATGGGTAAATGTCAAAACCACCCCGAACAGATTGCTAGTTCGGGGTGGTTGTCATCCGTTAGTTGCAATCTGGGCGGCGATCGTCCGCCACCAATACTTTCATTGGTTCAACCAGCGCTTTTTCCGCTGGATAGGGTAATTGCGATGTTTGATAATTGGTAAGTTCAAGAAACACATGTCCTTTGGCATCCACCACCCGGGCATCAAATGAGAGGTTTCCGTCACAAACATGGGGTTTCACTTCAGCATAGATTGCCACCCCGTTCACGGGTTGAGGATAGAGCATCAAATTCCCGATGGAGCGGGGCAAAGCGAGGATACCGGTTGTTCCAATCTCCCACAATCCGGCTGTCTGAAAACACAATTCAATCAGCAGCGGAGTGGTGAACATACCTGGATTATCTGCATAAACGCCTTTAAGCTGTTTATTGAACCTTCCCAGCACCACGCTTTCAGTTAACTGGGCAGCATCCAGTACCTGGAAGGACGGTCCATGGAAGTACAGCTTGTAAATATCCTCGGAGGATATTGATTTCTTGTTCTCCCATTTAGGCGGCACTCCCATTGTTTCTGTGACCTGGGTGTTTTGAGATAAGTGAACCAACCCGCTGAAATGCAGGAAATGCTCGGAGGAACCATTCCAGCGTTTTACGTTGGATTCCAGGCTGACATTGACAACCAAACCTTCTGCCTGCCGATAAGCCACTGCATTCCAGGTAATCGTTCGGGGTTTGTTGCCGTAAAACTTGAACGGGGTATGGAATTGAATGTTCTCCAACCGTTCGACTTCGAAACCAGATCTACTGGAAGCCAGAACTGAAGCGATGTGCTTGGAAGCCACGGAAAAGCCTTCGATTCCCATCACCCCCGGTAATACCGGAATGCCATTGATGGCATGGTCACGTAAATACGATAGTTCCTCCGGGTCCAGGGTTGCTTCCAGGCAGATGCCTGTATTGAGGTGAAAACCGACCAAATGACTGAACATGGTGTGAATGGGAGTTCCTGCCCGCAAGGCTTTGTCTGCAGTTTCAACATCCAAACCGGCATTATCATGCAAATCTGATTCGAGCAATCCCAGTGAACCAGCGACAACCACTTCACCGCTATACCCACGGGATAAAACTTTTCTAACCATCGGTGCCGCCTGGTCGGGTTTCAACATTTCAATACCGGCACGCTCCATTAACATGGGTATGCTGCCCCGGCTTGCCATTCCAACTTCTGCCCATGCACCCCAGTCGATGGATACAGCCTGCAATCCGGGGTAATTCTTTTGCATCCACATGGCATATTTGGATAACAGGTCGTTGGCGGCACTGTAATCCGTTTGACCGGCATTCCCAAATCTTCCCGCCACTGACGAGAATAAGACCACTTTTTGCGGCAGCCGGTCGTACTTCTCCAGGGCTTTGAAAATATTCACCAGTCCGTCAGTTTTTGCCGATACAACCTGCTGAAATTCTTCAACTGTCTTGGATTCAATTTTGCGGCTTTTTTCCAGACCTGCGCCATGAATGAAGACATCAACCCGATTTTCGACTTTACTGATCGATTCAATCACTCCCAATACGGCGTCTGGGTCAGTGATATCACACTGAATATATGCTGCTTTTCCCCCTGACTGCTCAACCATTTTCATTGTTTCCAGTGTCACCGCCCCGCGTTCAATTGCGGCAAGTTTTTGTTCCACCAACCTGAGCGAGGCTTTTACACCATTTTCCGAGAGCCGGTCTTGCAGCTCCATCCGGAATGCATTCCGATCAGTTCTTAGCTTTACCAGATCCGGGTCATTTTTATCGACAAGTTGGGTTCTTCCCAATAGATAAAATGTACCCTGGGCGGCTTTTGCCAGGTCACTGATTACAGGTCCCATGATTCCACCGGTCGCACCGCTTACAACAAATACACTGCCAGGTTCAAACGGTGTTTGAATGGATTCGTCATCCTGTACGAGCGCGCAAGGCTATGCCATAGCGAGTATCATTTTCTCGTCCGATTTCCACCGTAACAGGATCGTGCAGGGTTTCTGACACCAGTTCCTGGGCGATGAAGCCTGCAGCTGCGTTTGCTTCAAAATCAATCACTTTTAAAAGCTGGTCAGGGCGCTCCCGTTTGAGTGCTTTGATAAATCCTGTGACCCCGCCACCCAGCGGATTTTCTGCATTTTGCACTCCGTGAAGTCCACCCATGCGGGTGGCAGCAATGAGGAATGCCTGTGCAGGCACGGATTTGGCTATTTGGAAGAGGGTTTCTATCCTCAGGTCACGGGCATTTTTCCACTCTGCTATTGTGGTATTTTCCCAATCCGGGTCGGCATCCAATGCAGGCAGAAAATATACACCGGCAATCTCTCCCTCTATTAACCAGGTTTCAAGTTTCTGATATATCCCTGAAGGGGATGCTTGGAGAACCTCCGCCCCGGCTGATTTTAATTTTCGGGCAAGGGAACCGGCAACTTTTCCGGTATCACTAACCACAACCACCCGTTTATTCTCGAGATTTATTCCAGTTGGAAGGCATAAATCAAGCCGTGGAAACAGGACTGGAACAGGTACACGGCAGGTGATGTTGGTGTTGGTTGTATCTACCGGTAACGGAAGACTTTCACTTGGAGCAGTTTCAACTTCAACCACAGGAGCAATTGCTGATGCAATTTCCTCATTGCTATCGATTTTGTTTGGGAAACCAGACCAAGCGCATCCTGAACAAAACCCATTACCCTGGCAAGCGTATTGTAGTCGGCAAGAATTAAATCTTCGCGCCTGGGAATGTTGTAATGGGTGCGAATGGCAGCAAACAGCTCGGCTTGTTTTACGGTATCAATCCCAAGGTCAGCCTCAAGATCGAGGTCCAGGTCGAGCATTTCCACCGGATACCCGGTTTTTTCACTGACAGCCGCAAGAATATAATCCTTTATTTCAGATTCTTGCGGGTTTGAATATACAGCGGTAATTACTGGAGTAGTCTCAATGTCCGCTTTTTCCAGGATAGCCGGATTCGTTTCGACACGGGCAAGAGCTGGAGAGAGACTTTCAGTTGGCATGGTGATTGTATTCGCATCCGAATCTTGCGGTTTTGCCCAGGCACTCGGGTATTGACCATACTTCCACCGGGATTTCTCCGGTGCTCGTGCCGGGACGCCCTGGGATTTTATTCGTAAAGTGCGTTGAACGACTTCCAGCTCAGCCTGGTCATACCCCGCAGCAGCAGATAACCAGCGGTTGTACTTTTCGCGGTTTATCCGTTCGCCTGCCCCCGGGATTTTGCGGATTAATGTCATCGCTATTTGAGAGCCAAACCCTGCTCCAAGGCGTAAGGCGTATTGCGGGTTATACTCCCCTCCCTGTGACAGGTTGAGGTCACCCAATTCCGGATCAGGCTCAAATCCATCGTGAATGTATGCAATCGGAGGTACCAATCCTGTTTCAAGTGTTTTAACTGCCAATACATCTTCAATACCAACCCCCATGGCGTGACCGGTAAATCCTTTCGTGTTCGCAATTACCACCTGGTTGGATTGGTCTCCAAAGCAAGACCGTAAGGCATGAATCTCTGCGCTTGCACTGCCACCCCTGGCAGGGGTATACGTTTCATGCGATATAAAAACCATTTCCCGGGCTATTTGTTCGCCTGGAGATTGAAACGATCTTCTGCAGTTGTAAGCAGACGTTCCATTACTTCACTAACATGCTGCACGTCCAGGCGGGTGCCATGGAATGCGCTATTGGCAATATGGGTGGAAAGAAGTTCCCCAATCGCCCGCACACCGCGCTCCTGGACTGCGTCCTCGCTTTCAACGACGAGAGCAGCCGCACCCATCCCCATAATCATCCCATTGCGGCGTTCATCGAATGGCAGGGCAGCCATGCGCAAATTGCCTTCGGTTGTTGCTGCGCCGCTGGCGAACAGGCTGGTACCAATCCAGGAAACCAGTGTTGGGTTGGTTACATCATCGCCGGCAATTACAACCACCCTTCTGCAGCGACCTGCTCGAATCCAGTCCTCTGCGATGGCAACTGCGTGCGTGGTGGTGGCGCAGGCAGCGTTGACATGGGTGTTAGGACCACGCGCACCAATATATTCAGCAAACTGAGAGTGCCCCATGGCGAGAATGCGAAAGACGTACCTGCGGTCAAAATGATAGTCTTCAGCTTTGATCTTGTTTTCCAACTCGATCATTCTTCTTTGGATATCGTTTTGCAGATAGGTTTGACCTGTTGTATGCAGGGAGTTCAACAAATCCATGGTTGAACGCAGCTCGGATAATTGACGTTCCAGCATGCGGGTTTCGTAATAGCTGTCAACTTCTTCAGCCATCCGGTTCAATCCTGGAAATGCCGAGCAGAAGATTACACCTGTCTCATCCTGCATGGATTCCGGCAATTTCCAACGATCTGGCAGGTATGTTCCTGTGGTGGTGCGTTTGTAGTTCATTACCAGGGGGATGCCAGCATCCTTCAAGGCTTCGATCCCGGCTGCAATTGCCAGTTGGGTGGATGCATCCAGGGCTTCCACACGTTCCTGGGGTACCCCAAATTCATTCACCAGGTCAAACGTTCCGCTCTGACCAGCGAGTTTTAACGTTTGATCGATATCTGTGATGTCTTCCATCACTGCGCCGGCTTCACTTTTTACCAGGCGGGTGACGTGTTTTTCAAGCATCCCGTGGCGGACTTCATCTGTCAACGGGTCAATGCGCATTTCGCCTTTTAAGATGCTTTCAATATTCGTATCTTCAAAAACATGTTTATGCTTTCCTGGTAATCCAAGCCCAGCACCGCTGATTACCACGGAACCGGAGATGGATTTATTGTGTTGAAAATCCAATTCAGGCAGTACCTGGATGTTGTCAATATCGTTTTTGATACTAGGATGAGTGACAGCCTCCTCTTTACTCTCCTCGAGTGTTATTGGGAATGCCAGCGGCATATATGCCACACAACGCTTCGTTAAAACTGGCTTTCCCCCCTTTGCGGGGATGGTTGGTGGCAATGATGGTGACATCATCATGGTCTTTAAGATTATCCATTGCCAACGCGTTCAGCACTCTCTTCGGTCCCACTTCAATAAAAATCCGTACTCCCTGGTCATACAAGGTTTTCATCCCTTTTACAAATTGAACGGGTGATGCCACCTGGCTTGCCAGCAGGTTAACAATTTCTTCGCGTCCCGATGGATAAAGCTCCCCGGTTACATTTGCAACAATCTGGATTTGGGGAGATTTGACATTCATGCGTGCAATCACTTCCCGCAAGGGTGCACTGGCAGGGGCAACGATTTTGGTATGGAAGGCATGTGAAACCGGTATTTTCACTGCCTGGAAACCATCTGCCTGGAATTTCTGAATTGCCAGGTCAATTGCCCTGGTTGTGCCGCCAAGCACTGCCTGGACTGGACTGTTAATGTTTGCAATCACCAGGTAGTCATCGATTGACTGAATGACCTCTTCCACTTTGGAAAGTGGAGCGGAAACCGCTGCCATGCAACCGGTATCTTCCAGCTTTATGCGGGTCATTTCGCGGCCGCGGGCACTGACAACTTCAAGTGCCTCGGCAAAAGTTAATACTCCGGCAGCCACAAGAGCGGCGTATTCGCCCAGGCTGTGACCTATGACCAGGTCCGGTTCAATGCCGTATTTTTTCAATACTCTCAACATGGCAACGTTGGCAGTCAACATGGCAGGCTGGGTAATGGCTGTGTTCTTTAATTCCTGCTCAGCCTGTTGCAATTCCGCTTCACCCCCCTGGGTGTAAATGAAACTGGTTAATGCCCTTCCAAGAATGGGAGTCATTACCCGGTCGGCTTCATCAAATGTATCCCGCACAACGGGCTCTGATTCCTGTAGGTCGAGAAGCATGTTGACATATTGCGAACCCTGACCAGGAAAGAGAAATGCCACCTTGCCTGGTTTTCCGTTGTTGCGGTAGATACCATGCGCCTGCAAGGCTTTATTCATGACAGGCATTTTCAAAATCTTTTTCAGCCAGTGCTTTTTCCAGCCGCTTTTTGAGTTCCTGTGCATCGGAGTAATCGATTGCAATCCGTTCCTGCCTGGAAATCTCTTCCTGGGTTGGGCAGCGTGATTCCGGAATTATTCCCGCATCGACTTTTTGCAGTTCTTTTTCAAGGATACCTTTTAATATAGACGGGCTATCCGCAGAGGCAAAAAACAATCCCTGGTAAGGTTTAAGTTCATTATTTTCAAGTGATAATGCCACCGGGGTTGTGTTAGTTTCATGGGGTATGTCAATCGATTTCGCTTGACCCACTTGCATTTGACTTCCCCCCTGATCCAGCGCATCTTGAACAAAATTCACAACTTTGGCGAGGGTGTTGTAATCAGATAACCGCAGGTCTTCACGACGGGGAATATTAAAGTGAGTTCGCACGGCTGCAAATAACTCAGCTTGTTTGACAGTATCAACACCCAGGTCGGCTTCCAGATCCAGGTCAAGATCAAGCATTTGTTCTGGATATCCGGTTTTCTCACTGACAGCAGCAAGAATAAATTTGGTAATATCTTGATTGGAAGCATTTTGCACGAGACCCTCCGGGCTTAATTCGTGTGTCCGAATTTCACTATTTGAAACAGATTGTGCATTCTGGTGATGGATGACCTGAGGGATGGGATAGGTTGAAGCAGACTTGCCAGCCACTCCTGGAAAATATTCCTCCAGAACAACATGGAAATTGGTGCCGCCAAAGCCAAATGAACTGACCCCCGCAAAACGAAAGCTGCCTTCTTTAACACTCCATTCTTGAGGATGGTTGTTTACACGGAATGGCAGACTGGAAAAATTGATATTCGGGTTTGGTTTTTCAAAATTTGCACAAGATGGAAGCACCTGGTGGTGGAGAGACAAGATTGCCTTTAACAACCCAACTGCACCTGCCGCACTTTTCAGATGACCAATATTGGATTTCACAGACCCAAGCACGACAGCACCAGATTGCAGTCCCAGTGATCCAAATACAGCATTCAAACTGCCGACTTCAGTTACATCACCGACCTTCGTGGATGTTCCGTGTCCTTCGATTAAACCGACAGTCTCGGGCTGAATCCCTGCATCCAGCCAGGCACGTTCAATAGCGCGTTGCTGACCAAGCGGATTTGGTGCGGTAATACCTTTGCCTTTGCCATCCGAACTGCCGCCAATGCCGCGCACGATGGCGTATATTTTATCGTTATCCCGTTCGGCGTCTTCCAATCGTTTCAATAGGAAAACGACTGCCCCTTCTCCCATTACAAATCCATTGGCACCTTCCGCATACGGGCGAGAGCCATCCGGGCTGAGTGCACCGATTTTACTGAATTTGATGTAGGATTCCGGTCCCATACTGCGGTCTATTCCACCGGTTAAAACTGCATCAAATTTATTGTCTGTCAGTCCCTGCACTGCAGCTTGGAGGGCTGCCAAAGATGATGCACAGGCTGCATCGGTTACAAAATTAGGTCCGCTGAAGTTAAAGACGTTGGCAACCCGCCCGGGGATGATATTGGAGAGTTCTCCAGGCATGGTGTCTTCAGTAATGGCAGGAATTTTGGCATGAATCCTTCCGGCAATACCTTTAATCAAGGCTGCTTTAGTTTCCTCCGGCAATTGAATAAAATCGGGAATGGATTGAAGGGCATCCAGGTATTCCGGCATTAGCAGGCGGAATGTGGACCTGTAATGGGCTTCACCAGCATTAGCGTTTCCAAACACAACCGCCACCCGCTCTGGGTCAAGCTTCCTGCCCGGGTAACCGTAATCGTTCAGCGCTTGCTGGCTGGCTGCGATTGCCCACTGCTGGGTATTATCCATGACTGCCAGCAACTTGGGCGGGATGGCTAACCCGTGCTTGAGAGGGTCAAATTGATATTCCCTGACAAATGCACCAATTTTGCAGTAGGTTTTATCCACAGCCGCAGGATCGGGATCGTAATACAAATCCACATTCCAGCGATCGGCTGGTACTTCCGTGATTGAATACTTATTGGAAATGATATTCTTCCAGAAGGATGCCACATCCAGGGCATCCGGTAAAATCGCTCCAAGACCCACAACCGCAACTAATTTTCTGTTATTCATATCCATCTCTCCTTAATCAGGTGCTGATAAATACAGCAAAATGGTAAACAGGTACGTTAAACACACCTAAAGAAATAGGCTTTTGAGTTCTATTCATTAGAAAAAAGGCTCTTTTTCCCAACAGAAGAACCTGGCTCACAGGTCTTTATATTGGGTTGGTCTTTATCCAATTAAATAATTGGATTACAACCTTTGTACAAATAACACCCCATATTTCAGATGGATGCGGCTTGTTGTCACAGATTTAGTTTCTCAGAGGTGGATGCAAACTTATTTTGGCGGTTCAATTTCCCCACATGCAATGTTGTATAATTTAATCGGTATTATTGGTATGAATTCCATTGCAAAACATAATGTATAGGGAGCTTGCCATGCGAAACATGCATTTGAGGATTCTCAAATTGGTTATCCTGTTTGGGCTGATTTGCCTGTTAGTGCTGCCTGGACGGGTGGCTGCAGATTCTGTAATTAAATCCATCGATATCATCCAAGTGGATTCTACGCATTTCCCCGATATTTCATTTACGGTAGACCTGCTGGATTCAACCCGCACGCCGGTCACTCAATTGAGCGCTGAGAGCCTGATCGTGAAAGAAAACGATATTCAAATGCCTTACACATTTGTTTCCACGCAGCGCGGGGTAAACGTGGTTGTGGTATTGGATATCAGTGATACCGTCCTGGCAAATGGTCGTTCAGGTAAACCCATACTAGATGAGATGCGCACTGCAGCGCTTGCTTTCGTTGACACCATGCAGCCTGTGGATGCTGTGGAAGTGCTGGCAGTTACTGGCAATAAACCAGAGGTGGTGCAGGCTTTTACCAATGATGCTGGCGTATTAAAACCAAAATTAACGAATTAAAGTTTGAAAATGTGGAACTGCGGTCCTACGGTCTGGCGGGTGTATGCCAGGCAATCACAAACCTGGACAATGCCTACCCCAACCCGGCACCAAAATTAATCCTGTTTATGACCTCAGGAATCCAGCAAAATATTGGCGGCTGCCTGGCAGAAGATGTGATTAACAAATCCCGCACGGGCGAAATTTGGGTTCACACAATATTCATGGGTTCCGAAGCAACCACAGGGCTTGACCAGATATCGGAAGGCACACAGGCTGAATTTATTCGCTTTAATAGCATTGCAGATTTAAATCCCCTTTATAGCCAAATCGGTTTACTGCGCCAGCAGTATCAACTCGCATTCCGGAGCCAGGTGTCCAGTAGCAGCGAGAGAACGCTGCAAGTATCCATCAATCCGGAATCCAGTTCTGCACCAGTCGATAGCTTCAGTTTCACCGTTCAGCCATCACCGCAAGCCCCTACCGTTACGGGAATCGTGGTGAATGAGGGCAGCCCGATACTTCGGACTGCCCCTGATTCAGATAGTAAGACCGATGACGTTACCCCAAACCAGGTGCCTGTCACTGCTTCGGTTACCTGGTCGGATGGTTATCCGCGGGTATTGCAAAACGCCCGGATTGAGGTGGATGGTGTGCCGCTGGGCGATATGATCGTTGGAGAAGATGGCAGCCTGAGTTTTACCTGGGACATTCGCGGTTACTTTACGCCCGGCACCAACACCGCCAGGATAAAAATCATTGCCCGTGATGAACTTGGGATGGAAGGCGCATCCGAATTGGATATTCCAATCGAAGTCACGATACCATCGGCACTGGATAATGCATTCTGCCTTGAAGCCCAAAAGGTGCCCGCTATCGGTGATTGGCTGTATGCGACCTGCATTAAACTTTAATGTTTCAGTTGACCAGGCTGTGAATGTTGGCATAGGTCTGATTGCTTCAATCGTGGTAATCATTGCATTGATTGTTATCATTATCCTGTTGATTTCGAACCGAAAAGCAGTTGCCAGGGCTGGGCAAAAAATGGGTTCACAGGTATCCACGATTGCATCGCGGATGACCCAGCGAATTGGTGCTGGACCAAAACAGGCTCGTGCACAACTGGAAGTGCTTGCGGGTGGGCAGGTGGGAAAGCACTACGACCTGTACGGTAAAACGACCATTGGGCGCGATCCGCAAAAGGCGCAACTGGCACTCGAAAACCCGCTCATATCGAGAGAGCATTGTACGTTCCACCTGGACATGAATGCCGGCAAATGGACTATTGAAGACCTGGAAAGTTCCAATGGCACCTATCTTAACAGCCAGCTTCTGGCACCTCACCAGAAAAAAGAGTTAAAAAATGGAGACACTATTGACATTGCGCCCATCCCCAAAGGCGGCATCCGGCTGCGTTTCCTGATTCTGGTGACGCCGCTTGCCACTGTAACACTCAAACAGGGGGCACAAACACCCTCTCCACAGGTACCAGACCCATACGCCACCCGCAAAGGTATTACACCACCACCGCCACCGACCGGCGCACCTACCGCCCCCAGCGGTACCCCGCAAGCCCCGGCAACGGGTATTCCAACGGTACCTCAGCCTGCTGGCAAGCCAACGATTCCTCAACCACAACCAAAACCGACCATTCCACAGCCAACGGGTACCCCCACCATACCCCAACCGCAGGGAAAACCAAGACACCATTCCGCAACCGGGAATATCCACCATACCCATGCCTGCGATTCCGCCTGCACCGCCAACAACACCCAACCAGGCACCACCCACCGTACCGCATGTACCTGCTCCACCAACAACTCCCAATTACCCGGCTCCCCCAACGGTACCCAATCCACCTCACCAGGAGCAGCAACCGCCAGAAGATAATCCATAAATCAAAAGGGTCTGACATTTCTGTCAGACCCTTTTTACGTTTTAACCAATCCGCCGAAATGGTATACTATCCCCATCTTGTCCTGGGAGAAAAGCGATGAAATTACTGATTGCCACTGATATGGAAGGGATTACTGGTGTGATGCATTGGGATCAGGTAACCCCTGGGCATAATGAATATGAACGTTTTCGAAAATTAATGACCTGGGATGTGAATGCCGCCATTCGTGGTGCAGCAGATGCAGGTGTTGAAGAGTTTGTTGTCGTGGATGGTCACTGGTTTGGTTATAACATCCTGATTGAAGAATTAGATTCACGCGCCCGCCTGGTAAGCGGAACCGGAGGTCCACTGGCGATGGTGGAAGGTGCTGCAAATGGAATTGATGCCGCCTTTTTTATTGGGTATCACGCCCGTGCTGGTTCGCTAAATGCCATCCTGGATCACACCTGGTCATCCAGCCGGGTGTATAACGTCTGGATGAATGACATGCTGGTCGGGGAGACGGGATTAAATGCTGCGGTGTGCGGGCATTTTGGTGCACCGGTGCTCCTGGTAAGTGGAGATCAAACCCTGGCTGCCGAAGCGGCTGCACTCATCCCGGGTATTGAAACGGCGATTGTTAAAACTGCCTCTGCCCGCATGTCCGCAGAATGCCTGCCGCCCGAAGAGTCTGAGCAGGTCATCTACAGCAAAGCCTATAAAGCCATTCAACAATTCCATTCCAGCAAAAGCCCCCAGCCGTTTGTACCGGGTATTCCGCTGACACTCAAGGTGGAACTGGGTACCACCGAGATGGCTGACCACGCGGCTTTGCTGCCAGGAGCACACCGCCTGGATGGCAGGAGTTTTCTTCTAAAAGCAGACTCCATTCTGGATGCTTATCGGAGTTTCGAAGGGCTGATTGCACTGACCCGTTCATAAGAACAATCTTCATTTCATTATAGTGATGGAAGTTCCCATAAACCATTACGATGTCATTGTTGCCGGTGGGGGACCAGCGGGTGCCAGCGCGGCTTACTTTCTGACATTGGCAGGAAAAAAAGTATTACTGCTCGAAAAAGCAAACCTGCCGCGTTATAAAGCCTGTGGTGGTGGACTTTCCCTGGAATTTTTACGTTCCCAGTTCCCATTTGATTTCAGCCCGGTGATTGATCGTTTTGCAACCCATATTCATTACCATTTCAATGGTTTTGAAGTTCCCGTGCGCTGCCGCCCAGGTACCCTGGCGATGGTGAAGCGGGACAAATTTGACCATTTCCTGGTGCAGCAATGTGGTGCAGATGTAATGGAAGGGGAAGCCGTACGTGATGTGATTCGAATGAATGAAGGTATCGAAGTAATTACTTCCAGCGGAAATCATTACTTTGCTGATTGGCTCATCGGGGCAGATGGCGCAAACTCGATAGTTAGAAATAGGATTGGATTTAAGCCAATCCGAAAAGAGGTAACAGCGATAGAAGTCGAAGTGACACCCCCAGCAGAATTGATGAAGCGATTTGCCAGCGGTCCGGTTTTTATTTTCGAGAAATTGCGGTTTGGATACCTGTGGATATTCCCCAAAGCAAACAGTCTTTCCGTTGGTGTGGCAGACCTCAATCCCAAAGCCGGAGCCTTACAGGCTGCCCTGAAACGAGTAATGGCGAAATACGGCATCTCGCTGGAGGGGGTGATTTTTCACGGGCATCCGCTGCCGGTGTATACCCGCAATCTACCGGTTTGTTCAAAAAGGGTACTGCTGGTGGGTGATGCTGCCGGACTGGTGGACCCATTTTCGGGTGAGGGGATACGAATTGCAATCAAGAGCGGGCGGATTGCTGCTGAAGCCATTCTGAAGGGCGATGCCGGAATCTATCAAAAGCGCATCCGGGTGGAGATTGGACGCGACAGGCTGCAAAGCTGGTGGGTGGCGCAATTCTTCTACCGTCTGCGTTTTCTGTGCCTGTTTTTCGGAACGTCAAATCCATTTGCTACCGACCTGGTGCTGGATTTACTGGCTGACCGCATCACCACCGCAGGATTGCTGGCATTGGCAATTGCAACCCTGCCGGCTTTTCTTGTACTTGAAATCATCGGCTGGTTCGTCGGTGTGTTCGGGGGACAGGAAAAACGCAATCATTTTCTCAATGGTGTTTATCCCTATAGCGGGTAAATTCTCAACTGGTTTCAAAAAACAATTTTTTCATAAATTCAACTCGTCTATCGCAATACTGGCATATTAGTTGCATAGTTATCCCTTCAGTCAGTGGATTTACCGCTGGCTTGCCTTGGTTATGCTGCTTCTTTTCTGCAAGACCAGGAGCCTGTATCGTGACGGAGGGAAAATTCAGATTAACAAATTCAAAGTGGAATAACCGTAATACAAACTTATTGAAGCCCGCATTAAAAGATATTTTATTTTGAAAGGAGAATCTATGTTTAAAAAATCTACCCGTGTTTTATTGATCACCATGATTATGTTCGTCCTGGCAGGTGCCACTTACGCCTTTGCAGCCGCCAACACTGTACCTGCCTCATACGCTGGAGATGGGGAAGAAGATATCAGTGGTTACATCATTTCCAACGTGCACTATGCCCTGACCGGCTCAGACATCACCGGGGTCACCTTCACATTGGACAATGATGCTGCCACGGTAAACGTCGGGCTGGTTGATGGCGGCACCATGTATACCTGCAGCGTGTCGGGTGGCACCAGTGTTACCTGCACCATTGCTGCCGGAGCCGTATCGGTGTTGGATGCCGATATGCTGCGTGTCGTAGCAGCCCAATAGGGCATCCACTGCACCTGATGGATAAACCCTCGTTGTTCCTTCAGGGCTGGATAATCAAACCATCCGCTTCGAGTGGGTTACAGGGATATAAGCCTGTAACCCACCCGGTCGGAACAAAATGTAAAAAATAATGGCAAATAAAACTCGCTGGAACAAAGCATTTTTGGCCGGGCTGATCCTTGTGATTACGTTCACTGGCTGGTTGGTTTTTGCTCCACCCCAATTGGGCGGGCAGGCGACCATGATTATCGTGAATGGCAACAGCATGGAACCGGTCTATCATTCCGGCGACCTGGTGATTGTTCACAGCAAAGAGGTTTATCAGGTTGGTGACATCATTGCTTATAAAAACCTGCACATGGGTCGGTATGTAATTCACCGCATTGTTGATGAAGAAATGAACCGTTTTATATTAAAAGGCGACAACAATAGCTGGAATGACAGCTTTGAACCTACATCGAATGAAATTATTGGCAAACACTGGTTACGGATACCGGTATTCGGAAAGATTATCAGCTGGCTGCGCACTCCCATTTATTTATCCTTATCTGCCAGCCTGTTGGGAGGGTTTCTACGTTAACCTGGATTAAGGAAAAATCACAAAATCTGCAGCGCAAGCTGCGCAAGCCGGTAATTCGGAATAACTGGATTACCGCACAACGGATTGGTCAATCGGGCGAGATTATTTTCTTTATTTTTGGATTTGTTATCATTGCTTCTTTGATATTTGGTCTGCTTGCTTTTACGCGCCCGGTAACCAAAAGCATCCCACAGGATGTGTTTTACACCCATCAGGGTCAATTCGCCTATACTGCACCGGCACCTCCCGGAGTGTATGACAGCACTACCATTCAATCCGGGCTGCCGGTGTTTTTACGGCTTACGTGTGATATCCAGGTGGATTATGCCTATACCCTTCAGGCTGAATCTCTTGCTGGCATTAATGGCACCCAATCCATGGCTGCAGTTATCAGTGACACATCGGGTTGGAAGCGAACACTGCCATTGCTATCGGAAACCACATTTAAAGGTTCTTCCTATAAAACGAATGCAAAACTGGACCTGTGCAAGGTCTATCAAATTGTCAGTAATTTCCGCGATAAAACCGGGTTGCAGCGCATGGAATTTACCCTATCCATTATTCCAACCACGCATGTTAGCGGAACCATCCAGGGATTGGCACTGTCTGACCAGTATTCTCCCCAATTGGATTTTCGCTTCAACGAAGTTGGATTCTGGCTGGCAGGCAGCTGAGCAAACGGGTGACAGGGAAACCAATCCGCTCATCCCGAGTTCGGAACGTATGCTGCGAAACTTTGTCCAAGTACCCGAAACAATATCGGTTTTGGGATTGAAAATTCCGGTTGGCAGCACCAGGGTAATATCGAGCATCCTCTTTTTGTTGAGCACAGGTGCATTCGTTTACCTGGCATATACACTTTCAAAACTAAGCAAAACCAGCCGGGAGGCAGATATCCGATTGCGCTACAGCCCATTGCTGGTGGATGTACACAACCGACCTGAAGAGTTGGGCAGAACTGTAATCGACGTGGCGAGCATTCAAGACCTGGCAAGGCTGGCAGAGCGGAACAATGTCATGATGCTGCACGAACCCAACGGTAACGGAAACCATACCTACCTGGTGCAGGGTGACGGTACGCTTTATCGATTTGAAGTTGCTGAAAACGGACCGGTCTCGCAGATTTCCACCCTGGTCTTTAAAGAAGAAGAACTTCGCCAGGCAATGGAAGGCGACCAGTTCGAACTGGTTTACCAACCCATGTATGACATCAACCAGCGCCAGATTACCGGTGTAGAGGCTCTGCTGCGCTGGAACCATCCGATTCTTGGTACTCTGCCCCCCTCGGCATTCATCGCTGATGCTGAATCCACCGGGTTAATTAACCAGTTGGGGGAGTGGGTTATCCAGACCGCCTGTGGACAATTGCGGGAATGGGAAAAAGCGGGCGTTCAACCGGTCTCCCTGGCAATCAATGTTTCCAGTAAACAGTTGCTGCCTGGTTTACCCCGCCTGGTGAAAAATGCAATCAAAGAGTTCAAGCTCAAACCGGCGCAATTGCAATTGGAATTTACCGAAGCCCAATTAATTGAAAACATGGACCGCAATATTGTTGTTCTGGATGCATTGAAAGCATTGGGGGTTGAAATATCGATAGACAATTACACCGGGCAGGCATCCGTGATTCACCTGGCGCGTTTGCGGGCAAAGAACCTGAAATTTGCCCTGGCGCTGATAGAACAGATGAAAAACCCGGAAATGGCTGCGATTACACTAGGAACGATTGCCGCCGCCCGCACTCTGGGTATGGTTATCGAAGCAGTCGGTGTTGAAACCGAGGAACAACTGGACTTTTTACGCTCACAACTGGTGACATCCGCCCAGGGATATTTGCTCGGTAAACCGGTAGCTGCTAATGATGCTTTACAAACTCTCTTCGGGATTGGCAGGCAGGTAACCGTTTTACCGGATCCTGTCGGATAGACTGGGGAACCAAATGGTAAATAGACGCTGGATTATTCGCCTTGCTTTGTAGGTTTGATCATAATGCTTGCCATAAGTGCAGCGGGAGCCCTGGCTGCCGCCAATACGGTGCCGGCAACATTCGCCAGTGATAGTTCTTCCCCGATTGATATCAGCCAGTTCATCCCAGCGCAATGTGTGGGCATCTCATTTGATGCCATGTTTTCTGGATCCGGAAACATTTCTGGTGGTCCGGGCAACGATTTAATTTTTGGCAGTGAAGGAAATGATGATATCCGGGGAGGCAACGGGATTGACTGTATTATTGGCGGTGGGGGTGATGATTCCATTCGTGGCCAGAATGGGAACGATATTCTGGATGGAGGTACTGGAACGGACACTCTTGATGGAGGTCCAGGTAACGACACCTGTATGAATGGTGAAAACAACAGCAATTGTGAATACTAATTACGGATACTCCAAAAACATCCATTTGCTGAATATTACGCTAATACCCCAATCCCGAGTGAAGTCGAAGAGGGTTCAAGCTGGTAATCATTTGATTTCCCTTTCCTAAACTGTAGGTTAGTTTTCCCCGCCGTCCCCATTGCCTTTGCCCGACCATAATGGACGTCCATCTTCTCCTCTTATGCGCACGGTTTCACCAGTTGCTATTTTTGAGAGTGTTCCAACTTCAAATTCGTCGCCTTCGTAAAAACCTTCCAGGCTGACAGAATCCCCTGTCTGAAACACAAATCCCAGGTCCTGGATAAACTGCAAGGCGCGATTTTCGAGACTGATAATATCCCCTTCGGCTGTCGTGATTTGTAATAAATCTGGATTAACGATTGTGACTGTACCAGTGCGGGTAACCCAGCCTTCAACCAGTGCATCAGCAATTCCGTCACCCGTCGGAATACCTTCCCCTGCTTCGATAGTTACAGGTGAAATATCTTCAGCCACGTCGTCACTATCTTCGTCAAAAGAGACTAGATTGGGGTCACCGGGTGCTTCTTTGTCATTAGGGTTGGAGGTTTCAAAAACATCTGCACCACCAGTTTGTGCAATGGTACGATTTACACCCCCAAAGATGAATGCACCAAATAAACCAGCAAAAACAATTCCTACCAGTAATTTTTTAATCATCGTTTTCTCCATGTAACACATAGCTTTTAAGTCAATTATTTATTACTCAAGATGACTGGATTTCCAGAAGGCGTCTCATTAATTGTTATCTCAGCAGGTCTTCGCTCAGGTAGTTTCACTATTTTAGGTGTGATTTTACTGATCCAACTCCAATGAATGAAGAAATGTGCAATAGCAGCCAGCGACATCACCACACCTGACCATGTATGGATAATATCCAGTGTGGTTATATTTAATAACTGGGAAGCAGTTCCATGATTCGGGAGGAGCAGAAAGCGTAAGCCAGTTATGGCAGCAACGAGAAAACTAAAGCCGATTATCCCATCCACCAGGATATTCAACTTGACCTTGCTATTCATTTTTTGATCTTTATCGATCAAATTATTCCGCATTCGGCGAATTGTTCCAACAATCCAGGACCAATGTATGGGCATGTGAACCAGGATAGCAGCGATAAATGCAACACCTACCCAGGTGTGCAAGAATTCCCAGGTTTCACGGCTGAAAAGGATAACGATACCATAGGTTGGATTTCTACCCCCTTGATAACCACCAGTAGGCAGATACAGGAAGTAAATGCTGCTAAGCAGAACAATAAGGGCAGTGAAAAAAACCACCAGGGCAACTAACCATTTAATTCGTACCGGACGCGCTACACAACCTTGAGATTTCATAAGAACTCCTTTTACGGATCAAAGGATAACAAACGATTGTAAAGATTTTCTAAAGATTTGATAAAGGAGTGGAAAAGAAACCTCAAGACCAGATATCCATTTTTAAAATGACATAGCCAATCGCTGGATGAATGGAATAAAAAATCCCCGCAAAAAAGCGGGGATTTTTGTTAACTATGAATGATTTACGGGCAGGTAATGTTCAGGTTTACTGGACCAAAATACTGATGGTTGGGATTATCGATATAAATCCGGTAATTCCCAGTGAAAGTGTATCCAGCAAAACCACCAACCAATTCTTCGGTAATAGCCTTGGTGCCGGCTTCAGTAAAAGTTACACTTCGGGATGCCATCGTGGCACCATCGCTGCGTTCCCAGAAATATGTCACCGTACCAGCTGCAGCAGAGTAATATTCGCCTTGAGCGTGATGGTAAACGGGCAGGCTGCTGCCCAGGTGTTTGGGGTGGCAGAAGTGGTAACGCTGGTTACTGCAAATGGGGCTGCGGTGGTGCCAACATTAATCGTTACATAAAAGGCAGCAGCAGAATTCCCCAGCCCGAAAGACACACCAGAAGCATTTTGGAGTTTCCAGTTACCCCTGTATGTTCCGGATGCGGCAGGTGATTTCATGTTAACACTCAAGTCCACTTCCTGTCCAGGTGCCACGTTGCCGGAAAGCGCAACCGAAGCGGGTGCACTCATGGCATCCCCGCTGAAGAATACAATTTTATAGGATGGAGTCCAGGTGCAGCTGCCATCATTCTTCAAACGCCAGGTTTTGGTGAAGGTGGAATTGGGTCCAAACAGGGTTCCATCCGGGATGGTGACATCTTTTATAAACAGCGCACGATCGCAGGGTATGGGTACAGAAGTGGGTACCGGTGTCAATGTGGGATAGGCGGTTTGGGTGGGAAATGGGGTTTGGGTTGGAAGCCCGCCCGGTGAGACGGCAGTATTCGTGGGAACAAGCGAAGGCAATCCTGCTGTACCTGCGATTGCCTGGGCTGTTTTTGTCATATCTGCATCGATGGCTGCAATGGTTTGGGCTGCAGCAGTCTGGATGAGTTCCATGCCCACAGTCGGTTTCGCTGCAAATGAGGGCAAGTTGCACGCGCTGAGCAGCATGGATGCCACAATTATCCATCCGGTTACTTTTACTTTTAAGGTTCATTCTTTCCTCCTTGTGCCTGTACCTGCAAGGTAAAAGTATTATAGACTTAATCCGTCCTAATTACAAACAAGCAAAAATTTACTATTTTCTACTCAACCCCTAATAATTTTATCCACCTTGAATTTTGTTTAAATAAGACTAAAATAGTCCTATTATTTTATGCATACTAAACATAACCCTGATAAGGAGCAAAAATGAAACAAAGACCTATTGTACATATAGAAATTTCCACAACAGATCGGATTGCTTCGGCAAAATTTTATACTGAACTTTTTGGATGGAAGGTTGAACAGGCACCAGAATTCAATTATGCCACGTTCGTTGCCGAAGGTGGACCTGGCGGTGGATTTAATAGCGTCAGCGAAAATTATCCTGCTGGTACCATCGTCAGTTATATTGGAACGGATGATATTGAAGGCGATCTTGCCCTGGCTGAAAAATTGGGTGCAAAAGTTCTGATGACGAGAATCGAAATTCCCGGCATGGGCTGGACAGCCATGTTTTTGGATCCCTTTGGCAACAAGATTGGTTTATGGACCGAAGCCCCCAAAAAAGACTAAAAATCAAAACCAGTAAAATGCCTGCCGGACTTCCCGGCAGGCATTTATTTTAATCCCCAATGATTTTGACCAAAACCCGTTTTCGGCGTTTGCCGTCAAACTCGCCGTAAAAAATTTGTTCCCAGGTTCCAAAATCCAATTTGCCATTCGTAATTGCCACAACAACTTCACGACCCATAACCTGGCGTTTGAGATGTGCATCTGCGTTATCTTCTCCGGTCAGATTGTGACGGTATCGGCTGATGGGTGCATGGGGTGCCAACCCTTCCAACCAGGTTTCAAAATCCTGATGCAGCCCGGTCTCGTCATCATTAATGAACACAGAGGCGGTAATGTGCATGGCGTTTACCAGAACCAGCCCTTCTTTCACTCCGCTTTCTTGAATTGCCAGTTCCACCTGTGAAGTAATGTTGATAAAACCGTATTCAACCGGTAAATGCATGATTATCTCTTTGCGAAAGGTTTTCATAATTACACCTCACACGGCAAGATGAGTGAATAGTACCCGAAGTCCAATGCCAATCAGGATGATACCACCGAGCAGTTCCATGCGTTTGCCAAACTTTCGTCCCAGGTAATCTCCCCCCAACAACCCGGCAACAGAAAGCGCTGAAGAAACCAGTCCAATGGTCAGGCAGGCTTTCAATACATTCACATCCAACAATGCCATGCTGATTCCTACCGCGAGGGCATCCAGGCTGGTGGCAATTGCCAGGATGATGAGCGTTAATCCCCGTGAAGGGTCCAGATTACTCTCTTCCACCTTATGATTGAAACTTTCGACAATCATGTGCACTCCCACCAGTGTCAGAAGTCCAAGCACCAGCCAGTGGTCAAAACCCGCAATAACATTGAGAATGGTTTTCCCAGCCAGCCAGCCTAAAAATGTCATTAATCCCTGGAAGAGTCCAAAATGAAACACCAACCTGAATACCGGGCGGGCGGAATTCGCCTTTCCGCTAGTACCCACACCCAATGAAACTGCAAAGCAATCCATTGCCAAGCCGATTGCAACCAGAAAAATCATCCAACCTGTCATTATGTCCTCGAGATGCTGATTATACCTGCAGCCAAGTAAAAAAGGGTGCGTAAGCACCCTTTTTTACTCTGCAAATCCGGTTACAAGGTTTTTTTATATAGATTAAAAATACTACGGGGTATCCCTTAGATTTTCCGCCACTCACTAACTTTGTTTAAGGCTGCGTATTGCTCATCACTCAGCGAAATGGACAATGCTTTCAAGTTATCTTCCAGTTGTTCCAGGTTACGTGGTCCAATTATCGGGCTGGTGATGGTTGGATTGCGAAGAACCCATGCCAGTGCTACCTGCGAAACAGGTACCCCGCCCATTTCTGTGGAAACGCTGTCAAGTGCATCCAGTACTGACCAGCCAAATTCTGTAAAATTCAAGGCTGCCTTGCTGTGCCTGCCGCTTTCCACATCTGTCTGTGCACGGCGATATTTACCGGTTAAAAATCCAGCTGCCAGCGGGCTGTAAGGAATAACTGCCATCTTATAATTCCTGGCAACTTCCTGCCGCGTCGTGCTCATATTCCTCGCGCCGCACCAGGTTATACCCGGGCTGCATACTGACATATGCCTGATATCCATGTTTATCTGCAACCCACAAGGATTCCATAATCTGCCAGCCTGGAAATCCAGAACAGCCGATATAGCGTACTTTGCCTGCCTGTATCAGGCTGTCAAATGCTGCCATGGTTTCTTCCACTGGCGTTTCCGGATCGGGACGGTGGGATTGATACAGGTCAACATAATCCGTTTGCAGCCGGCGCAGGGAATCATCGATGCTCTTCAAGATGTGCACCCGGGAAAGACCACGATCGTTGGGGTCGCTGCTCATAGGGTTAAAAACCTTGGTTGCAAGCACCAGTTTTTCACGGGGGATGCCGGATTTTTTCATCCAGTTTCCAATGATGGTCTCTGCTTCCCCACCTTTGTTGCCGGGCACGAATATCGAATAGACATCGGCTGTATCAATAAAATTAATGCCTGCTTCGTAAGCAGCCGAAAGTACTTTAAAACTGGTTGGTTCATCTGCCGTCCAACCAAACTGCATGGTGCCCAGGCACAACCGTGACACCTTGCAGCCTGTTGCGCCTAAATTGCGATAGTCCATGAAAATACCTCCAAATAAATAATACGACCTGTATTGGGATAATCAAACTTCAAGCGAATATGTTTTGTAAAATTTTATTCCTCTGGCTGAAGCCAGTAAGTCTCTTCATCACCTTCGGCTGTCCAACCCACAATGTGGGACTGTACAGAACGCACCTTCCACCACACCCAATTATTCGAGCAAACTGGACCGCCCAGGATATCCACTTCTTCGTATTGCTGGACAAAGCCGAGCACCTTTCCATCCAACCCCGGTTGTTCGCGGATGCGGTTGGGAAGTGCTTCTTTTGATTGCACCAGGGCACGAGCGCCGACTTTCAAGCGGGTTTCATAGCCAGCTTTACAGGGCGGCATGGGGGCTTCGGTCGGGTAAGGGGTTATGGTTGGGGTACGGGTTGGGGTGGGACGGCGTTCGCCCGTGGTAACCATCACAACCACCCGATCCTGGACGGGGTCAATGGCATAAATCATGCCATCCCACTGGCTGAGCACCCACAGCATGTCATCTCCGATAAACAGTTCGGCTTCGCGGCTAGCAACAGGAAAAACTGCTTCCACATTTTTATTGGCAGGATCAACTTTGACAACTTCGCCTTTATTGGAAAGAACCCATACCCCAGTTTCGGTCGCTGCCAGGGTATACGTGCTGCCTTTCATACCATCCAGTTTTATCCGCTGCTGTTCACTTCCGTTTTGGATATCCAGCAACACCAGGGTGTCAGGCAGCATGCTGTTAATCAGCCAGACACCGGTGGAATTAACCGCTATTTGGGTCTGGTCGTACCAGAGTTCATCCCGTGAAGGCTGGAACGGTGTAAGTGTTTCGGGGTCAATGATGAATAAAGCACTAAATCCATTTGCGCTGGCAACCGCCCATACCCAACCACCATACACTTCCATATCTGTTACCGGTGCGCCTAACTCAATCAAGGTGTCTACGGTTAATGTTTCCGGATTCAACAAAACCAATCCTCCACCGGGTGGCGTGCCAGGACCGGAGGGAGTAGCCGGGGTTATCGGTTGGACACCGACCCAGATGCCCTCTTCGGATGCGGCAAGAGCATGCAGGGTATACCCTGGCAGCGGAATTCTGGCAGTAATGCTGTGCTGCACAGGGTCAATTTGGATAATTTCCTGGGTGGATTCTTCAATTGCCCAAACGCCATACCTGCCTTGAGAGAGGGATGTCACTGCCCCCTTGGTGGGCACGCTGGTGATAAGTGCCAGGGTTTGGGCATCGTAACATAACAATGTATGGTCTGTTTCATTCACCAGCCAGATTTCACCCGGCGCTATGGGTAAGGGTTCGATGGTTGCGCTGGGAGTGATGGTCGGCAGCGCAGTATTGGTCAGACTGGGAGTGATTGAACTTTCAACTATCACCGTGGTCTGATCTGGAGTATTACCAGGCAAAGGCTGGGTTGGTGTAGGAAGGATGGTATTGCAGCCAATCAGACTCAATACCAGTACGCAGAAAACCAGGCATTTCAAAACTTTATTCATCCCGGTAATTATACATAAAATGCACCGGCAGAATTTTGATAATGCAATTATTGGGTTACATGTTTTTGAGCAGGTATTATTCTATCCAGACCCCGCACCTTACGGGATAATTCTTACCCTTGCTCATAATTCGATTCTGCTATACATTTAGCCTACCAAATCAATTTAGAACCTAACTGAACTGCTATGACTGCTGTCGACGATATTAAATCCCGCCTTGATGTGGTTGATTACATTACCCAAACGGTGAAACTGCGCCGGACTGGTAAAAACTACATTGGTTTTTGTCCTTTTCACCCCAACTCGCGTACACCGGCGTTCGTGGTTTTTCCTGATTCAGGTACCTGGCGTTGTTTTGGACAATGCAACGAAGGCGGTGACATCTTCCGCTTTGTGATGAAAAAAGAAGGCTGGGATTTCCACCAGACGCTGCAGCACTTGGCGGAGCGTGCCGGGGTGGTATTGGAACCACTCACCCCGCAAAAGAAAGAAGCAGAAGACCGCCTGGATACCCTGCGCGGGCTGCTCGAACAAGCCGTGGTATTCTATCGACATCATCTCACCCAGACACCGGCTGGTAAACCAGCATTGGATTACCTGCATAAACGCGGGCTGACTGACCAGACCATAGAGGATTTTGGTTTGGGTTATGCGCCGGATGGTTGGGATGCTGCCCTGAATCACTTTACCGCCAAGGGCTTCACCCCGGATGACTTATTGGAAGCGGGAATGGTTACCGAGAGGGCAGAAGGCAGCGGTTTTTATGACCGTTTTCGTAACCGCATTCTATTTCCCATCCATGATATCAACGGGCGCATGGCTGGATTTGGGGCACGAATTCTCAACCCGGATGATGTGCCCAAATTCCTCAATTCTCCCCAGACACCGCTATTTGATAAAGGACGGATTTTGTACGGGATGGATAAAGCCCGCAAACCCATCCGCGCCAGTGACCAGGCGGTGATTGTTGAGGGTTACCTGGATGTAATTTTGCTGCATCAGGCTGGGTATACCAACACGGTATCCCCGATGGGTACTGCCCTGACAGAAGACCAATTGCGCATGCTGAAAAAATTTGCGCGCCGGATTATTTTGGCGCTGGATGCCGATGCGGCAGGTGAAAAAGCCACCCTGCGTGGTCTGGAAGTAGCCCGCCAGGCTTTGGACCGCACAGCAGAAATAAGCGGAGATTCGGCAGGAATTTTTAATGCGCGTGGGCTGGTGCGTACAGAAGCCCGCCTGCAGGCTGACTTACGGGTGACCACCATCCCGGATGGAATGGACCCGGATGAAGTGGTGCTGCGTAATCCAGAGGAATGGGCGGAAATCCTGACCAAAGCCCAACCGATTGTTGTGCACGTGATGGAGTCGCTGGCTAACGGTCAGAACCTGGATGATGCAAAAATTAAGGCAGATATCGCCAGCCAGGTCTTACCGCTAATTGAAGATGTGCCCAACGCGATTGAACGGGATACATACCGACAGCGCCTGGCGCGCTTGCTGCGGGTGGATGAAAGCACACTCCTGGGAGGAACTGCCTCACCTGGTAGAGTCCAGCGTTCCAGGCAACTTACAAGACCGCGCCAGGCTCCTGCGCTTTCAGAAACCCTGGGGCAGACCCAGTCCCTTGCGCAAAAGTTGGAAAAACACATCCTGGCAATGCTCTTGAATAATCCCAGCGCACTCTACCTGCTAAACCGCATGTTACAGCATTACGGATTGGTTCACTTTGTCCCGGATGAGCTGGAGCAAGCAGAGCTCCAGGTGCTGGGAAAACTGGTAAGTGAGGCTTTGGAACAGGATAGCATGGAGCCGGTTGAATATATCGAACAAAACACACCAGTCGAAATTCACCCGGTGATGCTTGAACTGAAGGCGGCAGTCAGCCTGGACAAGCTGCCTGAAACACGCCAGATTGAGGATATTTTCCGAACGGTGTTAAGAAGAAGGCATGAACAAATCAATGCCGAGATGAACCAGCTTCATTTCTTGCAGCAGGATGAATCCGAGGTGGATGAAGATGGTCCGGCAGATTACTCTGAACGGATTTTACAGAATGCCAAAACTTTGGCACGCATCAATCGTGCCTTACATGAACCATTTATACTTGAATAATTCCATGCCTTGACACAAAATTCGAAATTAAACATTATGGTATAGTTAATTATGGCTAGGCAAAAAGCTACCATTACCCCAGCAAGCCCACCAGTAAAGACCACCCGCCGCGCAAATCGATCTGCTTCCAAAGCCGAAAAAGACGATCCTTCCGATGATTCCATCCCGGATGTAGAAATAAACCAGGACGATGAAGACATCGCGGGTCTGGTTTTAGATGAGGTGGGAAAAGACGAGTCGGATGAGCAATCCATCATTCAAATATCCGATGAAGATGCGGATGTAATCCTTGAAGACCCGCTGGAAATCCTTGAAGACCCCAGCATTGCAATTGAATTATCCGAAGACCCGGTGCGCTTATACCTGAAAGAAATCGGGCAAATCGGGTTGCTGGATGCCGATAGTGAATTTCGATTGGCAGTTCGCATCGAAGCGGATAAATTCCTGAAGCGGCTGACAAAGACATTAAAAACCGCTGCCGGTGACCCCGGTTATTATCATGAGCTTTTCCTGGCGATGTGCCGTGAAGTGTTAACCGCCTGGGGGCGCTTGCAGGAAGACCTGGAACGGCTGCATCAGGGTGAACCGCCTGACCTGCGGTTGGTGCTGGCAGAAGCCCATGAACTGCGCATCCAGTGGCAGACCGTTACCATTTCATACCTGCGCCACTACCTCGATAATGAAGGACGGTGGGGGAAAGACAGTCTGTGGGACGAACCTGTCCGGCAGGCATTTACCCTGTTTGAAGGTTTTTACCTGCTGCCCACATCTACTGCGGAAAAACTGGATACATATTTAACCAAACAAGGCGACCTGCCGAAATTAGCCTTTTTTACCAAGAATATCCCGCCTGAAATTGACCTGGAAGCGGAAATGGAAGGTATTAACAGACGGGCTAATGAAGCCAATCAAACCTTAATTCGCGCCAACCTGCGCCTGGTGGTCAGTATTGCCAAACGCTACCTCGGCAGGGGCATTTCATTTTTAGACCTGATCCAGGAAGGCAACCTGGGATTGCTGCGGGCTGTCACCAAGTTTGATTCCACGCGCGGGTTTAAATTCAGCACCTATGCCACCTGGTGGATTCGCCAATCAATCTCCCGATATATCGCCGAACAAGCCCGCACAATTCGCATACCGGTGCACCTGTTCGAAGCCATCACCCGCTTGCTGCGGGTTCAACGTGACCTGGTGCAAAAATTGGGGCGAGAACCAAACCTGGAAGAACTGACATTACATTCCAGTATCATGCTGGAAGAAGACGAAGTTGCTGTGAAAAAAGCCAGGCTGGAAAACCGGGAACTTGAACCAGAATTGCAGCGCCGCCTTACTTGGGCAGTGCAAAAAGTGCAGCGCATCCTGCAATCAGCCGAAGAACCGGTTTCGCTGGAACGACCGGTAGGGGATGAAGATAGCAGCCAGTTAGGCGATTTTATTGAAGATGAAGAAGCCCTGGAGCCGATGGATGCGGCAGCCCGCGAGATGCTGCGGGAGCAGGTTCAGAATGCGTTGGCGAACCTGTCCGAACGGGAACGACAGGTGCTGGAATTGCGGTTCGGATTGATTGATGGCAAAGACCATACCCTGGAAGAAGTCAGCCGCTACTTTAATGTAACCCGTGAACGCATTCGTCAAATTGAAGCCAAAGCGCTGCGAAAATTACGGCATCCCACCCGCAGCCGTTTCCTGCGCGAGTATTTATCCTGAAATTTAGACGACAGCAGCGACAACCCTTACTCAGATATTCCCCAAACATTCACCACACCATCCCAATCCACCAGGATGAGGGCGTTAGCATCTGCACTGAAAACCGGGTGGGCATACGGACTGGTGGTTTCCCATTCTCCCAATACCACACCATCTGGCAAGGCAAACACCCACAATTTTTTCCCACTTACTGCCAGCAGGTTATCCCCTGGAGAAATTGCATATTCACCTGCAGGTACATCGAACGTGTGTAGAATATCGCCGTTTTCAAGGTTCATTGCGGTCAGCGGTGAACCGTCTTCACTATAGGTGCGGTACCACAAGGTGGCATCATCCATGAAGGTCGGGTCAAAACCCTGGATAACCTGCCCGGACTGCCAGCCGTTCGTGCTGTCCCAATTCATAAGTTGAATAGTCCCTCCACCTGATGCCGCCAGGCGCATTCCATCGGGTGAAACTTGAATATCGGAGGCGCGAAAATCAAGCGTCCAGGTTACCATCATGGTGCCATCTTTAAGATCGAAAATCCACAGGTTGTTGCTGGAATCTGCGCCTGCCAGCCATTTTCCCTGGGGGTCAAATGCAAGTGCAATGATCGGGTTGCGCTTTTCGCTGAAAGAAAAATGGGCAGCAGTGCTATCCATTGTTAAATCCCAAACGGTTATGTTGCCCTGCATGTCCCCACCCGCCAGCCATTTCCCATCCAGGCTGATATCTGCCGCATTCCAGAGCTGGTTTAACCCGGGAATAAGTTCTGTAATCCCCTGAAGCAAATCAACCTGCTGCACAGCGCCATCCATCATGATGCGGGATGCCTGGTATGTGGAAGGATTAAAGCTGCTGGGCAATGCCTGCATTCAACGTGAAATTGGCACCTTCCGGGAGGAACTGCCTGTCTTCCTCCAACCGTAAAATGGCTGGTGATGCTCCACCCACCAACAAAGAATTACCGTCAGGCGAAAAGGCTGCCAGGCGGGTTGATGGTGGGACTTCGAATTCATATACCTTTTGGGCGTTACCCGAAAGAATATCCCAGACAGTCAGACTGGTTCCGGCAACGGCAGCCAGGCGGCTGCCATCGGTTGAAAGCAAGACGGCAGTGACCCGGGTGGAAAATGCCGTCAGCAGCAGGGAGGTTGTGCCTTTGGTGGTTTCAAATACCTTAACCTGGTTATTCTGGGCGGCAGCAAAGAATGCGCCATCAGTGGAGAAGGAACCCGAAAGCGCCGTGTTTCCCAGGGCATCCACCCCGATATACAGCTCTTTGGCTGGCTTGCCTTCGGGGATAGTCCACCGTTTAACCTGTTCCTGGTGGGAAAAGGAAAATAACAGTATCGCCTGCAGAGTTGAATGCCAGTGCAACCGGAGCATCAAAATGACCACCAAGTGTCGTACGCAACTGCCAGGTGACTGCGTCCCAGACAAACAGGGTGTTATCCCAGCCGCTGACTGCCAGTTGTGTGCCATCCGAATTAAATGCCAGGGTGATCAAAGCAAGATCGCCAGACTGCACTTGGGTTTCAACCTGCCAATCCTGCGTGGTCCAGACGGTGAGTACACCATCGGCTCCTCCACCTGCCAGCAAGCTTCCGTCCGGGCTGAAACTCAGGCAGCGTATTTCTTTTGAGGATGGCAGGTTTTGCTGAAAATGAAAGCCATCTGCAGAAAAGAGGGCAACTTCCCGGCTGGTGGCAATCGCGATCCATTTTCCATCCGGTGACCATGCCATCTGGCTGGCATACCCATTCCCAAAACTTGCCAGCAGGCTCAAGCGGCTGATGTTTTCAAGGGTTATTGGCACCCCTGGAAGAATTAATTTTGATTCTTCCGGGGTGAGGGTGACGGCTTGTGTGGCACTCGGTAGGACTGTGGAAGATGTCACAGGGGAAACTGTCCGTGTAAAAGGAACTACCGTGGCAGCAGGCGTGGAGGTTTTGGTCTGTTCAACCACAGGCTGACAGGCTGCAACCAGGAGAATAAAACAGGCAAACAACCCAAACTTTTTCATAAGCAGCCGGCAATCCGCATGGTTTTGTGAATTGATCAACCGGAAAGCGGGAATTTATTTCGCAATCGCTCTATGGCACCACCAGTTCGGGACAGATATTTTGTACCATGGGTAACCGGTCATCTGATTTGGACAATTCTTCCAGGCGGGTGGGTGTAAATTGGGCACAATAAGGCAAAATAAATTCCGGGTAACCTTTTTTTGATTATATCCCAACTGGACCATCGACCTTTGAGCGGGGATTCACATGTGGATGGGTTAATTTACATCATCAAAACTTGATGGGTTGGATTGCGTGTGATAGAATCCAAACAGGTAAGATATATTTGGGCGCGTAGCTTCGCAGACCCTGCGGGCTGTTGGTTAGAGCGCCTGGAAGTTGGATAATTGAATTTGGGCGCGTAGCTCAGTTGGTTAGAGCGCACGGTTCACATCCGTGAGGTCCGTAGGTTCGAGCCCTATCGCGCCCACCTAGAACACTCTGTGAGATGCTGGGTGTTTTTTGTCCCATCCGTGTCCCCGGAAGTGGACGTTAATGTCCGTAGGTTCGAGCCCTCGCAGAAGCACCCTGCGGGTATCGGCCACTTAAACACTCAGCGAGATGCTGGGTGTTTTTTATTCCATCAAGAATTTATACACATATTCAAAGTATTGGTCATTGAAGTTGCACCACGCAAGTGCTAATATTGTATTAATAAAACTTTAATAGCACGCACAGATCGGAGCAGACATGCCCAGGAAGAATTTATTTCGATTTCTTTATCATATTAGCTTATTCATGGTTTTGCAAATTTCTTGTTCTCTTGGATACGTAAATCTCTGGCAGGTCAACTGGAAACAGTGGTAGATGCGGTATCAACCGTCCCTGCCGGAGTTTCCACCGAAATTCCCGTTATCAGCGTCCCCAAAGGCCCACCCACACCAACCCCATTTGTCTACAACGGACCTTCTCCAGCGGCGGGAAGTGGTGGCGTGTATGGTCGCCTGTTGTGGAATGGCGGACCGGTGGAAGGCTTGGAAGTAAAGCTCTGTGATGAGATAAAATTCATTGGCGGCTGTACGGGTGCAGAATACCCATCCATCACGGATGCCAACGGGGTGTATGCCATCCTGGACGTTCCACCCGGCTCTTACGGCTTAACCTACCATGCCGTGGATAGCGACACCTGGTATTATGTCACCTCCGGCTTTTTGGACGCAGAGGATTTTGAAGTTCCAGCGGATGAAATGGTCAATGTCGGCGATTTCAATACCGTGCGCACCGACCTGGTAATCCTTACTCCCAAGGAAGATGAACGCATGGATTCAGTTTCACGACCGGTTCTCAGCTGGGAACCATACCCTGAGGCGGCGTACTACGAGTTGACTTTCCACTCCGGGCGGGGTGGTTCTCTCATCCACCGCATGAAACTGACTGAAACAAGCTTCACCATGGATCGTGACCTGCAAAGCTGCGATTACTCTTTCGATATCGAGGTTTTCAATGCGCAAGAAGTGGTGATTGCAGAGTATGATGGCTGGCGCAACTTCGAAATCGCCGGCTTACCACAGGATTGCGTGCTCACCGCGCTCACCCCGGCGGATGGGGCTACTGTTACGGCTGATGGCATCACCCTTTCTTGGGAACCGCATGACTGGGCGGATGTGTATAAATTGCACATGTATAACACTGCCGATAATTCTCTTAAAATCCTCGATTTTGTGGAAACCAAAGAAACCAGCTACAAAGTAACCCAGGAAGTGCCGGCTGGCGAATATTACTGGGTGGTGTATGCCTATGACAAGTTTGGCGACGGGCTGGGCTTCAGTACCGGGTTGACCATGCATGTAACCAGTCCGTAATGGCGTGATTTGAAATAAAGGACTAAGGGAGTCTCTTTAACACTACTAAATTTTAAACTGGCAAGTGAATTGGAATTATGATGCAGTGGTTTGGGGAAAGATAATAGCGAATTTACCAGCAAATAGAATTTATCTGGTTTATCTTTCACGATAAACCAGTAGAATTGCATTAATTTGTTTGAGTTAGGCAAAAAACTTACAATTCACGCTCAGATAATTTGGATCTGGATCGTAGTAATCCATAAATACCAATTCCCCTAATTTTGGATACCTGTCAATCTGTATTCCAGCACCCATAAACTCGCGTGACATGTTCTCGTATGTTGGAATGTTGCCATGAATTGTTCTAAATCGGTAATATACTTTAAATGGAAAATTTCTACTGCCATACAACGACTTTTTATTGAGATTCACTTTTACAATATCAATACTATGTTCTAAAAATAATGGAAAGTTGTTAATTCCGGAAAATTTCCACATTTTATATATTGTTTCGTCATCCTCTGTGTATTGTCCATTAAACTAAAATGTCTTTTTCCTCGAGACTTTCAAATGGCAGGAATATCTCCCAAGATAGTTCATCTTTGCAAAAAACTATATTGCCAGTGTTTGTGATGTATAAACGAATTCTTCTAAGTGTTCGTCAAGATACTCACTATAAATACTTGTTTTATTTAATGTAACATTAAATTTTTTTGGTGGATTTTAATAATTTCGAAGATGTAAATAATTAACACGATAAAGATTATTTCTGATAATAGTTCTGAAAAAAACCAAATAAGAACTTATCATTTTGTTGAAGTGCTCCAAATAATATCAGACCACAAATCATTATTGGAACTATATAATTTGCTAAAATGCTTTTAAATTTACAACTTTCATCTTGTACAAATTTTGCCGCATTGGAATGTAAATACTAATTCCAGCCGAAGTACCAAAATGCTTGATAATAATACCTAATAATGGCATAGGCACTTTGTCTATGTCATTCCCATACATAAAATATATAATTTCAGCAAATGTATAACCATTTAAAACAGCCTTTTTTATTGCCTTAATACTTTCAGCTTTTTTTTCATCTTGCCCCTTATGAACTGTAGTTGGTGTTAAGTAGATCTTATGTGCGAAAGTAATTTTGAAATTTTTTTATCACCAATTCTTCAATCTTTTATATTGCAAACTCTACTTCAATTTTTACAATTCACAGCATTTTATAGTATCTAAATAGGTAAGAATTTCTAACAATTGCTTGAATTTCCCTCTGTTTTTAGAAAAGACATAATTGATGTTTATGCACAATGCCAAATATAATAATTCCTCACCTTCCTTTAATTAACACGGTATAGATGCTTTTTATTTTACAATAATTCTTGTGAGATGCAAATAAGCCAATGAATAACTATAGCGAAACAATAAAACTAATAATTACATCTCCAGTAGTCAACTTTAAATCCTATCCAAAAAAGCCATTATTGAAATACATCAGGTTTTTCTAATCACTCAGATATCAAAAACTATCCGATAATATTGAAAAACCTATTTTCATGCGACTATCAATTTTCCTGCAGCATCAATCAATAACTCCTGCTCAATTGACCTGGTATGCACCCAGTGCTTTAACTTACCTTCGGCAATTCCAAAAGACGTAAGCACGCTGGCAGTGGCGCCGCCAGCAGTTCCACGTATTTTTCGTGATCCACTTTCCCCGCATCGATTTGCCCGGGGGTTTCCCATGGGAACACATCCGGTTTACCGCGTATGTAAATGAAGCGCATCTTCTGCCCTGGCAACTGGCGTGGGAGAGCGATAGGATTCCAGGTCGTGGCTGATGCGCGCCATCACTACCAGTTTATGCAGAGGCACCTGACCGAAGCGGATTTCTTGCAGGGCGGTTTGAAACACCTGGAAAGCCTGCAGGATATATTCCGGCAGTTCGCTGACCGTTTTTTTATCCCATCCCCGTCCCCAGAAGGAGATTATAGGTCCGTAGCTTCGAGTTCCTCGCGAAATACCTGTGGGTATCACGCCAACA
>CAWCAN010000003.1:0-349265 GCA_963793615.1 uncultured Chloroflexia bacterium
TTACCGATATTTTGTTGACAAAAAAAGTGAAATCGCTTGATGAACTAAGAAAATAAATGTAAGGGATAATTTACGAACGAAATTGATTTCAAAGAATGATTACAATTTCAACAGACAGGTGTATTTCTTTCATACCTGATCTGTCAAAACTGATCCGCATTGAGCAGTCCCTTCCATCTGCTTTATGCGGATCGTCGTATATTCTGTTGCTGTCCAGGTTGCCGGATCCAATATAACAGGTGCAGACAGGTGGACAGGGTGTACCCGGCAAAAGTTGGTATTCGATTGTGAAAATGGAAATACAGATAAGTGATCAATGGGGAGGAACGCAAATGAGGAACGAATATCATGTCGCAGTTACCGGAAACGATTTTGCAGAAGGCACCCTGGTGCATCCATTTCGAACAATTTCAAAAGCAGCTAAGGTCGCGGAGAGGGATACAGTCATAGTCCACGAAGGGGAATATCGTGAATGGGTAAAGCCTGAGCATAGTGGCACCAGCAATATCAACAGGATTACATACGAGGCAGCCGAGGGAGAGAAGGTTGTCATCAAAGGCTCTGAGCGAATTCAAGGTTGGGAGTTATTTGAGGGAACCGTTTGGAAGGTTATCATCCCCAATACCTTTTTTGGAGAATACAATCCGTACAAGGAAATTCTCAGCGGCGATTGGTTAATACCAGCCCGGGATTTCCGTCATCCAGGTGAGGTGTATCTCAACGGGGTTTCTTTTATGAAGCCGATTCCCTTGACGAAGTTAAAAATCCAGTTGTACGCACAGCCGTACATAACCTGCCGAATTTTAAAGCCGATGAATTGATTTTGATCCGAACAGACAATTTACCAATGGTTTTGCGAAACGACCATGAAACTACAACGATTTACGCGAATTTTCAAGGTGCGAATCCAAACCAGGAGCTGGTTGAAATCAATGTACGAAAATGCTGCTTCTATCCGGAAAAAACCGGGTTGAACTATATCACGGTCAGGGGGTTTGAAATGGCGCAGGCTGCCTGCCCGTGGGCACCACCGACAGCCGATCAGCCCGGTTTATTGGGGGTTAACTGGAGTAAGGGATGGGTCATTGAAAACAACGTGATTTACGATGCCAAATGCAGTGCCATAAGCATTGGCAAGGAAGCCTCCACAGGGCACAATCTCTGCACACGAAAGCATCAGAAACCCGGTTATCAATACCAGATGGAAGCGGTTTTTCGTGGGCTTCAAATTGGCTGGAGCAAAGAAAAGATTGGGTCTCATGTTATCCGGAATAATGCCATCTACGATTGCGGACAAAACGGAATAGTTGGACATATGGGCGGAGTATTTAGCGAAATTACCGACAACCATATCTACAATATTGGCGTCAAGCATGAATTTTTCGGATATGAGATCGCCGGCATTAAGCTGCATGCTGCCATAGATGGAAGATTCAACATAACCGCATACACAACTGTACATTGGGCACCTGGCTGGACTGGCAAGCCCAGGGGCGTGTGTGACCGGCAACCTGTATTACCACAACGACTGCGATTTAATGGTAGAAGTCAGCCATGGTCCCTACCTGGTAGACAACAACATCTTTGCTTCCGATTTTTCTTTTGAAAACGCCTCGCAGGGTGGGGCGTATGTGAATAACCTGAGCTGTGGGAAGATGAACCTGAATAAAGTGTTGGACCGTTCTACCCCATACCATTTACCACATACGACACAGGTGGCTGGAACAGCGGTAGTTTACGGTGGTGATGACCGCTTTTTCAACAATCTCTTTGTCGGCGGTGAGGGCATCCAAAATTGTGGTACAGCAGGATATAACCCGCATACTACCTCTTTAGAGGAGTATGTTGAGAAAGTGTTAAGTCTGGGAGTCGGCGACCTGGAAAAGTTTATAAAAGTTGAGCAGCCAGTCTATATTTCCTCAAACGCGTATTTCAATGGTGCTGAGGGGTTCGACCGTGAAAAAGACGGGTACCTGGATAAAGCGTATGACACGGGTGTGAAAATTCTCGAAGAAGGCAGTAAAGTGTATCTGGAAATCAATATTAAGAAAGAATTGCTTACTTTGCCTGCAAAAATTGTTTCCACCGAGATGCTTGGTACAGTTAGGATTGTTGATGCTGTCTTTGACGATCCAAACGGAAACCCGATCATCCTTAATCTCGATTACCATGGAGTTTGCCGGTCAGAAAAACCTGTTGCAGGTCCATTGGAAGGATTGCAGCCTCGGATTTAACCGGATTCAAGTCTGGGGCTGATCAATAAACGACAGCAGAATAAGAAGTGGATGGTGGGTTTAACGAATGAACAGGTACGAACTGGAAATAGAAAAGTAGCCTGATATAATAAAGATATAAATTATCCAAATAGAATGGATAAAGAAAAGAGTATGAAACTATGAGCAACACGAAAAAGGAAATGTCAGCAGAACAATCAAAAGATATCCTCAATATGTTGAAAACTCGTTTTGAGAAAAACATGCAACGCCATAAAGGGTTGGAGTGGGCGAAAATACAAACGCAACTTGAAGCAAACCCAGAAAAATTATGGTCGCTCAATGAAATGGAAAGAACTGGCGGTGAACCGGATGTGGTTGGTCTTGATGAAAAGACCGGAGAATACATTTTTTATGATTGCTCAGCGGAAAGCCCGCCAGACCGCAGAAACGTTTGTTACGACAGGGAAGCATTGGATGCCAGGAAAGAGCATAAACCCAAAGATTCCGCTCTGGATATGGCTGTAGCCATGGGCATAACGCTGTTAACGGAAGAACAATACCGCACTTTGCAAACGCTTGGAAATTTTGATATAAAAACTTCGAGCTGGTTAAACACCCCCCATGAAATTAGAAAACACGGTGGCGCTATTTTTGGTGATCGCCGCTACGACCATGTTTTCGTTTATCACAACGGTGCAGATTTTTACTATGGTGCCAGAGGATTTCGTGGTTCGTTAAGGGTCTAGACTGCAGCATCTCTCAATGAAAACACTTAAACTTTATTGATAAAAATGCGCCTTCCTAATTTGGAAGGCACATCAATTTTCTTGTGGCATAATTAATTGGAAAAATAATCCGTATAATTAATTGTCTGGGTCATGTACAAACTGGCAAGGTATTGTGTGGATGTATCAAAACGCCAATTCCTGAATGACAAATCATAGGGCTATCTGATATGGTAAATAAGATTTTACTTTTTTGTGGTATCCTCGCCCCGTTGGTTTACCTGGGAATGGATTTACTGGCTGGGAAGCTGCTCAATGGGTACAACTTTTCCGTCCAGTCAATGAGCGAGTTGGGTGCAACAGGCTCTTCAACGCGGCCATTGGTGATTGCACTTACTCTGGTGGCAAGCGCCTTTATGATTGCTTTCGGGGTCGGCATCTGGCAGGTGGTGGGTCCTGCAATCCTGCCGCGCATCGTGGCCGGGTTGATCATCGGCAATGCAGTTGCGGGGCTGACCGCCACCCTGTTCTTCCCAAATCATTTCGGAGTGCGTCCAGCGTTTGGTACCCCGGGTGTTCTTCTTATGTTCTTGAGCGTCTTGTGTTTTGTCCTGGCGATGGTCTTCTGTGCGGCAGCGTTCCATGGGGGGATGCGCATCCTGTCCATCGCCATCCCGGCAGGTTACATTCTTTTGGCGGTTTTTCGTTTTGCAACTGCTGCAACTTCCACAGCAGGTGCTGCCGGGTTGATCGGCACGCAGGAACGAACCATGGCTTACAGTTTCCTGGCATGGGTGATGGCTTTAGCCATCTACCTCCTGGTGTGACGGGCAGTGCCTGGCGGATGGATTTGGTGCTATAAACAAAGAATGAATTGGTATACTTGATTTTTCGCAAAACAAGATTTGCTGCCCGGTTTTGGGAATTAATTTCATCGACAAATGAGGAGGGGTTGAGTGAACATTGTCTTCAGGTTGGAAACAGAATCCGATTATTTCGAAGCAGAAAAAATAACTCGGGAAGCCTTTTGGGACCTTTACAAACCGGGTTGTAATGAGCATTTCGTGTTGCATCAACTGCGTAAGTCACCAGACTTTATCCCGGAACTGGATTATGTGGCAGTGGATAATGGCACCCTGGTTGGCAACATTGTTTATTCAAAGGCGACCATCGCTGATGGGGTCAATGAAACTACCGTTTTGTGCATGGGACCTTTATGTGTGGCACCCGCTTACCAGAATAAAGGCATTGGGGCTGCTTTATTACGGAAAACCATCGATCTGGCAGACAACATGGGTTATATGGGAATCGTGATATTCGGCAACCCCGGGTATTATCACAAATTTGGATTCAAGAATGCCAAAGAATACAACATTCAAACCTCCCAGGGTGAAAACTTTGAACCATTCATGGTCTTGGAATTGGGGAATCACCGTTTGCAGGGGATTAGCGGAAGGTTTGTTGAATCCGAGGCATTTTCACCGGATGAGAGCGAATTCGAGCAGTATGAAAAGCAGTTTCCGCATAAGGAAAAACATAAACGCGAAGGACAGCTTGAATAAACGTGTAAGGAACAACCAGGCTTAATTGGCGGTGTTTGTAAATGAAAACGCTTGGTTTTACGGGTAGAATGACTAAATTGAAATAGGTTATATTGCCAAACCGATAGAGTGAATTTAATAATGAGAAAATTAGCTTATTTGTTTTCTAAAGACGAGTGTGTTTTTATTTGCATGTGAGATGAGGATGTGTATAATTTGTATATTGTTTTTACTTAGGGTTTATTGGTGGAATTAGGTTTTATCTCCAACTGATAGGTTACTATCAAAGTAATTATTTTGGTTGTTCTGTTTGTATAAAGTTCCAACTATATCTGTAGATTTTCCATTGACCCTAATTCAAACAAATGAGCGAACAAAACTTTATTCGAAATTATTTTCAAATATTCACTGCTATCGATTTCTGTATCGAAAATAATCTACTAATTCCATCATTAGTATTGATTTATAGCGCAATTGATAGCATAAGTTGGGTTGCTTGTGATAATGAAAAACAATCAGTTGCAAAACGTTTTGAAATTTGGGTAAACACATGGATGTTACAAAAGTATCCATTACCCTGCAATGCAATTGAGCTTTTTGCTGCAAGATGTGCAATATTGCATACACTCACACCGAATTCACATTTGAGTGAAAAAAAGGGATAAGAAGAATATCATATGCATGGGGAAAAGCTAATCCAATGGATTTAGAAAAGTCTTTTATGTGGACCAGCTATAAAGGGCTAGTAGCAGTTCATATAAATGATATTGTCACCTCTTTTAAATATGGATTTGCTGATTTCATGAGTGATCTTGAAAAAGACAAAGTTATGAAAGAATTGTTTATTAAAGAGCCCGTGAGCATTTTACTGTTACCGAAATATCAAATTTGTGTGAGTTTTTACAATCAAAAAGAATGACTGTGGGTAGAGAAAATGCACTGGATAGAAATGAAGCATAGAGGTTGTCACACTGTTCATCTAGTTAGGTAGTATTCAGGTTATAATTTTCCAACCCATACGTAAAAACCACACTCGCCCACCTAACAGAAATACCAAATCTTTCCCACTAGGAAGTATCCTATGGGTCCCACAACACTATTTGATAAATCCTTTCTCCAGTCACTTTAGTAGATAAGTCGGTTTGGTTTGATCACTTCTTTCTTACAAATGTATGTCCAGATTTTTTATGTTGAGACTCTTACAAAACTAGGTAAAACTAATAAACGAAATAAATCTACTGCGGATGAAGTTCGTATAATAGCGGAAAAATTTCCTGATCTCAATGGAACTCCATGCGCTTTACATACAGAATTTAATCTTTGGACTGCTGCTTGGATACGATGTCACAATGACAGGAACAATTATTTGCGACACTGGTCGATTGGTATCACTCGATGGAACTATAAATGCCATCTCACATGAATCACCGGTCGCAATTGCATTCAATCGTTGGTTTAATGCTGAGTTTGAATCACTTGAGCACCAATTTGCAAGCAGATTGAGAACTCCAATTATCTCAAAATAATTTATTTATTAAGCCGGAAATTCTAAACAGTTGGATCTCAACAAAACAGCCGTGTACAACGATGGAACAAGCAAAGGAAATGGCAAATAATTTCATTTCATCTACGGCGAAACCGTTTTTGAGACTGGAAATTTGCCTTGCACTACTTCAAATTCCTAAGATGTGAAGCCAAAGTGAGAGCAAGATGGGTCAATAGCAACTACCCCTCAATTTTGGAATTTGCACCTTACGCTGCATTTGTTGTTTCAGTAATCTTATTTTTCCATCTTTCTATTGAATACTGGGCAAATATCATCAAAGCGAGTGTCAAACCTTACCGATATTGCATACTTATTTTATTTGCCTTTTTGCATGATATTTGTGTCTTCGGATCGACTGCATCGCAATATTGCTCCCATGTTTCTTAGGGATAATCAAGAATTTGTTTGGGGACCTGAACTTAAGAATTCTTTGAAGGAAATTAACCTATATTATTCCCTCTTTCCTGATGATCAAAAGGAACAAGGTCTCTATTCATTAGCACCAACTCCACCACAACATATTCCAACCTTTGTTTCCTTACTTTGGGATAATCACTTAAAATCATGGCGTAAAAAAGATACAGCGAGAAACTGATTTTGATAAAAAAGAGCAGCTCGAGAACATCAAAGAAAAGGTCACGCAAATGGAAAAAAAGCCAAATGCGGTTGTTAATCCTGAAACCTTTAAAGACAAAAATATTCAGAGCGTGACAAGAACACGAAATATTTTAACGTAGAAAAGGTAGTTGGTTACAGCATTCCTGTCAAGACTATAAAATAGTCCAAAAATTCCCGATACTTTTTGTCTAGCGCCTAAGTTCCAAAATTATTATAAGTTATGCGAAGACCGTACTTCATCCACAATGATATTTCTAAAAAGGTTACAAAGTTCTTTTTTCGCCAAGTCTCACCTTTGCCAGTAACTGCTTTCGTTACTTGTTCGATAAATACAATTGATAGTAAGGAGAATTCGAAACTAATGACCACCAAACCGGTCCCAATGGAGCCTATTATGAAACATACCCAACCTGACGGTTTCCGTGCTGTACCACCTTCTGGCAATGGACCCGGTGTGTTGATCTTGCATGCCTGGTGGGGATTAAACAACACGATCAAGGCTTTCTGTACAAGTCTGGCTGATTCCGGCTTCGTGGTATTTGCACCAGACCTGTATCATGGCAAGGTCGCCGACACGATTCCTGAGGCAGAAATCCTTGGGAAGGAACTTGATGCCAATAATACGCAAGCTAAAGCAGAAATCGCTGCAGCGACAATATTTCTGAATGAATATATTGGACAGGCTGGCCACAGCCTGGCTGTTATCGGCTTCTCGCTTGGTGCGTATTATGCGTTGGAGCTCGCGGCAGCGGATCCCGAACACATTCGAACCGTGGTCATCTTTTACGGGACAGGAGAAGGCGACTATGGCAGTTCAAAAGCAGACTACCTCGGCCATTTTGCGAATAACGACCCATTTGAACCGCAATCCAACATCGATGCGTTGGAGGAATCTTGAAGCGTGCTGGCCGCCCCACGACGTTTTACCGTTATCAGTGATACTGGTCACTGGTTCTTTGAACCTGACCGAATAGATGCATTAACCCGGAAGCAGCCAGCCTGGCGTGGGAACGAACCCTGGCATTTCTGAAACGCAGTTCCAATTTTTGAGCCCAACCATTTAGGCGAAACTGCAAGTCGTTGGGCATTTCCTTTATTTGAACCAGTAAAATTCTCCATAATGCCACTTGATATTATCGCGTGGTATGCTATTATATTAATAATAAAGACTAATTATGTCATATTATTAATGTTTATAAATAACTACAATTGGAGAATCCCATGATAAAACTCGATCGCACAAAAGAAAATCCCTGGGTCCTAAAAACTCCTCCTGGAACATCAGAATATACAATGCACATTGAGGAAAAGAACGGCATTCAGGTTATTGTTTGTACTGTTGGGAGTACCGTGCTCCTGTATGATGCTCGCTGCATTGATGACCTACATACCATGCTCGAGGGAAGCAGGCGATTGGGTTGAGCTGGGTGGTGCGGACGAGCAAAAACCTGCCAAGGAAGGGACGGTTGAAGCCTGGGGAAGGTCACCAACCAACCCGGTAAAGGGTTGGTATGGGTTGAAGAAGGGACTTCGCGGCCGCTTTGGGGTTTACATCCCACCCGTTAATGGAAGCACTTGGACTATGTGAACTGGAACACAATCCGCGCAACAACCGGATGCGTGCAAAGTAGGCACGAAACGTTGCATGAAGCAATAGGGCATTTGGTTTTGTTCTACAATATTTGAGTCCAATCTACCACATCTATGGAAACATGTTCGGCTAACCTGGTAATCCCCCTGTAGATTTGCTTCACCTAAATTACTGGTGCAACAAAAACACATAATTTAATCCATCGGTAGATAGGCAATCTGTGGCGTACCGCCCTCGTCGGGGAGGACATAGAGAGAAATAATTTGGGCCCCCTTGGGAGAGGTGAAAGTCTCTCCATCAGGGGAGGAAAGTCTGACAAGATACGACATGTAGTCCCAGTCGTAACCCATTATCACCAATTCTTTTACAGGATGACAGAAGATTGCTTCGGTGCTGCAGAGTTGCTCAAAACTGCCAGCCAGGTCGTCCGGGTTAGCCCAAATTCTTTAAGGTAATCCAATTCACTTTCAGTTGTGGAAAATAATGAAGCTGCCTGCTCATAATCCCCGGTACTCAAAGCCTCCTGGAATTGCTTCACCACTTCAAAACCTGCTTTCAATGTCTCATCCGGGGTTCCCCAAATGGAATAGCTCGAGTTCCCCATGACAGCCATCTGACTGCCATCCAGGCTGAACTCCACTCTACCCTCAAGCAAATATGAGTAGAGATTATCCAGCTTTGTCCAGGATTGCGTTTCATATATTGTGCCGATGTTTGAATATCCATCCGGATTATCCAGGTTGCCTATGCCTGTGACTACCAGAAGGTCACCTTGTGGATTGAATTGCACTCCGTAAACCAGAACTTCCAGATTAGGTCGATGATTTTTTCTCCGCTGTCAATATCCCATACGGTAGCAGTATTTATATAGTAGGGAATGGTTACCAAATATTTTCCATCGGGTGATACGGCTGAAATTCGAATATCACTGGTCACAACACGGTTCACAAGAGTCCAGCCGGATAGTTTCGTAGATATCTACACCGGCGTTATCAGGAGCGTAAACAGTCAGCCTTGAGCCATCCGCGGAATAGGCAAGACCGGCATCAATCCTTCCCTTGTCGGCAGGAGCCTGGAAAAGAAGTTCGCCTGTCATATCCCAAACGTACAGTGTATCCAGTACGACTGCTGCCACGCTTTTTCCATCCGGTGCTGCAGCCACATCCGGGTAATCATTTTCTCGCTGAGAAGTCTGTTCGAGGAAAACCAGACCAGGTTCGCCGGTGGAGAGATCCCAAAGGGCAACCCGATATTCGTTTGTGGAATATAACAGGCTTTTTCCATCATTAAGGAATACTGCCCTGGCTGGCCATGCATCTCCGAGAGGAATGTCGGCAGCAATTCCACCGGTTTTGCCATCCAGTACGACTAAAAATCCACTGCTTGACCTTTGGCACATCCAGGTGTTGGTCATGCTGCCGCGGCAGGCGGAGAGGACAATCTGGTCACCCATCGGGTTAAAGGAGGTGGATATTTCTGAAAAGGATTTATCCCCCACGTAATCGAGCATTTCTGGGAAATGGTCGCGCACAATGGCAAAGTCCCGGTATCCGTTACGGTCAAACTGGGCAGGCGTGGGGGTTGGTTCCGGGGTGGCTGTCATGGTAGGAACAGGCAGCGGGGTAATTTCCAGTGTTGGGGTGATGGAGTTTAATGTAATTGCAATGGCTGGGGTGGACAGGATTTCATCCGGCTGGGTGAGTGACGGGTTCGGTTGCAACGCCGGATGAACATGCGGATAGGAACAAAATGAAGAGTAGCGGAATTGTAAAACTTTTTCTATAGTTAACCCCAATCGCAATAATATAACAAATAATATCCTAATTATAGTATATACACTTAAAGAATGCAATCCATAAGGTTCGGCAATACCAGCCAAACCCGGAAAGTCACTCTTATGATGCATATTATATTTTTCCTTTTCTGAGGTTTTCTGTTTTGTTTCAGATAATTATTTCTTTGAGCACTGGTTTTAAACTTCTTATTAAGAACCTGCCCTTCCTGATGCGTGGAAGGGCAGGGTTACATCTACATTAAGTACATGAAATATCAGGCTTCGTTCAGGAAAAAGATATTCGGTTTTCCCACCACACCTGCTTTTTCCATCGCTGCCTTAAGTTCGGGAGAATTGGCGAATTTTTGCATATTTGCCATTGAATCCCACTTATTAATAACGGTCAGTTGATTTGGATCGCTTGCATCGCGAAAAATTTGATTCGAAATTTCGCCATTGGAAACACGTAAAACTTTAAACGAATTAAACACCTTCTTCCAGGCTTCGAAATCCACCACTTTATGTTGAATTAACATGCTTGCCATATCTATTGCTCCTTTATTAATTGCCACTGAAAGTAAACCCATTCAGCAAAGGTATGCATAAATCATACAAATATTACCTGCATTATCTATATATTACTGCGTCATGTTAAGGTTACGATTAGATTTGGATGTGAGTTGGTGTACGGAAGATTTATCCAAAAGTTGGATGATGGCAATAACTACAATACGGCGTTACAATTTTGCCATGCATGAAATAACCTTACTCTATTTTGATGGCTGCCCCTCCTGGCAACCCGCGCTGGAAAAATTAAAGCAGGTGATTGCATCCGAAAAAATCCAGGCGAAACTCACGTTAATAAATATTGATGATCCTGAACAGGCTCAACGGGAGCATTTTCTTGGTTCTCCCTCGATCCGGGTGAATGGAGTTGATTTGTGGCCGGAGGAGCGTAAAAATTATTCCTTAAGTTGCCGAGTTTATCAAACACCGACTGGTATGAAGGGGTCCCCCACGGTCGAGATGCTGCGCGAAAAATTATTGGAAGTAATAGTCCGATACTGAAGGAAGCCAGTAGATTATGCAATTTCCCATTTTTAGCTGCCTCTACACTGGTTTCGGCAAATGCTTATTTTAGACTTCGTAAATCCAAAAATAAAATAAATTTAGTAAACAAACATACTGTGACATTTCCAGAAGCCTGGCCAGGTAGACAGGCTGAAACTCCTCCAACGGATAGTCTATTTTCCACATATCGTTATAGAATTAAAAATAAGTATTATGCTATTGAAGGCTCAATTGTATCGCTGCCAAAATGGATGATTAGTACAAAGCAGGTAGATATAGTAAATTACTACTTTTTTACTATCAGGCATCTCATAAGGAAAATACATGAAAATGAAAGCATCCAATCAGCGTTCCCATAAACCTGGTATGAGAAAGGGTTTCCGTATTATGTTCATCATCCTGGGAATATTTTTAGCCGGTATCATTATCCTAACAAGTGCACTCTTTCTGATCAGCCCCGGAAAACCCGAACCATTTTTAGATGAAGATGGAAAACCGCTGGCTGGAAGCATTTCTGAAAAAATCTTTGTGAACATTAATGGGGTTGAGCAGGGCATGTTTATCAAGAGCAAAGATGTTTCGAATTCCGTTTTGCTCTATATCCATGGGGAATGCCGGAATACTTCTTAACCCGATAAATACCCAACGAGTCTGGAAGAATATTTCACGATTGTATGGTGGGAACAGCGAGGTTCAGGTCTTTCATATAATACAAATATCCAACCTGAGACGATGCAAGTGGAGCAATTCATATCTGACACCATCGAGGTGACGAATTATTTACGCAACCGCTTTGGAAAAGAAAAGATTTACTTTAATGGGACATTCAGGAGGAACCTTCATTGGCATCCAGGCTGCTGCCACGGGAACCAGAATTGTTTTATGCCTATATGGGAATGGCGCAGATGACGAATCAATTCGAATCGGAAAGACTGGCGTACGAATATATGCTGCAAGAGTATAAGGCGAATGGAAACACAAAAATGGTTGAGAAACTTGAAGCAGCACCTATTAACAAATCAGGCGGCATACCAAAGGAATATTATGCGTTGCGCGATGTCGCCATGCACGAACTGGGGATAGGAACTATGCACGAGATGAAATCGGTTATCACGGGCATCTTTTTTCAATCCTTTCTATGCAGGGGTTACACATTGAAGGAAAAGGTAAATATGTGGCGTGGCAAAGCCAGCACCGGCGTAAGTTCCATGTGGAGCGAGATGACCGCAACCGACCTGACTGAACAGGTTACCAGGGTTGATATTCCGGTTTATTTTTTCAGCGGAATTTATGATTATACCGTTTCGTATTCTTTGTCAAAGGAATATTTCCAGAAATTACAGGCTCCGGTCAAGGGCTTTTATACTTTTGAACATTCGGCTCACAGCCCAATATTTGAGGAACCCGATAAAATGATGGAGATAATAAGAGAGGATGTTCTGAAAGGAACAAACACGCTTGCTGAGTAAAACTGGTTGGTACTTGTTACTGTAAACCAGGATGGTCGCAGGAAAATACTTACTTAAATATTTTCCGACTTTTCAAAGTTGGTAAAAATAGTTGCACTCCAGGTATAAATATGGTGCAATTATTTAAATCCAATTTCATATACAATGATATTGTTGTTTGATTGTCTTGAAGCTATTTCTTCCAAACCTTTTATTCATTATCAAAAAGTTACTTTTATTTTTATTCTTCACAAGTATAAAAGGAGCAGGAAATGACACCGAAAAACGATTTTTCCATCCTGTCCGAGAATTTTTTTCGGATTCACAGGGCAATCACCCGCGGACTAACTGTCGGGATCAGGAGCGGATTGGATTTTATGAAAGAGGGGTTTCCTGACCAGAACCTGCAGCAAGGATTTACGCTCTATCTGCAGGCATTGAGTGCAGTTCTTTCAGCCCATCACCTGGGGGAAGATGAAGTGGCTTTCCCGGCACTCAAACAAAAAATTACCCGCGGCGCCATATGATAAATTAGCCGTGGACCACCTGAAGATTGAAACAATTTCTGGAACATTTGGATAACAGCCTGCCTGACCTGAACCGGAGAAAATTCAGCCGCCGTATTGGTCAACGGTCGTGGAAAGTCTACAGCACATCCAGGCAAAGTGGATACCGCATATAACGATGGAGCAGACTGCCTTTAGTGCTGAAGCCATTGCCGGGGTAATGACTATGGATGAGCAATCCGAGTTGTCTGCCGCGTTATCCAAACATGCACAGGAGCATGCCGGTGCCCCCTTTTACGCCCTACCCTTTGTTCTTTTCAACCTGGAAATTGAAGACAGGGCAGAGATGGCTGCTCATATGCCGAAGATGGTAATTGAAGAACTCATCCCGGGCGAATGGAAATTAAAGTGGATGCCGATGAAACCATTTCTGCTTGACTAGAATCTTGCAGAACAACACCCGGTTTAAACGGTTGCATCCTGTTTATCTTTTATCAACAAGATTACGGATATTGCAGCCGCAATCGACTTATAATTCAGGGTACAAAGTCCGACTAAAGTTATTAAATATATGAACTCACTAACTGGAAAAGTCGCTGTAATAACTGGTGGAACGCGCGGGTTTGGTTTAAGTATTGCCCGCTCTTTCGCCCTGGCTGGCGCTTCTGTGGTCGTTGCCTCAAGGAACCAGGATTCGGTTGATGATGCAGTTCGGCTGATTAAATCAATCGGCGGTCAGGCATCAGGATTAGTTGTTGATGTCGCAAATATTAATCAAGTTCAGGCACTGGCTGACCACGCAATCTCCACATTTGGCAAGCTGGATATCTGGGTGAATAATGCAGGAATCGCCGGACCTTATGGTCCCACTACCGACTTTTGCCCGGAGGATTTCCATCAGGTGATTCAAACGAACATTCTTGGTGTTTATCACGGCTCACGTACAGCCATGCAGATATTCCTGGCGCAAAAAGCCGGGAAATTGATCAATATTCTTGGGTATGGGTACAATCGACTATCACCATTTCAGAATGCATACGGCTCAAGCAAGGCGTGGATAAAGGTTTTTACCCTGTCACTGGCAAAGGAAACACAGGATAGTGGTGTGGGGGTGTTTGCCTTCAACCCGGGCATGGTTCTTACCGAGTTATTAACAAATTTGGAAGTAATCGAAGGCTCGGAAAATCGCCTGAAAGTCTATCCAACCGTAGTTCGCATTTTGGCAAAGTCCCCGGAAATACCGGCAGAAAAAATGGTCTGGATAGCCTCATCCGCCACGGATGGAAAAACGGGCAAATTGTATCGCACCTCTTCATATGGTCAAATGACGCGTGCTGCACTCAAAGAAGTTCTGCGGAGATTATTGCGAAAACCTGCTCCAGATTCAGTCATCCAGGTAAAAACCATTCCGCCATACAGAAGTTGAATTTTGTTTAATCGCAAAAACAGCCGGGATTCTGCTCTCCCAGCTGTTTTTGCGCTATTTATGTGAAATTGTAATAAAGAATTTTATATTTGATTTATGTGATTACCTGGTTATTCGAAACGAAACCGTCCAATTGCCAATCCAAAGAATGCAAATGCATACAACAATAAAATCCCGGCTGGCATGAGCACAGACTGGAAATCCCAATCCACGCATCAAGATATTTTGGAACCCATCCATTGCCCAGGCGGTTGGCATTACGTGACCAATCGCTGGCAAAGGCTTTTCCTGCCACTTCCAGCGGAAACCAGGCGCCACCCAAGGCAGCAAAGATAAACATGGCAACCAGGGAAAGTGTAATGACCTGATCCTCCTTGCGCGAAATTGCGCCGATAAACAAACCCAGGCTTGAAGCCCAAAGGGACAGCACGATGACCATCAGCAATATGGCAAACGGCTGACGCATATAATCCACCCCAAAGACAAACTGCCCGACAAGAACCAGGATGAGCTGCTGGGTAAAGACAATGCTGAACATTGCCAGGACATGTCCGGCAATGACCTCATATTTCCGGATGGGGCTGCTTAATAATCGCTGTAATGTCCCGGATTTGCGTTCCAGCACCAGCACCATGGCTGAGGTAATCAATCCAAAGATGGAGAACTGCACCATCATGCCCGCAGAGGCTTGCGCATACCCGCTGGCGGATTTAGCCTGTGCATCCTGTGATGCCTTTCCAACAGCTTTTTCCACCTTAACCGTAAGCGCGGGCTCTTCCCAGGAGGTAATCGCCGCTGCCAGGCTTTCTGATAAATTTATTTCAGGATTAATACTTGCGCTGATATGAGCTGCTTCCACCGCACCCATCAACCTGCCTGTCACGGTTTCAATTGCTCTGGATGCGGTTTCTCCGGCAGGTTTGCTTTTATCCACGATAACATCCAAAAGCACAGGTTGATCTGCAAGAAGGGTTGTTGAAAAACCGGATGGGATAATGCACAACCGCTGCCAGGTCACCATCTTCAACCATTTGATTCAAATTCTCAGCATCTTCTTCACTTAAAATTACTGGACGGACAACCTCAGAATTTTCCAATAAAGTTACCAGGTTAGTCTGAAAGGTCGCTTCCATCCTGGTCAATTACACCGACAACCAGTCGGGAATCTGCAACGGTCTTCGGACTAGAGGCGGATCCCATGACAAAACCAAAGAACAATGTAAACAGCAGCGGCATAACGAGCAGGAACAATCCAGACTTCCAATCCCGTAGAATTTGACTCAAATCTTTGAAAGCAAGGTCAAGAATACGCATCGAATTCTCCTTATCAAATAAAGCGCTTGCGGAACACCAGTCAACCCAACAATGAAAAATAGCGCACCCAATATTCCGAGGACGAAGACCGGAAGGATAGATATCTCCGGCAGCTGCTACCTGCCAGGGTTTGTTTCCAGGCTAGCAATGCCCAACCTTGTGGCATAGACAATGAAATTTTGTCCATGATTTCGGGGATATTAGGGATGCCGTTGGATAATAAGTCCGCCTATCATTCCGGTAAGTGTCAGCACACCACCCAAAACAGGTCCAGTCTGGCGTGTACTCTTCAGGAATGACATCAGCATTACACCAAATCCGGTTGCAGCAACTACCAGACCCAGGGCAGCCATCCCCACCGCCAGAGGTTTTCCCCACGAGATATGAAATAAAAGCGAGGAGACAACCAATAAAACTATGGTTTGGACTATCAACGTGACAAAAACACCCAGAAACTTTCCAGCCAATATGACGCTGGATGAGGTTGGTGTGGTAAATAACCTGGCAAGCGTACCTTCTTCATGTTCACGGATGATGGACTCAGCCCCATTGGCACCCATGAAGAACACAAAAAATATCATCATGGAAGCCATGATCGGTCCCATCATTGCCAAACGGGATGTTTCTGGTACCGGATTACCGGATGGCGCGATAAATCGAAGTGCTGCGGCATGATCTGAACTCTGTAAATAAGATGCATACTGCTTTGATGCCTGTTCAGACAAGCCTGGTTCTGGTTGATCACCATTTGCCGTTACTGCTGCATTGGCGACCTTTACAGCGATTTTGGCTCCTGAAAACCCATCCATAAAATGATTGATAAGGTCTTTCACAATCCCAGGACCAATCGTCAGCGTTGGATCCTGGTAGAGGACGATTTCAGCGTTCTGTTCGGGTGAAAGCGCTGCCTGGGTGAAATTAGCGGGAATGATCAGCGCAACATCCGCCTTTTGAGTGTCGACGGCAGAACGGGCGTTGGATTCGGTTGGTGCAATGCTGATTTCCAAAACATCTGTTAATTCTTCATTTTGTAAAAAATTGACCAGCATTTCTCCAGCTTTGAATTCACTGTTAGAAGAAACAGTGTCTTGATTTGCGATTACCAGGCGTGTTTGCGGGAGACTAAATGACCCATCATTATTGGCTAATCCGCCGAAAGCAAAATAGAGCAAACCGGAAATCAGCAGCGGAGCGCCAAACATCATGACCAGGGCAAAGATACTGCGAAATACGCGTTTTAAATCTTTGAGAGCAACATCAATGATATTCATTTTTATTTTCCATTTGAATTATTCGCGCAGCGCTTTTCCGGTCAAGTGCAGGAAAACCGCTTCCAGGTTAGGTTCCTGGATTTCAACCGAGGTGATTCGCACGCCTGCTTTTGATGCTGATTCGAACAGACGCGGCAAGACCTGGTTACTATCCTCCGCCAATACTGTCAGATGACCATCTTCAGCAGAAATTCGGTGGACACCAGCAGTTGCCTGCCAATCGGCAATTACTTTTTCGGATTCGGTATTGATGGTTAAATTGATGCGATCCAACTCTCCCACCATCTTGACCATTTCAGCATGTGTCCCATAGGCAATGATATTGCCCTGATCCATGATGGCGATATGGTCGGATAATTCTTGCGCTTCTTCCATGTAATGCGTGGTGTAAAGAACTGTCATACCCTGGGCGTTTAATTCTTTGATGTTATCCAGGATATGTCGGCGGCTTTGCGGATCGATGCCAACTGTTGGCTCATCCATGATGATGACCGCTGGTTTGTGAATCAAGGCTGCTCCAATATTGACTCTCCGCTTCATTCCTCCGGAAAACTTATCCACCCGATCCTTTTGCCGTTCCACCAACCCGATGATTTCCAAAACCTCATCCACACGCTTCTCGAGGGATTTACCGCGCAATCCATACATCTTGCCCCAAAAGAGCAGGTTTTCCCGGGCAGATAAATCTCCATACAAGGCGATATCCTGCGGAACTACTCCAATGGCTGATTTCACTTTGTGCGGTTCACTCACAATTGAATGTCCCATAACATAGGCGTCTCCACCGGATGGTTGCGACAGGCAAGAAAGCATTGATATGGTTGTGGATTTGCCAGCTCCATTTGGCCCTAAGAGACTGAATATCTCGCCTTGCTGGACTTCAAAATCAATTTTGTTTACTGCTACGAACGCACCAAAGCATTTATATAAGTTTTGGATTTGAATGGCTGTTTGATTCACATTTTCCTCCCGAGTTATTGCATGCTGCATACGGAAATTCTGATTAATTTGGTTATGCTGCATATGATAATAATCATGAAGAACAATAATTATCACAACCGACAGGGGAATCTTGCACTGGTCAATAGTACAGGTTTATGCGGGTGATGTCATGGAAACACTCTCCGGATAAATCAGGTAAACTAAATAATGTCGATTTATTTGGAATAAATAAGGAGATAAAAATGAATCGCACAAAAATTTTGCAAAGTCTAGTTGGTTTGGCAATCATCGGGTTGATCCTGGCATCCTGTGGTGCCGGCAAACCAGACCCGGAAGCAGCGCAGAAATATCATGATCAGGGTGTTTTGAATTTTATGACTGCGGGTGGCGGGAGAGATCCTGGTAAAGCCGTAGAGAATTTCTCCAAAGCAATCAAGGCGGACCCGAGTTTTGTGAAATCATACAATGCTCGCGGCGTCGCCTACGTATTGCTTGAAGATTATGACAAAGCCAGAATGGATTTCGAGAAGGCTCTCGAAATTGACCCCTCCTACAAAATGGCTCAAGAGAACCTGGATCATCTGGACGCGGGTGAATATACCCTGGCAACAGCATTTGAGTTTTAAGCAAATTCTTCTGTCACTACATCAAACATTGAGCCAATCTGGATAGTAAGAAGTTTCACAAAAAACAGCCTGAAGTAGGGTTTGTAAAGTGCATCACCATTTCTTGATATACCGAATAACCCGATCAACCCGGGTATAAGGCGAAGGAATTATGAAAACAAAAGAAGAAATCGTTAACAACTGGCTGCCACGCTACACGGATACTCCGCTGGCGGATTTTGGGGAATACATCCTGCTGACCAATTTTGATGATTATCTTTACAAGTTCTCGGAATGGTATCGTGTACCCATCCGGGGACAAAATAAACCCATGCCCAACGTTACAGCCGAAGACATTACATTGATAAACTTTGGAATGGGAAGCGCCAATGCAGCCACAGTAATGGACCTGCTGAGTGCGATTAAACCCAAAGCGGTCCTGTTCCTGGGAAAATGCGGCGGCGTGAAGAAGAAAAATGTCATCGGTGACTTGATCCTGCCCATTGCTGCCATCCGCGGGGAGGGTACATCCAACGATTATTTCCCGCCAGAAGTTCCAGCCCTGCCGGCGTTTAATCTGCAGAAAGCCATTTCAACCACCATCCGCAATCATGGTCGGGACTATTGGACCGGCACAGTGTACACCACCAACCGGCGCGTCTGGGAACACGATGAGCAATTCAAAGAGTACCTGCACCAAAATCCGCGTAATGGCTGTCGATATGGAAACAGCCACGCTTTTTAGCACCGGTTTTTATAATGAAATCCCAACCGGTGCATTGCTCCTGGTTTCTGACCAGCCCATGATTCCAGAGGGCATTAAAACCGCCGAAAGTGATAAAAAGGTTACCAAGGAATTCCTGGACGTGCACTTGAAAATCGGAATTGATGCGCTTAAAGAATTAATCAATAATGGACTGACCGTAAAACATTTATATTTCTAATACCAATAAACAAAATCAAACCAGTAAATTATCGTTACCCGTTTCTGGTTTGTGCTGATGGGTGAAATAACATCCGCAATCAATACGGAAAAAGAAAACGAATATCAAACAACACCATCGAAATGCGTGTTGCTTGATATTCGTTATGAATTAAAACGATCTATTCTAAAAGGCTAAGACCAGCCCTGGTCTTTCGCAAACTTGGTGATTACAGGGATATCTGTGTAAACGCCCTTGTATGCTTTAATCCCAAATATGATGTTAATAATCCAGACGAGTGGGGTGAAGCATCCCACAATGGGTATTAAAGCCAGAAGCCCACAAACGACGATTTCAACAACACCCAGAATCAAAGTCGGAATGGTGTGATATTTAATGAAAGGTCGAGCCTTTTTATCCTCAATAAACATCAAAATAATGGGGATAATCGGTGTGAATAAAAAGCTCAGCAGGACCCACATACGGTCATCGCTCGTTACCTCAGGAGAGGTTTGTGGAACTGATTGCTCGGTCATAGGTGCCTCCATTATCAATAATTCGGATATTTAAGATATAGTATAGCTTATTACACAAATGATATTACTATTTCAAATTTAATTCAATATGTGTATAAAATAGTATACATCAGACTTGTGATTAACATGTCAATTATTTGCGCAATGCAAAACTACTTTAAGTACCGGTCATAAAACTCGATTGTACGCTGCATGGCGGTCTGAAGTAATTCGAAATGTTATGATTATCCCCTTCGTAGGTATACAGTTCCACTTCCTTGTTCGCAGCCATCGCTTGCTCGGCTAATTTGATTGAAAAATCGACAGGCACATCTTCGTCTGTCGTGCCATGATGCAATTGCAAGGGTCCAGAAAGGTCTGCCAGGTAACTATTGGCTGATACAGAATTCCAAAATGCCGGATTTTGTTCCGGCGAACCGTATAACCGAATCCAGTCATCCCGCCATCGGGTTGTGCCAGGTCGCGGGGTGGGGGCAACAAAACTGCTGCTTCGCCGCCAGTTGTAAAGCAGGTCAGGGTATGAGCCGACCACCCCAGCCCAGATGACCCCGGCACGAATTGCATCCGAGATCACCATTGCCCTGAGGGTTAGAAAGCCGCCCAGGGAATGTCCCCACATGCCTATCTTTTCCGGGTTTGCCTGTGGAAATCGCTGCAGTGAGGTAATGGCATTGAGGACATCAATCAAATAATCGGGATTCCCATAAGCGCTGGCAGGGGAACCTTCTGAGCGGTCGTGACCCCGATAGTCAATCTTGAAAACGATGTAACCGTTGCTGGCTAACGCGTTGACGTAGGCAATGTAGCGCTCCGTGGTACGGTATTGTTCGGGCGGGATATACCCATGATTGAAAACGATTGCCGGCCAGCCACCTTCAGGCATTTCTCCATTAGGAATGGTCAAAAGTCCGTAAATTTTCAATCCATCGGAAAGATATGAAGCATCATAACGCCGGTAGTTGGAGCCAGGTTCCAATTCCTGCTCAATCTGGATATCACTGCCCGGATACGATCCGTTTCGCATGGTCAGAATTTCCATAGGATGAGGGACAAGTGTCGGTGTTAAAGTTGGTAAGGGGGTTTCGGTAATAGTCGGTGTACTGGAGAGCGTGGCTATATTGGTGGCAGTTATGTTCGAGAATTGTCCTGCCGGGGTTTTTTCTTGTTCTGGATTAAATCCTGTCACCAATTGGCATCCGCTGAAGAGGATAAATACAATTGAAGCCAGAATTACAAGCCTGTACAATCGATAAGGTTTCATTTCTTTCTCCATAATCCGGCTTGATATAAGCATAACCGGTAATAGTTGCCGGAAAATATAGCAGGTTCCAATTGTAAACTTTTTTAATTAATTTTGCAGCGCTCTTGGAGTTGTTACTCAACATAGAATTGCTGGAGGATTATCGGGTACAAAAGATGATATTTCTTTCCTTGACCAAGTGAAAATGGAAGAAAGGCTATAATTGAAATGATGAAGAAAATTAATAATTCATAGTAAACCTTCTGCACTACCCATTATTGAAATTTCCAAGGAAAACCCCATGACACTTTATCCGGAAGACATCCTAAAAATTGTGTTAGCGTTGCTTGCTGGTGGTTTGATCGGCATCGAACGTGAATTTCGCGATAAGGCAGCGGGATTTCGTACGCTGATTTTCATTTGCGCCGGAGCCTGTTTATTTACCGTCTTATCTGTAAAAATGGCTCCAGATTCTGATCCGAACCGAATTGCAGCCAATATTGTTACTGGTGTGGGTTTCCTGGGTGCAGGAGTAATTCTGCGTGATGGCGGCAAGGTTATTGGATTGACTACCGCTGCTACCATCTGGTTGACTGCAGCAGTAGGGATGGGAATTGGCGGAGGAGAATACCTGATATCCGCAGTGATGGTTGCGGCTGCCATGATTGTGTTATGGATTTTCCCAGCCATCGAACACCGGATTGATAACTCCAGGGAGCAGCGTAAGTATGAAGTTATTTGTGCAGCAGATGTTGGAAAGCTTGCAGAACTCGAAATGATTTTCCGCGAATGCGGTTTGCGCATACAAACGCACAGCCAGGTGAAGGCAGGAGATGAGATGACCTGTTCCTGGCAGGTAACCGGTCATCCAAAGAACCATGAGCAATTGCTTCGAAAACTATTCATTGACCCGGAGATAAGAGAAATCCGATGTTAACCGGTTATTGTTCATTGAGCAAGACACGTTCCATTGTCTACTTTAGGTTACAATGATTTAACCGAGTTTTCAGAAAGTTCTGGGTTCAAAAAAGTAACCAGAATCATTTTACTGATCGAAGAAATCATCCAAAATTAGAAAGACCGAAGAGGAAATTACAATGAAACTAAGCAGACCAAAAGTTGTGACGTGGTGGATCGCCGTAATTCTTGGCGTAATCGGGCTCCTGGCATTTCTTGGAGCAATTCCGGCTCTTGCAAGCCTGGCATTCTGGTTCGTGTTTGCCGCGTTTCTTTTGCTCGTCCTGGCAACCTTGCTCAGGAACCTGTAACAAGATACTTTGAAAACTAACTCCCAACCATGTATTTCCAGGTTGGGAGTTTATGTTCAACTTTTCCGGTCATCACTGTCAACCGCATGGTGCCAGCCAGGAATATTTTTAGTCGGGTAACTGGCTGTTTTTGCCTTTGTTGGCTTGTTTTTGCATGTACATCAGGCTGTCAGCCCTGGAAATTAACTCGCTCAACGTACTGGGAGCCGCGGGATTAAATGGGAGCAAATCCCATGCTGAAAGTAAGCTGCCAGGGTCTATACCCCATCTGTTGGCTTTTCTCAGAAATGACCTGGATACGGTCAGTCAGGCTATCCACATTTTCCAACGAAGCATCTACAGCCAGTGCGGCAAATTCATCTCCACCAATCCTGGCAATGATATCTGCCTCACGAAAGGTTTCCTTCAATATTGCGGCTAAATCCCGCAAAGCCTGATCGCCCTGGGCGTGCCCATGCGTGTCATTAATAATTTTTAGATTATTTACATCAAAGAAGAACATCAACATGTTTTTCTTTATCCGCCGTGCCAGCTTTACCTCACGTTCAGCAAGCAGGGTGAATCCCCGCCGGTTGTACAACCCGGTCAGTTCGTCGGTCAATGATAAACTGCGAATTTCTTCTTCCATGCGCTTGCGTTCGATCGCCTGGGCTACCTGGGTGGAGACAAACTCCAGAAGATTTAAATCTTCGTTGTTGAAATGAATATCTTCTATATAGGATTGAACAGCAATTACACCAATCATTCCTCGTTCAGTTTTTAATGGTGCACCCATCCAGTCCACACCTGGAGTGCCCACAGCCTCGACTTCGCCTTCTTCAACAAGCCGGTCAAAGATTTCCCGGGTGGCTAATAAGGGATGACCGGTACGGAGCACATAACCAGTCAAGCCCTGCACTTTCGACATTTCCGTTGGCGGTTCATCAACTTGGTCCACATAATATGGGAAACTGATCATGTCGTTGACCGGATCGAATAAGGCAATGTAGAAATTCTCAGCCTGGATCAATTCTCCCAGAATGGAGTGAATGGAATGGTAGAGGGAATCGATCCCCTCGCTGGTAATTACTGCCTGAGAGATCCTGTAAATTGCATGTTGGACCTGCTCATAGCGTTTGCGCTGGGTAATATCATGCGCCACCCAGAGTGTGGAATCCTCTGTCATGGGAGAGATGGAGGTCTCAAAGTGCTTGGCAACATCATTAATAAGAAGTTCATACTCAATCTTGGCGGTTTGTTTTGTTTCCAGCACCTGGCGAATAACTTTAAGGAAGTCTTTGGCAAGTTCAGCAGGGAAAACATCCTGCAAGGATTTATTGAGAAGCTCATCTGGCATTTTTACAAGCAAACCAGGATTGGTGGGGGCAATTTTTCGGTATATGCCATGATCGTCAATCACCAGGACAACGTCATGCATGGAAGCAAATAGTGCCCGCAACTCTGCTTCGGATTGGCGCAACGCTTCTTCTGCCGCTTTTGTTCAGTGATATCCCAGATGATTCCATTGAGCCTGATTGGTGTGCCATTTTCATCCCGTATCAACCTGCCGCGTGAAGCAATCTGGTGAATGCTCCCATCCGGCCAAATGGTGCGATATTCCGGTTCGTAGAGTGCATCCTGTTCCACTGCTTTGACCAGGGCAGCCCTGACACCATCCAGGTCGTCGGGAGCACCACCGCCCAAAATTCCTCCTTGGCTGCCGGTGTACGAAGTAAAATCGAGCACCCAAAAGTGTACAGGTCTGTTCGTCAAAATAGCGTATATTTCTTATCAAATCAATTTGCCAGATACCCATGCTGGCTGACTGAAGTGCATGATTGAGCTGATCCTTGCTCTCCTGTTCTTTTTTCTGTGCATTTTCTATCGAATCAAGCATGGAATTCACGCCGGATGCCAATCCGGAAATTTCGTCATCTCCGGTGGTATTTAACCTGAGCGTGGTAGTACCCTGGCTGCCGATATTTTTTACATTCGTTGTCAGGTCTTGTCAGCCGGGTGATTACCAATCTATCCAGTAAGAACCAGGTAACCAGACCAAGAACAAGGCTCACCACTAGGATGGCAATCCCCATGTATCGTCAAACTCGTTCTTGCCTGGATATAAAACTCACGCGGGCTTTCAACTTTCAAGATATATGCAGGTTTTCCGTAGATATCGTAAATAAATGAATAACCAGCAACAATTGTTTTACTCTGGGGAGCCACAAAAATGGAAGATTTATCATTCAGTGTACTGTGAGCAAGAACTATATCAGCAGGCAATCCAGACGTTTCATGTGGAAAAATATCGAATGAGAGCTGAGTTTGTTGTTCCAAGTGAGATATTACTACCTCATCCAGGCGTTTCCCCATGATAAGCGTGCCGCGGATGGGTCCGGAACCCAGGCTGGTAACGATGGGCTGTGAGGCGATTATCATCGGACCTTCCGGTAGGGCGATGAGGCCGGCAATTTTGTCTGCAGGGTCTTTATGACTGAGCAGTAAACTGCCGGAGTGCAGCTGGCTGGCGACACCTTCAGGAATTGGAATTTCCGTCTCGCTTGCTAAATCAATCATCCTGCCAAAGACGATTTGGCCAGAATTGTCGATAAACAGCATCAATTCGACCCCAAGATTGGTAAACGTTACATTTGGCAGGTTGGAGTCAATATAAGCCGGGTTATTGCCATTGATGAATTCATACGTGTCATCCCATGGCGCCCAATCACCCACGTTCGAATCCATAGTTGCAACTTGTTCATTCAGAGATTCTTTTATGCGGGTAACATCTTGGGATGCGTTTATTTGTTCATTAGCAAGGGCTTCCCGGTACAATACCCCCTGCATCGTAAAATACAAGACTCCCAGGAGAATAAAAAAAGTCAGGCTGATAACCAGCAATGCTTTTATTCGAACGCTCATGGCTGCCTTTGGAGGGGGAGAACAACCCACATGATGATGACTGGCAAATACCCCTGAACAAGCAAAGATAGATTCCATGGTGGATGCTTTTTGCGGTATCAAAACCATTCGTGTGCTTATGCAGGTTTCCATAAGTGTTCCATACCGAATCAGGATGCGGTTGTTAGTATTGTGTGGCTAATTTGTTAACAGGCAATGATTTGCCTTAACGATGCTGTAAACGCTTTGTCTTGCCTGTTTAATCAAATTCCCTCGGAGTATTTGCAAGAGCCAGCTTCCTTTTGGATGCCGGATTCTCAAGTGATGTCTTCCGGGGGATTTTGCGAGGTATTACCCTCTCGTCCATGGTCTTCAGAAATTTAAATCCAATTGTATCTTATTCTAGCGAGAAATCTCGCAAATATGATTTAACGCTTTCAAAGTGTTAACTGCGCGGGTAGGATTAATCCAGTAAATTCGAATTTATCCTTGACATCAAAGCGAATTATCTCATATAATAGTACACAGTATAAAATTGATACATAGTACAAACACGTACGATGTATGAAAAGGAGAATTATGCAAACCAGCCGGCCTAATCGGACCGAGAAAAAGAAAGAAGATACCCAGAGAAAAATTATCACTGTGGCGGTTGACCTTTTCAACCAGTTTGGTTGGAATCTGTCACCATGGAACAAATCGCAGAGACGGTGGATATTGCCAAAGGGACGCTCTATAATTATTTTCCTTCCAAAGAAGCCATCATCAACGCCTTTTTGCAACAAAGGTTTGCGGACCATAGTGCTGATTGGATTGCCACCCTGCATAAACTTCCCGACACCCATTCCCGCATGACCTTCGTTTTCAGCTTGTTGATTGATGGAGTCAAACGACAGCGTAACTTGTTCGAGGCATTCATGGTTTACCGCATGAAACAGATACTTTCATTTACTCCTATCGAGGAGAGTGCCCAGACAGGTTTATCCTTGTTGATCCGGGAAATTGTGCAACTGGGGCAGCAGAATAATGAATTGCGTTCCGATTTGCCGGATATGCTGCTCGACGAACTGTTCGAATTTGCCCTGATTGAAGCCATCAAGCCAATGTACCTTATGCCAGAAGTCATTTGCCCAGGAGAAATCCATCAGGTATTCCATCGATTTGTTTATGCGCGGCGCACGAGCCTGATTGTATCGAAAGAATTAGCAGGAGATAAAGAATATGACCAGTTTTAAAAGCAAGGTAATATTATTTGGCATTCGCAACCGCCACCTTTTCAAGTTTCAATTGAAAAGAGAAGTAATTACTCGGGAAACATCCACCGTTCAACTTCGCAAGGAATTCGAAAAAGGTGCGCAAAAATTCGGTGCAATCCCGGCTGGCATCAAAGTATCCCCGGTAACGATACCCGGCTTGCCGCAGGGTTTGTCTGCAGAATGGATTCACCCAGAAAGCAGCCCGGATTCTCCCTACTGCGATGGATAAAGCCATCTTTTATACGCACGGCGGGGGGTATGTGACCGGCAATTGCATCGACCACCGTGGCCATGTAGCCAGGTTTGTCCAGGCAACCGGTAAAAGTGCCTTGTTGTATGACTACCGGCTGGCTCCCGAACATCCCTTTCCGGCTGCCATGCAGGATACATTAACTGCCTACCGCTGGCTGCTGGGGCAGGGTGTACTGCCAGAGAACATCGTCATTGTGGGCGAATCGGCAGGAGGAGGATTGTGCCTGGCGAGTCTGCTGGCAATCCGGGATGAAAAATTGCCATTGCCAGGTGCGGCTGTAGCACTTTCGCCATGGACGGACCTCAAGTGTACTGGCGAATTCTTATCGTACCAACGCCAGGCGGGATATATCCACCCTGGGTTCGTGGGAAGTTTGGAGCGGGTATTATGCTGGAGCCAATGACCCAGGTAACCCATGGATCTCCCCCTTGTATGGAGATTTGCATGGTCTCCCGCCCATTTTAATCCAGGTTGGCGACCATGAAATCCTGCTGGATAACTCGGTCCGGTTTGCGGAAAAAGCCCGGGAAGCAGGGGTAGACATTCAATTGCATGTCTGGGAGGATATGGTGCATTGTTTCCCACTCCTGGCTCCCATGTTTCCGGAAGCCACGCAGGCATGGGATGAAACCATCCAATACATTCGAAACCATTAAACCTGAATACAATAAAAAGTCTTCGTAAAGATTTCGGCAAATAAGCATACTTTCATCACGCTCCTCGTTTAGGAGCGTGATGAAATTTTATGGGATAATATCGGCAACTCAGGTAAAACAGCGGGAGGGAATTTTAATGAACGAAGTTAACAAGCAAGAGAATGTTCAGGGGTAATAACAAGACGGCTGCGCTCCTGGTTATTGATGTCCAGCAGGGGCTGTTTGGAAAATCCACGCCAATTTATAAGGCAGAGGAAATCCTTCAGAACATCACCACCTTGATCGACAGGGCGCACCAGGCAGGAACACCAGTTATTTATATTCAGCATTCAGACCAACGCGGATTAATCAAAGATTCCCCGGACTGGCAATTGCATTCCCGTTTGCAGCCGCTTGAAACGGACACCCTGATCCATAAACAGCATGGAAATGCATTTGAAGAAACGAACCTGCAGGATGTTCTCCAGTCAAAAAACATCCACAGCCTGGTAATCACCGGGCTTGTCACGCATGGGTGCTTTAAGGCTACCTGCATTGGAGCACTGGAATTGGGATACCGGGTCATCGCGGTGAAAGATGCTCACAGCAGTTACAGTGACCAGGCTGCTTCCCTGATCGAGAAATGGAATGCAAATTTGAGTGCCATGAATGCAGAGTTGAAGGCAACCTCAGAAGTACAGTTTTCTTAAGAGAACCCTCCATCACGCCTGCATAGAAAGAAAACTTCACCACCCATGAAATTTAACCTGGCTGGCTGTGGTGAATTTCCATTCATCTGTTAACCTGGTTATTAACTTGTAGGGCTATATTTATAGTAGCAGATAGTTATTTCCACTATTTATTCTTAGGCTGCAAATTTACCGTAATTATCCGTATTCTTGAAAGCAGCAGGGCGGCATGAATAAAAAAAGTTCTCCAACTTTTTTTGAAAAACTTAGCAGGCGAACAGGCAGATGGTATCCGATTCTGATACTGCTGTTCATCCAATTCATCAATACACCATTGTTTATTTTATTGACTGCCATGCCTGCCCAGCAAAACACGGAAATGAGCAAAATTCAAGGCTATCAGCGTGTTGATTTTCGGCATCATAGCGGTTTTGCTCCGGAATGTCTTGCTGCTTATTCAGTTTTATCTCTTTAATAAAGAGTTGTTAATCCGTCTTTCGCAGCCGGGCAAACAAGGAGGTGAAAACTCCGATATAAAGCAAGAAAAACGTGCCTGGGAGCAGGCGACATCTGCATCCAATCGCTATGCATTGTTCGAATTTTTAGAGCTCATCCTGCTTGTCATACTCCCCGTCATTGCTTATGGGTATTTCAATTTACAAATAGAGGGTGAAGATATCCTTCAAATCAGCCTGGCAGCGCTGGCGGCTGGACTGGTAAACCTGATTGTGGGATACCTGGTGCTTGACCAATATTTCAAACCAATCGTGAATGCCCTGCTTCCGAAAAAGTTTGATACCCAACTCTCCGGCTTGAAGGGAATACGCCTTTGGGTAAAAGTTTCGGTTGCGATTGTTGGGGTGGCGGTAATCAGCCTGCTTTTGATTGTGCCAAGCGCATACCACCAGATGCATATTATATTTTGGGATTTATTTCGATTTCCCCAGGTATTAGAAAGTTCCTTATTGGTAGTTGTGAATGCGGGTATTGGTGCGATTGTCGTAGGAGTATTTTTATCTTTACGGCTGGCATCCTATTTTACCCACCCATTTCGCAAGATGATTGACCTGTATAAAAAAGTCGAGGGTGGAGACCTCAGCCAGCGCATCGAAGTATCCCATACGGATGAATTTGGCGAATTGAACATCTATTTAAATCGCATGATTGAGCGTCTCGAAAAACTGACTACCTCTCTGGAACAGCAGGTGATCGAACGCACAGAGCAGCTCAGCCAGGCTAATGAGCAATTGCAAGAGCGGGGAATTCAATTACGTGAGCTGGCGGTTCGCGATTCTCTTACCGGTTTGTATAACCGCCGTTATTTGGATGTGATGCTCGAGCGTGAATTTTCCCGGGCGGAACGCAAACAACTCCCACTGGGTATTATCATGATAGATATCGATCATTTCAAGCAATATAACGACACCCACGGACATGCAGCCGGAGATTTGTTATTAATGCATGTGGGAGAAACTGCTAAAGGGTTACATCCGGATGGCAGACATTGCCTGCCGCTATGGAGGGGAAGAATTTGTCCTCGTTTTGCCGGAGGCTTCGCTGGAAATCACGCAGGAGCGGGCAGAAAATATTCGCATGGAGGTTAAGCGGTTAAAGATAACCTATCAGGACAGGCCGCTTGAGAATGTAACCTTATCCCTCGGTGTGGCAGTTTTTCCACCCATGGCTCCACCAGCGAAGAAATTCTCAAGTCTGCAGATGAAGCGCTGTACCAGGCAAAAGCCGAGGGCCGCGATCGAGTGGTGGTGAAGTCCATGGATAATGAGAGTACAGAGCAGGGATGAAAGATGGATTGTACTTGTGGCTGTGAAATGTGTATTATGAAAACGGCTGCCCTATAGAATGTAGAAACCGTGATATTTTCTTTCGTTTTCTAAAGGAGGCAAGCAATGGGTGAAAAAGGCAGTAAAAAAGATAGAAACAAAGCCAGTAAACAAAAAAAAGACCAGATCGAAAAGAAAAAGGAACAACAAAAAACCAAGCTGCCAGCCAGAAAAACTGAATAGCATCATAGCGTGTTCATGATTGTATATTGCGGGGGAAGTCATATAATAAAACTGGTGGGTGAAAAAGAGTAACCTCCAAACTGGCATTCAGAGGTGAAGCATGTCAATCTTGGATACGATCGTGACGATTAATCCCTTTGCGGTCCTGGTGGCAGGGATTGTGCACATGGTGACCGGTCTCATCTGGTATCAACCGGGGATTTTTGGTAAGCCCTGGATGGAGCTAACCGGAAAAGACTTGAAACCAGCCAGCCAATGGATGATATTGGGTCTCATTGGTCATTTTGCAATTGCCCTGGTTTTGGCAATCATCGTTTATCTTGCCAATGCCACCACTGCAATTTCCGGGGTTTCTTGTCGGCGTACTGGTTTGGGTGGGATTCATCGTGACCCTGGAAATCGGCGAACTGATTTGGGAAAAGATTTCCTTCAAGCTGTTTCTCATCCGGATTAGCGAGCACCTGGTTTCCCTGGGTCTGGCGGGCATGATCCTGGCTATCTGGCGTTAATATTTCAGCCGTGGCTGAATAGAAAACCTGCATAACATCACAGCCTGCACATAAGCCAATAAAAAGCACTTGTAATACCACAAGGGATAAATCCTTCCTTGTTCTGCTAACTATACAACACCTGTCTGAAAGACTTGAAGGGCAGGTTAGTGATTTCTGCCATAACGTGGCTTGCATGTATTGCCCACCCTGCAACTAGCTGAATTGCGTACTATCTTTCCATCCAATATTGTTAAAAAACCCTTGACAAAGGGATAAAGTTATTCTATAATGAATGAGTAGTCAGTCATTATAGAATAACTATGGAGAGATATTCATGGTCAGAAAGCTCAGCCAGGACAAACGGGAACGATTTTTACAGGCAGCTTTGCAGTTGTTTGTTTCCAAGGGAGTTCAAAACACTTCCACGGCAGATATTGCCCGGGAGGCAGGAACCGCCTCCGGCACCCTGTTTTTATACTTTGCCACCAAGCAGGACCTGGTGAATGACCTTGTCATCATGATCAGCCGGCAGGAATCCGAAGCCATATACCAGTTGCTGACTGATTCTCAATCCACGCAGGATACCTTTTTTGCCATCTGGAATGGGTCGGTACATTGGCTGCTGGAGCACATGGATGCCTACCAGTTCTCCCAGCAAATCCGGGATTCAGGATGGATCACCGAAGCCACCACACGGGAAACCGGTAAAGCCTTTCAATTTTATTATGATGCCATTCAAAAAGGATTGGTTGAAGGCAGCATCAAATCCTATCCAATCGACCTGATTGGCGGTTTCCTGTACCAGGATATCGTGGCTGTCATGAACCACATCCGGATGCTGCCCGACCCCTCCCAGGTGCAGAAAGCCATCCAGCAGGGATTTGACCTGTTTTGGGATGGAATAAAAAATCCATAAATCGAATTTAAAATATTAAGGAGTAAGGAATGATTGGCAAATTTGTAATTGCAGGACTGTTTTTCGCATTCATGGTTGCTTCCGGGTTGTGGCTAAGCCATACCGGCAGACCAATCAATGTTTTGATTCTGACAGTCCACAAGTTGATTTCACTAGGTGCGGTTGTTTTCCTGGGTATCACAGTTTACCGCATCCACCAGGCAGCCTCTCTCACACCGCTTGAGCTGGCAGCATGTGTGCTGACATTGGTGTTCATCCTGGCATTAATGGCTACCGGGGGGTTGTTGAGCACCGCCAAAGCCATGCCAGGTTTTGTGCTCAAGATTCACCAGGTTTTACCAGCCCTGTCTGTTCTCTCCACGGCAGCAACCCTGTACCTGCTTCTGTTACATAAGTCATAATAGTTTGCAAAGGCTGCAACACCATTCAAAACCGTCCTCCTGTTCAGGAGGACGGTTTTTTATTCAGGCAAAGAGTGTTCCACAGGGGAGATGGTTCCAAAATATCCAGAGAAAATACAGACAATATTAGGGACTTTATTGGCTGCAATCGCATAAGATGATTATGCAACCGGAAGTGGGTTTCCGCTTGCATAACTGCTGTGAGGTCTGGTCACCAGCAGGAGATATTATATTTGACAAAGCCAGTAAATTCCTATCTGGAGGGATACGATGAAAAAATTGTTATTTGTTTTTGTTCTCATCCTCGTCATGCTGACGATGCTGGTGAGCTGTGCACCAGGGACGCGCCTGGAACTAACTACCGCCGAGCCTGGAACAACCTCGGCTACACCGGTAACGGGAAATCTGATTGATGTACCCGGTATTTATTCCCCGGGAGTAAATCCGCTTGCCAACACGAATGATGCATATGGCAGGGTGGCAGGCTTTTTCCCGGGAATCTGGCACGGGATTATCTCACCCGTTACGCTCATACTTTCAGTGATTAATTCCAATATTCAAATGTACGAAGTGCACAATAACGGGAGCCAATATAACTTCGGATTCCTGATTGGCGTGGCTATCGTGTTCCTTCTCCTGGGCGTGTTTGCCGGGTCGAGACGCCGCCGCGGATAACACGGAGCCACGGAACGAAATCCGTGAAGTACCTTATCTGTACGAAAGTTTTATTAACCAAAACCAAGGAGATTTAGATGAACAAGTTAAGTAAAAGAACGATCATGTTGATTGCAGGCCTCCAAATTCTGGCGCTGCTACTGCTGGCGGGATGTAATACCAACCTCCCGACTACAGCCTGTCATGCCACCGGTGACCCGGAGAATCCATACCTGGAAGTAAGCCTCGACAACAGTACAATCGTCCGGGAACACCTGGATCATGCTAACGACATCTACCCTGTTCCAGTGGGTGGCTGTCCAATTTCTCCCGTGGTTATTGAGGATGAACAGATCGTCCTCTGCCATGCCACTGATGATGCGACCAAACCGTATGATACCATCATGGTCAGCATTAGCGGTCTGGATGGTCATGGCGACCATGTGGGCGATGTCATTCCTGTGAATGGTGAATCCTGCCCGCCCAACGTTATTACCGGTTGATAATAATGGCAAGATTACCATCTGCCATGCCACTGGTAGTGAGAAGAATCCATATAACCTGATCACCATCAGCATCAATGCTCTGAGTGGTCATAACGGTCATGAAGGCGATCTCATCCCGGCACCTGCTGAAGGATGCCCTGGGGCTGAATAGTTATTTAGTTTTGTAAGATTGGTTAATGCCAAAAACCTAAGGAGAAAAACCCGTGTTCCCAATTGGTGATGATAATTCCTCTCGCAGATTGTTTCCCTTTGTCACCTATGCCTTGATTGCTGTCAACGTCCTGGTTTTTCTCCTGGAGTTGGCTGGCGGCGATGCCTTCGTGATGAAATGGGCTTTCGTTCCCAGCCGCTTTTTGGCTGACCCCGGTGCAGAATTTTTGACCCTCTTTTCCTCCATGTTTATGCATGCAGGGTGGCTGCACCTGGGCGGTAATATGCTTTACCTGTGGATTTTCGGGGATAACGTGGAAGACCGATTCGGGCACATCAAGTTCCTGGTCTTCTACCTGCTGTGCGGGCTGGGTGCAACATTTGCCCAACTGGCGTTCAGTACCGGTTCGGATATTCCCAACCTGGGTGCATCCGGGGCGATTGCCGGAGTGCTCGGGGCTTACATTATCCTGTTCCCGAAGGGTAAGGTAAAAGTTTTGCAGGGTCGGGGTATCATCAATGTTTCCGCCCTGATTGTAATTGGGTTGTGGTTTGTACTGCAGTTGTTCAGCGGTATCGGCTCAATCTCCACTGCTGGTGCTTCCGGCGGCGTGGCATACATGGCGCATATCGGCGGGTTTGTGGCTGGAGTTTTGCTCACCTTTGTGCTGCGCGGCAAACAACCGGAGCGCCTGCCGGGTTGAGGTTGACCGAATAAGATTGTTAATCGTGACGTGACCTGATTCGTGTACCCTGCGGGTCAGGTCACTGCCGGATATTGCCCTCTGATGATCCATTTTGTGGGGAAGATGAGAGAAAAATCCAAAATATTTAGATATTTTTAAGATTCTTTTTGGGACTCAGACAGTCCTTAACTTATAAAATGTAACCAGGACCATTATCCGTATCCTTAATTCCCATTGAATCCACCTGCGATCAACATCGTGATGCACAGGCTTGACCGGGCTTTTTGGCGGCAGAACCCCGGTTTGTGGGTACACCCATTACCGTTAGGAGCTACCCATGCTGGATATCAAGAACCCCGCTTCAGATATTGGTACCTTACCCCCTGCTTTTCAAGAAGTGCTGTATTGGAGGATAACCGTGAAACCGGTCAGGGTTATCCTTTTGCAGTTCGGTGCCGTGCTGTGTTTGTTCATCTTCTGGCTGATTTTCTCCCGGCTGGGTACCCAACTGGGCTGGCTGCCCGTCAGCGGTTCTTTCGGAATCAAGGAAATTGGGATGGTGTTTATCGGGATCCTGCTGATATTCATCCTGCATGAATTGACGCACGGACTGGTGATGCAGTTGTTTGGTGCCAAAGCCCGCTACGGGATTGCCTGGAAACAACTGATGTTTTATGCCACTTCCCCCGGATTTCCTTTTCAACGCAACGATTACCTGGTAGTAGTCCTTGCACCGGTGGTACTGATTACCCTGCTGGTGGTGGTGGGGATGGGAATCTGGGCTGGAACAGCTTGGGTGCCCCTGATCGGTATCTGCGGCATCCTGAATGCCAGCGGTGCGCTGGGGGATATCTGGGTCAGCATGATTTTATTGGGTTATCCGAAAACCGCCCTGGTAATGGACGAGCGCGACGGTGTGCGGGTGTTTTTGCACCAGGAGTGAGAGGGAAGGATTTTGAAGAGTTAAGCGCCTGCCATGTATGGCAAGCGCTTTTTAATTTGCGTGAAAATAGTTGGATTGTAGAATGTTTCAGGTCGGGAAATTATTAAGTTGCAACACGCTTGTTTGATCCGAGAGGAAAATTCCTTCTCCCGGGTATTGGCTGATATGTACACTATAATTATTTCTGTATGAAGCGTAAATATACTTTGTATATTATCCTCAACGAATGGATTGGGGTTGAGGTTTAATAAAAAAGGGATTACCCTCAATTGACCATGGGCATCACTATGGATTCTTTTCATGGATTTCAGCCGATTTTTTGAGTTTAGAAGGAGTAGGGCGTGGTAACAGATAAACGAGATGATAATCAGGATTCGAACTCCATATTCTCCCTGTATAATACAAGCGAAATTCAAAAAGCTGCCTCTATTGAACAGCAACAAGTTTCCAACCACAGGCAAAAAGAGAGAGAAAAAATACTTGCACGCAAAGAGAGAAGAGCCACTTTTGATATCCTTCCGGAATTAAGACAATATATAAAAAATCTTGGAAAAAAAGAGAAAATTCCGGCAAGTCAATTTGTATCGCTTGCATTGCTGAGATTTATGGTAGATTTTGAGTCAGGTAAAATTGATCTGTCCACCATGAAGCAACCATCTCGCAGCCCCCGATATGACTGGAATATTGTTTTTCCAGAAAATTTACGGCAATCCATTTTGGAATCTGCGATTGGAAAGAATAAATTAGCCTGATTATTTTTATGTTTCGATTTTACAAAAGAGAAAAAATGAAAATCAAAGTTATATTACATTCAGCATTACGCCTGTTGCTGCCCGAAAATGCCCATGGAAAAGCAGATTTGGAAATTAATGACGGATCGCGCCTAAAATCATTGCTTGAATACTTGAAGATAGAAGGGGATGTGGCAATTTCCGTAAACAATCACATTGAGACGAATATGCAATTAGAATTAAGAGATGGTGATGAAGTTCAGATATTCCGCCCTTCTGGCGGAGGCAATTTCTGAAATTCGAGTAGCCGCCATTTCTGAGAAAACTCTTTATAATAGAATGAATATTCTTGGAGGAATGAAAATGCCCTTGTCGTGTATTAATGGAAAAGTATTACATGTGGACCTGACGAAAAGAACCACCTGGATAGAATCCCCCGAAGAAAACTTTTACCGAATGTATGGCGGTGGAAGTGCAATGGGACTTAATTATATTTTGAGAGAAACTCCAGCGGGAATTGACGCCTTTGATCCAGCGAATGTTTTAACGGTTTTTACTGGTGTTCCAACCGGTGTTTTAATTTCTGGGCAATCCAGGGTGGTTGTGAATGCAAAATCGCCTCTAACTGGAGCTATTGGAGATAGCCAAAGTGGAGGTTTCTTTCCCGCGAGACTTAAACACGCTGGGTTTGATGGGATAGTAATTAACGGGAAGGCTTCCACTCCAGTGTATTTATGGATAAATGAAGGAAAAGTTGAAATTAGAGATGCGGCACACCTGTGGGGCAAAAAGACACACGAAAGCGAAGAATTAATAAAAGAAGAATTGAAAGATACAACTGTACAGATTCTGCAAATCGGACCGGCGGGAGAAAATAGAGTTCGCTTCGGTGCAATGATCAGTATGCTCAATCGTGCCAATGGCCGCACTGGCATGGGTGCAGTTATGGGGTCGAAAAACCTTAAAGCCATAGTTGTACAAGGTGGGCAGAAAATGAAACCATTTGAGCCCAAAGCATTAACCGATTTGTTTGTTAAGGGGAACTCGACGTATTCCAGATACTCCCTCAAGCCAGGGGCTGCATGTTGATGGAACAGCAGGCGGGGTAGGATGGCAAAACTTTACAGGCGGCTTACCGACGAATAACTATAACCTGGGACAGTTTGAAGGTTACGAGAGCATCAATGGCGAAGTGATGACAGCAACGATTCTCACAAAGCGCGACACGTGTTTTTCCTGCACTATCCGCTGCAAACGAGTGGTCGATACTGAATATGCCGGAAACAAAGTGGAAGGGCGGTTTGGTGGACCAGAGTATGAAACTATTGCGACATTTGGTTCCTATTGTGGTATTTCGGACCTGCATGCAATTGCGTTAGCGAACCAGCTTTGTAACCAGTATGGGATGGATACAATAACGTGTGGGGCAACAATTGCCTGGGCGATGGAGTCCTTTGAACAAGGAAAAATTACCTTGGAGGATACAGGTGGAATTGACCTGCATTTTGGTAACGCAGATTCAATGATCAAAATGGTTGAGATGATTGCCAACCGAGAAGGGTTTGGCAATATATTGGCTGAAGGATCTGCTGCCGCTGCCAAGATTATCGGACGCGGAACAGAAGAGAATTCTGATTGTCGCTAAAAATCAGGAAGCCCCCGCCCATATGCCCCAGGCAAAACGTTCAATGGGGTTGATATATGCTGTAAATCCGTTTGGAGCGGATCATACGCAGACAGAACATGATGGCGGATATGAAGAGACTGCAGGAGAAGAAGCACGACTTCGCTTAGGGCAGCTTGGGTTAACCAATAATATGAAACCCGGTGTGATTAGCGATGAGCGCGCCAGATTGGTTGCTGTTACGCAAAAGCTTCTATCAGCGGTTGATACCATGGGCTTGTGCACGTTCGTCTGGGGGGTTGGCTGGACATTATATCGCCCGATGGAATTAGTTGAAATGCTTCGGTCAGTAACAGGTTGGGACCTGGAGATTAACGACGTTCTGGAAATTGGCGAACGACGGATAAATTTGATGCGTGCTTTCAATATGCGCGAAGGTTTCACGCGTGAACAGGATACGCTGTCACCAAAATTCTTCCTGCCTCTACAAGGTACAGGTCCAACAGCAGGTGTGCATTATACCCATGAAGAGTTTGAAGGACTAAAAGATGAGTATTATCGGTTGATGGGATGGGATAAAGAAACCGGGAATCCTTCATCTAGCAAGCTTGCGGAATTAGGTATCGGTTGGGTTTCCGAACTGGTATAGTGTAGAATTAACAAAACAGAGCGAAATTTATTTCGCTCTGTTTTGTTATTGTTGTATATTAAAAAATCAACTGTTTTTCAGTACAAGTTTTAACCGAAATTTAAACCACCAAGCAATTTCCAGCCCCCACCATATTTGTTTTTCCGAGGATATATGCTGATAAAAGGTGATTTATTTATAGATGAGTATGGCAGGAAAGTATTATTTAGAGGTGTGAATTTAGGCGGGAGTTCCAAAGTGCCGTTCACGCCAGACGGGGCGACCTACCGTAATGCTGGATTTTTCGATCATAGAACGGTTTCATTTGTGGGCAGACCCTTTCCCCTTGCAGAAGCCGATGAGCATTTTTCCCGACTGAGAGAATGGGGATTTACATTTTTACGATTTCTGATCACATGGGAAGCAATTGAACATGCCGGACCTGGCATCTACGATATAGACTACCTGGATTATATTGAAGAAATAATACGTTGTGCAGGCAAGCATGGCTTTACCTTGTTTATTGATCCTCACCAGGATGTGTGGAGCCGTTTTACCGGCGGCGATGGTGCCCCGGGTTGGACATTAGAGGCAGCGGGTCTGGATATCACACGGTTTACCAAAAATGGTGCTGCTGTGGTTCACAATCAGGTGGGAGATCCATTACCAAAAATGATATGGCCTACCAATGCCACCAAACTGGCATGCAGCACAATGTTTACTTTATTTTTTGGCGGCAATGACTTTGCCCCATTGATTAAATGTGACGGAATTCCCATTCAGGATTATTTACAAGAACATTATATTCAAGCGGTCGCACAGGTAGCAAAACGCTTGTCTGGTATGCCATTCGTGATCGGGTATGACACCTTTAACGAACCTTCGTGCGGCTATATTGGGATACAGGATTTAAATAAGCATCCTTCACTGGCTAAATGGGGAAATGCACCGACTCCATTTCAGGGTATGGTATTGGGGGATGGGCAGCCGGTAGAAGTTGGAGTCTGGAAGTTAGGTATTACAGGAATACATAAGCATGGCAAGCGTTTAATGAATGTTGAACGGGAGCGAGCCTGGGAAGATGATAAAAAGTGCGTTTGGAGACAACATGGCGTGTGGGATTACAACCAGGCAGGTGATGCCGTATTGCTGCACCCCGAATACTTTGGAAAGAGAGAAGAAAAAGAAGTAGATTTTGCTCAGGATTATCTAAAACCTTTCATCTTACGCTTTACGAAAACAATTCGATCTATCCAACCAGATGCATTCATTTTTATCGAAGGTGACCCCCAAGGAGAAATGCCAACCTGGGATTTAGAACAACCAGGCAACCTGGTGAACGCCACCCATTGGTATGATGATATTACCCTGGTCTTAAAAAAGCATATTCCATTTTTTACATGGGATATTGAGAGCAGGAAACCAATTTTTGGGCGAAAACAAGTTATTCGTACCTTTTCCAATCAGATGCAAAAAATAAAAGCGCTATCAAGAGAAAAACTCAACAATGTACCAAGTATCATTGGGGAATTTGGAATACCATTTGATTTGGATCATAAAAAAGCGTATAAAACAGGAAATTTTCAAAACCAAATTGAAGCGCTTGACACCAGTTTTCGCGCACTAGAGAATAGCCTTTTGCATAGCACACTTTGGAATTACACCTCTGATAATACAAATGCCCGTGGAGATCAATGGAACGACGAAGACCTTTCGATTTTCAGCCGAGATCAACAAACAGATTCTGATGATATAAACTCAGGAGCTCGTGCGGCTCAAGCGTTTATTCGTCCATATGCCAGGTACATTTCGGGTGATTTGTTGAGAAACGATTTTGACTATAGAAGCGGTCGGTTTTTGTGCGAATTTGTGGATGATCCCGATATCACCATTCCGTCAGAAATATTTGTACCCCGATATCAATATCCGTTTGGGTATCATGTAACATGTATCTGATGGCACATATGAGAAACGCGAACAAGAACAAATTCTGTTATACACCCCAAAAGAAACTGGTACTAAGCACAGAATAGCGTTAACCAGAATCAACCATATTGCGTAATATTGTAATCTATGCTCTAATGGATATATTTATCCTGCTTCACCATTGCCGCTCAATATAAGTTAAATGCGATAAATTATCAGGCTCCACCAGGGATCCGATCGTTTTTTAGTTTGGTATTATTTTTCCTTCGTTTGTGGTTTTGCAAAGACTTCAATGTTCAAATATTAATTTATTGATAGGGACTGGTTTTAAATTCAGTCTCTGTTATGATTTAACACAGGAACAAATATGAAACCCAATACGTCATATGGGTGGAGATATTGTGTCATGAAAAAGATATTTTCTTTCTTTGCTTTGAGTATTGTTCTTTTGTTAACCGCATGTTATTTGCCTTCCAAGGAAAGCGCTGAAAATTCCAGTGTGGTTTTAACATCCGTAGCGCAAACAGTTCAATCGCGCCAGACACAAGGAGCATTTGAAACCCTGGTTGCAAATTTGACGGCACAGCCAACACAAACGCCAGGAGCAGGAATGATTACTCCTGTTGCTCCTACTTCTACACCTCAAGTATCAGTACAGACACCGATTCCAGCGACTGCTACACCAGTTCCAACACCATGTGATTGGGCAAGTCTTGTGGATGACATCAGCATACCAGATGGTGCTTTGATGGTGCCAGGTCAGGCATTTACAAAAACATGGCGGCTGAAAAATATTGGAACGTGTACCTGGACACCAGAGTATTCCATTGTTTTTGTTGAAGGCAGTTCATTGGGTGCACCTGCTTCGGTTAAGATTAATAGCACGGTTTATCCAGGTGGAACGGTTGATGTATCTGTAGCGATGGTTGCACCAAATGCTGCAGGAAGTTATATCTCTAACTGGTTAATGAAAAACACATCAGGGGTAACGTTTGGTTTGGGCTCATCCACGCGTTCATATTTTTGGACAAAAATTCAGGTCAACGAATTAGTAACGTTGGATCCATCAAAACCACTGGATTTTGTGCATAATATGTGTTCTGCATTATGGAGCAGTTCCACCGGCGCGCTGCCTTGTCCGAATTCCAACTCTGACTTTACAAATGGTTCAATCAGTAAAGTTGCCAGCCCAAAGCTTGAAGGCGGCTATCAAGAAGACGAACCGGCAATTATTACTATTCCAGCAAATGGATCGGGCGGATATATCTCAGGTAGATTTCCTGCAATCAATATTCAAAATGGAGATGAATTCAAGGCACTGATCGGATGCCTGGATAAAAGCCCCAACTGCAATGTGTTATTCCAACTCTCCTATGTTGCCAACGGCGGTGCAGTAACCGCATTGGGTGGCTGGAATGAAGTATCTGAAGGTAAGTATACGAATATTGATATCGATCTCTCTTCGCTTGCGGGTAAATCTGTAGAATTTATATTTACAGTTCAGAATAATGGATCCTCTTCTGATGATAGGGCATTTTGGGTGGCTCCGCACATTGATAGGTAATAAAGTAAATACCACTAATGGTAGTAAGATTGTAGGTACTATGAGTTCTCGTGCTTTCGCAAACAGTAGTTTTACAAGTCTGTATCTGTAATGGGATGTGAAAGAGGGAAGTAAGATGGCGACCAAGTTGAAAAGCATCCCGGTGATTTTTGCGATAGTCTTCCTGGTTGGGTGCTCACTGCCCATGCAAGGCTTATCGGTGGGAGATGCTGAAAAAACTGCAATCGCCAATGGGGTATCGATGCGATTAACATCCGAGATGCTCACCAAGGAATTCGAAAGTACCAATACCTTTCACTCTTCAACTGAGACGCCAACTTCTGCTGTAAGTATCGGGACCATTTCCCCATTTTCCAGCTCAACTGTTGTGAATACAAGGACATTACCTCCGTCATTAACCCCATATCCCAGCCTGACGCCAATGTCTTCTGTCACCCAGGCAAAAACAAAAACACCCACAACAGCAACATCAAACATTTGTGATCAGGTTACCTTTATTAGCACCACTGTGCCAGACGGCAGCTCATTTTTACCAGGAGATTTCTTTACAAAAGGTTGGCGTTTAAAAAATACGGGTACCTGTACCTGGACCACGGGATATGCCCTGGTATTTGTCAGCGGTGCACAAATGGAAGGCCAGGCAGTATATAAATTCACCTCCAATATTACTCCGGGTCAATCTGTTGACTTATCCATTAATTTACGTGCGCCTGCCAGCCCAGGTACATTTTCAGGAAACTGGATGCTGCGAAATGCAAACAACAAGCTATTTGGAGCAGGAGCCAAAGGCGACCAGGCATTTCAAGTATCTGTTAAAGATTAATGCACCCACCAGCGATAAAGTTCCTGCATCAATTTACCCATTGGATTTTGTTGCTTTGATGTGTAAAGCCACATGGAAGAGTGGGGCAGGAACAGACAAAGTCAGGCTTCCATGCCCGGATAGTGCATACCAATATGCCTGGGCTCTTGTTTTGACTAAACCAAAATTCGAAGGGGGAAGAGTGGATGATGAGCGAACCCTTTGGATGCATCCTGACCAGGGTTATGTCGAAGCTACTTTTCCCAATTACACAGTTAAAGCCGGTGACAGATTTGTGTCCTGGGTTGGATGTGCATACGGATTTAGCGCATGCAAAGTGAAATTTAAACTAGGGTATAAAAAAAGCGATGGAACAATTGTAAATTTGGGAACCTGGAGCGAGGTAAGTGATGGTGAGTTACATCGTGCTACCGTGGATCTAAATTCTTTTGCAGGGCAAACACTTAAATTTGTTTTAACCGTTCAGGATAACGGTAATGCTAATGCAGCCCAGGCACTATGGTTGGCACCACGAATCGTGGCACCCAGTCCTACAAAAACTCCAACGCCAACAGCCACAACCACAAACACAGCCACTGCAACTTCAACAAATACATCAACTTCAACAGCTACTGCAACATCAACGGATACACAAACACCAACGGATACCCAAACGCCAACAGATACCCAAACGCCGACAGAAACTCCAACACCATAATCCCTGTTTATACGCCAATCTAATGACGTAAATACAGGGATTTAGTCATTTGCTGGTTTATTCAATTCTATCGAACCGTAATAAGAATCGGATCGCTCACCCCGTACCATTGTTCCGTGCTTGTTCCTTGACCATACCGAAATAAGACATTCCCCGAACAGGCTGCCTTTAATTCAGCAGTACCTGGTGCTTTACCACTAAGAGTAAATGTTAAATTTTCTTTGGGTTCAATTTGAGAAATCAATTCAAGCAATTGTGTATCACTTTCTCCGAGCCAACCAAAGGCTAACATTGACCCGTCGCGGTAATAAAGTCCGTTGCAAGTTGCGTCTAAAACATTGTTTATTTGTAATGAAATAGAGACCTGTTCACCTAAATTGATTGACAATGTACTGGCTTGTATTCTCATCTCGGGTGTGGGCAAAAGTTCAGGTGTGACTGTTGGTGTAAGGGTTGGAGGAATTGGTGTGGAGGTGGGGCTTGCCTGGAACCAGGTGCAGGCAAGCATAAATAATAGTAAAAGCGGAAGGTATACTCGAAATCGATTTTTCATTCCCAAAAATCTGTTTTCAATTACATTATTTTCCAGCAGTGCTTTCCAAAATTTGAGGATTATCCAATCTGGTTTCAGCAATTTGCTGCAACTCTTCGTATGTACTTGAATCATCTGGATACAAAGAAATCCCAAATTTTATTTTGATTCCCAGTTGGTCTTGGGTTGTCGCACTGATGCGTTTTACAAGACGATTTGCGCCAACTTGATTTGTTTCCGGGCAAATGATTAAGAATTGTCCTTCGTTGGTGCGGCCGAGAACAAGGTCTGACTGACGGGATTGTTTGGCAAGAACTTCTTTTATGGTTTTATAGATAAGTTTTTGTTTTTCTTTGAGGGGCAGGTCAGCAGGAATTCTTGCGCTAGAAGAACTTAAATCATCAGCGGTAGGTTCAAGAGCAATCAGGGCGATGGGACGTTCGCTTTGTTTGCTGCGTCTGAACTCATCCCGTAATTGTTCCTGTTCTATTGCCTCTGTCGTTCCATAGGTGTCTTGTGAAAAGTCATGCTCTTTGTCCGCTGAAAATTGCCTGTATAGAAATCTTACCAGCAGGATTCCAAGGAGACCAGACAGCACAACAAAGAGAAGTTCAATAAAAGTACGAACCGTATTTTCAGCACCAAAATATGGATATCGATTTAAGGGTGTTATTCGCAACAAGTTGTAGACACCTCCCCAAAACAAAGGAAAAACCACCAGGGGAAGTTTTCGTAGAGATGAAAAGATTAATGGAATGAGAAGCCCAAAAACAATCATTCCGAATACAAACGGATGGAGTGATAATACCCTGACTGTCAGATCCGGTTTTCACCAAGTCTATATTGAAAGTTATAGCCAAAAATAAAATAAGAATTACAAACCACAATCGAGTATTTTTCATGCCACAATCCATAGAACAAAAATGTATGGATAATTATAGCCCGACAAAGGAAATTGAGATACTACAAACCACGCTCGTTAGTATCAAGAAAGAGTGTAAACTCAACTTCAGGCAATAAATTGGGAATATGACTTTTCGTATACAATTCTCATATCAATATGGATGTACAATCTTTGAGAATATGAATGATTTTGATTGGTTGAAAAAGCATTACGAAAGTACTCAGGAGGTTAATGTGAAACAGTATCTTATGAAGAGTGGAAAGAAAATTAGCCTGGAAGAGTGGGATGCCGCAAAAACATCTGGGTATGATGGAGACAAGGAAGATGCTCAGCGTGAAATTGAGAAACTAAATAAGAAGCTGGAATCTCTGCAAGAGCTCTTTTATGCAGAAGGGAAGCATAAATTACTTATTATTCTGCAGGGCATGGATAGCAGCGGCAAAGATGGTGTAATCCGACACGTCTTTGATGGGGTGAATCCACAAGGTGTGAGAGTTGCCTGTTTTAAAGTGCCAACCAGCGAAGAGCTTGCTCATGATTATTTGTGGCGTGTACACAAACAAACTCCAGGGAAAGGCGAAATTGTAATTTTCAACCGCAGCCACTACGAGGATGTATTGGTAGTGAGAATATTGAACCTGGTACCAAAAGAAACCTGGAAAAAACGATATGAACAGATAAACCACTTTGAACGCACTCTTGCTGATGAGGGAACTACTATTATAAAATTTTTCCTTCATATCAGTAAAGAGGAACAACGCCAGCGCATGCTGGAACGATTGGAAGACCCCGCCAAGCGTTGGAAATTTAACCCCGGAGACCTGGAAACCCGCAAGCAGTGGGGGGAGTACATGAAAGCGTATGAAGACGTCCTGGAGAAAACCAGTACGGATTGGGCTCCCTGGTATCTCATCCCCTCAGACCGAAAGTGGTTCCGCAACCTGGTAATTGCCCGGGTTTTGGTTGAAAAACTGGAAAAACTGGAAATGCAATTTCCTCAACCGGAGGAAGATCTTAAACAGTATCAGAGTGAATTGAGTGGATAGGTGTTACTGAAAGGTTCAAGAATTTTGTTATATTGATAAAAGAAGTAATACATTCCTGTGTTTTGGAGTACCAACGATGGATATTCATTTTCTCCCACATTTAACAAGTCGACAGATTGCTCAGATGCCCGAAAAAGATAGTGCTGTGATCGTTCTTCCCATTGCATCCATAGAACAGCATGGTCCTCACTTACCCGTCTATACCGATAGCATAATAACCCAGGAAGTTTTATCAAGGAGTTTAGATCTATTGCCGGAAAACTTTCCCGTCTATTATTTACCTCACATGGCTTACGGAAAGAGCAACGAACACATTCATTTTCCTGGCACCATTACGTTTAACCGCTGAAACCATGCTGCACATGCTGATGGAGATTGGCGAAAGTGTTGCGAGAAGCGGCTTTAAAAGATTGGTAATTCTCAACGGGCATGGTGGAAATACTGAGGTAATTGACTTTGCAATTCGTGATATTAGAGAAAAGACTGGTTTGTTGGTGTTTGCCCTTCACATCTTTTTACGAATTGCTCCCCCAACTGCTGGCTTAAGTGAAACCGAGCAGATGTATGGTATTCACGCAGGTGATGTGGAGACTTCAGTGCTTTTGAAATGTGTACCCGAGTTGGTGCACATGAATTTGGCTCCACACGGGATACCCGAACGGTTATTAAAGCAAGGAACGACTCCATTTATGGGTGATCTCAATTTCGCCTGGTTAATTGATGATATTGCGCCAGAAGGAGTATTGGGTAATCCTCTTACAGCGGATCCCAAACGTGGCGAGCAATATCTGCAAGATGCTGCAATTCAGGTTGCAAAGGCTTTTCAAAAAATTTAAGGACTTCACCTTCTAAAGCCATCGCAAAGAGATTGTTCAGTTATTCCATTGCTCGTACAGGTTTCATGACCTAATCCAGCAATTCTGGACCGAGATGGTCAATCCGATTCTGATATACGATCAGTACTTCGTCCTGGTTAAAGTCAATACGGCTGATAGCCGTATTTTGATTCAGGAACCAGGTCGGGTGACGAGCTGGTAAATCAAGAAGCGCGGCCATCAAATAATTGTAAAATCCGCCATGGCTAACCATTACTACCCTGTCATCAGAATTCCCATGCATTTCAAGTAATTGTTTCACTACTTGCCTGGCACGAATGATGCGATCGGGTCTCTCTTCAAAGGGGCGATTCCACCAACCTGCTTCTGATACCCAATCTGGGAGAACCAGGCCGGGAAAGCGATTAAGAAAATAAGAGCGGCTTTTTCCAGGTTGTCCAACATTTTTTTCTTCAACTTCAATGTATATTCCACCAGTTTCATGCACTTCCGGCCAGGCAGTGAGAGGTAAATTCAAGCGATTCGCTATCGCGGAACCTGTTGCAGTTGCTCTTACCATCAGGCTGCAATACACATGGCTGATTCCAAATCCTCCTGGATTAGATTGACAGGGATATTGGGGGTGTCCGGTGGCAATTAATTCTGCCACTGCATGGGCTTGTTGAAGCCCACGCTCGGTTAGATCGGGGTCGTCGCTACGACCAAGTTCATGGCCATGCAATTCCCATAATAAATTGTTTTGTGATTGACCATGACGAACGAAATATAGTTGCATTTGTTTCTCTTTTTTTGCAGGAATATCAACGGTATAAATAGAGGGTGATTATACAGGTAAATGCCCTGGGTGGGTTACAAATGGCAAAATACCTGGCGAGCGATTCGATACGATTGTACATGAGCCTGGACAGTCAGCTCGATAGGTTGCGCATAACCGCCACCCATATACATGGCAACAGGAATTGCACTTCTGCTACAGGTTTGCAGGACCATCTGGTCGCGCCTGGCAAGCCCATTTATCGTTAATGAAAGTCGACCTAATCGGTCGGAGATTAAAGTATCAACACCAGCCTGATAAAGGACGATTTGTGGCGCAAAAGCTATCACATGCTCAAGTCCCTGTTCAAGTGCAGCCAGGTATGTCTCATCATCAGTTTGATCAGGCAAACCAATGTCTACTGTTGAAGGTACTTTTCTATAGGGATAATTTTTCTCAGCGTGCATGCTGAAAAGAAATATTCTGGAGTCTCCCGATAGAATTGCAGCAGTACCATTTCCTTGATGGACGTCCAGGTCTATAACGGCGATTCGTTTGACACGCTTCTCTTTTAATAAAAGTAAACATACAACAGCCAGGTCGTTAAAAACGCAAAATCCTGCTCCTTTATCTGCCTGGGCATGATGCGTACCTCCCGCAAGGTTGCCAGAAAACCCGTCTACCAGTGATTGTTTTGCGGCAGCAATTGATCCGCCAACACTATAAAGGGTTCGCTGAACCAATTCAGGACTCCATGGTATGCCGATTTCGCGCATAATACCTGGCTCGACTTCACCAGATACGAAAGAATCATAGTAATCCGGAGTATGCGCAAGAAGTATTTCTGCTCGACTGGCGCGTGAAGCGGGAACCAATTCTTCAGCAGCAAAAATCCCTTCAGTAATTAATGCATCATGCAACATGGCATATTTGGATATGGGGAAGCGGTGATTGGCGGGCAGGGGGACTTTGATATGGTCAGAGTAAAAAATGAGCATCACAACACTTTGCATTACCAAAAGAAAATGCTTTTAAACCAAACTAGAGAATCTTTCCCACAAAATTAATGCGGTAATCAGAATGATCGAAAAAATTACTAATATCAAGTCTGTTGGATGAAAGTGAACATCTTTCACATAGGTCCGGGTAGGACTGCTTCCAAATGCGCGGCATTCTAATGCAGTTGCTGCCGCTTCAGCTTTTCGTAAACCATTCACAAGAACAGTAAACATATAACGTTGCCAAAGTTTAATGCGATGTACAATCCCGGATTTAGATGCACGACCGCGGATGGCATGAGCAGACCGAACTGCATCTACTTCCTGTTGGACTAGGGGAAGAAATCGCAGTGCTAAAAAAACTGCAAAAGCAAACCGGTATGGGATACCTGCTTTAGCTAAAGAAACCATCAAATCGCGAGGGTCTGTAGTCCAAATAAGTAAAAAACTGGCTAATACTACTACAGAGAGACGGAAGAAAAATATTGGACCCTGAATTAAACCATTATCCGTTATTTTGAAAGGGCCAAGCTGGTAAATAACCTGACCAGGATCAACAATGAAATGAAACAGCATCAGAATCAAACCCAGTCCAATAATGAGCTTAGAACTACCGAGGATTTCGCGAAACGGTATATTTCCAACAAGAAGTGCCATTAACAACACAAAAATGAATGTAATTCCTCCGGATAGAGGGGTTTTGTAAATAAACAATCCAACTGCAACCACAAATACCCAGGCTGAATTTAACAAGCGGGTATGCGCGATGAAGGAAAGAATCCCTTTCAACATACCGCAAACTATGACTGGTTTCAGCCATAAATGCCCTCGTTTTTCCGAGACAATGCATCAATAAAATCAGTTGTTGTTCTTACTTCCCCGTTAATTTGCACTCCGTTTGCTAACAACTCACCAACAAGCTCATGTAATACAGTTTTATGCAAATTGGCAGCCTGAAGGATGTCCTCTCGTTTGAACAATCCCTGGGGTTGCCCGTCGAAAATCGCTTTTCCTTCACTCATTACAATTACTCGTTGGGCATATTCCTGAACAAGGCGCATATCATGTGTAATCATAACAACTGCAATGCCCTCTGCTCGAATTTCTTCCATGAGTTGCATCAAGTTTTGGGTCATTTGTTTATCCTGACCATAAGTTGGTTCATCTACCAGCAGGAGACGAGGACGGCATACTAACATGGTAGCCACTCCTAATCGACGTTTCATCCCGGCACTTAAGGAAAAGGGATGCTTGTCTGAAACCGCATCCAGATCAAGGCGTAAAAGGGATTCTCGAATTATTTCATTGCGTATTTCAGGCTCAACTACGCCGCGCGCCAATAAACTGTAATCAATCTCGTCCCATACCCGATCGGTCAGGAACTGATGTTCAGGGTTTTGAAATACCAGGGCAATATGATTTGCCAGGTCTTCCACTTTCCATTTCTGCGCAGGTTTCCCGAAGAGGATTAAATTACCCGTTTGTGGTTTAAGCAACCCAACCAATAATTTCGCGAGCGTGCTTTTCCCTGCTCCGTTTCGACCAACAATAGCCAGCATCTCGCCACTCCGAATGTCAAATGAAACATCTTGTAAAGCGTGTGTGCCATTGCCATATTTAAAGTTAAGGTTATGTGCCTCAATTAGCAGTTCGGACTCTGTTACTTGTTGATTTGAAGGTGAGATGGGTAGAATTAAAGGTTTATCAAGCAGATTGTTGTTTTTTAGTAACGCAATAGTCTCGGGCACGGTAATAGGAATAGTTTCAAGTTGAATTTGAGGGTCCTTCATCAACAATAGGCCAATCTCTGTGGTTTCGGGTAGCCAAACACCCAACGATGTGAACATCACCTCACCGTGAGACTTTAATACTTGTTGCGGAGTTCCTACAGCCAATAATCTACCTTCTCTTAAAACCAAAAGCTGGTCAGCACATGATAAAAACTCGTCAAGCTCGCGGATGACAAGCAAAATAGTCACCCCTTGATTTCTGAGGGAGAGAATTAATTCGTATACACTTAAAGTAGCAATGGGATCAAGGTTTGCAGTCGGTTCATCGAGAATTATCAAGGCAGGGTTCATTGCCAGAGCCGTTGCTAATCCCAATTTTTGAACCTGACCACCAGATAGATGCCATACGAGATTCCGCCTTTGAGCGCGAAGCTGGGTGGCATCTAATAAATTTTCAACCGATTGGCGGATTGTTTCTGCATCTACCAATAAATTTTCAGGTCCAAAAGCGATTTCATCTTCGACATACAGGGTGGCAAACATGGTCTCGGGATCCTGCGATACCGACCCTACCCGCCGCGAAAGCTCTTTTACCTCAACTTTGGCGGTATCCATCCCATCAACGATGACTTGTCCTTCAAGCTTACCCCCCAACAACTTGGGAATGCGGCCGTTTAACAAGTCGCAGAGGGTAGATTTTCCACACCCGCCTGGCCCAACCAACACATTTAGTGTCCCGCGTTTTAGTTGCAAAGAGACATCAATTATTGTTGGTTCGGTATGATTCCAGTGTGTATAGGTAACATTTATTAATTCTGCGAGGATATTATTTTCGGACATGTTTCTTTCGCGAATACGGGAAAGGAAGAACGGTTGGTTTATCCTTTCCCGTATAAATAACAAAACCTTGAGTAGGCTAATGAGCAGAGCGAATTAATCCCGTTTTTGCCAGTGCCTGGGCTAAATAATACCCCAGGAGACCGCTAATCACAAGTCCAGAAACGAGATTGATGGGAATGGCTAACCAGACATCTTTTGCGTAAGATGGGTCCCAACCAAAGAGGATTGCAGTCCAAACTGTACCAAATTGTGAAGCAGCAGCTCCGGCCATTAAGGCTGCTAGAAGTCCAAATTTTCTATATCCACAAATCGCCATTACTATTTCAACACCTAAACCCTGGAACAATCCCCAACCAAGTGTTCCAACACCTGAAGCATTACCGAGCAAAATTTCAACCGTAGTCTCAATAATGCCAAGAAACAAAGCTGCACCCGGTCGACGTACAAGCCACATTACCAGGATATAAGCCCACATGAAGGCACCTTGCAACAAAGCGCCTCCCATCGGACCTAATGACGAGTTTGCCAGATACCAGAGATTACCAATGCCAGTATTAACTACACCTGCAATCGCAGCAATTACCGCAATAATTACAATATCCCGAGTTGTATATTTGAAATTCCAACCACCACGGCTTTCCATTAGATGTTTCCTCCTCCAAATTGTTCTATTCGTTGCGAAATGGGATTATTTACTAAAAAAGCGGGCAATTAAGCCCAAAACGATTACGATTACAATGTTTACTGCAATATATAGTGCCACTTTTGCTCACCTCCTTTTGGGATTTTTACTATTATGTTTAACACAGGTTTCTTTTATTCGTATCGTTTATTATGATTTTTGCTAGTATACATGAAAATCAATAGGACAGAAATTTTGTTGAACCGCATCCATGTAATAGGATTTAGGATTATTCTTGTTTGAGGTAAACTTATTAAAATCGACCTTGGAGTAACTATGACAATCAGCCTATTGGAAATTCTAGATCGAGCACAAGCGGGAAATACCACAAAAAAAGAAGACTGGGATTTTGACGGGATAGTGATGACCACGCGAAATCTGGTGAATAAGTACCAGATTACGTGGGATTTACAAAAAATCATTCCCGATGATGATGGATTGATAGATCGTCTTTTTCAAGCAGCCCTTGAATTAGCAACTACGCTGGGAGTTTATGACGTATCGACGGGAAAAGTCATACGATTTACACAGTCAGAAATAGAAGAGGCTTTTGATTCTATCTCTCAAAACCTTACCTTTGGAGAGGGGACAGATGAGCGGGTTTTATATGCCCGTAAAGTCCAAGATACTCGATTGCCTGCAATCTGGGGAGGCAATCCAGGAGTGCCAACGCCAGAGAATATTTTCCAGCCCATGGTTATGAGTTGGATGAAAGAACCCATAGTTGATTTGGTAACATGCGGGTCATTGGTAACGTTTGATGGATATCCTGTGGTGGCGGGCGAGCCAGGTGAAGTGTATGCAACCCGAAATGAACTTACCTTGTTGCGTGAGAGTTTGCGTAAAGTTGGGCGTCCTGGAATGGGGCTTTTGGCTGCTCAAAGTAGTGTTTCGGAGCTTGGTGATTTATGTGTGGCGAATCCTGCATGGCTTCGCTCAACAGATGCGCATTTGGTCCCAATGCTTAACGAATTGATGATTGATCGTGGAAGCCTGGTTCGTGCAGCTAACGGGCGTACATACGGCGCTCGCAATGCATCCCTTGCCTGTGTGATGGTGGGTGGATTAGCCGGAAATGCACCAGGGGCTGCAGTTGTTCAGGCAGCATCCTTCATGCTGGCAAATTTGGTTTGCCAGGCAGACTATCATCTATTACACCCCATTCACATCCGACATGTGGCAACCTCTACTCGATCTGTGATGTGGGTAGAAGGAGTGGTTTCTCAAGCATTTGCGAGGAATGCGCCTGCTGTTATTGTGGCTGATATTTTCCCAAAATCGGGTGCCATGACCCGAGAATTGTTGTACGAGGTAGCCGCAAACGCAATTGTTATTTCTTATAGTGGTGCTCATCTGGAAGGTGTCGGAGCAGCGGATGGTGCATTTCCCAATGGTACCGGTTTAGAAGTGCGCTGGATGGGCGAGGTTGGGCATGCAGTCACCCGACAGGGCTTGGATGTAATACAAGCAAACAGATCGTGTCCTATTGCTTGAACATACGAATTTGTATTTACTCTCCCGGGAGGAAATCCAGGGGTTCGCTTTGACCAGGCATACGATTACAAGCACCCTCGAACCCAAACCAGAGTGGCTTACTATCTATGAAGATGTTAAAACGAAGTTAAGCAACTTGGATTTGAAGTATGAAGGCAAGTTTTGGCAATAAAGGCATATATCGGTTCATACTATTAGGTGAAATACCATCAGTCAGTTTAGAATTTTTTGCTCTTCGTTTCGCATGGATATCCTTCTATTCGGGCGGGAACGGTTGGGATAAAAAATAACATTATAAGAGAACCTGGAGTTAAATAGTCATTGAAAAATAAGTTGAGCTAAGTAAGCCTGATAACCTGGTGACGACATTGGTCAGGCATTGCTTGAGTGTTAGGCGATAACGTACCACTCATTGAGATGTGCATAAAAATAGAATTCACATTTCTAAAGTTAATTTGGCGATCCCAATAAAAAGTGTTGGAAGGTTACGTGTATAATCATACGTGAAGGAGAGAGGAACATGGAAGCTAATTTTCAAGCAGTTTATGACGCAATAATTGATGGATCATCAAGCCTGGCTGCATCTTCTGTTAAAGATGCTATAGAAAAAGGTGCAGATCCTTCAAAAATTCTCAATGAAAGTATGGTTACTGCCATGGCAGAGGTGGGAAGATTGTTCGAAGAAGGTGAGTATTTCGTACCAGAAATGCTCATCTCAGCGAAAGCCATGAAAGCAGGTTTGGAAGTTCTAAGACCATATTTAGTTAAAGATAGTTATCAGTCTGCTGGCAAAGTCATCGCAGGAACTGTGAAAGGCGATCTTCACGACATCGGAAAAAATTTAGTGTGCATGATGTTGGAAGGAGCCGCCTTCGAAATAATAGATTTGGGATCAGATGTCTCCCCTCAAAAATTTGTTGATGCCGTTCGCGAAACTGGAGCCGATTTCGTCGCAATGTCTGCTTTGCTTACGACCACTATGCCCAATATGAAAACAACGATTGAAGCACTGGTTAAGTCGGGATTGCGAGACAAAGTGAAAGTGCTCATTGGTGGGGCACCTGTTACCAGCCAGTATGCACACGAGATTGGTGCAGATGGGTTTGCTCCAGATGCCAGCCGGACTGTGGCTTTGGCTAAAAGCCTGGCTGGTATTGCATAATCTGACAACGAATGTTTTAGGTAAGTGATGCAACTTAATCAATTTCTCTCGGAAATAAACGCCGGAAATATACTGGTTTTAGATGGGGCTACTGGAACCAACTTGCAGTCGCGGGGGCTGGATAAAGGCAAAAGTGGTGAAACCTGGGTGCTGGAACAACCGGAAAAAATAATACAACTACACCGTGACTTTATTGAGGCGGGATCACGCGTTATTCTCACCTGTACATTTAATGGCAATCGTTATCGTTTGCAACACCTGGGATTGGAAGACCAAGCAGATGAAGATTAACCAAAAGGCAGTTAGTCTTGCTCGGCAAGCAGTTGCTGATAAATCTGTATATGTGGCAGGCTCGATTGGACCGACGGGGCTGATGTTAAAGCCATTCGGTCCGCTGGACCCAATGGAAGCCGAAGAGTCGTATAAAGAACAGGCAAATAGTCTTGCCCAGGCTGGTGTTGATATTCTGGTGATTGAGACACAGTTTGATATTAGCGAAGCCGTTGCTGCAGTGAAGGGTGTGCGCTCAACAACGAGCCTGCCTCTGGTTGTTTCTTTTAGTTACGATCGTGGATTGCGAACCATGATGGGGGTTAAGCCATCCCAGGCTGCAACTGAAATGGAATCCTTGGTATTAATGTCATTGGAATTAATTGTGGACGCAACCTGGACGAGAATATCCAGGTTCTTTCGGATTTGCGTAGTAGTACTTCTTTACCAATATGGTTTAAGCCAAATGCTGGTCTACCACATCTGGAAAGTAACGGGAACACTGTTTACGATGTCACTCCGCAAGCCATGGGAGATAAGGTGGAAGAATGGATCTCCGCTGGCGCAAACCTGATTGGCGGCTGTTGTGGAACTACCCCTGCACATCTTGCGGCTATTGCCCAGAAAGCAGTTGGTCTTTCTTCTGCAACATGGGATTAACTGTGTAAATCAACTTCTTACCGATATTAAACTCAATATTACTGCTGATATGGTTTTGCGGGGACAGGGTGCAGATCCTGAAATTATTCGTTCGCGTCGCCCCGTGTTAGTACAGCTGGCTGAACGCGCAATATCGGAAGGGAATGGGTTTATTAAACCTGTAATTATCACAGGCAAGTATGCGATAAAATCGACTTCCAGCGAGGGTCTTCAACTTGGGGATGGAGTCATATTGAATAGCCCTCTTGTTGCCGAACACCTCCAGCAATCAGATTGGGTAGTATTGGCAATTTGCACTATTGGAATTGAGTTGGAAGAATTCATGACACGGACTGGACAAATGGGTGACATGGCACTTAGCCTGGCGCTGGATGGTCTGGCAAATGCAGCAGTTGACCAGCTTTCCTTGCATCTATGCCAGAAGGTTGAACAGGAAGCAGCAGAAGAAGGTTTGCAAACCACAATTGCTCTTGGACCCGGAATGCTTGGATGGCCTTTGGAAATTGGACAACCACAAATCTTTGCAGCACTTCAACCAGACCCGGCGATTGTGAAATTGTTGCCCAGTATGTTGATGCTGCCGCGAAAATCAACCTCGCTGGCAATAGGAATTGGTAAGCAAGTTCGAAAGATTGGAAAAGCGTGTCAGTATTGTGCTGTCAATGCAACTTGCCGATATCACCAGGAGTTGGATAAGGTATGACTGCTCAATTCCAGGTCGAGTTTGAGCCAATTGGCAAAAGAGTTCGTGTATCCGGGGATACCAACCTTCTCACTGCTGCGCAAAAAGCAGGTGCGGATATGGCTGCAGTTTGTGGCGGCGTTGGCATTTGTGGAAGCTGTCTCGTTCGATGGTTGGCAGGAAATTTGACGCCTACCACACAACTGGAATTTGATGTGTTAAGCAAGGATCAAATTGAACAAAATTTGCGCCTTGCATGCCAGGTCTTTCCCATGAGTGATGTTAAGGTAGAGATTCCTCCAGAATCTTTGCCTGGGATGCAATTATTACAAATTGATGGACTGGAAACATTGTTTGACCTGGCGCCAGTTGTTATTGCTTTGGATGTTAAGTCAAGCATCCCAACAAGCTCTGATTTGCGCTCTGACTTCACTCGAGCAGACCAGGCTGTGCAGCAGGCAGGATATCCTCCCTTGAGAGCGGAATTAAGTTCAATTGTTCTTCTCAGCGAGAAATTACGAAATGAACAATGGAAAGTGCGACTGGCAATTACTCCGAAGATAAACAGCACCCTTTTGGTAACTACGCTTGCAGAGAATACCCCATTAGCAGGACTGGCTGTGGATATGGGTTCAACGAAACTTGCATTGTATCTGGTAGACCTTGCAAGCGGAATTACGCTCGCAAAATCAGGTGTAATGAACCCTCAAATTTCCTATGGTGAAGACATTGTCAGCCGTATTGCATTTGCCAACCAGAGTGTCGAAAACCAAACCAAGTTACAAACCCGCCTTGTAGACACTTTGAACTCGGCTATTGCTGATATGTGTAACAATTCTGGGGTTAGTCAGGCTCAGATTGTGGATGCAGTGCTGGTTGGGAACACTGCCATGCATCATTTTTTTTGCCGGCTGCCAGTTGAACAATTAGGGACAGCTCCGTATGTGGCAGCAGTGACTGAACCGCTGGATTTTCATGCAAACGAAGTCGGCTTGGCCATTGCGCCTGGGGCATGGATACATACTCCTGCAAATATCGCTGGTTATATCGGTGGTGATCACACCTCAGTTTTATTGACACTTACAGAAAATGAATCTGACCAAATAATAGTCGTGGTGGATATTGGCACCAATACAGAAATCAGTCTTTTATACAAAGGAGCAATTTACTCTTGTTCAACTGCTTCAGGACCTGCTTTTGAGGGGGCACACATTCAAGATGGAATGCGGGCTTCTCCCGGTGCAATTGATAAAGTTCGCATACAGGAAGGGCAAATTTCTGTAACCACGATTGGAAATGCTCCTGCTGTAGGAATATGCGGCACTGGTATTCTCAGCGCTGTCTCTGAAATGTTGGAACACCATGTGATTGACAAACGCGGATCCATGAATTCTGGTTTTATTGGTGTACGCCGTGCCGAACGATCCAGCGAATTGGTTCTGGTAAATGAAGAGGATTCAGGTACGGGTAGAGCGATTGTTGTTACCCGTAAAGACGTTCATGAAATTCAATTGGCAAAAGGCGCAATAAGAACCGGTATTGATGTGTTGTTACAATCAGCCGGGATTTCTGCAAATAAGGTCGACCGCTGGGTTATTGCCGGTGCGTTCGGTACATTTCTTGATCTCAACAGCGCCATTCGTATCGGAATGTTTCCAAAAGTAGACCTAGAGCGCTATCACCAGGTTGGTAATGCAGCCGGGGTGGGGGCAAAGCAGATGCTGCTTTCAAGGCACAAGCGAACAAAGGCTTATGAAATTGTGAAAAAAGTAAAATACATTGAATTGACCAATTATCCCGATTTTACGGATAAGTTTATGCAATCCATGTACTTTCCAGAAGTGATTGAGTAATTTTGCATAGTTGAGTTCAATTTATCGAACTAGAAAGATGTTCCACGTATGGCAGATTACTACACTCTTAAATGGTTACCCGAAGGTAAATTACGGCTGCTAAATCAACAAGTTCTCCCTTTACGCGTGGAATATCGGGATTACGAAACAGCAGATGGAGTAGCCGAAGCCATTCGAACAATGCTGATTCGAGGAGCCCCAGCAATTGGTGTCGCGGCTGCCTATGGTCTGGCACTAACTGCGTTTCACAGCAAGGCTATAGATGCGGCAACGCTGTGGAAGGAGCTGGTAATTTCCGGTGATGTGCTGATGAAATCCCGCCCGACTGCCGTGAATCTTTTTTGGGCAGTTAATCGGATTGTTAATACAGCCAGGCAATTTACAAATCGCTCTTTGGCTGAATTACAAGAGTGTGTAATCGGCGAGGCTCAGAAAATGGAGCGGGAAGATGTTCAAACTAACCGCCAAATTGGGTTGAATGCCTTGCCGTTAATACCCCAAAAAGCGACCTTCATCCACCATTGCAATACAGGCACATTAGCAACAGTGGAATACGGTACTGCACTTGGTGTCATTCGTACGGCTCATGAGCACGGAAGACAGGTATTTGTGTTCGTGGATGAAACGAGACCCAGATTACAAGGCGCGCGATTAACTGCATGGGAGCTGACACAGCTTGGAATTCCACACGCTTTAATCGTGGACGGGGCTTCCGGTTATATTATGAAAAACAAAGGGGTTGACCTGGTAGTAGTTGGATGTGATCGGATTGCAGCGAATGGTGATACTGCAAACAAAGTGGGGACTTACAACCTTGCCCTGGTGGCAAGGGCTCATGACATCCCGTTTTACGTTATTGGACCAACCAGCACGGTGGACCTCAGTGTTCCTTCAGGGGACCAGATACCCATTGAGGAACGCGATGCAGACGAGATTTTACGTATTGGCGAAGAGCAAATTGCACCTTATGGAACGAATGTATGCAATCCTTCCTTTGACGTAACGCCTGCAGAGCTTATCACTGCCATTGTCACTGAAAAAGGGATCATTTACCCTCCGTTCGGTGAAGCCCTTCGGAGTGCGCTGTTAACCTGACGGATATTTGGGTAAATATAAAAAATAGTTATCCGAGTCCTGCAATTCTCGTTTTTGATACAAGTGATGCAATAACTGTTCAAACTCACCCTGCCTGGGAAAAGTAAATTCCCAACAAATTCACATTGTGAGGTAAAATCCGCAGGAGTCTGTTGTTGAAATGATTTGGCACAAATAAAATGCTCGGCAGGAGTTTACCATTCACGAAGTAGGAATTGCTGAAAGTATGCTGCAGATTGTTCAAAACGCAGCGGAGCAGAATAATCTCCATAAAGTTACTGAGCTGGTCGTAGAAATTGGACAGTTTAGCGGCGTAGAACCCCACGCTCTCGAATTTGCCTGGGAATTTATCAGTAAAGATACTATTGCCGCTGGATGCAAATTAGAAATTCAGCGACCTCCCCTGATATTGTATTGCAAACACTGTAAAAATGAGTATGCTGGAGACCTGGAAGATTTACGTTGCCCGACTTGTCGGGAAGAGGTTTTTGAAATTCGTAAAGGTCGTGAGATGCTGGTGAAGTCTATTAGTGGTGAGCAGCAAATAAATAAGGTAGAAAACCCATGAAATCAAATATCCCACAAACTAATCCATCAGAAGTGAAGGTTGTGAAATTGGGACAGGCTATATTAGCCGCCAACGAAGTGATTGCTGCGGAAAACCGTCTTTTGCTGCAATCAAAAGGTATTTTTACCGTTAACCTTATCAGTTCTCCTGGTTCCGGGAAGACTACCCTGTTAGTGGAAACAATTCAGGCGCTTAAAGGTAAATTGCGTTGCGCAGTCATTGAGGGCGACCAGCAAACAACAAATGATGCCGAACGCATTGCACAGACCGGTGTACCCGTTGTCCAAATCAACACCATCAGTGGCTGTCATCTGGAAGCCGCAATGGTACAGCAAGCACTTGCCCAGCTTCCGCTGGATGACATAGACCTGCTTTTTATCGAAAATGTTGGTAACCTGGTGTGTCCGGCGGAATATGACCTGGGTGAGCACGAAAAGATTGTCATGATGAGTGTAACAGAAGGGGAAGACAAACCCCTCAAATACCCCCTTGCTTTTCATCTGGCAACAGCCCTGGTACTAACAAAAATTGATTTACTTCCTTATTTACGGTTTGATAAAAAGCGTTGTATTGAAAACACGCATAAAATTCACCCAGCCCTACCGGTAATTGAGACATCCTCATACACCATGGAGGGTATAGCTGAGTGGGTAAACTGGTTACAGATGCAACGACTTAATCAAAATAAGTAGCAGCATTTTACAGACAGGAGAATCATTAATTTTGTCCACACGATTACCCGATATTTACATCGGAAAGGATGCAACTACCCATTTTCTGGACTATGTTCAGAAAAATGACCTCAAAAACTTTACCCTTGTAGCAGACGAAAATGAGTACATTGCTCTGGGAGAAGCAGTCGAAGCTGTCTTGCGAAAACAGGGTTCAGATATTCGGACCATCATTTTATCTGGAGACACCACCCCCGACGAAACCAACCTCATCCAGGTGCTTCTTGAACCCGATGAACGGCAGCGCACCTACCTGGCAGTTGGTTCTGGTACATTAACAGATATCGTCCGTTTTGCCAGTCACAGAGCGGGCATGCCTTTTATTTCTTTACCAACTGCCCCATCGGTTGACGGCTTTGCATCAACGGGTTGTGCGTTGACGATCCGTAAATACAAACAGACGATCATGGCTGCCCAACCGATTGCCATATTTGCTGATATTGAGACATTGTCAAATTCACCTGCTTCATTAATTGCATCTGGATTTGGAGATATGATTGGCAAATATACTGCGCTGGCAGATTGGCCGATCAGTCATGTTCTTTTGGGTGAAACTTTCAATCCAGAGATCGCCAGCCGCTCGCGTAGTGCACTGGATGTGTGTATCGCTCAGATACCTGTGTTTGACACCCAGCGAGAATCTGCCATACAACACTTGATGGAAGGTCTAATTGAGGAAGGCATTTGTATGCTCCTCAATGGTAATTCCCGCCCGGCCTCAGGAGCAGAACATTTACTTTCGCACTTTTGGGAGATGAAATTAGTCCGCGATGATCGACCTCCTGTTTTTCATGGCGCAAAAGTTGGATTGGCAACCATCCTGATTGCCCGCTATTACGAAATATTGCGCCAAATGAGCCGGGAAGAGATAAGCGAGCGTTTGAAAGCAGCCCATTTGCCCGATGCAAACGATGAAATCAAGCGGATTCGGGAAGTGTACGGTACTGCAGCAAATTTAATTATTGCCGTTCAACACGATAATATTTACCAGACGCAGGAGAATTTTGACTTAATTAGAGAGAACCTGGTGAGTAATTGGGATGTAATTCAAAACCTGGCTGCTTCAGTTCCTACATCCGTCCAAATTAGAAATATGTTACAAAGCGTTGGCGGAACCACACACCCTGCCCAATTGGGATTAACAGAGGTTGATGTCAGCGAGGCACTGGAATATGGACCCTATCTGCGCAAGCACTTCACGATCCTTACTTTGAGCCGCCTTTTAGGTATTCCACAACCCAAGGATGTATTCTAAAACCGTGTCCAGTAAAAACGACCCTCAAAGACCGTTATCAGATATCCGCTGCTTTATGCTGGATATGGATGGCACTTTTTACCTGGGGGATAAGATTTTTCCCTGGTCATTGGATTTCATTTCAACTTTGCAGCGATTTGGGGTTGATTTTCTATTTTTGACCAATAATTCATCAAAAAATAGACGATTGTATGCAGAAAAAATTTCTGGTATGGGGTTGCCCGTTTCTGAGGAAAAGATTCTCACGTCTGGAGAAGCCACTGCCATCTATGTGCACGAAAAACATCCTCAGGCAAAATTGTATGTGGTTGGCACCCCCGCCCTGCAGGAAGAATTCACCGACCTGGGTTTTGTTTTAGATGAAAACAATCCAGATGTAGTTGTGCTGGGATTTGATACCACCCTGACTTATGATAAATTGAGAAAATTGTGTGATTTTTCGCGGGCAGGTCTGCCGTTTATTGCCACCCACCCGGACATTAACTGCCCAACAGAAAGCGGATTTATGCCAGACATTGGGGCTATCCTGGCTTTGGTAAAAACCTCTACCGGTCGTGCTCCCGACGTAATTATCGGAAAACCCAATCGAATTATTGCAGAAGTTGCAGCAAAAAAACTTAACCTGCCGTTGAATTCGTTGGCTATGGTTGGCGACCGGCTATACACCGACATTGCACTTGGGCATGAATCTGGAATTACTTCTGTTCTGGTTTTAAGCGGAGAAACAAAAATTGAAGATGTAAGTGTGTCTCTTTATAAACCTGACTACGTATTCTCAGATTTGGGAGAGTTGGCAAAGCGGATTGTGCATGATTATCAAGGTGTATGAAGTTATTTGAGATTTCTTTTGCTGGAGAAGTGTTATTAACTTGCGGCACTCGACATCCAGGATTTTATAAAAAAAAGCACGTTGTATGAAATACAACGTGCTTTTTTTGTCTCCGATTTTGTTAATTAATAACCAGCGTCCCATTCACTATATGAATGTCCTCATATCCAAAACCCCAATTGTCGTTACCAAAGTATGAGGTGTTGGTTAGTTTTATAATCGTTGCAGGGTTTTCTGTGTCCAGATACAATCCGTAGTGATAGTTACCCGTAAATACACTATTGCTTATCGTTATTGTCTGACCGTTGGTAGTGATGGAAGCGCCATCTCGCGGACCAGTTAACCCATTCATTAAGGATTGAACAGAGGTAAGCGTTACTGCTCCATTTGCGTTCAGGTTCATGCCATCGTATGAATTTCGCATGGTAAGTATCTTGCTTAGTATTACTGCACCACCGATCCCCTTACTGTTGTCCAACCAAATACCATAGCCAGAGTTGTACGCTGCAGTCACATTGCTTATGGATACAGATTTCCCTGTGTCAATGTGCAGACCATCGTTTGCGTTGTTACTAAATGTATTTACTCCCAAAGTACTGAGTATGCTCACACTTCCGGAGCCCGTACACGATCCAACACTTTCAATACAGTTATCTAGCAATACTCCTTTTCCACTATTTTCATTTGCCGTGATGGCGTTTAGGATAATATTGCCTTTCGAGACGACCCACAACCCAGAATCGGTGCTGCTGTTAAAGCTGCTTTTTACTACCATAACATTTTGTGGGGATGCTGCGCCTGAATTATCTATCTTCACGCCTGATGAGCCGTTGTTTTTTGCGTTCACCCCAGTCAAGGAAACGTATCCTTTGCTGGTTATTAGCAAACCAGCATCTGCATTATAGTTACTCTCAAAAATTAAACCTGTGAGAGTGACGGGAACTCCATCTGTATCCACGTTGATGTCAGCTCCACCTTGATAATTGGAGTGCAGATCAATCCCTTTCAGCACAACGGCACCATGGGTATCAATCTCAAGACCCAACCCTGAGTTGTGACTGATTTCATTCGTCCCCAGTGTGTTGAGGATATTTACGCCGCCAGTACCCGCAGTGTTATTCAGTTGGATTCCAATACATTTGTTTGTCAAATAACTATTAAGAGTGGAGGTAACTTTATTCAGCGTGATAACAGCCTTAGATTCCACATGCAAACCAAATGCGTAATTTTGATACAGATTTGTGCGGGTGATGGATACGGGTTTGGTACCTGGTAATGCAGCATACGTATTGATTATTTTTACTGCCCAGGTGTCCGCAGTGTAGGAAGTGTTGTTTGTTTGAACATCAACAGCATTCAGGTTAACTGCTCCAGCGCTCAGTATTTCAAGCCCTTTCACACCGTTATAGTAAATTTCCAGACCGTTGATGAGAATATTGCCGGTTCCCAATTGGTTATCCAAGAGAACGCCATGTTGATTGTTTGAATTACTGTGTACTTTGTATAAAGAAATGGTACCTTTCGAGATTATTTCCAGGCCGCTACCCGAATTACTATTAAAGTTGTTCTCGCCGTATGTACCCAACACGGTTACATTTCCGGTACCAGTGCACGCCACACCACTGCTCTGGCAGTTGTCGATGGAAGCACCAAAAATTCCAGTTCCTGAAGAATTTTCGTTTATGTTCACGGAATTAAGTGTAATGGCGCTTTTTGCGTCAATAACGAGCCCATTTCCATTATTTGCTGAAAAAATGCTGCGGGTAATCGTGATGGGTTTAATGCCAGGCAGCGCCGTGCTTGCATCCAGAATTGCCCCGTCTCCGCTGGCGCTGTATCCATTATTCTCCAAAACGAGAGAATTCAGCGTGATGCTGCCTTTTGTATAAATCTCAAGGCCAGTGGATCTGTTGTATTGAAAATATCCATTGCTAATATTAACATTTCCATTCCCGGGAGCAAGGTCGTGTTAAGAACGATACCTTCTTGATCATTCACTGATGCATAAAACTTGTTGATCGAAATAGCACCATTCGAAACAATTTCTAATCCCCTGCCGCCATTGTAATCAAAATAGTTATCACCCAGTGTGCCAAGTATGCTCACCCCGGCAACTCCTGTTGTATGTAAATATGCCCCCGAACTGATAATTGAAGTGCCGTTTCCTGATGCTTCGGTATTGTTCAATACTATCAACCCGGGAGTCTCCACGAATAATCCATGCCCTTTGTAATTGTTATTAAAAATCCCTTATTAATCGTAACCGTTCGTGCAATCGTCCCCAGCACTTCGAGGTATGCCCCATCATTATTTGTATTCCCGTTGGCAGCCACATCATTGAGGGTAATTACCCCGTTTGTTTTCACCTTTAAGACCGTAGGTATCGTTGTACGAGAAGAGACTTCGGTTAATAATTATGCCGCCATTGCCAGAACTGTTATCAATATCTGCCCCCATAGCGCCACTGTAATAAACTTCAGCTCCGTTTAAAGTGATCGATCTATTCGAGCGCAGGAATAATCCAGTGTCTGTATTCGAAGCAATATCGTTATGCCCATAGGTATCCAGAAATAAAATACTGCCTGTGCCAGACGTGTTGTTCAGGTAAATACCGTAGCTTGGTAAATCATCCCAGCTAGCACCACCGAACTCAAACACATTGTTAAGGGTGATGTTCCCATCACTTTTAATCCACAAACCATCATCGCTGTTATATTCAAAAATACTGCGATATACAGATACAGTTCGCAACCCGGAAGGAGTGGTCCTGTTATCCAAATAAGCACCATATCCCTGTACACCAAGCCCACCCGAGTATGGAACACCGTTGCTATAAGATCTCACCCCATCCAGCAGGATATTCCCGTGAGACAAAATTTTAATCCCGTCCTGCCGGTTATTTTCAAAATTACTGTTGTAAACCAACACATTGCCAAGTCCTGCCTGGTTATCAATGAACAACCCATAACCTTCTGCTCCAAGACCTCCATTTGTATTGCTTAGCAGACCCCGAACTGTAACCGTGCCTTTAGAGAGTATATATACTCCTGTTTTGGCATTATAAGAAATATCATTGAGCAGGAGCGAATTATTTAAAGTTACTGGCGCATTTCCAGTGCTGTTATCAATATGTAAACCCATACCTTTACTTTCGATCCCTGCAGTAACCCCATTGGCATCAATTCCAGTAAGGGTAACAGCCCCGCGGGATAATATCTTAAGCCCATAGTCCCTGTTATACTCAAAATCCCCATTGGTTACAGTGACTGGGTTGGCACCGGATAGCAGTTTATTGTTCTGCAACAATGCTCCGTAATGTGTATTGTTGGTTGAAAGGATATCTTTTAAAGTGATACTGCCACGCGCATCAACGTATAAACCATGGGCAACGCCAATACTATTACTGTTACTGTTAAAAGTTGAATTGGTGACGATTACATTCCCTGTACCAGTATTTGTGCAAAAACCAGCCACTTCCCAACAGGTATCTATCATTACCCCGGCAGCGTTAGTATCTGGATCATTCAGGGTATTAACGTTTGCAATTACCCAATTCAGGGTTACATTCCCGTTCGTTTTCAAATTCAAACCGGGACCATTCCAATTATCCCTGGCTCCAACATATTCCAATAGTATGTTGCCCCGATTATCAAGCGAATCGGTGACAAGTCCGCCTTCAGCATTTCCATTAAATACACTGTTTCGAATGGTAAAACCCTGGGTGGTCTTAAAAAATGCACCCTCTTTAGAGTTGTTGCTGGCAGAAACACCGTTAAGTAGCGCAGAACCAACAACACTCACTTGCAATCCCTTATTGTAATTATCATCAAACGAGGAGCTGGTGATGAGCACTTTACCCGTTGAAGCAATGTATGTGCCCGCCCCATTGATACCGTTACCGGATGCATCCACCCTCAACAATTCCACTAAACCGGTGTGTTCATTTATCTGGATGCCGCCCCCTGTGCCTGTGTTTTCAACATTCAAATCCACCAACCGCAGTGTACCTTTGCCTTTGAGAATATTGAGTAAATAATCAGTATTGCTGCCTTCTAATGAAAAACCCGCAACGGTGAAATTTTGATGCAAATCGTTGATTTTGATAAAGCCAGTGCTATTAATTATTGTTTGAGGTTCCCCCTGTTCGACAAATCCAATCAGACCGGTCAGCTTGTTCAAAACCGGGACACCCAGATTTATGGCGTTAATAGTCACAAACTCAGTGGATGCACCACTGCCGGCATAAATATTGCCATATCCTAAGCGGGAGTCGAAGCTGTCAACAGCATCCTGAATAGTAGCGTAATGACAAATACCATCCGCGAGTCCATCGATACTATCACTCAAGCAGGAGTAATAAACTTCTGCCAGCGCAAGGATTGTGACCATTTGCTGCGACGCAAGCGCAGTAATCTCGGGTTCAAACTGTAGATTGTTGACGCCCTCATCGGGTTCATTCTCCACTATTTCCCCGGTCGTTGTTTCTTGCGTTATTTGTGGATCTGGTGGCGTGCTTTCCGGCGATTCCCCTTCTGCATAAGCAATATTAACTTGCGAAAGCACCAGTACCCAGACAAGGGTAAAAACACACAAAGTTGTTCCCAGTTTTGAAAGGCTTTTCATATTCTTCTCCACTTGCCATCGCGGCACAAGAAAACCCCACCTTGAATTAGATTGAGATATTAGCAACCTGCCTGATAATATTGTAGAAACATTGTCTGTACATGTCAACTTAAAACTGCATGTGTTGCTATTCACAAACCAGGGTATTACTATCTAGATACTGTTTTCTTTTATGCTGTTAATTGCTTAAATCGCATGGCATGAGGTTTGATCAGATTATCCATTCCTTATCCAATGAAAACTGAAATGGAAACAGTGTGCGAGTTTTATAATCTATTCTGGCTTTACTTCCAGTGGTTCTATTTGGCTTACTTTTTTATGAAACAGACGCAATCTGCGTAATAGAATAAAACCCACCAATAAAGGCAGCCAGAAAGTTTAACCCGCGGAATGCCAAAGCAATAATGGTTGCCCGTTCTGATGGGATATCCAGCGAAGTAAATACCAAGCGACATCACCCCTTCTACAATACCAATACCTTGTGGGGTAACGGATACCACCCAAAATAATATTCCCATGGCATAACCGGCAATTAATACTCCGATACTGGGCGCTTTGTGAAATGCCATAAATACCGCCAATAAACTCAACATGTCTACCAGGTGTGCACAAAATCCTACCCCAAATGTTTTTGCCAATCGATCGGGATGTTTTGAGATTGCCAGTGATGCATCAATAAATTCGGCGGAGGTATCAACCGCCCAATTTTTACGTAACAAAGGTCTTTTCCTAAATATTTTCCCAACCCTATTCGCCAGGCGCTGTACCCAGAAAGCCAGCTTGATGAGAAACCCGGGCCACCATAATCCGATCATCAAAATAGAGGATAAAACCAGAACAAGTAAAAGCATCAAACTGGCAGTGACAATTTCATAGGTTTGTAAATCATTTTTTACAAACAGGTAAGCCATTCCTGCAGCCAGAATTATCAAAAAGCTGCCGAATTGTGCGATTAATACCAGCAAGGTGCCAGCTGCTGCCCGGGCAGGCGATTCACCTCTGCGCCGGGCATCTTCAATATAGAGCGCAGGTCCGCCGGTGCCGCCGACAGGTACCGCGACCGAAACAAACAAAGCCGTAAAAGTCAGGGGGATTAATTCTAATAACCTGCTATTGACCTCGACCGTTGCAAATGCGTTTTTATATAGAAGCGCGACCATGGAGTAATAGCCAAGCTGCAAAATTGCAGCAACTAATACCCATTGCCATCTGCCCTGCGTCAATGCAAAAGCCAGTTGTTCAATTTCAGTAAATCGGCTTACAAGCAGCCATACAAACGCAATGACAAACACCCAGAACAACCAGCGAAAATTTTTCACTCACTCTCCCGTGCTTGGTTTGCTTGACTCATGCAATCTATACACTTTTCTCGAATTTGCAGTTCTGCACATGTTGCGTTGTTCAGACTGATTTTCGCTATCTAACTATTGTTCATGTGCGGCAATAAGTTTGGAAAGCTCCTGCGCCATTTTGGAATCCAGAGGTTCGGGTACATGGGTTTGCAGCAAGTGCCGTGCCCGGTCGCCCGCCCATTGCTTTGCACCTCGTTTGTCAGAAAGCCAGGCATCATATGGACGGCGGTCCATCAAGCGTGGCTGCCAGATTTCGCGCATATGATTTCGTGTATGTTTTTGAGTAAGGAACTGACCCCCTACCCCTACGGATTGAATAACGTCAAGCGCAAGCGTATCTTCATTAACAATAATTCCTGCTGTCATCTTGCGCACAATAGAATAGATTTCACAATCCATCACCATCTGCTCATAACTCAGGATTTTACTGCCGTGCAGCAATCCACAGCCCAGTAACATATCTGCGCCAGAAGCAGCAGCCATAAAAGAAGAAAGGGTATTGTCAACTGCAGCCTGCCAGTCCGGCTCTTTTGCACCTGTGGCAAATGCTCCCATGGAAAGCGGAACTTGATAGAAATCAGCCAACTGATTGGTGGCTGCCCCAAATAAATAATCTTCTGGACCTCCACCGGTATAAGCACCCGATCGCATATCTGTTGCGGTTTGGGCAGCAGCATAATAAACTGGCGCACCAGGATGTGCCATTTGGATCAATGCCAGTGCACTAATCACTTCAGCGTTTCCCACCACGAGAGTGCCAGCCATAGTTGCAGGTCCCGTGGAGGCGCACGATGCCATTGTCATAAATCCGGTTGGTAAACCTGCTTCAGCGGCTACCAGGGCTGTCTCAAGGCTTCCGCCATCATGACACAACGGGCTGATAGTACATTGCATTATGGACAGGATTGGTTTCTCTCGGAGAGCAGCATGTCCTCCGGTAATCAGCGCTGCCATTTCAATGGCTGATAGCATTTCGTTTTTATTTACAATACTTTCTGTTTGAATATGCTTGGTTGTATTATTCCAGGCTGCTTCCAGTTCATGTAAACTGCGAGATTCAACCGGACAATCCTGTGCTGATACCATTGCCCACCAGAATCCGATTTCATCCAATGCATCTGCCAGTCGTGCACTATCTGCTGCATCTGCCTTGGTTGACCGGCGTCTCTCGCCTGAAACTAAGTCCAGATACCTCCACACCACATCCATCAGTACCCAGATAGCCATGCTCTCCATCCAGAATCAAATCATTCTCGGGATTTCTGCCAGCCAGTGTATACGTTTTTGGTGCTTTTTGTAAGTACGTTTCCAAAACATCTGCTGGTATCTTTGCCGTCCTTGTGGATAGATCAACGCTTGCTCCACACGATGAGAGAATATCCAGGGCTGTTAAAGAGGGGAAACTCACACCTACCTTCTCGATGACTTCCAGGGTTGCATTATGGATTTTTTGGATTTCATCCTTCGAAAGCAGGTCTATTTTTAATTTTGGATAAGAAATTGGTTGAATCATGCCGCAATCCCTAATAAGTGTTTGGCTAAAACCACTGCCCCGATGGCGTCCTCGCTATATCCATCCGCACCAATTTCGTTTGCCCATCCTTGCGTCACAGGAGCACCTCCCACCATTACCTTGATCGAAGCGGGCAACTCCATTTTTTTCAAAGTTTCGATAACCTTACGCTGCCCATCCATGGTTGTTGTCAATAAAGCCGATATGCCAATTATTTGTGCATTCACTTCTTGCGCTTTATCAATAAAAGTTTGAATGGATACATTTACTCCCAGGTCAAATACCTCAAACCCGTTTGCCGACAACAGGGTACCTACCAAATTTTTACCGATTTCATGAATGTCACCAAAAACTGTTCCTATGACAATTCTTCCCAATGATTTCCGTTGTGTTCCCCTGCGATGTAATTCGGGTTCACAGATATTGAGCGCTTTCTGCATTGCATCTGCTGCCATCATCAGGTCAGGCAAAAAAAACTCGCCAATGCTGAATTGCTCACCCGCATACTGAATGCCTGGAACCAGGGCGCGGTCAATAATTACCAGCGGGTCAACCCCAGCGGATAATAACAAGGACGTTTGTGGTTCTGCCTGGTCGGGATCGCCATCCATCACAGTTTGACGCAGTTGATTTAACATTTCCTCCAGGTTCATTCTTCAACTCGCACGACCTGAATTTTCACACGGGTTAAGAGTGCAGCCATTGCTCCCAGGGCGGCAAGCACCGGGGCAAATAATGCAATCACGCTGCCTGCCGCTATTCCGGCAGTTAATGGGATTTCCATCAGGATTTCGTCGGTTTCCTTGCGAAGGATTAACCTGCGAACATTTCCCTGTTGAATCAGTTTCTTTACTTCATCTACAACTTTGCCTGCGTCTACCTCAAATTCCTCAAATCCTTGTTTTGAAGTCGGATCTCCCATTTCTCAAGTTCCACCTTTCTTTTCAACTGTCGCGTTCTTAAAGTTAATTCTACCTCGAAGCAAAAATACTGTGTGCTGTAGAGATTAATAAATTCATCTGCGCATATAATATGTATAAAATAACTTATCATGGAGGAAACAATTGGCAAACATAAATCCCATATCCTATACCAAATCAGAGATAGCAAAATTTACCGGTGATGTGCGCCAGTTGGCTGGGGTGCAGCCCCTGGAGCTTGTAGATGGCAACGAGCGTGGAACGCGTATCTTTGAGGTCTATAATGCCGCTGGACTATGCTTTCAGGTTGTGGCTGATCGCGGCATGAGCATCATCAATTTAAAATTTCGTGGGATCAATTTACCATACATCAGCCCAGTTGGAACTCCCCATCCCGCTTATTCCGAACATGAGAATCTGAATTGGCTGCGTACATTCCCGGGTGGCTTTGGGGTTCCGTGTGGCACTGGGAATGTTGGTAAGCCCTGTATTGATGGTGATAAATCTCTCGGTTTACACGGCCGTATTGGCAGCATACCAGCCACAAACGTGCATTGTGGAGGGGTTTGGGAAGGCGAAAAATATAAAGTGTTTGTTGAAGGAACCATGGTTGAAGCGGCTTGTTTTGGGGAAAACATATCGATTACCCGCAGGATTTGGACCTACCTGGATGCGCCGCAGCTTTGGATTGAAGACCGGGTAGAAAATCACGATTTCACTGCTGTTCCTTTTATGTATCTGCAGCATTTTAATTTGGGATTCCCGCTGGTTTCTCCGCAGAGTCGTTTGGAATTGCCGCCGCACCAAACCCAGGGGCGCGATGAAATCGCTCGTGCCGGGCTAACAAGTTATTCAACATTTGAAGAGCCTGTTATTGGATATGATGAGCAGGTTTTCTATCATAACCTGGAAGAGGATAGCAATGGCAAAGTGTTCGCCAGGTTATTCAATCCTTCGTTTGGGATTAATGGCCTGGGGGTGACATTTACCTACCGTAAAGCGGATTACCCAATTCTGGTGCAATGGAAGAATATGCGGGCAGGTATGTATGTTGTTGGAATTGAGCCTGCTAATTGCCATGTGGAAGGCAGGGTGCGCGAGCGAGAGTACGGAACCCTGCAATTTCTCGCCCCCCATGAAGTTCGTTTACTTCCGATTGAAGTTTCATTCGAAGGCTAACCCATGTCACTTTGCTGTCAATTAGCATTTTATTTCGCAATTTGCTACAATAGAAACAGGCAAGTGTAGAGTAATTGGATCATATTCGAAAAATATTACCAGGAGGAATAATGACTAAACTAGTTGATGTTGAGGGTATTGGTGCTGTTTACGCAAAGAAGCTGGTACATGCTGGTATCGAGTCTGCAGATGCATTGCTAAAAGCCGGTGCAACACCCAAAGGGCGGAAGGAAATTGCTGAAAAATCAGGTGTCGCTGATTCGCTTATTTTGGAATGGGTAAATCACGTTGACTTGTTCCGCATTAAAGGTGTAGCCTCTGAATACTCTGACCTGCTTGAAGAAGCGGGCGTGGATACTGTTCCTGAATTGGCGCAACGCACTGCTGCTAATCTCTTCAAAAAAATGGTTGAGGTAAATGCAGCCAAGAAACTTGTTCGCAAGCTGCCTACCGAAAAGCAAGTGGCTGACTGGATTGCCCAGGCGAAAAAGCTTCCTCGCACAATCAGCTACTAACCTGCACAACGTTATGTAACTATCAGAAGGTCATGTGGCTTAAATGCTCATGACCTTCTCTTGCTATTTGTATTCCTCTGCCATTTCTCTGCTTTGCGGAACGGGCAAGAAAAAATAATGAAAGTCTGGCTCAAAAGCAGCATCCTGTTCTGTGTTTTTGTCCTGGTTAGTGCCATACCTGGTCAAGATGCCTGGGTCTATACCCAATCCAAAATAACTCCCATTCAGGCACCTGTCAATTCTGTCGCGGTAATCCCACCGTTAACACAGCATGATTTGGACCTGGATAAAGATATCGAATGCCTCAACCTTGATGACCAGCAGGCAAGAATTCAAGACGCACCGTGCAGCCAGGATTCATCCGTTTTATGGCAAAGCCCGCCAGGGTGGAAAGTTGAACATGCCGAAATCGGAGATGCAAATTGGAATAACATACCCGATGTGGTTCTACTAGTCTGGCGGCCATTCTCCCCCTGGCCGGTGGATAAATTCCTGGTGAATCCAGGCAGAATCACAAACCATCATAATGCCGCGGGTGAAAGCTGTCACATCATCATCATTGAGATGCAGTCTTCCGGACAATTCGATGAAAGTTGGGCAGGCTCTGCTTTATACAGACCGGTTACCGCATTTCGTTTATTTGACCTGGATGGAGACACCTTTCAAGAGTTAATTGCCCTTGAATCACAGTATGATGCAAGCAAACTAAGTGATGGCTCACTTTCTGTCTGGGATTGGAATGGTTTTGGATTTACATTACAAGACCGTTATAGTGGACACTTTACAACGCTAAAAATTGGAACATCTGATTCTGAAGATGCTTTTATTCTTACAAACACCTGGCCAATTATCCATAATTAACTATGCTGCATGGGTACCATGTTGGTTGTAATACAGGAGGAAAAAATGATAAACCGAAAACGAACCCTTTTAATAACCGTTGTTTTGGTTTTCGTATTTACGGCTTGCAACCTTTCTTTCTTTTCTAAATCGGGAACCGAAACACCTCCCAAACCGCCAACATTGACACCTGGTGATACTCCCCCGCCCGATGCTACCCCTGTCGTATTGGATTCCTCGGCGTTGTATCGCCCTCCCTTTTCGGAGTATATTCCGATTAATGTCAGGCTTCCAGAAAAAACTGCATATGATTATGCCCTTCCCTTAAATTTATCCGAAGTAACCGGGTTGGAGGACTTAAATCTTACTGATAAGCAGCTAAGTTTGCTTGCCCAAAATGGTTTTGTGGTCGCAGCACCCACACCCGGACAGTATCAGGAGTTCTACCAAATCTATGAATCCATCCGTTATCCGGATGATATGACAGCATTTGCCACAACCGATGCAGTTTTTCACGTCTATCACCTGATATTTGACAAAATGCTCCGCGACCTGGAACGGGACTCTTTTATACCCGATATCGAAACCCTTACAAAAGCCCTGTTGACAACCTCTGCACAGCAATATCAATCCTTATTAGGCACACCCCTGGAAGACGCTGCTTTGCGAAATGTGGCATATTTTGGTGTGGCGGCCACCTTGCTTGGAATTGGATGTACCTGTTCCTGATGCAGCATCCGCGTTGGTCAACGCAGAAGTGGCGCTCATCGAAGCCCATGAAGGCGCGTCAATTTCTCCCATATGGGATCGCCCCGATTTACCCGAGGACCAGCGCCTAATCGAGGACTACAGTCAGTATGTTCCCCGAGGACATTACACTCGCAGTGATGAACTCAAACGGTATTTTAAAACCATGATGTGGTATGGCAGAATGACCTACCGGCTGCGGGACATCCCCGAAACCCAACGGGCTTTACTGCTCATCCAGGCTTTGCGTAATACCGAAAACGCCGAAGCATTGTGGGCTAACATTTATGATCCAACGGTATTTATTGTCGGCAAAGCGGATGACTTATCCTTCCATGAATACGGAGTGATTTCGGATACCGTTTTTGGCATCAGCCCGGCGTTAACCGATTTTGCAGATGATTCCTTGATGGCACAGTTTATGGACACAGCCCGCACACTTCCACCCCCTCAAATTAACTCCATGTGGGTATGGATATGGGAAGACCGGGATGAAGCAACGCAGGGTTTTCGTTTTATGGGACAGCGCTTTACATTGGATGCCTATGTGTTTGGACAGGTAATTTGGCGTAAAGTTGGTACCATTGACAACCCGCGTGACCTGCCCAAAGCCCTGGATTTTTTGGCTGCCATGGGCTCAGAAGAAGCCTATGCCCTGCTGGATGATATGGGTGAAACGGATTATGAAAACTATGTCAGCCAGATGGAAAAGGTTAAATCTGAAGTTGAGACGCTCGAAATTGACTCGTGGACCCAAAATCTTTACTGGAACTGGCTGTACACATTTTTCCCACTGATTGAAACAAAGGATGAGTCCTACCCCGCATTTATGCGAACCCAGGCATGGGTGCGAAAGGACATAAACACTGCGCTTGGATCGTATACGGAGTTGAAACACGATACCATTCTGTATGCCAAACAAGTTATGGCAGAAATGGGTGGAGGAATGGTAGACGAGCCACCCATTGGATACGTGGAACCAAACCCTGAAGTATATGCCCGCTTGAATGCCCTGGCTTTGATGACATACAATGGGCTGCTATCGCGCGGATTATTAAGCGATATTACGAAAAACAACCTGGAAAATCTGATGGATTTACTAACGTTTATGCAAACCGTTTCAGAAAAAGAGTTGAACGGTGAACCCATCAGCGATGAAGAGTATTGGCGTATCATGTACTTTGGAGGCGAACTGGAGGCTTTAACCCTGGCTGCAGCAGATACCACCGAGGACTATGACCGCGACTTTAAGTGATCAAAAAGCCGCATTGGTCGCAGACGTTGCAACTGGCATTGGCAGAGTACTCGAAGAAGGGATTGGGCAGCCGGCACTCATTTATGTTATCCCGCCCGATGATCCCACCCGTATTTCCGTGGGAGCCGTATTTACCTACTACGAGTTTGTGGTCCCACCCGACCAAAGAATGACAGATGAAACCTGGCAGGAAATGGTGGAAACCGGGCAAGCACCCCCAGCCCGGACTGGACATCTGCCTTCATGGCGCCCTGATGCAATAGATAAGCCTGCGAATGAAGAATAAACCTGTTTGGCGAACATTGGCTGCATTGCTGATGCTGCCAATGTTCGTTGGTGCCTGTCAAACCAAACCTGCGCCAACCATCACCCTGGCATTTCTGGGCGATATTATGATTGGCCGCGACGTTGCCATGTGGCATCAGGACGGTGATGTGGATCAGATTCTTTCAGCCATAACACCAACCCTGCAAAAGGCTGACCTCGCTTTGGGAAACCTGGAATCTCCGGTGTGTGTGACGGAAGACTGCATCCAGAAACTGGAAAGCACATACGCAGACGAAAATACCCAAAGTGAGAATGCTCTTGAAACCCTTAATTTATGTGCATTTCCAGGCGGATTAAGGCTGCTTCAAGATGCGGGGTTGGATATCCTGTCCACGGAGAACAACCACACGAAAGATTGTGAACCATATGAAACAGGATCCAAAGTACAAGAAGGCGTTTCCGTAAACCAGGCGCCAATCTTGTACCTTGAATCAGGACACCCAACCCATTCTTCTCACCCGAAAAGGGATGACCCTTGCATTTTTTGCATTTGATGATGTGAGCACGCCGCTCGATCTGGATTATGCGGCGCAGCAAATAGCTCTTGCCAGGCAGCAAAATGATGTGATTGTTGTTTCGATGCATTGGGGTCATGAATATCAAGCTGCACCCTCGAAAAGGCAAAGGTTAATTGCTGATGCCTTAACGAAAGCAGGCGCAGATATTATTTGGGGTCACCATCCCCACGTTTTACAGGAAACAGCCTGGATGGATACCGGAAGGAAGCACAACTCCCTGGTTGCTTACAGCCTCGGCAATGCCCTGTTTGACCAGGTGGTTCCACAGGATACCAGGCAATCGGCAATCCTACTGGTTACCATCGATAAAGAAGGGGGAATCGGTTTTACGGCTGAGCCCTTTGAAATTGACCCCTTTGCCGGAACTGTAAAAATCTCCCGGGGTGAGGTTGCAAATCAAATTTTGGAACGGTTGAAAGTCACACCATCCCCCTGAGAACCTTGTGCCGCTGCGGATTGCTTGAATGGAAATCTTGTTCAAAAGCGCTTTCAATGACGGGTTTCACAAAATTCATTAAAAGAAAGCCCCCCGATGAGCACATCGAGGGGCAGAAAAATCCGCAGAACGGTAGATGGTAGAAATGTGAATATCTACGCTAATCAGAATAGCAGATAAATACGGCTACCCGCCAGTTGCAATTTTGTCATCCATTAAGATTTCCATTGTCTCATCATCCATAATAGCCTCCAATTGAGCATAACCCTATTAATAAAGATAATCTAAATTTACTCTCTTTTTAAAGAAAATCAATGGAGGAATGAAATTTCCTATTAATCATAATAATCGGATGATTAAAACAGTTTATTCGTCATATGAATGGGCTCGACGGGATGGGGTAGGCTGCCAGGAATGGCAGGCGCTTTTTGATTTGCGCGAAAATGGCGGGATATGTATAATTTTGTTGGTTGGGGAAAATCAAAGGGTCTTATCTTTCGAAATATTATAAATTCAATTCCGAAATCTATTTTTCAGAAAATCCAGATAAACTTGAAACTTATAGCATCCAATACCCGAAGTAGCTAAAATTCCACTCACCTTGAGAATTAGTGAATATGATAAATCTACTTCACAAATCTTTATTATTGCAGGTAATTGAGAAAGCAGAAGAAGTTTTTAGTGAGGTTTAGTTCTAAAAATGAAAAGTGGGAAAATCCTCGTTCTACAGGAATATCTGCCATATTCCTTATTTGGTTTTTTCAAGCATCTCGACATTTACAAGCAGCTATAGAACTTAGTAAGATAGGGGATTTGTCGACAGTAGTTGCAGTTCATCATCGTCAACTTCTTGAGATATTCATGCAAATCCGATATTTTGCATCTCTTGATGACAGTGAAAAAAACGAAAACGCTGAAAAAATTTCTGCAATTGGATGTATAGATTATCAAGAAAAGATGGATATGTATAGAAATCACGTGCTATTTGAAAGCACATATACAAGATGTAAATAATAGTTTGCTGTAAATATGATAAAAAAATAATATAGAGCAAATAGAACTGGAACGTAAGAAAATATAATGTACAATTGGTTCGGTTGCTCCTATAGTCAATTAGCAGAGAAAAATAAGCAGGGGAAAAGAAAACTATAGATTAGTCTACCAAATTATTTCAGCAGATATTCATGGAACTTGGAATTTAATCTTTGATATCAGCGAACCTTAACCAGGAATTCTAGACCTTAGAGGATATCCAGATCTACGAACTTTATATATAAGGTCTGCAGAACGACTTCAATAATATAACAAACTTATATATGACAATATGGAATGAAATTGCAGAATGTGTTGGGGCTCAAAAAGTAGAATTTCAGAAAGATTGAAATTCTCGATATATAAATACCATAGTTATGATTACTTAATTATAAATTCAACTTACTATTCATCACTTTCCCCCCTCAATACGCCCGCAAATACTGGGGCGGTACGGGGGCGGGCTGCTTTAATACCCGGGCGGCATGCAGCGCCCAGTGCGGGTTGCGCAGCATTTCGCGCCCCAGCAGCACCAGGTCTGCCCGGTCGTTGCGGATGATTTCGTCTGCCTGTTCGGGTGCGGTGATCAAGCCAACCGCGGCGGTCAGCATGCCGCACCTTGCCGGACTGCTTCCGAGATGGGCACCTGGTAACCGGGACCGGTCGGCAGTTTGGCTCCCGCCACATTGCCGCCTGAAGAACAATCCACCAGGTCCACACCTTCCTGTTTTAAGCGGCGCGCCAGTTCCACCGATTCTTCCACCGTCCAACCGCCTTCGGTCCAATCCGTACCCGAAATGCGCACGGTCAGGGGCAGATGCTCCGGCCAGACCGGGCGCACGGCGCGCACGGTTTCCAGCAGGAAGCGGATGCGGTTTTCAAAACTGCCGCCATAAGCATCCGTGCGCTGGTTCGAGAGCGGGGAGTAAAAACTGTGAATCAGGTAGCCGTGGGCGGCATGGATTTCGAGCCATTCAAAGCCGGCAGCCAGGGCGCGCTGGGCTGCGGCGCGAAAGTTTTGCTGAACGGCCTGAATCTCTTCCAGGCTCAATTCGTGGGGCAGCGTATATTCCTCGTTGAATGCGAGCGGGCTGGGTGCCACGCCCTGCCAGCCCAGGGGTTGATCCGGCGGGATGGGTTTGCCGGTTTCCCAGGGCTGATCGGAACTGGCTTTTCTGCCGGCATGCGCAATTTGAATGCCTGCCACGGCTCCGTTTTCCTTGATGACCCGTGTCACCCGCTCCAGCGGGGCAATATGCTCATCGGACCAGATGCCTACATCGAAGGGGGTGATGCGCCCGCGGGCTTCGACCGCGGTGGCTTCGGCGATAATCAACCCGGCACCGCCAATGGCACGCGCTCCCAGGTGAATCACCTGCCAGTCGTTCGAAAATCCGTCCGTGTAACTGTACATGCACATGGGCGAGACGCCAATGCGGTTGCGCAGGGTAATCCCGCGGATGGTGAGTGGTTCAAAAAGATGCGGCATGGTATTCTCCTGTTTCTCCCATTATAGTGCGGCGAGGGGTTTCCAGGTACACACGGATGGAAATATAAGTATTTCTTCAGGATGTATCCCCCGGAAACCGAGTCTGGTTATAATGATAAATAATGCATTTACATTTAACACCTGTCTGATGTGACCTGCCCGGCAAAAGTAATTTTACCGTGAACCACAAAAGGAATTTTTGATGGAAAACCTGAGTCCCAAAAATAAAGCCCAAATCGTATATTTCTCCCATGGCGGGGGACCCCTGCCAATCCTGGGAGATGCCAGCCATAGAGCCATGGTGGAATTTATGATCCAGCTCCCGCAGCAACTGACAAAGCCGGAAGCCATCCTGGTCATCAGCGCCCACTGGGAGGAAAGTGCCGCCACCCTGATGGGGGCGCAACGCCCGGACATGTTTTATGATTATTATGGTTTTCCGGACGAAGCCTATTCCATCAATTATCCGGCACCGGGCAGCCCGGAACTTGCCGAAAGAATTTCCGGCATGCTCGCCAAAAACAATATTCCCAGCCAGATCGATGCCCAGCGTGGATTTGACCACGGCTTGTTCATCCCATTGAAACTGATGTACCCGGATGCGGATATCCCCTCACTCCAACTCTCGCTGATACAGGGTCTCAACCCGGCAGCCCACATCGCCCTGGGTAAAGCGCTCCGCGAACTGTTGAACGAGAACATCCTGGTCATTGGTTCGGGATTTTCCTTCCACAATATGAGCGCATTTTCGTGGCAGGGAATGGAAGCCCCGGATCCTGCCAATGAGGCTTTTCAGGACTGGTTGATCGATGTATCCACCAGCAGCATCCCGCAGACTGAGCGCGAACAGCGCCTGGTGGAATGGACGAAAGCACCTTCCGCCCGCTATTGCCACCCACGCGAGGAACATTTGCTGCCCCTGCACGTCTGCTCTGGCATGGCTGGCAGCCCGGCGCAATTGATTTTTGACGCGCCCATTTTGGGCAAGCGGGGTGTGGCATTTTTGTGGGAGTAATAAGAAAAATATACCGGTTGAAGATCAATACCCCCACAAGTTTTCCGTTTAGGGTTGGGGTGCTATAATTATTTTCGGTTGACCCTTATTCGTATTCCATTACCCGTAAACCTATAATTGAATATTCCATCCTGGGAGCGCATGAGCATGAAACGGTCCATCAGTTTTATCTCAAGTATTCTGGTTGTCATTACCTACCTGGTGTTTACAGTGCTGTCCGCAATGCAATTTCCGACACCCTTTTCTCCGACCCGAAACTGGTTAAGCGATTTCGGCAGCAGTACTTTAAATCCCGGTGGAGCCATTTACTACAATATCGGCATCGTGCTGAGCGGTGTTTTTGTGCTGGTATTTTTTGTGGGATTGTCTGCCTGGTTGATGAAAGGGAATAAAGTTCAAAACTTCATGCTCTGGTTGACCCAGATATTCGGCAGCCTGGGGGCAATCTCGATGGTGATGAGTGCCATATTTCCCATAACCAAAGAGGGTCTCCATTCCTTCTGGTCTGCCGCGCTGTATATCCTGTTGGGCACCGGTTTTGGTTTTTCGGTGGCTGCATTGCGGTATTATTCCCGCTTCCCGCGCGGACTGCTGGTGCTGGGGGTGCTGGTCGCGGCAGTGGATATGGTGTGGGGAGTGGTGCTGAATATTTACCTGGTGGAGTGGGTCACCGTGGGATTATTGCTCGTGTATATTTTATTGCTGGGAATTGAAACAAACCGTCGAGCCCGGTATGGGGTTTTGGATAATTAAATAAGAAATCAGGTTATCTTGATAACCTTGTAAACGCGGGGATGCAGTGCATCCAATATTATTATTAAGAAGTGTCGGTCTCCAAAATCTGACCAAATAAGGATTAACAATGCAAACAAGTTTTACTCATCGGGTTGGGCTGTGGGCTTCAATAATTTTGGCAGTTTTGGGTGCCGTTTACCTGGCTCTTTTGATTGGCTTTTTCTCCATAGAAGGGTTTACGTTTCCTCCTACGCCATTCGTTATGCTTATCGGCGGTCTGGTTACAATAATCAGTGCTCCCGCCATTCTGGTAATTTTTACCGCCATCCTCCACCTGGCTCCGCGTGAAAAGCGCATCCTGGGCAGCCTGGGTGTGTGCTTTGCGGCATTGTTTGTGATGGCTGTCAGTATCAACCGCTTTACCCAGTTGACGGTTATCCGGCTGGCACCCGGGGGTTCTGCCACTCCAGACCTGGCGCGGTTCCTTCCTTACTCCACGGATTCGGTCATGTTTGCGATGGAAATTCTGGGCTGGGGATTGTTCCTGTCGCTGGCAGCGCTGTTCGCCGCCCCCCTCTTTGGAGGCACCAGGCTGCAGAAAGCCATCCGCTGGCTGCTGCTGGTGTTCGCGGTTTTTTCCTTGATGAGCGTTATCGGGTTTGCCACCAACACTCCGCTTACGGCAGGGGGTTTTGTGGCTTGGGGTCCGGTTTTGCTGGCGCTTGCCATCCTGTTTGCGGTGTTCTTTAAAGGGGCAGAGCCTGCCGGTTACCTGAAAGGGCTGGAAACCAAGCCCTGTTTGAAGTATCCAACTTATCCGATTATTCTGCCTATGAGAAAAGCGAGAATGCCGAGCGAGGCTGAAAGATAAACTCCCCGCATTGCCTTGCGCCCGGCTTCGGGTGTTAGCGAGCGGAGCAGCCGGATTGCAAAGAAAAGCATCAGGGCATCGGTAATCAGGATGATGATGAGATACGCCGTGCCCAGCCAGCCCAACATCACCGGCAGAAGACCGAATACAATTGCCAACCCCCACAGCACTGCGGTTATGGATAGGGCAAACCGTCTGCCTTTGCGGATTGCAATCGAACGGGATGCCCGTTTCCTGTCCCCTTCGATGTCCATGGCATCCCCCGCGATTTCTTCACCCAAATCGATAAAAAACGCCATGAGGGCGAAAGTCCAGACGATACCGTTCCAGGGGGATTGCACGCTGATTGCCCCAAAAATAAAGGTGGCTGCCACCGAGGTGCTGACGAGCAGGTTGCCGGGCAGACCGGTCTGTTTGAAGCGCCAGTTGTAGAGGAACCCAATCAGCCAGATCCCAATGCCGAAAAGCAGGGCAGCCAGGTTGATGGCAAATGCTGCTGCCAACCCGACCAGGGTGACGACAACCCCCAACCCAATCACCTCGGTTGGGCTGACCATCCCGGACGGCAGCGGGCGGGTTGGGGCATTAATCAGGTCAACTTCGTAATCGAAATAATCGTTAAAAATCAAGGCTGCAGCGGACAGGCAGAATACGCTGATAAAGGCGAGGATTCCAATCCAGATGGGAGGCAATCCACCAGCCGCCAGGATCTGTCCCGGACGGTACAAATTCCGGCTGCCAGGGGCAGTTCCGGGCGGAACAAACGCAGCATACCCTGAATTTTTCGAGAAACCATGCGAAGATTATAGCAAAGCGGCAGCGTTTTGTGCCCAATTTGCTCCCTCGAAAACCCATGCGCTTTTTGTTACAATACTGGAACCTGATGGGATTGTCTTGACCTATCCCGGATTTACTGGTTTTTATCGTGAGATTTACGGAACAGGAGCGAATATGTTATCCAAGGATGAAGTTGCAGTTTCAATTGATGAATATATCAGCCGTTTCCCGGCAGATGTGCAAAAAAAGCTCAATGAATTACGGGCGGTTATTCGGGCAAATGCTCCGGATGCGATTGAAAAAATCAGTTACCAGATGCCCACCTTCTGGCAGAATGGCAACCTGGTGCATTTTGCGGCGTATAAAAATCACATCGGGTTTTATCCCACACCGAGTGTGATTGATACCTTTCAAGAGTGAGCTGGCTGCCTACGAACAATCCAAAGGTGCCATCCGGTTTCCCCTGGATAAACCCATCCCGTTTGACCTGATCGGCAAGTTTGTGGCATTCCGGGTGAAGCAGAATATCGAAAAGGACGCCGCCAAAAAGAAAAAGAAGGCTTAAGTAAAAAGCGACCCTATTCCCGTTATGATTCCATCTCATCCATGATGCGTTGGGCGGTGAGCCGACCTGATACCATGGCGGTTGGCAGCCCGGTTCCTGGATGGGTGCTGGCTCCCACAAAATAAAGATTGGGATATTGGGCATGCCGGTTGGATGGGCGGAAATAAGCCAGTTGGGTCAGGTTGTGGCATAGGCCGTGGGTGGCGCCTTTGACCAGGTTGTAGCGCTTGTGCCAGGAGATGGGGTGTAAAGATTGTTTCAAACTTGATGTGGCTTCCAGGTCGGTGATCCCAAGAGTTGCCAGGCTATCGAAGATGATCTGTGCGTGCCTGGTCCTTGATGGCATCCCAATCCTGCTCGCCGTTCTCTGAAAGGTGACCGACCGGGAGGATGCGCGGTCAGGGTATCCTGTCCGGCGGGTGCCATGGCAGGGTCAAGCCGGGCAGGGGCGTGCACGTACACGGTGGGATAGGCGGGCATGCGCAGGTCGTGGATGATGCAATCAAATGTCCCGCGGTAGTCATCCGCCAGGAACAGGGTGTGGGGGCCAAGAGCTGGGATAGGGCTTATCCACACCCCAGAAGAAACTGAGCACGGAACACGAGTAGCGTTTGCGTGCCAGGGATTTGACCATTTTGTCGGCTGGCAGCAGGTTCTCATACACGTATGGTAAATCTGCGTTTGCCAGCGACAACATCCGCCAGCCAGGTGCTGACCGTCCGCCAGCTGCACACCCTGCGCGCGTTTCCCGTTTATCCCGATGCGGGCAACCTTGGCATTGAACACAAACTCCACACCCGCCTTCCTCGGCAATCGTCATGAGTGCTTCCACCAGGCTGTACATCCCGCCTTTGGGGTACCAGACCCCGTGTGCCATTTCGGTGAATGGCATCATCGAAAAGGTTGCCGGGGCTTCAAACGGGCTCAGCCCCATGTACATATCCTGAAAGGTGAAGGCTGCCTTCAGGTGTGGCACGTCAAAATAGGCACCCATGTTTTCGTAATGGTTCACCAGGGTTTGAACCTGGAAAACCAGCGGCAGGTTACGCGAGTGCGAAGAAATCGGAGGCTTTGCGGAAGTCGCGATTGACCAGGTTTTTCATCCCCAGGTGGTAATGCCGCTGCCCTTCGAGCAAATAGCGCAGCAGACCCTGAAAACTGCCGGGCTCGAATTTCTCCAATTGCTCCTGCATGGATTTCATATCGGATGTCAGCGCAAGCTGGCTGCCGTCATCAAACAGCAGATGATAGGTGGGATCGACCCGCTTCAAATCCAAGCAGCTCGGACATCGAAACACCCAGTGCTGCGAATTCCTCATTAAACAACTGGTGCATCACCAGCAGGGTCGGGCCGGTATCAAATCCGTGACCGTCGCGGGTGAAATGGTCGCAGCGTCCCCCGGGGTGGCTGTTCTTTTCCAAAATGGTCACCTGGTGACCCTGTTTAGCAAGATGAATTGCCGTGCAAATTCCGCCAATACCCGCGCCAATAACAATCACTTTCCTGGATTTCATGTACTTGAACCCTCTCAGAGTTTCTATTAATTTCTAACAGCCCACGGATCAACCCACTCAGTGTTGAACAACGTGGACAGGATTTCCATGTCATCCATAACCCGGCTTGCAGAGATTTGCGTTCCGGGTATTCTTGGCGCAGGCGGTAATTATTGCGCTTGACGATGTGTGCCATCCATTCAAAACGGGCGATGTAGGCACAGCAGGCAATTTTGCAGCGCAGGCATTTAATCCGGGTCAGGTATTCCCGCCCTGCGCGGAAATACGAATTTGCCAGTTCCACCCGGTCAGCGACCCACTTCCGGTAAGCAGGATGATCGACATCCTGGAAGGTGAAACCCTGGCTTTCGATGGTCTCTTTGGGAATGTTGAAATAACCCAGCCCGGTATCCTCGAGCATATCGCGCAGCATGTGGATGATATGGGCACCCTGCACCGGCAGGTAACGGTTCCCTGTCATCGGGGCGGGAGATATTGTGACCGATAAAGTGCATCAGGGCATCCGTGACTGCGAGGGAGAGCAGGCGGGTGTACGATCCAGTTCCTGCCCGGTGATCAGGCGGTGCGCCGGTCGACATCAAAAGCCATGACCGCCATCATATTGCGCAGGTAAGACTGCAAACCGCTGTTTTCTTCGGTATCGTTGCTGATCAAATCCACCAGGATGTGCTCTTCCGGGGTTAAATTATCTAAAATTTCGCGTTGATAACCGCTTTCCAGCAGGTGCTGCTGGCGCTGGATGAAGGTCAGCCGGTCAGCCTGGGTGCCGGTCTCAGCGTCGAGGATATCATCCACCCAGCGGAAATAGGCATACGCCCGGTAGGCATCATCCACCAGGCTGCGGTCCACCAGGAAGCGGATCGTGTAATAGGATTGCTTGCTGGAGTCCCGGGTTATTTGTGCAGCCAGTTTCTGGCTGGCGGTCTGGTTTGTACGCGCCAAATTTCACTCACCTGATTAAGTTAATTGTCATTCATGTGTATATACGGATAAATGGTTCCCGGGTTGCGGGAAAGTGCAAACTAACGATAATGGGGGTAATCCGAGAGGATTTCCAGCGGAGAAGTATACCCCGAAAATTGAGGATGAAAGATGGATTTCTAAGGTGGGAGTGGTTTCAAGCAATTGCTATAACTTTGGGATAGTATTACCAGTTTTTGATTTGAAAAAAGGTTACATTGTATTACAACGTAACTCAGCGTATTTTGAATATCGGAATCCTCTCATAACTAATTATTGTTAACCAAATAATGTCCATAGCTGGAATTTTTTGACCTAAAAATTCTTGCCTGATTTGGATATAGATTGTAAACTTTTATAACTCAATGCTTTGGGGTTATATAGAGTAACAATAGGAAAAAGTGATCTGATGCAAAGAGAATATTATTCAGAGACAATTTAGCCAATTTTCAAAAATTGAGCACATCTGAGAATTCTTGGGAAACTAGTAAAGAGCAACGAAATTTTCCCTGAGAACAAACACAACGAGATGCTTGGTCTGGAAGAAATAAATATTTTAGAAAAGTTTTGATGCTTATTTGAGGAGCATATTTATTTTGAATATTCAATTCCACGAATGGGAAAAAGAATCGACGTAGTTATTATTATTGGCCCAGTAATTTTTATTCTTGAATTTAAAATTGGTGAAAAGAAATTTACTATCATACGCTATTAGATCAGGTTTTGGATTATGCATTAGATTTGAAAGAATTTTCATGAATCAAGTCATGATGCATTTAATTGCACCTATTTTAATTGCAACTAAAAGCAAACCATAAATAAATCAAAATATCGCTACAACACCTCAAAACGATAAACTTATTATTCCCAATTAAGGAATCCAATACGATATCAGCTTAGTGTATGTTATAAGAATGTATTACTCTTCTGCTGAAGGTAGAAGATATTGATAGAATCGAAATGGGAACAAGGTCGATATCATCCAACACCTACAATCGTTGAAGCTGCAATGGCATTATATAGTGGACATTCTGTTAATGAAATTTCTCGAAATGATGCGAGTGCAAATAAATTTTGAGTAAAACATCCGAAGCAATATCAGAGATTATTAAGCACTTCAAGAGAGAAATCTCAAAAATCGATTTGTTTTGTAACAGGTGTTCCAGGCGCTGGAAAAACACTTAGTAGGACTTAAATATTGCAACAAAGCATATTGATAAGAACAAATGAACTTTACAGTGTTTTTCTTTCCGGCAATGGGCCACTTGTGGCAATTTTACGTGAAGCTTTAACTCGAGATAAAGTACAGCATCGAAAAAGAAAATGGGAAAAAGAATAAAAAAGAGAGATACATGAAGTGAAGTAAAGATATTTATTCAAAATGTTCATAATTTCAGTGATGAATACTTGATTGATCCTAAATAAACCACCAATTGAACATGTTGCATTATTTGATGAAGCACAACGAGCTTGGGATCTTGAGCAAACTGCAAATTTTATGAAGTCGAAAAAAGACATATTCCAAATTTTAATCAATCTGAACCAGAATTTTTAATTTCTTGTCTTGATCGTCATCAGGATTGGGCAGTTATTGTTTGTCTTGTTGGTGGTGGACAAGAGATTAATACTGGAGAAGCAGGTATCAGCGAATGGATAGATTCATTAAATCGTTCATTTCCTGATTGGCATATATATATTTCCTCACGACTTAACAGATAGCGAATATGGTACAGGAAACTATTTGAGAAGATTAGAATGCACATAAAAATGTCATTTAGAATGATGAATTGCATCTTTCTGTTTCAATGCGTTCTTTTCGGAGCCGAGAATGTTTCGTTATTAGTAAAACAATTACTTGATCTTGATCTGAAGCAGAGCAAATAAAACACTACATAAAATTAAAAGATAAATATCCCGATTGTTATAACAAGTGAATTTATCGAAAGCAAAACATTGGCTTAAAGAACAAGCTCAGTGGATCAGAACGATATGGCATAGTTGTTTCTTCACAAGCAGAAAGGTTAAAGCCATATGCTATTGATGTGAAATCTCCAATGGATCCGATTCATTGGTTTCTTGATGGAAAAGATGATGTTCGGTCTTCATATTATCTTAGAAGATGTTGCAACAGAATTTCATATTCAAGGACTTGAACTTGATTGGGCATGTGTTACATGGGATGGGGATTTTCAGATATTCGAAAATCAGGATTGGGAACATCGATCTTTTGTTGGGAATAAATGGAATAATATCAAGAAACCAGAAAGATCAGAATTATCTAAAAAATGCTTATAGGGTTTTGCTTACACGTGCAAGACAAGGAATGGTTATAGTAGTTACCCCCTGGTGATCCAGAAGACCCAACTCGCAAAGACGAATACTACGACCCAACATTTAACTACTTATCCGAAATCGGGTTTCAATGTTTATAGGTATTTGGCGATTTAGGTTTTCTCTGATTTGATACTACAAATTTTCTAATTTTCTAAATCGAATATGTAAAACATATACAGTAGGAGATTATCGACTGAAAATTTGTAAAAATATTTTGTCGGACGCGAGATAAAAAAGAAAAGGAAGCTGAAAATGGAATGTTATTTTACAACTTCACACGGCGAGACGCTTCACAACAACCCTAATACAAAAGATTATGTGCCTGGCGAATTACCATTGAATTCGTCTCGAACAATTAACTTATAGACAGACATGTTTATCACAAGGTTTTTCACGCATTAGCTGGCAAATACAGGAGAATTGCGAGAATACCATTATGGTGAAAAAGGAGATAGCTCCAGAAGGATGTAGTTTGCTAGCGAGTTAAGAGATACGATCAAGGATTGCTGATAAATTTCTCTAAAATTCTCGCAGGTGATTTAATAATTATCCCAGCTGACGAAGAAGCTGGGATTGTAACTGTTGGGATTGTTCTTTCCAAAAATCGGGAGTTAATACACCCATATATTGATCCAAGACCCAACACTTATTTCTATTATTACAACATTGAAAAAGGTGATTATTATGAGTGTGCACACCACATAAATGTAAGTGGGCTAAAGATGGTGATAACGAATATAGTAAATTTGGTGTAAAAGGAATCGGTGGTGTTTGGCGAAATCCTTTTTCTCGTGTTGTTCAGCGAGAGATAATCTTTATGACCTTTCTCGAAAAGCTAAATTATATTAAATTCAGGAAAAACAAAGTTGATTGTGAACAATTCAAATTAAAATCTATATCACGATTTTCAGCATTGAAACTCTTCCCTTGGTTTACTCAACCAATCGACACATCCATATAATTAATGACAGTTTTTGCAACAAGTAGTAGAAGGAACCCAGACTGCAAAGGTATGGTGTAAGGTATGTCAGCCATAACCGCGTAAAATTTCTTTCCGCCTCCCCCCCGCAACTTCGCGCGGTTCCATTTGTTATAATACACAACCCCACATTTACATTGGAGAAATCAATGACTGAACCCACATCGACTTACCCCCAGGTTGCCCGCTGGCTGGCACACATCCGCACCCTGGCAGTAGACATCGGTCCACGCGGCTCTACCCGACCGCAGGAACGCCAGGCAGCTGAATATGCCCGCGGGCAGTTCGAGCAGATGGGATTGCAATCCGTCTGGGGGGAGTTTAAGAGTGCCCGGTCGATATTCCTGCCGCATGTCTTTGGCAGCCTGTTCATGCTGCTGGCATTTATTCTATTCCCATTAGGTGGCAGGTTAACTGCCATTATTGCCGCCGTTATCAGCATCATTGTCCTGGTGACCGAATTGCAGGAGCTGGGTTTTCAAAACAACCTGTTCAGAATCATCCTGCCCAAGGGACAGAGCCAGAATGTGCATGCGGTTATCGAACCGGTTGGAGAACACAGGCAGGACCTGATCCTGGTCGGGCATCTGGACAGCCAGCGCACCCCGTTCTTCTTTCGCAACCCGACGTATGTCAAAATTTATTCGACCTTTACCAGCATCATCTTTGCATCCTTTGTGCTTCAGGTTATCCTGTTCAGCCTGGCAGCCGTGTTTGGCTGGGGCTGGGTCTGGTATGCTGCCATTCCAAGCGCCATTTGCGCAGTGATTATGATGGCATTTTTTATAGAAGCCGACCTTACCCCGTTTACTGCCGGTGCGAATGATAATGCAAGCGCGGCCGGTTTGGTGCTCACCCTGGCGGAGGAACTCGCCAGGAATCCACTGCAGCATACCCGGGTATATGCCGTTTGTACCGGCTGCGAGGAAACCCAGCAGTACGGCATGATCGCCTGGTTTGCACACCATGCCAAAGAATTGAAAGACCCCAAAGCGATTGTATTTGAATTACTGGGGGTGGCAGGTCCGGGTTACATGACCCAGGAAGGCATCATCGTGCCTTTCAAGTCAGACGCCGGGCTGCTTGCCATGGTAGAGGAACTGAGCAAAGAACACCCTGAATGGGGAGCCTACCCGGTTAAAATCAGCGGCGGGAATAGCGAAATGTCTACCGCGTTGAGTCATAAAATCCCTGCCATCAGCCTGTTTGGAATCACCAGGGACGGGGTCTCGCCATACTGGCATCAGAAGGAAGACACCTTCGACAAAATGAATCCGGTGGTGATGGAAAATGTATGGGCACTGACAAAAGCGATGATTCAGAGGCTGGATCAACGATAAACCTTTAGGAATAAAAACAGCCCCTGTTGAATACTCACAGGGGGCTGTTTTTTAAGTGCAATTAATTGCTACTTCGCACGCTCCAATCGATACATTCCGCCGCCGAGATCAAGCAGGAAAACTTCGCCGGTTTCATCAACACCCAGGGAGACTATTTGAAGGGTGGTAGTAAACAGGGGTTGCGCCTGCCAACTGCCAGTTCCCTGTGGGAGCATACCCCAGATGGTTCCGGAACAGAAATCGGCAAACAGATACACTCCGTAAAACTCAGGCAATTCGCTGCCCCGATAGATAATGCCGCCAGTTACAGAGCAACCCAGGTCATGATTGTATTCAAACACCGGAGCAGTCAAAGGATAAGGCGAAGCGGCATCGTCAGGGCTGAAGAGGTGATTGCCTTCGTATATGCGCCAGCCAAAATTGACAGGCAGCGCAGCAAATCCATTGGGCAGGTAATTGATTTCCTCCCATTGCCCCTGACCAACATCGGCAAGATATAAATCGCCATTCAATGGATCGAAAGTAATTCCCCAGGGATTGCGCAGTCCGAGTGCCCAAATTTCCGGCAATCCGCCGCCGGATGCAAATGGATTGTCAGCCGGAATGGCGTACGGGTCACCGTTATCCACATCAATACGCAGCAACTTGCCCAGGTACGTCTGTGTGGATTGGGCATTATTGTGCGGGTCACCGCCGCTGCCGCCATCTCCCAACCCGATCCAGAGCATTCCGTCAGGGCCAAAGAGCAGGTGACCGCCATTGTGATTGGCATACGGCTGATTCACCTGCAGCAGGATTTTTTCGCTGTCCTTATCCGCGGTCTGATTTTCCGGGGTGGCATTCCCAGGGGCAGTAAACCGGGCTATGACCGTATTGCCCTGGCGGTCGGTGTAATTGACATATAAATATCCGTTTTCTGTAAATTTTGGATGGAAGGCAACGCCCAGCAGCCCCTGTTCATTGCGCTGGCTTCCCACCCGGTCAGTAATATCCAGGAACGGTGTGGGCTGGATCACGCCATCCTGCAGAACCCGAATGAGCCCAGCCTGCTCGATTACAAAGAGGCGATTGGATCCATCGGCAGCAATTGCCAGGTTGACCGGTCTGCGGAATCCGTCCGTTACCAGGTTCCAGGTGAAATTTGCCGGGTCGGGTAATTGGGTTACGGGAGCAAGCGAGGGTGTGACTGCTTCCGTAGGTTCGGGCACATCCGTATTGACGGAAGGTATAAATGTCACTCTCAGGTGAAGGAGATGGTATCACCGGTTGGGGTGTGGGTATGGCAGTTGTTGGAATTATTGGAGAGCATGCAGCGACAACCAGGGTTAGAAGAACTGTGTAACGGAAAACCGAGTATCGTCTCATCAGGAACCTTTCAAAATTAAACCGATAATATTTATCATATTTATTATAATAAAAAACATCCGCAAATACAAAGCCGCTTCATGCTTGTGAAGCGGCTTTACCTGATAACCCTGATTTCAAAAACGGTTTATACCAGAAGATTCTTCAATGTACTTTTTCCCTGTAAATCAAAAGCGATTGGCTAGATAACCTTTTCGGTTTTACCCGCCAAATTGCGCAGGTACTCCAATTGACCAATGTGATAGGTAAAATGGAAAAAATAAAAGAATACCCGCCAGCCACGGATTACCTTGCGCTCTCCCACCTGGATTTCCTGTTCGAAATCCTCTTCCGACATCTCACTCAAGCGGGCGACAATGGCGGCAAGAACCTTATCATGACCCTCAAGCAGCCGCTCCAGAGTCCAAACGCCTGGGGCATCTACAATATCGGTTCCGATTCGCGCTGGTAACGTGCCAGGTCAACCGGTTGAATGGGGGACTCTCCATCCAATAACTGCAGGATGGTGATTTGATTTTCGAGAGCATGCCCCAGCACCCAGTTCATACAATTTCCCCCGGATGGCGGCTGGATGAGCGTATCAGCCTGGTTTAAATCCTGGGTTTGCTGATGAAGGATTTGATTTTCCATCCCCAACATGCGGGAAAAATCTGCAATGCGTATCATAAACACCTCGGATCGAAATATTATACGGCAAGCATTGCCAGCGCATCCAGCGTAACTTTCAGCATCCTGGTTTTGCCATCCGTCACAACCTGTCGGTGGGGGTCATAAATGTTGGGGTCAGGCTCTTCGGTCAGGTTGCCATCTGTTGTAAAAATACCACCGGCACGCACATTGTGCAGCCCCGCCATCACCAACAATGTAGCCAGTTCCATCTCTACTGCCATCACCAGGCTGGTTTTCAGCCAGAGTTCCGTTTCAGATGGCAGCAGTTCAGGGTAAAAATAAGCCTGGGTGAGAACTAAACCGATATACGGATTGGCAATACCATGGCTGGCTGCGGAGGTTTCCAGTGCCTGGATGACATGGCGGTCCGCAATGGCGGGGTATGACATGGGTGCCAGGTGTTCCGAACAGCCATCTTCCCGGATGGCACCACTGGCAATAATTAGCTCGCCGTCTTTAATACCCTTGATCATGGCACCACATGTCCCGGCGCGGATGATGGTTTTTACCCCGCATTTGATAAGCTCGTGGAAGCAAATATTAGCACCTGAAGCACCCACCCCATGAGAACTGACGCTAATCTGTTTGCCCTGATACACCCCAGTAAAAGTGCGGTATTCGCGAAAATTGCCAACTTCAACTGCATTTTCCAGCATGCTTGCGGCTTCTTCGGCGCGTTGCGGGTCACCCACAACCATCACGTTTTCTGCAACATCACACGGCAAAACCCTCAAGCTGGGTGTTCGTTCTTGTGAATCCATGAAATCCTCCCTGAATTATGTGTCACAAAAGATTCGATTTTATTATAAAAGTTGTGAGGTTAATTACTCTATTATAACCACGTTTTTAACCTTGCATTAGAAGGAAACCTTGGTGCTGATATTTTCGGATATACTTACCTGTTTCCTGTCATACCTGGCGTGAAATATTATTCATTTCCTGGAGACTTTTTGAATATCCCGTTTGTTGGTGAATTTGCTGCCTTATTTACTTCTTTGTGCTGGTCGCTTTCTGCGCTTGCATTTACCATCAGCGGCCGCCAGATTGGCTCACAGGTCGTTAATCGCATCCGGGTTCTGATGGCATTTGGCTTGTTGCTGCTCATCAACTGGATTGCCCTGGGTCAACCAATTCCGCTGCATGCAGGTGTGGAACGCTGGTTCTGGTTGACTTGTCCGGAGTAGTCGGGCTGGCATTTGCTGACACCTTCCTCTTTCGAACCTATCAACTGCTGGGTCCACGGGTGGGATTGTTGTTGCTCAGCCTGGCACCGGTTTTCAGCGCACTGATTGCCTGGGTTGTTTGGGGCGAAGCCATGACCTTGATTCAAATTGGCGGCATGCTCCTCACCCTGTTGGGAATTGGTTGGGTGGTAGTTGCCGGGAGGGAAGCACAGATGGGTGATGTTCCGCACAGCCTGTCAAACAAGGGGATTTTATTTGGCATTCTGGCTGCGCTGGGGCAGGCTGGCGGGTTAGATTTTATCGAGACAGGGGATGACGGGCGATTTTTCACCTTTCGCCGGCACCCTCATCCGCATGATTGCCGGGCTGGTATTTTTGTGGGGCACTTCCCTGTTTCGCAGGCAGGCCTGGAGTACACTGACCACCACCTGGAAAAATCCCAACGCGATGTACTGGGTGGCTTTTGGTGCATTGATGGGTCCGGTTGTCGGCATCTCTGCTTCACTGCTGGCAATCCAGCATGCCAAAATGGGAATTGCATCCACTATCATGGCTTTGCCTCCGGTTTTCATGCTGCCCATCAGTTACTATTTCTTTAAGGAACGATTCGACTGGCAAGCCATTGCGGGAACTGTACTGGCTGTGGCGGGCATCGGGTTGTTATTCCTGTGATCCTTTTTGAGTTCAGTGAGAAATAAAAAAACAGTGCAGGATTTACATTCCTGCACTGTTTTTATAGGATGATACTTCAGACTAAAAGATTTTCTTCAACACGGGTAAGCTCTTTAATACCAGCACCAATGCGTAACAAAGCACAAATGTAAATATTGAGGCAATGCTGAACTTGAGCAGGGGGTGTATGGCATAGCTGCTTATTGCAACACTGATGGCAACCAGCACCAATGGGTGGATAAGGTAAATTCCAAAACTGGTTTTTCCGGCTGCTTTTGCAAGAATACTGCCCGGTTTCGTGCGGTCGCGTAACCATAATGTTAGCGTGGTGCTGAAAGCAATACTGGCAAAGCCGAACCAGAGACACACCACGGCACAGCGCCAGGCGAAACCACTCAAGTACGGATCCAATCCTTGCTCTACAGCACCCGTACCAATCAGGAATGCGGGCAGAAAAACAATCAGACCAATCGAGACCCACCCCCAAAAGCGGCGCAAGCGGGAAGACATTTTTGTCAGCCAGTCATTTCGATGGGCAAGAATTCCAGCGATGAACAGGACGATATAGGAGGGAAAGAAGGAAACCAAAACGGAGTATATCCCGAATGCTCGTGGTGCTTCACTGATGGGTAAAAATTGGGCAACAATGAACATTAACAGCGCCAGTACCAGGGCAGCCATGATCAAAGTGGTGGTATTTGGGGCAGGCAGCCTTTTGGTCCATTCTAATTTCTCTGCATTCATTTTTCGGGTTACCAGCCGATACAGGGTATATCCAATCGAAAAACAGAGCAAAGCGAACAGGAACCAGGTTGGACCTCCATCTGCATGTTTCCAGAAAAATACTTTTACGTATTGCCAGAAAGGCATCCTTAATCCGTAGTTTGTAACCTGGCTTAAATACATGGGAACCTTGCTTAAGAACCAGGTATAGAGCACCATTGGGATGGCAAGATGTACCAACCGGTCTTTCCAGAAACGCAGTCCGCCTTTTTTATCATACGATGAAGGCGTGAAATATCCTGCAAAGAAAAAGTACAGTCCCATCGAAAAACTCTGGCAGCAGATGACGAACAGGGAAAGCAAAACGTCGGATAATTCATCGTTTGCATTTAAGTCTGTATATGTCCAATCGCCAGTTCCACCGTAAGTGACGGCGGCGTGCAGCATGATGACCAGAATGATCAGGATACCCCGTGCCAGGTCAATATAGGAAAGCCGTGAAACGGTAGTTTGTACGTTCTCCATGACCTTCGTCTTGGATAAACCTATTGTTGAAAAATCAGATGCTTGTTGCATAATACTCCTCCTAGGGTTGGATAGTTTGGTTATTTATTAATTTTTTGATTGAAAAATTTCTCGTTTGAATACATGTCTTGTATCTTTTGCAGCATCTCGTTCGTTCCACTTCCTTTCACAAAAAAGGCATCTGCACCAGCCGAAACTGCTTTTTGCCTGGCCAGGTCATAGCCGTGTATGGTGAGTACAAAAATCCTGGTTTGCGGTAATATGGCTTTCAATTTACCAATTAACGCTATCCCATCCAAATCCTGTAGATTTTGTCTTTCCTAATTGAAGGTCAAGGATCACCAGGTCAGGATTCAAATCAATTGCAGTCAGGATTGCTGATTGGGCATCCTGCGCTTCGCCTGTGATCTCGATACCCTCGATGAGGTTTATCAGCGTTCGCAAATCTGCACGCACGGCTGAACTGTCATCAACAAGAAGAATGGTTAGTGTCTTTGTCATGGGGTTTTTCACCATCGGCTTTCGAAAATATTAAAGCGCTCTGGCGGATAAAATTTCACCAACTTTGGGTTCGGGATAGAGGATATTGGTTGCATCGAAAACATGTTCTTGCGGGACAAGTACATCCTGGTACCCATGGGTATGAGAGTCGACAATACAGGCGGTCATACCAGCCATTTCGAGCATGGACTGAATTGCTGTGGCTTGGAGTTTGCCATTGACCGAAAAAACTTTTTGATAATTGTTTGTGTTCATTATTCATTCCTTTCACGCTATTCTTTATCACTGCACCCATGATAGCGCGGGCATATATCTTTGCCATCGGGCGATGGACGGAAAATTCAGTCAGAGTTGGGCTGATTTTTTATCCGACCCGGGAGCAGAGATCATCCAACCAAAGTCTTAAGACCACAGGAGTAAGAAATAACCGGGTTCCAGGGCTATCATTGCGCTCACCAACAGGTGTTGCTCCGAACACCCGGTATATAAAAAATATCCAGTGCAAACTTTATTTTCTGCACTGGATATTTGGGATCATGTACTGTCTATAAGATTTTCTTGAGCAAGGGCAGTCTTCGCAATCCTGCTGCGAGTAAAAAGCTGAGGATAACAGCACTGACGGATGCCAGTATAAATTTAACCAGGGGATGAAGCGGATAGCCGCTGAGGGCAACACAAATTGGCACGAGAACGAGCGGATGGAAAATGTAGACACCAAAAGTATTTGGTCCTGCCAACCGGGCAAGGTGATTGTCAGCACTCACATGTTTCCGCATCCATAACAGCAGGGTGGTGCTGAATGAGATGCAGGCCAATCCCATCCACAGGCAAAACGAAGCACATCGCCAGGTAAACCCACTAATGTAAGGGTCAAAGCCCAGGTTAATTCCATCGGTGGCTGCAATGAAAATTGGCAAACCGACAATCAATCCAGCTGAAAAAATTTCCCAAAAACGCAGCATGCCGGAAGATATTTTATTAAGCCAGTCATTGCGGTAAGCCAAAATACCTGCGATGAAAAGGATGATGTATGAGGGAAAAAATGCCAGCAGCAGGTTGAAGACACCCAGGGCTTTCCAGGCATCCAAGAGCGACATGAATTGAACAACAAGGAACATCAATCCTGCAATGACAATGGCCGCCACAATCAGGCTGCGTTTGTTTGGTGCAGGCAGATTACTGAGCCAGGATTGCAGCTTGGTATTGCTCCTGTGAGTGATGAGCCGAAAAATGGTATAAATTGCGGAAAATCCCAGCAGGGTAAGAAGAAACCAGGTGGGTCCTCCATCTGCATCCACCCAGAAAGTTTTTAGCGCATACTGCCAGAAGGGAATCTTTAATCCCTGGTTGGAAATTTCATCCAAATAATTTGGCAGCCGGCTGAGAAACCAGGTATATAAGATCATGGGAATTGCCAGGTGGATCAGGCGATCCTTCCAGAAATGAAGCCCGCCTTTTTTATCATACGAACCGGGAGTGAAATAGCCGGAGATGAAAAAATACAATCCCATAAAAAAGGATTGGCAGAATATGACAAAAATTGTGAGCAGCACGCCGGTCATCTCATCATTGGCATTTGGATCGATATATGTCCAGTCTCCGCCAGCGCCATAAGTGATTGCCGCGTGGAAGACTACCACCAGGGTAATCAGGACGACCTTGAGCATATCGATATACGCCAGCCTGGGTTTACCTGCCAGCCCGGGCTGATGCCTGTACTGCTGCACTGGGTACTGAAATATTTGTTAACTCGGTTGTTGGTTGCATGCGTATCCTCCAAAAATTGTTTTTTGCTTTCAGGTGAGCGTTTGGCTAAAGAACCCGGTCAGCCAGAAATTCTGATGGGCGGGGACCAGGATTGAAGATATTTTTCGCCTGGTAGGCAAAAATTTCGGGCACAAGCACGTCCTGGTAATTGCCTGATGGTGATGCTGTAATCGTTGCGGGTATACCGGCATTTTCGAGCATGGTCTGCACCAGGGCTGCCTGTAATCTGCCATTGACTGAATAAACTTTGTGGAAAACTTTTGTATTCATGATCTCTATTCCTTTCTGTTGTTATTGCATCCTGTTAGCATAATAGCGTTCAGACTGAGAATTGACATCCTGCAAGGGGTGGAAACTTAAACAAAAAAGGGCTGAATTATCATTCAGCCCCTGGCGTGGTGATTCTCCGTCAAAAGTCTTAAGTCTTCAGGAGAGAGTAAATCTTAATATATTCCTGGCTTGGCTACCTTTTTGATGAGATTATTTTTCAAGGCATAAATCGCAAGCTGGGTGCGGTCGTTCAAGTTGAGTTTCCCCAACAAACTGCTTACGTGGCTTTTGACCGTTTTTTCACTTAACACCAGTGTCGGTGGCAATTTCGTGGTTGCTCATGCCCTCGGCAATCAATTGCAATACTTCCAATTCCCTGCCGGTTATCTGTATGGCAGGTTCCTGGGTTGAGGTGGGGGCTACTGCCACCTTTTCCATCAATTTTCTGGCGATATCGGGCTGCAGCCGGACTTCGCCACGATATGCCGCACGGATGGTATCAATCAATTCATTCGGTTGAACATTTTTTAACAGGAAGCTGGTTGCTCCTGCCTGGATGGCAGGGACGATACTTTCATCTTCCAGGAAACTGGTCAGGGCAATGACCTTGATATTCAAATTAAGCTGGGTGATGGCACGGGTGGCACTAATTCCATCCATTTCCGGCATTTTCAGGTCCATCAAAATAACATCCGGTTTCAATTCGGGAGCGAGTTCGAGCGCTACCTTGCCGTTTGGTGCTTCTCCCACTATTTCGATATCCGGCATTAACTCGAGCAGGGTTCTTAATCCCTGGCGGACGATTGTATGGTCATCAACAATCATTATGCAAATCTTTTCTGCATTGCTGTCTGGCATCATACCTCCTGATTGTGGGGCAGTTCACTGGCAGCGGCAAGAGGATTTGGATCCTCCCCGCCATCAGCCTGTATATTTTCAATTGTTATCCGGGTTCCCTGCCCCGGTTTCGAGATGATGGCAATATTACCGCCAAGTGATTTCACCCGTTCTTCCATACTGGATAAGCCAAAATGACCTGCCTGGTGGCGCATTGCGCTGGCATCAAATCCAATACCATCGTCTTCAATTATGAGCGATATAAAAGTCCTTTGCATATCCAGCGATAATGCGTACAATCTTGGATTGGGCGTGTTTGACGACGTTATTCAGTGCTTCCTGAACAATACGGAAAAGTCCTTCTTCTGTGGTTGCTGATAATTTTTGATCCCCCAGGACTTCCAACGTGATGGTCAATCCATCGCGTTCCTGGCGTTCAGCCACATGCTTTCGGAGTGTCTCAACCAACCCTTTCTCTACAATGGAATGCGGACGCAATTCCTGGATCAGGGTACGCATTTCAAATAAGGCATTTTGCGAGAGGGTTTGCAGGTGATCCAGCAGGGGCGGAACCCGTCCGGGCTCTTTATCCTGCAATATCCGGGCAGCCTGGGCGGTCAATGTCATGCTGAAAATCGTTTGGGAAACCAAATCGTGGAGTTCACGTGCCAGCCGATTGCGCTCTTCGGCTGCAGCCAGTTGTTCCACCTGCATTGTAAAATCCATCAATTTTTTATTTGCAGTTTGCAGCTCATCCAATAAGGCCTGGCTTTTTAATTGGGCACGGTGCGAATTCTGGGTGGCAGCGCTGAGCACTGAAACCAGTAAACAACCAACAATGTACGTGAACCCAAAACTGATACCTTCCCAATCCGGGTATGTTACTACCATGGCAAACATACAAAATGCCGAAAACAACACAACCAGGTATTTGCCTGGGCGGTTGGGAAGATTCCAGATTGCCTGTCCGCACAGGGGTATTATGAGGTTCATAAAGTAATCTTGCGGGGCAGTGTAAGACGGAATATACAGGAGACCAACAACAATGGCAACTTGCATGACCGAGTAGATATAAAAGTATGGCTTAAAAATGCGGCTAATCAACCTTTCGGTTGACAGGAATAAAATATACATAAAGAAGAGGACAATAATCAACCATTGATAGCGAGTATTTAAGTAATGTGGAGTCATGCGGGCTATTACTGCACCGGCAAGCAGGAAATACATCAGATAAAATGCCAATTGTCGATTGGTTGAAAATAGTTTTTTCACATCCCACCCCATCCTGCAGTTCGGTTACTGGAAGATGAAAATAATATAGCATAAACTGGGAAAATTGTTTATGTGGAATTTACCTGTTGCGGGTTTTCAATATGGAATGCAGGCGTTTTAATGTGTTAGCACAAGTTGATACGTCAATAACACATTCCCGGATTGAAATCTACGCACATCCATTAGATGTAGATGAAGATATAAATCCAGGTTTGCAAATAGGGGTCTGCCGTTACCCAGCACAACTGGATTCACCATCAAGTGAAGCACATCAATTAGCCCAGTATTAAATGAAAGTTGATGCCAAATTAGCGCTGCCAATTATCACCATATCTTTTCCGGGCAAAGATTTCAATCGGATGATTTCCTCCACCGGGTTTAATTTCACCACCCGGGTGTTATTCCAGGCAGCACTGTCCAGCGAAGTGGAAAATACTATTTTGGAATAATTATTCATCAACCCTGCAATAATCGGGTCATCGCTTTTGGCATTTTCGGTTGGCCAATAACCTGCCATGAGTTCATACGTTATACGACCAAAGATGAGGGTATCGATATTTTTAAAGAATTCATCGACATAAACGTTGAATTCTTCATCCACCACATGCCAATCAATTTCCCGTTTGGGTCCTTCAAAGAATCCATCCAGGGTCATCATGTTTTGAAAAATTAATCTGCGCATCGTACACCTTTGTTCGAACTACTAATTATTAAGGATAATATACATCATTTTACTCTTAATAATTTACGCGTTTCAAATTGGAGGAACTCAATTCGCAGGTCATACTGAATCGGGGTTTACTTGCACTTCTGTTAGGAATGAAATCGGCGGTTCTCCGATCCATGAAAGTAGATTAGAAATACAATCTGTATTTTTACAACCTTATACATACTGGCTTCACCGGTGGTAAATTCACTTGAAATTAATGAAAATGGATTATAGTATTTATATCCATAGGAGGGATATATGCCAAGAGTTGCAATTGATACACCTGCACCCGATTTTGTTCTGCCAGATTTTACCGGGGCGAGGTTGTGCGCCTGTCAGATTACAAGGATAAAGCCAACATCCTACTGGTTTTCAATCGCGGTTTTGTCTGACCATTCTGCCGGCGGCATATGGCGCAGTTGCGCCAGGATTACCAGGAATTTGTAAAACGACAGACCCAAATACTCGTGGTGGGACCAGACGATGCGCCTGCTTTTAAATCCTATTGGGAAGCGGAAGAACTGCCTTTCATTGGTTTACCGGATCCCAAGGCGAGTGTGCTCAAGTTGTACGGGCAGGAAGTGAACCTGTTCAAGCTGGGACGCATGCCCGCCCAGGTGATAATCGATAAAAAGGGTGTCGCCCGCTTTGTCCATTACGGGCATTCCATGTCCGATATCCCGGAAAATTCCGAGGTGCTGGAACTATTGGAGCAGTTGAACAAATAACTTGAAATGTCTGTTTTCTGAATATTTCATTGGCATATTGCTTTAACGTAACTGTGCAGTTAATCCTGTTACAATTTGCCTGTGCAAACCCCGATGCTGGATATTCGCCGGATTTATGACCGGTTCCATACTGCTATCACCTCCGTGGATTGTGGGAAATTGTGTTCTCCCCATAACCCCAGCGGTAAACCATTCTGCTGCGATATTTGTCATGCCGTTCCAGTGGTTTACCATCCGGAATGGGAGTATCTGCGACAAAATACCGACCTCTGGCATGAATGGCGCGGGGATGAGTGCAAGCAGGAGCCAGTTGACCCCAAAATCATCCAGGCTGATACGCCGGAGCATATGTGCCTGCTGGCGTGTAAAGGTCCGCCGAATGCCAGCGCGAGTTTCGTTCCATCACCTGCCGGCAGTTCCCCTTCTTCCCCTATATAACTGCAGATGACCGGTTTATAGGATTGGCTTACCATTGGGATTTTGAACCCACTTGCTGGGTCATCAGCAACCTGGGTAGTGTGACAGAAGCTTATCGCCGGGAGTTCATTGCCACATACGACTTGCTGTTCGATCTCTGGCAGGATGATTACGAAAGCTATGCATTTCTCTCCGAGGATATGCGTATTGCTTTTTCAGAACGCAAGAGGCGCATCCCCATTTTGCACCGAAACGGCGGGTATTACCTGCTCAGCCCAAAAAGTGAGCGACTGGTGCGGGTGGAACCCGGACAGTTCAGCCAGTTTGAACCGTATAATGTGAAAAAAGCTTAGAGGTCGAGCAAAATATTTACCCGTTTCATCTCGCTAATTTATTCATCTTCCCCGCAGCAATCATCCAATCCCCTGGCTTTTTCAAAAGCCTCTTTACCTTCATGTACGGAAAAATATATCAAGCCAATCGCTCCCAGGCTGTCTACAAAACCAAAACCGGTAAATTGATACACCAGGCTTGCAATAAGCACCACAACAGACATGGAAATGCACACCATGGTGCAGTTGGCATCCGCCAGGATCGGGGCGGAGTTCAGGGTTTTCCCAACTTTGCGTTTCCCCAAAACCAATGCCCACATGACTGCAATGGATATGAGAGAGATGATTATTCCCGGTAAAGTGGTGGAAGGTTTATGCCCGGTAAACAGGTTAAACACGGCGGTTGCAGCCAATCCAACAGCCAGCAGGTAAAACGAAGTGCCAGTTATTCTTAAAGCAGTCTGCTCAAATTTGGAGCGCGACTCATCCGGATTGTTCCGGATGCGCAGAATCATTGCCAGGATGCCTGCACCTGATATCACTTCAATAAAAGAATCAATCCCAAAACCGAACAGTGTAATGGTTTCGTCTTCGAGCCCAAAGTATATGGACACCAGACCTTCTACAAGGTTATAGAGGATGGTGAATATTGCCAGCAGAAATGCGTATTTCCAAAATCTTTGCATAGTTAAAAATTGTGACAGGTTACCGCAGAAATATTAACCATTGATTCAGCTTATTTAAATCCATGTACGCCACTTCCCACAAATGCCCATCCAGGTCTTCAAAACCTCGATCGTACATCCAATCATACTCCTGGACAATGGTGGCTTTTCCGCCAGCGAGGACGGCAGTTTCGACCATTTTATCCACTGCTTCCCGGCTCTCGGCAGATATTCCGGTTAGCACTTCAGTAGTTTTATGGGCGTCACTGATTTCTTTTGAGGTGAAGGTCTTGAAAAAATTCTCCATCAGCAACATCACATAGATGTTTTCTTCAATAATCATAGCGGCGGCATTTTCATTTGTAAATTGGGGATCAAATTTAAAATTGAGTTTGGAAAAAAATTCCATGGACTTTTTCAGGTCACGGACGGGTAAATTTACAAAAATTTGAGTTGTCATGATTTCTCCTATATATTGCAAAATCTGCCTGCTGGTTTTTCAACCAGCAGTCGTATTCCATTCAAGGCTGAAAATCCCAGGGCAATATTATCTTGCCAGTGGGAATATTGTAACAAATAAGACTAATTAAGTCCAAATATAGCAATTATACTGTGTGAATTTTCTGGCAGAGGAAATTATAAATGTTTTAAAATTGCGATTATTCAAATGGTAATAGGGCAAGAAGTAAACAAAAAATAGTATTGCTATAATCCATTTGCACTATTTTTTCTTTCCATTTTGTCGCGGTACATGGCTGAGTCCGCCTGTATGAAAATGTTGTTTATTGGTGTTTGTTTATCGCCACAGGCAAAACCTATGGAAAGGCTGATTATTTCCTCATATACAGCAACCTGGTTATGTCTGTCCACTTCATTTCTAATTCTTTGGACAACCTTTCCTGCAGCTTCGTCATCGGTTTTTGGTAAAACTACCACGAATTCATCACCACCAATTCTGGCTACCAGGTCTTCAGGTCTAAAGGTATTCGTTAAAACTCTTGCCACAGTCGCGCAGGAGATTGTCTCCTGCAATATGCCCCAAAGAATCATTGATTCCTTTCAAACCATCCACATCCATCATCAAGATGCTGATTGGAAACTGCCTGCTATCCTGGAGTCTTTCCACTTCTGCTTCGTAATATTGACGATTAAATAATCCGGTCAGGATATCATGTGTGCCCTGATATTCCAGTGCAATTTCCAGTTTTTTGCGTTCAGTAATGTCGCGAATAATACCGCTGAAGAATATCTGTTTATTTACCTTGTAAAAAGACAATACCAGCTCCATGGGAAATTCGCTTCCATCCTTGTGCAGTCCATGCACCTGAACCGTCTGCCCAATGATGTGTGGTTCCCCACCTGCTTTTAGCCGATCCATCCCATTCTGGTGTTGGGTGCGATATCGTTCCGGCATCAGTTGGATGAGTGGTTGACCCAATATTTCAGTGTCGGTATAGTGAAAAATATCGCGAGCACCTTGATTCCAGGCTGTAATTATTTCCATTCTGGTCCACAGTTATGATGGCATCCGTGGCAGTTTGCACCACAGCCCGAAAATGCTCTTCGCTTTCTCGCAGAGCAGCCTCCATTTTGGAGCGCTCGGTAATGTCACGAATTGTATTAAGGACACAGGCACCTTCCGGCAACTGTATGGGTTTGCTCGAAACTTGACCGGGAAATACGGTTCCGGATTTTTTGCGAAAGATTGTTTCAAAATCCTCCACATTGCCTTGCTGCTGCAGCAGTTTAACAAACCGGTCGCGCTCACTCAAATCAACCCATAAATTCAGGTCAATGGTTGTTTTACCGATAATATCCTCTTTGGAAAGCTCAGTCATTTCAAAAAAGCTGTTATTCACTTCGATAATTTTCCCGTCGCTGATTTGTGAAATTACAATCGCATCTGGTATGGTTTGAAATGCGATTGAAAATTTCTCTTCACTCTTCTTTAATGCGGCTTCAGCCAGTGTACGCTCTTGAATGTCTTTTTCCAGTGCTTCGAACAACCGCCGATTTACCATCAGGAATAAAGCAAAGGTAAGTGCAATGAACAACATCTGGTATATGAGAATGACAAGCGTGTCATATATTCCCGAGGCGAGTAAATCGCTCACTTGTGGAACAGCCAAATCAATCACAAACCTTCCAACGCTTACAAGTGCATAAGCAACAAAAATCCACCCTGCCATTCTTGTGGCAGGGCGAAAGTCTGTTTTTACTCGATGGAGCAGAAGCCATGCACTTTGTGCAGTAATAATTAACGTGGCGAAGGAAATATTGAGCGTGCGGGCTAATAGATTGGGTTGAATGTATGTAAAGTAAATACAAACGAGTAGAAACAAAACAATGAGAACATAATTGTGAATTTGATAACCTGGTTTGCGGACAATATTTCTCTAACCCAATGAAAATCAGCAATGCCTGTGCAGCCAGCAAGCCATTTCCGATTATGATGGAAAAAAAGTCCGGAATTACGTTACGCAGAGCAATTAATAGAATGCCAAAAAACTGGGTAATAAAACCAGCCAGCCAGTATCCAAGCCCAGGAGAGCGTTTGCGATTTTGGGTCCAAAGAGAAGCCATGACCAATGAGCAAATGGCATTGCTGACGACATAACTGAATAATACGGTTCGCAAATCCAGGATATTCATAATGATGATTCTCTGAACCGAAAAGCGAAGTTATACCCTGTTGGAATAAATATTATCCATGTAGGTGATATTGAATCAAAATACTATAGTCTGACTTTATTTCAATGTCAAGGCGATGATATGCCAAACCTGCTAATCAGCCAGGTTTATGATAATAAAAAACCCCGCCATCTCGGCGGGGTAAAGTGTTCCTAATGTTTAGTAGCGGTTATTAGAGCCGCTTCGGCTGCGATTGTTCGATCCGCCATAGGATCGACCGCCACCTGAGCGTTCTTCACGCGGTTTGGCGGTATTTACAGTTAATGGGCGACCATTGACCTCTTTACCATTGAACATGCTGATGGCTTTGGCTGCATCCGCCTGGTTTTCCATGGTAATGAATGCAAAACCTTTTGCGGTTCCGGTATCACGGTCTTTAATTACGTCAACTGCGGATACTGCGCCGGCTTCGGTGAACATCGTGCGTAATTGTTCATCGGTTGTGTCATAGGTCATATTTCCAACATACAATTTTACTTCCAAGATAATCCTCAACTTTTCTAGTGCAAATCTGCTTTTAAATAATACGCCACCATCTCTATAATGAAGGATGGCGGCAAACTGAAGCGCAAATTTGATTATAAGATAATTCAATATACCACATAATCAATGGTTAATCGGGCTTAATATCGTGGCAGTGTGTATTTCAAAGTATTCAGCTAATAAATTTCTATTCCCCCACTTTTTAACTTTAGGCCAATAATCCTGCAATATCTCCCAAGAGGGCAATGCGAAATGGGTAGAATTCCGCATGCATGACCTGCAATTTCACGGCGGGGTCATTCTGCATTATGTCTTGTGCTTCTTGTTCGGTATTCGCCATAAGTATGACAATTCCAAAACTACTGGAATCAGTATTCAGTGTTCTGCCCGCCAGTTTTACAATCCCTGATTTTGTAAGGTTTTGCAAATATGCAAAGTGCTGCGAGATGATTTGCTCTTCATCGCTGGTGGTACCTTGTGTCAACATATCAGAACGCACTGGTTGAATTTTGTATAGAAAAAGATGAGACGCAGACATTTTATTTTCCATGCACAGGATTATACAATCAAATGAAAATCCGGCTCACAGAACAATGGTATAATTGTTAATAATAGATTTTGCAAATATGATACAGGTTCCCTGGCAAGCCGTCTGCATCATGATGCAGACACTTTGTTTTAATAATCTATTCTCCCTTCGATAAGAGCAAATCGAAGTATCGCGTTTCACTCACTCTTCACCAATCTTGGTTAATCGTTCCAATCAATAATTAAACCATCATAACCAATCTACGTGCAGACCCTACCTTTTAGGAGATATACAATGGATAATATCGAGATTGTGAAGGCGTATTTTGCAGCGCTTGATTTAGAAGATATGGGACAGGTCGACCAATATTTGTCCGATCAATACCAGATGGTTGATTTTACTTCACAGCCAATGGATAAGGAGGCAAGGTTGGAAATGATCAGTTTATTTAAGACAGCCCTTCCCAATCTTGCACATTCTTTGAGCAATATTCGCATTGAAGAGAACCTGGTAAAACTATCTGTTCAACTCAGCGGGACTAATTTGGGAAATTTGGATCTGAGAAAAATGGGGATTGGGGTTATACCACATTCCAAAAAATTTATCATTTTCCCCAACGGAAATTATGAATTTACGATAAAAAGCGGGAAAATTACCATTGAAAGAGACGTTTCACCCTCTTCGCCAAACCGGCGCATGTCTGGCATGTTAAAAGCATTAGGGGTTAACGTCGCAGCGCTGTAAATATCTGGCAGCCATTATCTTCAAAACTGAAAATCGCAGATTAGTTCGGTGAGAGGTCTTTGATTCCGGTCTGCTCCCTGTCAAGCAGGAGTCTCCAGCTCTTGCTTGGCATCTTCATATTCGACACCCTTGGAAAACACCCATTCATCCAGCAGGTACTCTTCGGACCGCATTAAAACTGCCAGATCATTTTGATTGAGTGTATGCTGCCAGGAGCGTTCCTTCAAATCACGGATAACGCTGCAGATATCCCCCAGGGTTCTCTTTTGCATGCGTTCGCGAAGTACCAATTTGCGCTGGTACTGGTTTTCGGGTAATTCTGTGCCTCGTGCGCGCAGAATATTGAAAAGTTCGGTAAATTGTGAGATTTCCGTCGGGTAGCGAATGGAACCGTCGAGTGCTTCTGAAACCGGCACCCACAACTTGTATTGTTTGACTTCAACGACATAATACTGTTGTTTTTCTCCAGCAAGTTGGCGTTCTTCGATGGCTGTTATCTTCCCGAGCCCGTGCGTCCAATGGACGACGGTATCTCCAATTTGATAATTCATTTCACTAACTCCCAAAAACCCGTCAACCGGGCAGAATTACCCAGACGGTCAATAAGGCAAGCATACCTGGGACCTCTCCATACAGCCCGAATTAATTTCCTCACCCTGTTGGAAAGATACCCTATGGATTTAATGGTATCACTAAATAGACTTCTTTCGCCGATTGGTTACAAACTCTAATGCAACAGGTTCTACCTCTGGTTATTGTGCCTGTTTCTTTTTGTCATGGAATTCTGGTTTCATAAACGTTACAATTAGAGAATAAAAATAATTGGAAGATTATGAGAACCCCCTGGCAAAAATATTTCTGGCTGGCTGTTTATTTCCTCAGCCCGTTTATTCCCATCAGTATCATCTTGCGGGTACGTGCGGCAGAAGCAAATGACCCGGTGTATGTCATTTCCATGATTTTGGGTGTGTGCGCGTTCATGTGGCTGGTTAACCAGATTATGCTCAGCGCGAGACCAAGATTTTTGGAACGTTATTTTGGCATGGACCGCATTTACCGGTTTCACTCCCTGATGGCAGTTGTAAGCATTTCGCTGGCAATCATGCATTTTATCTTCAAGCGATTTGTGATTGGAATTACCGTAATTTCCGGTTTGGTAGCGTTATCATTATTTGTGTTTGGTGCAATATTCAGCCTGCTATTTCATGGAAGATACCTTTCTAATACGCATGCACTGGGTTCTGCGATTTCGCAATTGGGTGCGGAAGACCAATCACCCATCCCGACCGATGATTGTATTATTTCACAACCAGATGGTTATTGCTCTTATCGTATTAGTGATTTACATTATTACCACCAGTGGCAGTTTATTCAACTCGACATTCTTGAAAATATTCTACCCGGCATACTTTGGAATTGGGATAATTGTTTTACCTGTATCATAAATTTATCCGTCCAGGGTTACTGCGTCGAAATGCTCATCTTGTGAGTGATGTTGTTGCAGAAGCACCAGGCATCACCAGCCTTCACATTCAATCGCAAAATGGAAAACGCCTGGTTTATTTTCCTGGACAATTCATTTTCTTGACCCTCATCCAGGCAGGTTTGGAAAAGGAAGCGCATCCGTTCTCCCTCTCCTCCACACCAGAGCGGGAAGATGCAATTTCTGTGACCATAAAGGCAAGCGGTGATTTTACCCAGAAGGTTGCCCAGGTCAAGCCGGGAGCCATCGCCCTGGTAGAAGGACCATATGGTGTGTTTTCGCATACACGACTGCGATCGGTCAACAAAACTGGTATTCCTTGCAGGGGGTATTGGCATAACTCCGCTGTTATCAATGCTGCGCACCTTGCGGGTTCGTGAGCCACAGCGTGAAGTATTCCTCATCTGGGCAGCGCGTTTACGTCAGGACCTGTTCGCCGCAGGCGAGCTGGATGCCATGGCAGCCGAAATGCCCAACTTTCACTGGGAGGGTGTGCTTTCGGATGAAATAGACTGGAATGGCGAAAAAGGACTGCTGGACGGAAACAGGCTGGAGCGATTACTTGGCAAACCGGATGTTGACAGACCAGTGGATATCTTTTTGTGTGGCCCACCCCGCATGATGGACCTGTGCCTGGGCGGTCTCAAAACACTTGGTTATCGCCGCAACCAGATTTATTTTGAGCGGTTTGCCCTCTAGTATCTTCATAAAACGACCCTGTGAACCAGAAAACTGCATGTTTATACCCGGCGTGCAGTAAAATGGATAGAAATAATACAAAGAAATAAAGAGGACTATTAATGAAAACGTTTGCTGTTCCCCATACCGATATGGTCGTTTCCCGGATTGCATATGGCTGCATGATGATTGGCGGCGGCTGGAATCATGACCCGCTCACCTCGCAGACACGCGGGAATGCAATGAAAGTAGTACACACGGCGTTGGATGCGGGCATCAACTTTTTTGACCATGCGGATGTCTATAACTATGGTAAATCCGAAGCAGTATTCTCTGACTTATGGCTGGAGCAGCCACACCTGCGCCATAGCTTGTACCTGCAGACAAAATGTGGAATCCGTTTTGCTGACGATCCCATTTCTGGAGCACCCCAACGATTTGACTTCAGTTATGAACATATCCTGCGGTCCGTCGAAGGTTCCCTGAAAAGACTGAAAACAGATTACCTGGATGTTCTGCTGCTGCATCGACCGGATGCCCTGGTGGAACCGGAAGAAGTTGCACGCGCTTTTGATGAACTGCAAACCAGTGGGAAAGTGCGCTATTTTGGTGTAAGCAACCAAACTCCGGCGCAGATGGATTTGCTGCGAGCATTTGTGAAGCAACCCATTATATTCAACCAACTGGAATTAAGTGTTATTCATACCCACCTTTTAGATGAAGGAATTGTGCTTAACCAGGATAACCCGGCACGCCCTGTTCGAAATGAGGGTACTCTGGAGTATTGCCGGCTGCACAATATCATGGTCCAGCCCTGGAGCCCGCTGGCAGTGGGCAAACTGACAGGCAGAAAAGATGTCAAACTGACGGCTGCCCAACAACAGGCTGCCAAAGTAGTTGCAGAAATGGCTGCTGAAAAGCATATTTCTCCTGAAGGAATTATGATTGCCTGGTTATTACGCCACCCGGCGATGATGCAGCCTGTGGTGGGAACAACAAAATCGGAACGATTGCTGGCAGCCTGTGAGGGTGATGGAGTGGAATTGACCCGCGAGGAATGGTATACCCTGTTCATTGCCGGTCGGGGTGAGAAACTCCCCTGAGTTGGTGAAAGATAATAAAAATACCATCCATTTAAGGATGGTATTCTTTTTAAGAAGCAGTGCAGGGAGAGAAATTACTGCTCACGCAGTTTAGCCAGGGCGTGAAAACTGTTTTTCAAACTGGGATACAGTTGTTGATAAACTTCAAAGTATTGCATATACCTGGCGTGGTTCTCCTGGTTGGGTTCCAACGGTTCAACATATTCCACCCAATCACGGACAACGCTGAAGTCCTTGAAGTGCCCGGTTGCCACACCTGCCAGAATGCCATCCCCATAGGGTGCACCCGTGCGGCGTTTGACCAGTACAGTGGGGAGTTTAATACATCAGTAATGATTTGCCGCCAGATGCGGCTGACTGCACCACCTTCGTTCATTACCAGTGGATAATTTATTTTCAAATTACCCTGGATGAGCAGGCTGTATGAGTGATACATGGAATACGCCACACCTTCCATCATCGCCCTCACAATATGTCCCTTGGTGTGATTGAGCGAAAGCCCAAAAATCACGCCGCGGGCATATGGATCCCACAACGGAGTACGTTCTCCCATTAAGAGCGGTAACACAATTAATCCATCACTGCCCACGGGAACCTTTACGGCTTCCATGTTAAGCAGGTCATAGGCAGATACACCAATCAATTGTTCAGCATGAACCTCTGCATGAGAGATATTATCGCGGAGATAGCGGAGCGACTGTCCGCCAGTCATGGTGGTTGGAATGGTAACCAGCGTGTCCTTGATCGTATACGCACTGGTGATACCCATCAAATGTCCAATTTCCGATTCAACGAAATCGAAGTTGTTATGGATGATCCCAAAATTACCCACCGATCCCAGGTTGCTCTGGAAATCACCGATTTCTATTGCACCACCACCGATCCAGCCTGCCATGGCATCTGCCTGCCCGGCGACTGGAATGCCAGCCACCAGACCGCAATCTGCGGCTGCGGAAGCATGTACCTCTCCGACTACATCCTCGCAAAGATGCAGGCTGGGGAAGATGGTACTGTCCAAACCCATTTCATCAAGAAGTGCCTGGCTGAACTCATTCTTTCGCAAATCATAGGCACCGTAATAAGTAGCGTCTGAGCGGTTGATTTCATATTTGCCCGTCAGCTTATAGACGATATATCCACCAACAGTAAGAGCCTTGGCAATCTGACGGTAAGTATCCGGTCGGTTGCGCTTTTCCCATAACAGATTAACAATATTGGGATGGTCTTCCAGGCGGTAACCGGTCAGTTTATAAACCCGCTCTTCGCCGATGTGTTCTTTGATCCACTCCACCTCAGCAGTGGCACGCCGATCCATAAGATTATAGGCATGTTGAAGCGGGTTGCCATCCTTATCCAGCATGACCATGGCGGGCAAGGCAGAAGAAACCCCGATGCCGCGTACCTGGCGAGGGTCAACATGGGCATGTTCGATAACTTCACGGAACATCTCTGAAACGTGTTTCCAATAAAGATGCGGATCGTGTTCCGACCAACCAGGTTTTTCATTTAAAATCGGGTATTCGCGGAATGCGTAGCCGTGCACTTCACCCTGGTCATCAATCAGGGCAGCTTTGCATCCACCGGTGCCCATATCCACCCCTAGAAAGTAATTTGTCATGGCAGCCTCACTGGATTAATGTAAATTGTTTAAACCATAAATGAAAATCAGGATAATTCCGGTCACCTTGAGCGAAGCGTTGTACTCTTTACGAGATGGAAAACCCGCTTCGCTCATGATGACAAAATATGTTACTTGATATGAATATCTATATTGTCTAACAAATAATGCTATTACCTAGTCAACTCCGTGATAATGTGCATCGTAGCCAAGGTAGGTCTTGAATGCTTCATCGAGAATATGGGCGGTATGGACATTGGTAATCGCACCATGATGAATGAAGCCATTGCGAGCCAGGTGATACAGGAATTGGGGTAGTTCTTTAATCTCGATGACAGCGTGGGAACCAATCACTGGCGCAATTGGATCGTTCGTGAAGTAACCATCACCATAAACCGCTTTAATCGTGCCCTCTCGGTCATCGGTTACCAACCGTGAAAAGCCCATCGGACCGGGTTTGACACGGCCATTGATGGCTCCCCAGGTGTTTTCTGAACCGAGGGTAGAGCCCAAAATTTCAGCAGGGAATCATTTCTGCTTTGTCAAAGAATTCCAACGGCCAGTTACCACAGTGGAACAGAACACATTTGTCAGGTTGGTTGATGTAGTTGTTGTTCCAATCCACCAGGGCAGAGGGATGACCACCAGCCAGGGTAAGGGCGTACATGGAAAGGGCACCCAATCCATCGGCTTCACAGGCACTTGGCATCAGTTTTTGACTCATCATGCTCATGATAGTGCATGGATTGATGCCAAAATTCTTCTGCATCGAATCCCAGCATTGAATGGCGGTAGTGTGAACATCGTTTTCAGCAACCCAATCAGCAATAACAACACCGAATTTGGCAATTTTCAGTAATGATTCTTTGGGGGCTTTACCAGTATTGATGTAGCCGTTAACTTCGTCCAGCTTGGCTTTTACTTTGGGGTCATCACTGGCTAACTTGGTTGCCTGGCCAAAGATTTCTGAAAGGTCAGCAGTGGAAACGTTGATGCCGTAATCTTCCAAAATCTTCTCGCTAAAACGAACAGTCTGGAAGGAATTGGGGCGTGCGCCAATGACACCCAAGCGGGCTTTGCGCATTCCATTGACGACTTTACAAACTGCAACAAAATCAACCAGTTCCTGCTTGAACTCGGCAGTTTCCGGGTCGAGGGTGTGGTTGGCTGTAATGGTGTATGGAATACCATACTGGTAGAAGTTGTTAGCCACTGAAAGCTTGCCGCAGAAGGAATCACGCCGGGCATAGTAGGACATATCGTTAATGTCATCTGGAAATGCGTGAATGAAGATTGGGACATTCAGTCCAGAACGGCGAACGGCTTCTGCAATGCCTTTTTCGTCACCAAAATTGGGCAGAGTAACTAAAATACCTTCAATCTCTTTGCGTTTGGCATCGAACAGGTCAGCACAAACCAGCGAGTCACCGAGTGATTCCACAGCACCCATCTTGGTGGCTTTTTCATCCAGAACAACTACATCGATATCCAGCTCTTTGAGGAGCTTTAATATTACTTTGCGGCCATCTTTTACCAGGTTATCGGCAAAGAATCCGCGATTTCCAACAATTAATCCTAGTGTTGCTTTTGCCATTTTTTTACACTCCTTTTAGGTTTGAAAAAAGTACAGAATTGAATTTTAAAAACTGGGGGAAAGCGAAGGAACAAGGGGGATGTCATTTGGGTTGTAAACATCATAAATTTGTTCAAGTTTTATTGTACTATACTCACCCGAAATGATACATGGAAATTTTGTGAAATTATGTTCATGCCCGATTTATTATAACAAATATAATGTTATAATAACAAATATAACGATATTATCCATATTATAACAATCATTTTGTTTTGTCAAGCCGTTTTGTGTGATAATTAACCATGATTTTTGTTACAATTAAAAGCGTGAGCAAATGAAAAAACAGAATAATCCCCAATCAAGACATGAAATTATTACACGGGCTGTGATGGAAAATGGCTGGGTATCGGTCGATGAACTGGTAGAGCGCCTGGATGTCAGCCGTATGACCATCCATCGTGATTTGGATGAACTTGAAGATGCGGGTGTGCTGCGTAAGGTACGCAACGGGGCATCCGTCCAACCTTCCAGTCTTTTCGAAAGTGATTACCGCTACCGGATTACCCAGCAGGGCAGTGAAAAACGGGCAATTTGCGAGCAGGCGGCAACATTTATTGAACCGGGTATGGCTGTCATGATTGATGATTCGACTACCTTGCTGCCCCTGGCAGAGATGTTCCCCAGCTTTAATCCGATTACGGTTATCACGCATTTTCTGCCTGTAATTCAGCAGCTGGCAACAGAACGCAATGTGCGCTTGATCGCCCTGGGGGGCGAATACATGCCGCAGTTTGAAACGTTTACCGGTATTATTTGCCAGCAGGCGATTTCCAGCCTGAGGGCAGATATTTGTTTTCTTTCTGCTGCAGCCTGCATCAATGGGGATATTTATCACACGGAAACAGAATTGATTAATATGAAGCGTGCCATGATGAACCAGTGTACGAAACGTTTTCTATTGCTGGATCATACCAAATTTGGCAGAATTGCCCTTCACCGACTGGCAAGCCTGAAGGAATTTGATTGTGTGGTTACTGACAACCAGGTGGCAGAGGAGCATTTTCAAATTTTCCAGGAGCATGCCCGCCAGGTTGTGATTGCGGAGATATAACAAAACGAGGTGCAAACATTTGCACCTCGTTTTATTGTGTATAAATCCAGTATTTATTTTTCGGAGTGACCGTTCAACATACCTTCCAGCACCATTTCCAATGCCATGGTGTGGCTGCAGCGACCGCGGCTTTTGAAGAATTCGCAGTCGCAGGTGAAGGATTGATTGGCGTATTGTACGGTATGGGGATTATTTTCACCGGAAACAGTAACTTTAAAATCTGAGAAATGAAAGCGGTTCTTTTCCTGGGCGTACCGTTTCGCTTTATCGATTTTTCCAATCATGCCATAATCCATTGCCAATTTCTCCTTTTCAATTTGGGATAAAGTAACAAAAAAGCACGCAAACGCGTGCCTTTAGGTGTAAACAATTTGGGGGAAAACAACCGATCGCATAGTGGGGGTTTCTCCTGTTGACTTTATGATATACCGAGTCGTCAATAATGTCAATCTACACCGATCGTTTCTCCAATACCAGCGCGTCTTCCCCTCCATAATAATAGTCCTTCCAGGCATCCACCTGCAGATATCCCTGAGCCAGGTAGAGTGCAATGGCAGAAGTGTTGCTGCGCCGTACACACAGGCGGATGCAATCCCGTTGCAAGCGCTTTTCACATTCTGACAGTAATTCGCTGGCAATTTTTAAGCGCCGGTATTCCGGAAAGACTCCCAGGGTGACAATCCAGGCAATTCTTTTTGATTCGCGTAAATCTCCAGCAATAAAACCGAGCATCTTCCCTTCGTCATTCACTGCCTTCAACCGCATCACACCTGGCACGGTCAACACGGCGATCAAATCCCAAATCGGCCAGCGGTCTTCAACAAAGCATACCCGCTCAAGGCGGTTCAGGTCTTTCAAGTCTTTGATTCCAGCGGATAAGATTGTATGCATACTGAAGTCAGGTACGAATGCAAACCACCTGGCATTGACTGACAGGTGGTTTGCTATTTAGTCGATTGGATTTCCCTTACTTGGCTGCTTTACCGCTGGTAAAGTCCTTCAACAGGCTGACGAATTCCATCGGGAAAATGTACTTGGTGGAAGCCCCAGCACCCATTGTTTTCAGGGTTTCAAAGTACTGCAGGGTCAGGGTCTGATGGTCAATGGTTTTGGCAACTTTGAAGATTTCATTCAAAGCCGCAGAATAACCAACTGCCCGCAAGAGTTGTGCCTCGCGCTCGCCTTCAGCCTTAAGAATGGACGATTGCTTGTCACCTTCTGCCCGCAGGATGGCGGATTGTTTTTCGCCTTCCGCCACATTAATGGCTGCTTCGCGGGTACCGGTTGATTCTGTAACCACTGCACGGCGGTTACGCTCGGCAGAAAGCTGGCGATTCATGGCGTCCTGCACGTCGCGCGGCGGGGTGATTTCCCGAATTTCCACGTTGGTGACTTTGACACCCCAACGCTCGGTCACTTCGTCCAGGCGGGTACGCAGGGCAAGGTTGATTTTCTCGCGTTCCGAAAGGACACCATCGAGCAAAATACCACCAATGACCGCACGCAGCGTGGTGGTTGCGATACCCTGGGCTGCCAGTTCAAAGTTACCGACCTGGAGAACACTTTGCACCGGGTCAAAAACTTTATAGAACCACAGGAAATCGATCGAAATCGGGGCGTTATCGGCTGTAATGGATGTTTGCGCCGGGATTTCGCGAACCTGCTCGCGCAAGTCGACCCGCACTGCACGATCAACCCAGGGAATGAGGATGACCAATCCCGGACCTTTGGGACCGATGCAGCGTCCAAGCCGGAAAACAACCAGGCGCTGGTACTCAGGCACGATTTTGAGGGCTGATGAAATGAACATCAACAGCAGCAAAACGACTACACCGACCAGGCATAAAACCGGTGAAAAACTGCCAAACAAATCTGTGAACATAGGTTTCTCCTTATGATTTACTAACAGGTTCTAACGGTTCAACCAGCAATGTGAGACCTTCACGGCTGACCACACGAATTTGCGTTCCTGCGGGAATTGGGGCAGCCGAACGGGCGCTCCATTCCTCTCCATCCACATAAATAGTTCCTTCATAATCAATATCACTGCGTGCTTCACCAGGTAAACCCATCAGGCGTTCAAGGTCATGGCTGGGGGTCTGTTGAATGGCTTCCAAACCCCGGCGTACAATCCACCAGACCATCGGAACTATGATGAGCGATACCACCAATGCCAGCACAGGATGTACCGCAGTCAGGTGTTCTTCTGAACGGAACAGGAAAATGGATCCGACCAGGAATGTCACCAGTGCCAGAACCAGGTAGATTAAGTGGCGTGATTTACGAAGTGCCAGGAAAAATGGAAATACACCGACAACCAGAATCGCCAATGCCCAGACATTGATGGGCAGGTTATAGATGGTATAACCAGCCAGCACAATCATAAACAAGGCACCGATTTCCAGGATGCCTGTGCCGGGGGAAAATAATGCCATAACAGCCAGGAAAAATCCGATAACCAACAACAAGTAGGCTACATTTGGGTCCAGTAAAAAACTCATGACATCCTGCCCTTCCGGAGAATCCGGTTAAATTATTATACCGTGTTCTCCCTTGCAAACAAAACTTTTTCCATCCTTATCATATCCATAAACAAACAGCCCATTCCCCAGAAAAACTAGGGAGTGGGCTGCGGGTATTAGAGGAATAAGTGGTTTAGTGGTAAGCAGGCAGGAGATTGCCATGCGCGGCAATCAGCTCATCCACCAGGTTGCAAATTTGCTCCGGGTCAAGTTCAGCAGCGGTATGGGGGTCCAGCATGGCAGCCTGGTAGATGGTTTGTTTTTCGCGTGTCAGGGCAGCTTCCACTGTCAGTGTCTGGACATTAATATTGGTCTGCATCAGGGCAGCCAGTTGTGGGGGTAGTGCTCCAATATATGTAGGCTGCACACCTGCTGCGTCCACCAGGCAGGGAACCTCAACAATCGCATCCAAAGGCAGGTTGTCGATGAGATGATTATTGGCAACATTGCCATTGATGACCCGCGGCGTGTTGGTTTCGATGCTGTGAATGATTTCGGAACCATATTCCCCGCTGCGTTTTACTTTTAATTCAACCGAAGGATCCAGCATCTCATCCCGCAGGTATTCCCAGAAGGCAATTTGGGCTTCGCAGCGGCGCGGGTATTCATCCAAAGGGATGTTCCATCGCTCTATCAGGTCAGGGCGGTCGCGTTTGATGTACCAGGGCACATATTCTGCCAGGTGTTCACTCAATTCGGTGACAAAGTAGCCAAAGTGCTTTAAGCAGGTCATAGCGTACCTGGTTCCAGAAGGGAACTCGTCCTTCCGCAATCACCTGGTGCAGCATGGGATACAAATCAATGGTCTTGCTATCGGTCATTTGACGTTCAAGCTGCAGGTAAAACGCCATGTGGTTGATGCCTGCACACAGGTAGCGAAACTCATCGACTGGCACGCCGATGTCTTCACTCAACGATTCTATGGTGTTACGGACGCTATGACACAACCCAACATATTTAACATTGGATGCCCGCTGAATGGCTCCGCAAAGAATTGCCATGGGATTCACATAATTCAACAGCCAGGCGTCCGGGCAGACCTTTTCCATATCCGCACAGATATCCAGTAAAACCGGGATGGTGCGTAAACCGCGCATTATGCCACCGATGCCCAGCGTATCACCAATCGTCTGCTGCAGTCCATATTTCTTTGGGATTTCGAAATCTGTTATTGTGGCAGGCTGATACCCACCCACCTGGATTGTACAAATCACATATTCGGCACCTTCCAGCGCTTCCAGCCGATTTGTACTGGTTTGAATAACCGGATTCACATGCAAGGTATCCGTCACCCGCCGGGCAATCTGCTCCGACTCGGACAGCCGTACCGGATCAATATCCATTAAACAAATGGTTGAAGAAGAAAGTTCTGGGAAAAGGAGAATGTCACCGAGGAAATGCTTGGTAAAAACTGTGCTGCCTGCGCCGATGATCGTAATTTTTGCCATGAAGCGTCCTTGAATAAAAAATTGATAAATTATTTTAACGCAAAACGGGCAGTTCGATTAAAAACTGCCCGTTTCACAAACCACAAACCGTCGCTTCCCTCAACCACAACTGTCAGTCTCAATCCAAAGGAGGAGAACCTTGCTCTGACAATATTAGTTTATCCAAATCATATTAATAAATTTGCATAAATAGATAAGAATCTGGTTAATAAAATTTCCGACAATAAATTGGTTTTTCATTTAGAATAGAAGAGATGAAACATCGACCTTGGCGCATTATATTAGTTCTCCTTTTTGCAACAATTCTGCTGTTTGGGCAAGTTCATACAGATAAACCTGCCATGGCAGCCTTCCAAACAGAAGGCAGACTGGAAGTATACGCCCCTGACACCAGCCAGTTTCCGTTGGTGAAATTTAAGTTTAAACTGTTTGATGCAGCCAACAGCTTCATTGCAGATTTGCAGCAGGAACAGGTGAAGGTGCTGGAGGATGGAAGTGTACTGGAGCTGCAGAACTTAACCCGCCAGGAACCTGGTGTCCAGATCATCCTTGCCTATAATCCATCCACAGCATTCGCATCCCAGGCTCCAGGTGGAAATTATTTCACTTTTGTCCAACAATCATTACAGATTTGGGCGCAAAATCAACCTGCGGATACGCCCAATGTCTTTTCCATCACAACCAGCACCGGATTGCAGGCGGTACAGCTTACAAACCCTGCCGACTGGCTGCAAGCCATCAGCACATTCCAACCCGAGCTGTATAGCGCAGAAGCCAACCTGATCAGCCTGTCCGTTGCGCTGGATCTGGCGATTGACCCAAGCGCAAAACCCGGGATGGGCTCTGTAATTTTCTACGTAACTTCACTGCTGCCCAATAATCTGGTTGAAGCCTTACCCAATCAACTTTCCAGGGCGAAACAGGCCGGGGTACCGGTATTTGTATGGTTGATTGCTCCCGGCGGATTGGCGAATACTCCCGCTGCCGAACCCTTTATTCAACTAGCGGGTGAAACTGGCGGTCAGTTTTATGTTGTTTCCACCAACGAGGAATTACCCAGCCTGGACAGCTATTTGCAGCCATTACGATTTTCCTATGAAGCAACGTACACTTCTCAAGTTGTCGACAGTGGAAGTCATAGTTTACAAGTCGAGGTTAATCGCTCCGGGCAGGTACTGACAAGTTCCGTGACAAATTACTCCATTGATGTTCAGCCGCCCACCCCGATTTTTCTCACCCCTCCCATATCAATCGAGCGTACATGGACGGCGAATGACAATGGTGACAAGGAATTATTGCCGAAAACAATAAATATCCAATATATGGTTGAATTTCCCGATGGGCATACCCGTGACCTTGAAAAGGCTGTTCTGTACATGGATGGTGAGGTAGTGGCACAAAATGCATCTCCGCCCTTTAGTGGATTCATTTTACCGCTGGAGGCAGTCGAGGAATCGAAAACCATTCAGCTTCAGATTGAGGTGGTGGATGAACTCGGTTTGAGTCAGCGCAGTATCCAGATCCCTGTCCAGGTAATGGTCGAACAAACCGGAATCGGACAATGGTTGAAGCCAGCCAACCTGGTCAAACTGGGAATTGGTGCAGCCGGTTTGTTAGTAATTGCAGGGATAGTATTCATTGTTCTGAGACTTCGCAAGAATGGGAGAGTAGTGAAACATGAGGGGCGGAAATTTGCACCGAATAAACATCGCAAAGCCCCCCTGGATCGAATGGCTGCCCAAAAGATTGGTTCAAAACCCACCAGGCAATTGGTCAGAAAACCTGCTATCACGCATGAGCGACAAATTCCGGAAAAACAACCTTTGCGCCGGGTAACACCGGATGCGGTGAATGCACCAAAAACGCCCACTCCCGAAAATGTGATGCCTGCCAGGAAACCTATTCATCCGGCTTCCAGCGCACCAGCCAGGCTGGTTTGGGTGGGGGAGGATGGAAAAGTGCTTGCCAATTCGCCCCTTTCACTCGTGCTTGAGGATGTGACCATCGGCAATGATCCCAGCCTGGTGACACAGTATATTGATGCACCCAGCCTGTCTGCAATCCATGCCCGATTAAAATGTTCACAGCAGGGTGAGTGGCACCTTTACGACAATAATTCGATTGCAGGAACGTATGTCAATTACAACCCGATCGATAAAAAAGGCGTGTCACTGCAGCATGGTGACCTGATTCAACTTGGCACGGTGAGTTTTCGATTCGAATTGGCTAATCCAACCAAAATTCCCCGCCCGATAATTACCAGTGGGTAGGGAATTTAGAAAATACAACGCGCAACACTAATCAGACTACGGCAAGTTTTGCCAGGAAATGGCGCAACAATGCTGGTGCTTCAACGATTTTCACACCTCTGACTTTCTGGCGTTGTTGAAATACAATTGCAGCAGTCTCTCCCACATAATCCAGGTGACTGCGGGTGTACACCCTGCGGGGAATTGCCAGGCGGACAAGTTCCAAATCCGGTGTGATAATTGCGCCAGTTGCGGGATCTTCATGTTCAAACATCAGGCTGCCAATTTCAACCGTTCGAACTCCACCTTCAATATAGAGTGCATTCGCCATTGCGACACCTGGAAACTGGCTGGGTGGGATGTGGGGTAAGGCAGCACCAGCATTGAGATATACTGCATGCCCGCCTGTAGGGCGGTATACCTGCATGCCGGCCTGTTCCAACACATCTCCCAGGTATTGGGTATGCTGAATCCGATACTGCAGGTAGTCGGTTTCGATTCCTTCATACATTCCCTGGGCGATAGCCTCGAGGTCTCGTCCTGCCAGACCGCCATAGGTTATGAAACCTTCATGCAGGATGAGTTTTGCAGCCAATTGCTCATATAAGCCCTGGTCACGCAGACCAATAAAGCCTCCAATGTTGACAATGGCGTCTTTTTTGGCGCTCATGGTACAGCCATCCGCGTAGGAGAACATTTCGCGGGCAATCTCTTTAATGGTTTTATCCGTATACCCTGCTTCGCGTTGCTTTATGAAAAAGGCATTTTCCGCAAAACGGCATGCATCCAAAAAGAACGGAATGCCGTACTTGTGGTACACCTCTGCCGTGGCGCGAATATTCTCCATGGATACCGGTTGACCGGCAGCAGTGTTGTTGGTGATGGTTAACATTCCAAGCGGGATATTTTCTTTGCCTGTTTCCTGGATAAACTTCTCCAGTTTCTGGATATCCATGTTTCCTTTAAATGGCAGGGGAATTACCGGGTCTGCCGATTCTGCTACCACCAGGTCGACCGGTCGGGCTTTTAGTTCCAACAGGTTTCCCATGGTCGTGTCAAAATGGCGGTTACTGGGGACAACATCCCCTGCTTTTACCATAACCGAAAACAGGATACCCTCGGCTGCCCGCCCCTGGTGGGTGGGCAGGAACATCGGAAACCCCATGATATCTTCGATGGTTTCCTTCAGGCGGTAAAAACTGCGGGCACCAGCGTAGGATTCATCCCCCTGGATCATGGCGCTCCATTGCCGGTCACTCATAGCATTGGTGCCGCTATCGGTCAACAGGTCAATAAAAACATCTTCTGCTTTTACCCTGAAAAGATTTAAATCTGCCTGGTTGAGGATATCAACCCGTTCGCTGCGTGTGGTCATGCGGATGGGTTCCACCATTTTTATCCGAAACGGTTCAACAAAGGGTATGGGCATAAATTCTCCTGGGGAAGGTGAATTGAATTCAAATCCATTTTACCCGATTTGGAAAAACAGAATATGTGGGTTCCTATTTTGCAACCTCTATTCTTCGATATAATACACATACAACTGCTTCTTTATAGAAAGAGACATTTATGACTGAAAAACCCTCCTCCGTGAGTATTGTTATTCCAGTCTATAACGAACAAGAAGTATTGCCTGTGTTTCACCAACAACTGGTTGAGGCAATTGCCGGTTTACCTTACCCATTCCTGATTCTGTATGTCAATGATGGTTCCAGCGATAACACTGCCGAGGTATTGAACGGATTGCAAAATGCAGATACCAGGGTGGAGGTGTTGGAACTCAGCCGAAATTTTGGGCACCAGGCAGCTTTGACTGCAGGAATGAGCCAGGCGCAGGGCGATTATATTCTGACCATGGATGGGGACGGGCAGCACCCGCCACACCTTATCAAAGACATGCTGGCATTGATGGATCAAGGATATGACCTGGTGCTGACCCAGCGGATTGAAGAGAAAAATGTTTCAAGTTTAAAACCTGGACTTCACGCACATTCTACCGGTTTATTAACTGGATAGGCGATACAGACATCACCCCGGGTGGAGCGGATTATCGCGTAATGACCCGCCAGGTGGTGGATGCCATTAACGCCATGCCGGAACATCACCGCTTCCTGCGCGGTATGGTAGCCTGGGCAGGTTTCCGAAAGGTGATTCTTCCGTTTCAACCTCCCCAGAGACTGGCAGGCAATTCCAAGTATTCACTGCGCAAGATGCTTCGGCTTTCGATGGATGCGGTTTTCTCCTTTTCCCTGGTACCTCTGTATATCAGCATCACACTCGGATTATTGCTTTTATTCCTTTCGGTAATTGAGATTATTTACGTACTCAGTTTTTGGGTATCCGGAAACCAATCCATGCTGGCACCCGGGTGGAGTTCGTTGATGTTCGTGCTGTTATTTGTGGGTGGGTCTCTGATGATTGCCCTGGGAATAATGGGTATGTATATCGGGTATATATTCCAGCAGGTAAAATGGCGCCCTGTTTTCCTGGTGCGCAGCCATAAGCCGGCAGGAGTTTCAGATTCCAAGGGGAGTCAGCACAACCCTGCAGATGAATAAACTGATTTTTCGACTGAAACAAATAAAAATTCCTGTTTGGACTGAACCACTGATCATCTTTGCCGTGTGTTGTGCTGCCTATGGATTGGTCATCCCCTGGCTGGGCTTCTATTGGGATGATTGGGCATTTCTCTACATACGCAGTCAACTGGGGGCAGAGGGGTTGACCCGCTATTTTGCCACCAACCGACCATTCATCGCCTGGATTCCCCAACTCACCATTCCATTATTCGGTACAACAGCCTGGAAGTGGCATGTGTTTATGCTGGTAGTTCGGGCTATCAGCGGCATCAGCGTTTGGTGGCTTATTCGGTTGGTCTGGAAGCGAAAACAATGGGTGGCAATCTGGGTGGCGCTCCTGTTTAGTATCTACCCTGGTTTTGACCAACAGCCGATTGCCATCAATTACAGCGATTTCTTTTTGCTTTTTACTTTCTTAATTCTCTCGTTCATCTTTTCGATTAAGGCATTGCACTCGACAAAACATGCCTGGTTGTTTGTTACTGGCAGGCTTACCGCTGGCGGCTTATAACCACCTGGCACTGGAATACTTCTTCCTGCTGGAATTTCTACGCCCGGTATTGTTATGGGTCAGCCTGGATGATAAAGACCTGGATAAGCGCCAACGATTGAAAAGAGTGGCGTTGGGTTGGCTGCCATTCCTGCTGGTCTGGTTGGGTGCTTTCATCTGGCGTTTCTTTATTTTTGATTATCAGACGAACAATTATGAGATTGGTTTACTGGAAGGATTAAGAACCACCCCGATATCCACCCTTTGGGTGCTGCTGCAGACTATTTTGGGCGATGCCGTCAAGGTGGTGTTTGGTGCCTGGGGATTACCCTTTCAATTCCCTGCGCTGCGTGAATTTGGATTGCGTTCCAGCCTGTTGTACCTGGCGGTGATAGGAATTGTTGCCGCTCTGGCTGGGGTTGGCGCGGCCTTGCGACGCGATGACGAGATAAACGAAAAGAAGAGGGGTTATGTTACCCTCATCGGTGTCGGTCTGTTCGGCTTGCTGATTGCAGGCTGGCCATTCTGGATGACCAATTTACCGGTGGGGCTGCAGTTTGCCACCAGCCGCTTCACCCTGCCATTTATTTTAGGCGTCAGTCTCGTCTTGGTTGGTCTGGTAAACCTGCTGCCGGGAAAACTTGTCGTTCGCCAGGCAATCCTGGCAGTACTGGTTGGATTGGCAGCCGGTTATCAAATCCGGGTGGCAACGGAATACCGCCGGGATTGGAACGCCCAAAAAAACCTGTTCTGGCAACTGGCATGGCGTGCTCCTGCGATAAAACCGGGTACCGTCATCGTCGCCAATGACACTCCCATTCGTTTTGCCAGCGATAATTCACTGGTTGCCCCACTCAATTGGATATATGCCCCCGACAATCATGGCGAAACCCTGGATTACATGTTTTTTTATCCCAGCATCCGCCTTGAAATCAGCCCTTAAGAATTTGGAACCAGGGATGACCATCCGGAAGGATTACCTGGCAGCCTCATTCACAGGGAACACGGATCAATTATTGGCGATTGTGTATCAGCCACCGGGTTGCGTGCGTGTTTTGGATCCGGTTGTGGACCTTAACAACCAGATGCTTCCGCTGCTCATCCGCCAGGCTGCCAGTCTCTCGAAAATTGATTTGATTGAAATTCCAGCGGATAAGACTGCGGCAACACCGCCGAAACGAAATATTTGGTGAAGAACCTCCGCATGGCTGGTGTTACTATTTTGAAAAAGCTGATCTCGCCCGACAGCAAGGGGATTGGAACCTGGTCGCTGCACTGGGAGATGAAGCCTTTCAACAGGGCGACTATCCGAATGATCCTGGCTGAAAGGCTGGTGTTTATTGAAGGGTATGCTCACACAGAAAACTGGGATCGTGCGATTATGCTGACGCGGGAAGCCGCAGAAATTACCCCCCTGATGCAGCCAGTTTTATGCAGCTTATGGCGCAGGATTGAAGAAGACCTGGGTCGGGATACCATCCCGAATTCCATATCAGGCACGATGTGGACTGAACTGGAATGTACCCCTTGAAACCAGGTTTGGATTAGAATTGAAATGCACTTAATCCGATTTTGGAGGAATCATGAAGTTCTTGATTACTGGAGGGGCAGGTTATATTGGCAGTACCATCTGCTCTGCATTGGAAGATGCCGGTCATAAACCGATTATTTTGGATTCGTTGATCACAGGACGCAAAGAGTTTACAAAGGGTAAATTGTTCTATCATGGGGATATCGCGGATGCTTCCATCGTTGAGCGCATATTCCGTGATCACCCAGACATTCATGCCACCGTGCATTGTGCTGCCCTGATTGTAGTCCCTGAATCCGTAACCAATCCGTATGAATACTATCAGGACAATGTTTCCAAGTCGATTGAATTCTTTTACAGCTTGAACCGATTGGGTTACAAGCGGGTGGTGTTCAGTTCATCAGCCTCCCTGTATGATGTGGTGCCGAATTTTATGGTAACCGAAGAATCCCCCATAAAACCCAGCAGCCCGTATGCACGTACCAAATTCATGATGGAAATGGTCTTAAAGGATTTTTGCGAGGCATATGGGATACGAGGTATAGCACTGAGTTACTTTAACCCGATCGGTGCTGATCCCAAAATGCGCAGTGGTATTCATGTTCCATTTCCCACTCACGTTCTGGGAAAACTGGTGGATACTGCCCAGGGCAAGCAGGATGTATTCGAAATCACTGGCAACGAATGGACAACCCGGGATGGCACTGGCATTCGCGACTACATCCATGTCTGGGACCTGGCAAACGCCCATGTAAAAGCCATGGTGGAATTCGACCAGGTGTTCGACCGGGCAGGTAATCCGAAGGACAACTACCTGGTAATCAATCTGGGTACCGGGCGGGGTGTGACTGTGCATGAACTGGTTACTGCTTTCGAAAATGTGTACGGTCAAACCATCAATAAGCGGATTGCCCCTCCACGTCCCGGGGATATTGCCGGCTCTTATGCCAGCGCGGACAAGGCTCTTGCATGGTTGGGTTGGAAGGCGGAATTGCCCATTGAACAGGGTATCCGGGATGCCTTACATTGGGGTGAGATGCGCGAAACGATACTTAAAGTTTTAGGGATTATGGATATATAGTAAAAAAAAACGGAGAGCGATAAGATCGCTCTCCGTTTTTGGTATATAAATCAGCCTCTGCCAGATTTCACTTCTAAATGATATGTTGCCACACTGGATAAATTTCGCAAGTGAAGTGGTTACACTGCTGCCAGGGCTTCCTTCTGCTTTTGGCTGATGTTTCCAATTAATACCAAGACGCCAAGCGTCAGCACCACCAGAATCGCCAGGTACCACCAGATATCCGTAAACCCGGCATCCTTCTGGGTGATGTCCAGAATGGGTTGAATGGCATAATAAGTTGGGAAGAAATAACTCAACCATTGGGGTAGGGTGGGAAACATCGAGATAATCCCGGGTGCATACAATACAATTCCAAGACTTTTGATGGTCGCAAACAGGGTATTGATATCTCTTACCAGTGCACCCAGCATCACACCTAATGCTGCGCTAAATATGCTGCCAAGCAGTAGTGTTAAAAGCAGTAACCCGGGTTGTCCACCAAACGCCCGGTTGAGGAAGAGAATCAAAGTAGCGGTGATCATGCTGAGAAGCACTCCCAGCATACCTTTGGCGGTGTAAACTTCAGGCAGGGTAGCCGGGCTGACATTCAATGCAGAAAGTGTACGCCGAGTTTTTTCATATACCAGGGACGAAGCCGGTATCATTGTTCCTGATAGCAGAACAGCCATTAACACCAGGAGTGGAAGCAGTCGTTTTTCCCAGGGAATATTACTGGTATTTCCCAGCACAACCTGTTCGATTTCCACCGGTAATTCCTGTCCTGTGATTTGACGCATTATGTGCACAATTGCCGAAGAAATAATCACCCGGTTGTTCATCGGGCTCTCACCCCATACATATACTTTGACCGTTGCCTGTTCATTATCAAGCAATTGCTGATCAAAATCGGTCGGTAACACCAGACCCATGTCCAACGCTCCCCTGGCGACTTCATCCTGCATAACCTCAGCAGTATCATAGGTCTTAATACGCAGGGCATCATTTTCGCCAGCCATAACCGGGAACTGTGAACTGCCCTGGTCAACTATTCCCAGGCGTGACGCATTGCTAAAATATGTCCCAAATACAAGTGAAAGCATCAGGGTTAATACAACCGGTACCACCAGGGCTAATACAAACATGAAATTCTTGGGTCCCTGGATGATTTCTTTCCCAAATAAAACAAAAACCCGACGCAGGTTCATGCTACCCTCCTTCGCAGGGCAATAATACCAATAGCCATAAAGGCGACGACAAATCCGGTCAATGCCAGGAGATTCATATACATCTGACTCCATCCTGCTCCAAAATTGATCACCTGGTGCACTGTATCAACCAGGTAATAGGAAGGAATCATTTTTATCCAACCGGATGCCAATCCGGGTAAAAGGACGTTAAACGCAGGAATGGCTAAAATGATTAATACCAGCATCCCCCAGGCAATAACGGTCATCAGGTCACGTGCCAGGGACGCAATTAAAAAGCTTACACCGGTTACCAACAGGGAACCGAGGAACATGGCGAACAGGAGCAAACCAGGTTCCTGTTTCAAACCACCGGTGATCACCAATAAGATCACTGCCTGTGTAAATGCCATAAACACCCCGGTAACCGATTTGCTTAAGAACAATCCTTCCAGTCTCAATTTAGTGACCAGCAGTGCCCGCAGCGTACCCGCCTCGACTTCCGAGGTTATCAAAGAAGCCAACCCAAGGGCTTCAAACATCAAGACTATCACCGCAAGTACGGGCAGCATCCGGAATCGTGGTGCGATTTGCATTCCAACCATATCAGTGCCCAGGATGATTTCTTCCGCATCAACTTTCAATCCCTGCCCGGCAAGCATGAAACCCAATTCTTCCATTAGCAAATTGTAGGCAGCCCGGTAGTCATCCGGCAAATCCGATTTCAGGTAGAGCACAATTTTTGGTTTTTCATGTGCCAGCAGTTTTTGCACCAGGTCGTCCGGTAGGGCAATCCCAACAGGTTCGTCACCGCTTAAAACTGCTGCTTTCAGCGCTTCTTCGGATGGATAGGTGTTGAGGGATATATTTTCATTATCCAACATATTGGGAGACTTCTTCTGGCAGTGAAGGTGCATACCATCCCAGGTAAATATTTTCATCCACCGATTTTGGCAGCAAATAAAACAAGACAATATAGATTACCAACCCGAGGATGGTCATGAGGGCAAAGAAACGATTTTTAAAATACAGCAGTATGTCTTTCCTGACCAGTGCCAGGAGCATGGAGATGTTCATGCCAGCCCTCTTCCGGTAATCTGAATGAAGATATCCTCCAGCGTGGCTTCTTCGCTATGCAGTGTGACCACTTGTTCTTTGGCAAACAAATCACTCACCTGGGCAGCAGTGTCAACACTATCCAGGTCGATTTCGCGTGGTTCCAGCCTGCCATCCTGCCCGGTCACCAGGGCTTTGATGGCGCGTTTGCCATATTGCTGTTTGAGCGCATGCGGTGTATCCAGGGCAGCAATTTTTCCCTGGTTAATGAAAGCCACCCGGTCTGAGAGTTTGTCTGCTTCGAGCATGTCATGCGTGGTAAGAAATATGGTTGCCCCGCGCTCACGCTCCTCCAGGATGATATTACGGATCGATTTTGAAGAAACCGGGTCCAGTCCATCAGTAGGTTCATCCAGGAAGAGAATTTTGGGGCTGTTCACCAGGGCGCGTGCCACCATCAGGCGTTGTTTCATTCCCTTTGAATATTTGGAAACCAGGTCTTTCCCGCGTCCGCCAAGTCCCACCCGCACCAGCAACGCATCCGCATCCAGGTTTTTAACATCAAACAGACGCGCAAATAACATCAGGTTATCGATTGCGCTCATATCTTCGTAAAGATTGGTAATTTCAAAACAGATGCCAGCCTGTGCCTGGACCTTTTTGGGATACCTGGCGATATCTTCTCCCAAAACGGTAGCCTTGCCTGATTTTGGTTTCAACTGGCCGCTGAGCATTTTTACAGTCGTGGATTTTCCGGCTCCATTTGGACCCAGGAAACCCAGAATCTCGCCTTCTGCAACACTGAAGCCGATATGATCAACCGCCACCAACTCCCCATACTGGTACACGAGGTCTTCTGCGATAATTGCGTTATTCTTCATTTTATTCTCCTGAAGAGCAGTGGTTGGAAGTTAAATATTGCATGAGAAAACTGAAATATCATACTATTTATTTCATCAAATTTACAATATCATTCGTGACCATACGCAAGTGACCTGTCAAAAACAATAATGTAAAATTAGTCCATGAGAACACAACTAGGTCAATTTAATCCTCAATTCCCGCCAAAGATTAGCGATGCCAATAGGTATTTACGCTGGATTGGAAATCACTGGCGCAACCGTTAAAGAAGCTGTCTCAAATCCGCAAGCTCAAGCAGAGGCAGTTCTTGCCCTGCATGAACGATTTAACACATCATTTTTGTTGACCGCCATGGATTTGAGTGCAGAAGCAGAAGCGTTTGGATGCACGATTCGGATGGAGGAAGAAGAAATTCCAACTGTGACCGGGCGATTGGTCGCAACCTGCGAGGAAATTGAAAAATTAAGTGTACCTGATGCGGGGGAGGGCAGAACAACGGTTCATCTCACGGCTGCGGGAAATCTTGCTGCACACAAACCGAACTTCCCGGTGTTGGGTGGCATGATTGGACCTTTTTCGCTGGCAGCGCGGCTTTTTGGGGTTAGCGAGACGCTCCTTTTGACGATAGATGATCCCGATTTACTTGATACTTTACTTGCGAAAGTAACCCGGTTTCTCAAGGCTTATGCCAAATCTTTTCGAGATCAGGGTGCTGCCGGGGTGATCATGGCTGAGCCTGCAGCCGGTTTGCTTTCTCCACGTGCATTGGGCAGATTTTCCTCACAGTACGTACGACAAATTGTTGAAGAAGTGCAAACCGAGCGTTTTACCATCCTGCTGCATAATTGTGGAGCGAAAATTGTTCATTTGCCAAAGATTTTGGAGGCAGGTGCTGAAATATTTCATTTTGGTGCTCCAATGGATATAATTTCCGCTTTAGCCCAGGTAGATAGCAGCGTTATTTTAAGCGGTAACCTTGACCCAAGCAGTGTTTTCTTTGCTGGCACACAAGAAGAAGTCAGGCAAAAAACTTGTTTTCTGCTTGACCAATCCAAGGAATTACAAGAACTTTATTATTTCTTCAGGTTGTGATTTGCCGCCATATACACCGATCAGGAACCTTGAAGCCTTCTATTCTGAAGTGAGAAAATAGATCGAATTTTGTCAGGGGACTGCTTCGACGGTGAGACTGTCTCGCAGTGACCAGATGGGCTGTCATGTTGAGCGAAGCGAAACATCTCGCCTTGAGAACAGATTGAGTATCATATACGATCCAAGGCAAGATCCTTCGGTCGTACCTCCCTCAGGATGACAATGGAGTATGGAGACTGCTTCGGCGGTGAGACTGTCTCGCAGTGACATGGATGGGCTGTCATGTTGAGCGACAGCGAAACATCTCGCCATGAGAACAGATTGAGTATCATATACGATCCAAGGCAAGATCCTTCGGTCGTACCTCCCTCAGGATGACAACGGAGTATGGAGATTGCTTCGGTGGTAGGTGCGCTCTCGCAGATTGCATCTTTTTGTCATGTTGAGCGAAGCGAAACATCTCGCCTTGAGAACCGATTGAGTATCCTTTACGATCCAAGGCAAGATCCTTCGGTCGTACCTCCCTCAGGATGACAAAAGCGTGTGGAGACTGTTTCAACGGTGGGCTGTCTTGCAGTGACATATGGATTGTCATTGCGAGCGTAGCGAAGCAATCTCCCCCATGAAAGATATATGCAGTCCGGAAGGATTTTACTGTATGATATTGTCTGATTATTTTCCATGGAGGGAAGCAATGAACACTCATCAAAACACAAAACGTATCCTGATCTTTATCGCGTTTGTAATTGGGGTCTCCTGGGCGGTGGTCCTGGTGGTAAAGAAGTCCGGCATGATGGAAACCAACCCGATTGGTGGAATGACACTGGCAAATTACATCATCATCACCCTGCCAGCCCTGGCAAATATCTTCACCCGGCTGGTCACAAAGGAAGGTTGGGGAAACCTCTGGCTGCGACCTAAATTCAAACGAGGCTGGCGGTTTTACCTGGCTGCCTGGCTTTTGCCACTTCTGGCGACCATCGTAGGTGGCGGGTTGTTTTTCCTGCTTTTTCCGCAAGCCTTTGACTCCAATCTCAGCCAGGTGCGGGCAGCATACGCCATTGCCCCGGCATTGGCAGCGCAGCCATGGTTGGGCTTCCTGATCATATTCTTCCAAACCATGTTTATTGCAATGCTCATAAACGGTATCGCATCCATTGGTGAAGAATTTGGCTGGCGGGCTTACCTGCTTCAAAAGTTGATGAACTTATTCGCCGGGGCGGATGGCAGCACTGAGGGTGTGGAAGCTCATCCAAATGTTGGAGCGCGCAGGGCAGCATTGTTAGTTGGTCTGATTTGGGGTGTGTGGCACTACCCGTTATTTTTCCTGGGAACCTCGTTTACCTTTCCATTTGTGCTGATATACCTGGTATATACCTGCGCTGCGAGTGTCCTGCTCAGTTGGGTTACCCTGCGCAGCGGCAGTGTGTGGCCAGCCTCAATCGGGCATGGCATGTTGAATGGAACGTCTGCGTTGCCAACAATGATGTCGAATGCCTCAGCCAATGCGATGTTTGGACCTGGACCTACCGGTCTGATTGGTATGCTTGGCTATGTGATTTTGGCGCTGGTGCTGCTATTCAACCCAAAAGCGTTCGCGGGAAAACAAGCTCACACCCAGGAATGAGTCTGCTTCGACGGTGAGACTGTCTCGCAGTGACCGGATGGGTTGTCATGTTGAGCGAAGCGAAACATCTTGCCTTGAGAACAGATTGAGTATCATTTACGATCCAAGGCAAGATCCTTCGGTTGTACCTCCCTCAGGATGACAATGCAGTGTGGAGACTGCTTCGTGACGGTGATGCTGTCTCGCAGTGACAGAGATGTGCGGAGAGAGGTTCGCTGGTACTCGGGATTCGCACACCCGCAGCTGAATGAATTATATAAGGCGGAGAGGGTGGGATTCGAACCCACGGTGAGGACTAGCCCCACAACGGTTTTCGAGACCGTCCCATTCGGCCACTCTGGCACCTCTCCGTATTGCGGCTGAAATTATAGCAGAATTCCTAGAATTCCATCTCGGCAAATTGCACCGGGTAGTTGATGTTATTTAATCCGTTATCTGATAGAACCTGCTTGAAAGCATCTGCAGCATCCTGTTCACCATGCACCAGAACAATCTGCTTCAAACTGCTTTGGGTATTTTTGGCATATTTCAAGAGGAAATCCTGACCTGCATGGGCAGACAACCCGCCGATCGTTGCCACTTCAGCCCGTCGGGCATACTTTTCGCCAAAGATATTAACGGATGTCTGCCTTTCTGCCAACCTTCGTCCCAGGGTATATGGGGCTTGCCATCCCACAATACAGATGGAATTGCGCTCATCTTCAATGTTGTTAGCCAGGTGATGCAGAATACGACCGAACTCAGCCATTCCTGAGGCAGCAATGATAATCATCGGCTCGCGGCGAAAATTCAGCTTTTTCGAGTCTTCGGCATCACTGATATATTCCAATCCGTTGAAAACCAAAGCCGGATGCCTGTTTTCTGCTATGAACTGGCGGGTTTCGCTGTCGAAAAATTCAGGACTGGACTTAAAAACCTCAGTTGCTTTGACTGCCAGGGGGCTGTCTACAAACACGGGAATATGCGGGATTTCATTATTCGAAATCATGCGATTAATGTCGAAAACCAGCTCCTGGGTACGCCCAACAGCAAATGCAGGCACAATTACTTTTCCTTTGCGCTGGATGGTTCGCTTTATCACATCACGAAATTCGACATAGGCTTCCGTTGGGTCCCGGTGCGGTTTGTCACCATAGGTGCATTCCATCATCATATAATCAACGTTTTCCGGCAGGATTGGATCAGGAATCAAGGGCAGGTTCATCCGCCCGATATCTCCTGAAAACCAGAATCGGAAAGCCTTGCCATTTTCTTTAATATCCAGGCAAATGGCTGCTGACCCGAGAATGTGACCGGCATCTATCATGGTGGCAGTCACTCCTGGTATTGGTTCAAAGGGATCGTTGTAACGCACCGGTCGAAACTGCTCAGCCGCCAGAATGGCGTCATTTGCAGTGTATAAAGGCTCGATGGGGGCTTCCCCCTTTTTTGCACGCTTTTTATTTACAAAACGGGCATCCTCTTCCTGGATATGACCGGAATCTTCCAGCATTATTTCACCCAATTTGGCAGTTGCGGTGGTGGTGTAAATGGGTCCACCATATCCACTCAACACCAGGTTGGGTAGATTACCACTGTGGTCAATGTGGGCGTGGGAGAGAATGACCGCATCGATTTCTTTTGGATTGAATCGAAAATTGCGGTTTTGGTCAAAACTATCCTGCCGTCTTCCCTGGAACATGCCGCATTCCAATAAAAGGGAAAAGCCATTAACTTCAATATGATATTGGGAACCGGTAACCGTTTGGGCAGCGCCATTAAATTTTAGTTTCATTTATCCCTCACTTGCATTATTAATAATTTCCAAAATTTGATCGCCGAAATGCTGAAACCGCCAGGGCAGTTCTTTCATCACTATTTCCATTTCAGGGTTTGTGGTCGGATTTTGCATTGCTATTTTTTCCATCATATCCCGAGGCAAGACAACATCGGATTCCACTTTGAGCAATAGCCCGGTCTTTTTCCGCCAGGTGCGCAATTTATCCATTCGCTTGAGATAAGCATCCGAAGGTTTACTGCTGTTATGATTTCGGTGTGGAATGGGCGGATTTTGCAGACCTGCTGCCACGGCTTGCAGCAAACCTTCTGCGTGCCTGTCAGCCAAACGAGGGGTAAGACTCTCTATTTGGGTTAGCTCCTGCCAGTTGGCTGGACAAGCGCTGGCAACATCCAGCAGGATTTGATTGGAAATTACCTTAAAAAGCGGCAAATTTGCCTGCTTGGCACGCCGATCGCGGTAATGCCACAATTCTTGCAGCACCGCCATCTGAACCGGATCTAAATGCTGGCATCCTGAGATGCGCCAGCAGTTTGCAGAACCGTTCTCGGCTGTCGGTACAACCTGAGCCATGCGAGCAAAATCTTCACGCGCCAGTTCCAACAATCCGCTTGCGGTTAAACCTGCTTGCATGCGTTGACGCAACACGATCAGGAAATGCGTATCCATTCGGGCATACGCCATTAATTCGGGTTCGATCGGGCGTTTGCCCCAATTTGCTCTTTGGAAGTGTTTGTCCAGCGTGACTCCAAACTCGGCTTCCAGCAACGCACCTAACCCGATTTCTGTTTTTCCAAGAATACGGGCAGACAGCATAGTATCGAAAATATTGTGAAATTCAAATCCATAATCCCGCCTGAGACAGATGATGTCATACTCGGACGCATGAAAAATCTTCTCAATTGCAGGATTGGCAAAGAATGGTGCTAGGGGAGATAAATCGTGAAAAGGGAAAGGGTCTAAAAGATAGTCTGTTTGCGGGGTAGAAAATTGTATAAGGCATACCCGTTCCTTGTAGGCGTGCAGGCTGTTGGATTCAGTATCCACGCCAAGCTGAGAGTATTTCGACAGGTCAGTGACCATGCGACTCAAGGCTGCCTGGGTATCAACCCATACCGGTGCGGTTAATGAAGGCGCGACCATGCCTGTCATTATAGTCGAGTTTTGTTTGCTTTCGATTTATAAGGAATAAAACAAAGAATATGAAAACCTCAAAATTTTGATTTTTAGAATGTTTAATTTGCCCAGATGCAATATAATAATTAAAAGCATATATACGGGAGGGTGCGGTGAACGAACGAATTCTAATAATTGAAGATGACGAAGCCATCGTAAAATCACTACGACGAGCGCTGGCCTATGAAGGTTATCAGGTGGATACCGCAGTCGATGGTGAGAGCGGGCTGCTGGCTGCCCGCGACCATGCCCCAGACCTGGTGATTTTGGATTGGATGTTACCTGGAATTGATGGATTGGAAGTATGCCAGCGCTTGCGTGCCGGTGATGCGGTTCCCATCTTAATCTTAACTGCAAAAGACTCCACCCAGGACAGGGTTCAGGGATTGGATGCTGGTGCTGATGATTACATGGTGAAACCCTATGAGTTGGAAGAACTTCTTGCCAGGGTAAGGGCATTACTTCGCCGCACACAGCAAGACCGTGCCCCGGTGCTCTCATTTTCAGATCTTTCCCTGGACACTTCAACCCGCCAGGCTTCCCGTAAAAACAGAATCATCAATCTCACTGCCAAAGAATACGACCTTCTGGAGCTCTTTTTGCGGCATCCACGCCAGGTGTTAACCCGCGAGATGATTTTTGACCGGGTATGGGGATATGATTTTGGCGGCGAATCGAATGTTCTGGATGTGTATATTCGCTATTTGCGCATGAAACTTGAATTGGGCGGGGAGGCTCGTTTGTTATATACAGTACGTAGCGTGGGGTACGTACTGCGCGAAAAAAATTAGCATATGTCATTACGTATCAGACTGACACTGTTATACACCACCATACTTGCGGGAACTCTCCTTCTCTTTGGCTCACTGGTGTATGGACTTGTCAGTCTGATTTTGTTAAACCAGGTGGATAACCGCCTGGAACAGCAAGCAAATCAAATCATCAGCAGAATCCAAATTAATACCGCAGACCAGTTTGATATCCGCCTGCTTTCACTTTATCAATCTGATGAAGGATCATCCTACCTGTTGTGGGACACAACAGGTAAACTTGTTTATTCGCGCCCACCTGGTTTTGTAAAGATAAATGAAGCGTTAAGCCAGGAAGTTGATGAACCGAATTTCGTAACTACCAATACCAGGAATATCAACCAGGCACACCAACGGGTTTTGAGCATTCCATTACAATCTTCCCGGGGTGAAGTGGGTGTCCTGCAATTGGCGGCGGACCTGGAATTTGTTGACCTGGCGCTGGAAGCATTAACGAGCGTTTTATTTATCGTCTCCATTATTGGGATAATATTTTCTGCTCTGGCAGCCTGGCTGGTCACGGATCAGGCACTAGCACCACTTGCGGTGGTAACGAAAACTGCCACACAAATTACCCGGGCAGACGATTTACAGCGCCGAATTCCCATTCCACCCAATACCAGTGAAGAAATTAACCAGTTGATTGTGGCGTTTAATCAAACATTGGAAAGAATGGCACGTTTGTTTGATGTGCAAAGACGTTTTTTGCAAGATGTGAGTCATGAACTTCGCACACCTTTAACGGTTATCAAAACAAACGTAGACCTGATGAAAAAACTGAAAGAGGCTGACGCAGAATCGTTGGGGAGCATCGATTCTGAGGTGTCCCGCATGACGAGGTTGGTGAACAACCTTTTATTGCTTGCCAAGGCAAATCGGGGGAAGTGCCGTTTGAGCGTGAGGTCTTTGATCTGGATACCGTGGTTTTGGATGTCTTTCGCCACATGAAAGCAGTGGCGGGAGAAAAGATACTTCTGAAACTGGGCAACATGGATCAAATCCAGATAGTTGGGGATAGAGACCGAATCAAGCAGGTCATCATAAACCTGGTAAGTAATGCCATTCAATACACCCCAAGGGGCGGGCAGGTTACTTTGGCGCTGCAAAAAACTGAGATGTATGCCCAAATTATTGTCAGTGATACCGGTCGTGGTATTCCCGTGGAAGATTTACCCCACATCTATGAGCGTTTTTACCGCGGCGAAAAGTCCCGCAAGCGCGACCAGAATACCGGTTTTGGTCTGGGATTATCCATATCGAACTGGATAATAAAAAATCATAATGGGCGGATTGAAGTGACTTCACAAGAAAACAAAGGGTCTACGTTTTGTGTAAACCTGCCATTGGAAATTAAACCCAGGTAGGTTCAGGTTACATATTTAGTTTGTTGGAAAAAACAAATACCAAAAAAGCGCTGCAAGAAAGTTTCGTAAAGAAACCCCTTGCAGCGCTTAATAAATGGGATGGTCAATTCCATACCATTTACAGGTAGCGGGTTGTATTGTGGCTCGAAGCCGCTTCTGCATTGACGCTGTGGTAGCTTGGTTCAGAAGGCCGCGAGGATATTATCGGCTGACTGGATGCAGGACGGGTCATGGGGCGGGGAGATAAGGATGCAGAGTGAAGCGGCATATTCCTAACCTCACCATCCCGCATGGGTGAAGCCATACTGCGATTGCCTTGAGGTGAATATGTGCGGCGTGGTGAACCCATCAATCGATCGCTGGCAACAGACAGCGATCCAATAATCAAGATGCGGATGACCCAGACCATGATTGCGACAAACACCGGTACTACATTGATCAAGGTGCTGGCACTAATCACTGAGGTGCTTTTTAATGCATGGGTAGTCATCGCCATGGAAATACCCCACCAGGTTAAGATTGCATTCATGGTGGCAGCCAGGAGCCATGCGCCAAAAAGATACCAGGCTTCTTTGGCTTCTTCCTTGTTGCTCTCTGGAGTGAACAGGCGGGCAATTCCTGCAAAATCAATGCCGCAAAATGCCAATGCGAGAATAGTAGACCACCGTAAACCCAGAAAACGCAAATCACCAAGCAAATCCTGCAGGGCAAAATCGGTTGTGGTGTAATTAAAACTTTCAAACGCCAATAGTGCCATCAGGATAATCAACCCAAATACTACACCTGATCGAATCTGGATCCGTTTTATGCTTTTGATTGGACTAAAACCGGTAGGACGGGCAGTTGTTACGCTCATTATGTCATCTCCTTTCAGAAGAAACCCAAACCATGTTCTATATTAGAACGATTGTTCTTATTATAGAACAAACATTCTAATAAGTCAATAGGCAATTTTCTGATTAGGAGTGTTTTTCGCGCTTGAAATCAACCACCAGGATACGGGTGAGTGCGTAAAGTGCCAGTAAATCCAATAATATGGTAACAAATGTGTTTGCCCGAAAACCAAAGGTATAAACCCAGGGTGCCAGCACAGCGCCGATTGCTCTTCCCAGTGAAAAAGCGCCTACACTTACCCCCATTAATGTTGCCCGGGCTTCTGGCAGGATTTCGGTCAAAATTGGGAGACTGCTGACAATCATGGTCTCAAAACTGATATAGAACAGAAATAATCCGATCAAAGCGCCGGCAACTGACCTGGAAATCCAGGGCAAAATAAGTGCAATCAGTACATTCATCAACAAACTGATTGCAACAGCGCGTTTTTTGCCCATCTTGTCTACAATGAGAGCGGTAAGCCCTTCACCAAATAATTCTGAGGTACCGATGACAATCGAAGCGGCACCAAGTGCTGCGATTTTTAATTGGTAGGCGTCTTCGAGCCATACCCCAAACATCAGGTTGACGACTTCGTTGGCGGCAGTAAATGCCATCGCCATCACCAGGGCTGCAACGGCTGATTTACTGCGGAAAATGGTAAACAGATTCTGCTTTAGACGATAACGGCTGCGAATTTGTTGGTGGACCCCCGGGAATAATTCGAAAGATTGCTACAATACTGATTACACCCAGAAGTGTAAGAAGTGGAAAAGGTGCTGCCCAACCTTGGGTGGCAATTAATAATCCGACCAGGGGAACCCCGGCGATAAAAGCCAGGGACCAGTTCAATTCAACGATTGCCATCATTGTGCCGCGCTGCTCATAAGCAACCTGGTCACCAATGTATGCCTGGGTAGAAGCGACAAAAATAAAAACTCCAAGGAAAGCGAGACTGATTGCCACAACAAATACCGGGAAAATAGGCCTTACCCAAATCAGAGCACTGCCCAAGGTAAATAAGCCGGTCCCAATCAACATGCCCAGTCGTTTGTTGTAACGGTCAGCCAGTGAGGAAAAAACCGGGCTGAACACCCCCACCATCGAACGGGCTGTGAGGGCGAGTGACATATCGCCAATGGTTACTCCCAACCCGCGTGCAAAATGCGAAAGGAACGGATACACCATGCGATTGGCGGTGCTGAAGACAATCCTTATGACTGTAAACAGGAGTACCTGAATTTTAAGAGAAACACTGATTGGTTGGATTGGAGTGGAGAATTGTGAAGTATCAGTTTGCATTCGAAATGCCTTGCACGAGGATAGGGGATATTCTAACAGTAAAAACCGCCAGAAGTTGCTGGCGGTTTTTAAGTAAACAACAAGAATTTTTACTCGATCAAATCTTGAGGACGTTCAGGCAGACTGTAAAAATATACTAACTTATTGTCATACTGGTCAACCCGACCGGCACGAATTAGAACTTCCAATTCTTCATCTAATATATGGTGGCTGATATTTTTTTCCATGTCTTTTAAGAATGTTCCTTCAGCCACATCCTGAAACAGGTCGTTGCCCCAGTCGATTACAACCCTGCCATCATTCAGCATTAATACCCAGTGACGGTCAATTGGTGATCCAGTTGGCATATTACAATCCTCACAGGTAAGTATAACCGAAATAAGGCTATATGTTTCCGGAGACAACCTGGGCAAAATTTGTATTCTTTAACCGGGTAACCATCTCATGCTGCACTTCGCACCACATCCCATGCAAAGGGCAGTTTCCTTCAAAAGGACAACCAGCAGTTGAGATTGTGCATTCATTAACTGCAATGGGACCATCAATTGCTTCAACTACTTCCAAAATTGAAATATCTGTTGCTGGACGTGCCAGGGTTACACCACCGCGAGCCCCGCGAGAGGTGTGGATAAACCCCGCAATGGATAGCTGCGAGACGATTTTTGCCAAAAATGAGGGTGGTATATGCTGAGCTTCAGCAATCTGGCTGGTTGCTGCCCGCTGGTTGGGTGCAAGCCGAGCCAAAAACATCATTGCGCGGAGCGCATAATCAGCCTGTCGTGTGATTTGCATCTTTCAAATTCCTTTTCAGATTTTCAGGTAAAAATACTCTTATTTCAATAAGTCTATTCTACTCCAAATTATCCAACAAGTGTCAGAGGTCACGGCTGAAGTATGACCTTTTACTTTGGTATAATCACGGCATGACGAATTTTAAATTTATTATCCCCTTGCAGGTTCGCTACGGTGACCTGGACCCACAGTGGCACGTGAACAATGCTCGATTTTTAACCTATATTGAACAAGCCCGATTTCGAATACCTGGTAGCACTTGGTCTTTTCGACGGCAAATCCTTTTTTGATGTCGGCTTGATTGTTGCCGATGTTCATATGGCATACCTTGCTCCGATCGCACTGACGCAGAAGATCCAGGTTGGAGTGCGGGTTGCCCACATCGGTAATAAAAGCCTGCGATTTGAATACCAAATTGAGGATGTGGAAACAGGGAAACCCCTGGCTACTGCTGAAACAATTATGGTGGCATATGATTATCATCAGCACACCAGCAAACCTGTCTCCGATGCATGGCGGGAAAAAATAACTGCTTTTGAAGGTCTTGAAACTAACAAATAGAATCGGTCTGAAGTAATAATTCCGGGTTTAGGATAATGACATGCAATTACCAGCCATAGACTCTGCATTTTTACTTGATTTTCTCCAGAAATTATTGGAGACACCCAGTCCTACAGGATATTGCCAGGACGGGATAGATTATATCCAACAGACTCTACAGCCAATGCTTTCGCAGCCTGCCAGGGTAGTTCGCAAGGGGGGCTTGCTGGTCACACTGCCCGGTGAAAAAACGGGGCATGCCCGTGCAGTTACTGCCCATGTGGATACCCTGGGTGCAATGGTAAAAGAGATAAAACCCAACGGGCGATTACGTTTGAACAGGCTTGGGGGATATGCCTGGAATACCGTGGAAGGGGAAGGCTGCCGGGTCAAAACGAGCACCGGTAAACTAATCCGCGGTTCAATCCTGATCGAAAATGCTTCTGTGCATGTATTTGGGGATAAAGTAAGTGAATCCCGCCGGGAAGATGCGAACATGGAAGTCCGGCTGGATGAGAGAACAACGAATGAAACCGAAACCCGTGCACTCGGAATTGAAGTTGGCGACTTTGTTTTCCTGGATCCACGCGTAGAAATAAACAACAATTTCGTTCGCTCACGCCACCTGGATGATAAAAGCGGGGTGGCTTGCATGGTTGCTGCCTTTAAAGCCCTTAATGATGCAGGGTTAAACCCGCCCACACCAGTTACGGATTTTTCTCAAATTACGAAGAAGCCGGGCATGGCGGCGCTGCAGGTTTACCAAAGGATATTGATGAATTGCTGGTCGTGGATATGGCTGCAGTTGGTGCAGGCCAGAATTCGGATGAATTTCATGCCACCCTGTGTGTAAAAGATGGGGATGGACCGTATCACTATGAATTGACCGAACGTCTAAAAATCCTGGCGAAAGAACAAAAAATTGATTATCGCCTGGATATTTACCCTTATTATCGTTCAGATGGCGGAGCTCTCTTACGAGCGGGTGCAGATGTGGCAGTGGCGTTGATTGGTCCGGGAGTGGATGCATCGCACAACTATGAGCGTACCCACCTGGATGGCTTGTTGGCGACAACCAGGTGGATTCTCGCTTACCTGTTGGCTGAATAATTACCAGCATGCAAAATTTGTTTATGAAGTTAAACCAGTGCATTCCAATTTTCTGAGTTTCACGAGGGTCTATGCAAAAAATATATAAAAATATATCCAAAGTTGTTATTTTGATATCTATTTTGGTATTTATTTCAGCCTGCAGCAGCAATTCCACCGCTACATCTATTCAGGAAGTGCCTGAGAATACCGTGGTTCCAACCGAAGTCCCCACTGATGTACCCACGCTTATGATAGAACCAACCGACAGAACCAACACCTGTTCCAACCGAGATTCCAACTCCAACAGAAATTCCTCCGTTGGCAGTGGAAGCCATGAACGCCTGGTGTATGCCTGCGGCATATGGCATGCCGCCTGTAGTCGAAAGCGCTGCTATGCCTGAAAATGCACGGGCGTTTACACAAGATGGCGACCAGATAAAACTGATTTATCCCGACAGCGTTTGCGTGTTTAGCTTTACTTTCAACCAAATTGCGCCAGAAGGGTTAAATCTGGAATGGTACGATGCCGGTAAATCCACCTCCCCATGGAATGTCATTCCGCTGCACAGTGACCCTGCGGATGGTAATACCGCCTTCGGCACTACCAACCATACATTTGTAATTGAGCCACCTTTCTGGTTTATCAGTTATTCGATCGCATTGCTTGCCAATGATGGAACAAAGCTCTGGGATTCATCCATTTATCTCGAAAGAGATTGGCAGCCGGAATTATGCTGGAATGGGGTTTTACCCAACCCGGTTACCCTGGCTTGTACCAAGCAGCAGGATTTACATCCCGTGGATCCTGGATATTGTTTGTTCCATGCCTGTCCATAGATAAAATTTATTTACATAAAATCACCTCGCAAGAATATTCTTGCGAGGTGATTTTTATATCCAGCTCAAAAGGGAAAATTAATTCTTAATAATTTTATAACTAATCTGCTAGGTAATCTTCCAGGTTGCTCATATCAATTTCGTTTTCGGAAAGCACCTTGGCGCGAACCGAAATATCCGCTAGATGAACGGATTCTAGGATCGCCAGTTATCAGTGGGTGCCAGACGGGCAATGGATTTCCAAAAGCCAGGCAGCGATAGGCACATGTATCCGGCAGCCAGTGCAAGCGTTGAATTACCTCAGGTGTAAGTTGAATGCATTCAGGATTAAGAACGTGACGCTGGTCATAAGCAGTACACTGGCATTTACCAATATCCAGCAGCCGGCAAACCACCCGGGTAAAGTAAATATCCCCGGTATCTTCATCTTCCAGCTTATGCAGGCAGCATTGCGCACAGCCGTCACATAATGATTCCCACTGCTGGGGACTTATCTTATCCAGTGGTAACACTTCCCAGAACGGAGGAGAGGATTTCATGCATGCATTATAATCTGGCTCATGCCTCTTACCAGTAAGCAAATTATTAAAACCTGGTGGCCGCTGGCTGCCAGCTGGTTATTGATGGGCCTTGAAGGTCCTTCGATTAGTGCCGTAATTGCCCGGCTGCCCGGTGGAGAAATTAACCTGGCTGCTTATGGTGGAATTGTATTTCCCGTTTCGCCTCATTATTGAAGCACCCATCATCATGCTGCTGGCGGCTTCCACTGCATTAAGCCGCGATCTGCCTTCCTACCGTAAGATATATAAATTCATGATGCTGACGGGTTTCAGCCTGACGTTAATTCACATCCTGGTTGCGTTTACACCCTTATATTACCTCGTTGTACGCGGCATTATTGGTTCACCTGAAGAAATCATTGAACCTGCCCGAATTGGTTTGATGTTTATGACGCCCTGGACGTGGTCCATTGGATTCCGCCGGTTCCAACAAGGCGTCATGATCCGTTTAATAACTCTCAGGCTGTGTGGTACGGAACGATGGTGCGCCTGGTCAGCCTGGCTGCCATGCTGCTGATAGGTTACTCGATTGGGACATTACCGGGCGTGGCTGTCGGGGCAGCAGCCCAGGGATTGGCTGTGTTTGCTGAAGCAGTTTATAACGGCATCCGGGTACGGCCAGTAATTCGAGATTACCTCGTTCCTGCTCCAGTTGTTACCCCATTGACCTGGAAGGTGTTTTTCGCATTTTACATTCCCCTGGTACTTACTTCTTTTATGACACTTATCTGGCAGCCAATCGGAAGTGCGGCTTTGAGCCGCATGCCCCGCGCAGTTGAATCCCTGGCGATTTGGCAGGTTCTCTCTGGATTATTGTTCATCCTGCGCAGTCCGGGTACGGCTTTGAACGAAGTGGTTGTTGCCAAAATGGAAAAACATGGTGCATATTTCTTATTGCGGAAATTTGCCACCTGGCTGGCGGGCATCAGCACTTCGATCCATATTCTCATCGCAGTCACTCCGCTGGCTTATCTGTGGTTTCAGAATGTTGCTGCGCTCAGACCGGCATTAATTGACCTGGCACTGCCCGCCTTCTGGATTGCAATTCCTTTGCCGGCATTAACTGTGCTGCAAAGCTGGTACCAGGGATCCATCCTGTACAGTAAAAAAACACGCGCCATTCCCGAATCCGTTGCCATTTACCTGGGCGTTATTATTTTTGTGCTGGCAGTTGGAGTAATCTGGGGAAAGGCTACCGGTATTTATTTTGGTATTTCTGCATTGATACTGGGAACAACCGCGCAGGCAATCTGGCTCTTTGTGCGCAGCCGAACCGTAATGAAACAAAAAATCGAGAGCGACCTTTCTTCGGAAGCGGTTACTGTTTGATAGCCAGGGTTGCATAGAATTCTGGAAAATAAGTGGATATTAAACTGGATGGATCGACATCCTCATAAAATCCACAAATATTAAAACCAGCCTGAATTTGCCCGCCCAGCAGGTCTGTGAGGGTATGACTGAATTCGAGTGGAAACCCATCATTCATATATTTTTTCAGTGATTCCGGTTTCATGTCCGCCAGATCGGAATACGGCAGCCGATTCTGTACAACCAGTTGTCCTTTATCCAGTAAATCAAAATCAAAAATATATTTGGTAGGGATTACAAAAACCAGCCAATAACTTCCCACTTCTTTTGAGCACCCGATGGGCTTCATTCCAAACTGCTAAAACATCCGGAGTGAAGCAATTGGAAACTGGATGGAAAATGAGATCAAAAAAACTATCTTCAAAGCAGGAAAGATCCTGCATGTTGCCTTCAACCAGTTAAATCTTAAGGCTTTCCCTGTCTGCCACAAACCTGTCTTGAGCCAACTGGGCAGGGGATTGATCGAGCACTGTCACATTTGCGCCGGCAGCCGCCAGGAGGGGTCCTTGTTGTCCTCCGCCTGATGCAAGACATAGAATATTCTTTCCCTGAACATCTCCAAGCCAATCGTCTGGAACAAACCTGGTTGGAGTCAGGAGTAGATATAAAACTCCGCGCCTGGCTTCAGTGATCATTTCTGGGGTTGCAGGGATTGTCCAGGGATTACCCCTGGCAACTTCTTTATTCCAGGCTTCCTTGTTATAAGAAAAGACATCCAACTTAACCTCTCGGATGGATATGGAAAATGACCAGCCCGGTCACCGCTCTTAAGCGGTACTTCTCCAAATGTCCGGCTATCCACGCTCCCTGGAGCATCACCCTCAAGCCAACAGGTTTCTGTGGCAGGATTGATTTTTATGATGCGCTTTGAGCAACAATCCATAGCCCGGTTGTCGAAATGCAACCACTGCACCTGGTTTTAGCCGTTCTTTTTGGAAAATCAGGGACAGAAGCACAAAATCCCCGGGTTGAAATTGCGGGGTGAGTGAGGTACCGGTGACGCGAAGAATACGGAACAAAGGCAGGTTTATTGCTGGTCTGCTGGGAGTTTGCTTTTTACAGCAGACCAGCCTGATGGCAGGTAATTAGAGAACCGGGTATACAACTTCTTCGGATGGTTTATAGGGAGCAATCGCTTTTTTGGTTGCAACACCCTTGGTTTCCCAGAAGAGTTCAGCAAAATGATTGACCAGTTTGAGCAATTCCAGGGCGTTTTCCCGCGCTACCGTTTGACGGCACTTGGAAGCCTGCTGCATGATTTTATGAGCCAGTTCGGGCAGTTCCGGGAATTTTTCAATGTGCTCTTTTTTAATGTAGTCGCCAAAAATGACCCGGATTTCTTTTTTACACAGTTCGGCATGTTCTTCTTTGACCGATACGTACCGGATCATGCTGTTTCTAAATGCGAGGTCAGTATCTTTATGGTCACGTTCCAGGTCATTCATCAGGTCAATCATGCGAATAATGGTCAGCGCAGAAAGCTGTGCCAGGTGCGGGTCATAAATCCCACAGGGTATGTCGCAGTGGGCACTTACCTTATCAAAGCGGTTAACTTGATCCAACTTGTTCAATATTGAATAAAACATTTTATCCTCCTATAATGAAATGCCTGTGATATCTGTAGAATATGATACATCTGGTAACAATTTCTTGCTGGATTTCAACATTAATCATATCTCATCGGCTCGCATTGCTTTACTGATTAAATATCCCTGCACGTCGTCACAGCCTTTGGAACGCAAAAAATCCAATTGCCGCATGGTTTCAACACCTTCAGCGGTTACTCTTCAGGTTAAGCAGGTGACCCATTGCGATGATGGCAGTAATAATGCCGGAGTCATCCGTGGCTTCGTGGATGTCCCAAATAAAAGACTGGTCTATTTTTAAACAATTGACTGGAAAACGTTGTAGATACGAAAGCGAAGAATAATTGGTTCCAAAATCGTCTATAGAGAATTGCACTCCATACGCTCGCAGCGATTCCAGAGCCTGAATAGTGTGGGTAATATCTTGCATTGCTGCAGTTTCGGTAATTTCCAGATGGATGGCTTGTGGTGAAACCCCAACTTCATCCATAATGGAGCGCACAAGTTCAGGTAATTTTTGATCTTGTAATTGACGGGCAGAAATGTTGACCGCCACCGGAACGTTGGCGTAACCCATGTTTGTCCACACTTTGACCTGTTTACAGGCACTCCGTAATACCCATTCTCCAATGCTGATGATCATGCCTGTTTCTTCTGCAAGAGGAATGAATTCATGCGGTAAAATCAACCCCCTTAACGGATGCTGCCAGCGAATAAGGGCTTCAAAGCTGCTGATAAACCCGGATGACAGGTTTACAACCGGTTGGTAATACAGCAAAAATTCATCGCGTTCCAATGCCCGCCGGAGTTCCCCTTCTAGCTGCAATAATTCCACGTTATGGGCATGCATTTCATTGTCGAATACAGCATAGCGTGCTCTGCCTGCTGCTTTTGCACGGTAAAGGGCGGTGTCTGCGTCACGCAGCATATCTTCTGCCCGCTCGTAACCTTTGGATGTTTGGGCGATGCCGATACTAACCGTGGCAAATACCTCATGTCCAAGCAGTTCAAAGGGAAGTTCAAGGGATTGTTGAAGCCGGTCAGCCACCAAAATCGCGTCGCTGATACCAGATATATCATCCAGCAAAATGGCAAACTCATCGCCACCCAGCCTGGCTATGGTGTCGCCCAACCTCAGGCTGGTTTGAAGCCGTTCACCAATGGAGATAAGCATGAAATCACCAATGGCATGTCCCAGAAAATCATTCACAATCTTAAACCGGTCGAGATCCAAAAACAGGATGGCTGCTTGATAATTTGTTCTGCGATGACTGCGGTCAATTGCCCGGCGCATCTGGTCCATAAAATAAATTCTATTGGGCAAGCCGGTTAATGGGTCGTGCATGGCATCATGCCTTAACCGCTCTTCGGTGGCTTTCCTGGCAGTAATATCACTCAAAGAGCCTGCCATGCGACTGGAACCAGAACTCCCATCCCAATTGGCATAGCCGCGTGCCAACACCCACCGGTAAAAACCATCCCGATGGAAAATGCGGTGTTCACTGGCAAAATGCGGGTTATGTCCATCCTGGTGTGCTGAAATATCTGCCTGCACCCTTTCAATATCCTCAGGATGAATTCTTCCGAACCATTCGTCAGGGCTATCACTTATTTCATCATCTTCATAACCCAGCATGGCTTTCCAGCGGGGAGAATAGTAAATCGTATTGTTTTGCAGGTTCCAATCCCAAATACCATCATTAGCCCCAAGCACCGCCAGGGCGTACCGGTTTTCACTTTCTTTCAATGCCAGTTCTGCACGTTTGCGCTCGGTTATATCCCGGGTAATGCTTAACAACTGGTATCCCAAATCCGTTTTGATTGGTGAAATGGTAATTTGTACGGAGCGGATTTCCCCTGTTTTACTGTGCAACTCTCCTTCTAGATATTTACCCGAGTTGGAAAACCGAGTGCTGTTTGTTATTTCTCCCCGGGCAAGCATTTGCTGCATCATATCAGCCAGAATACCAGGATTGGATTGATGTGGTGAATCTGGGGAAGAATCACGTGGTGAAAATCAACAATATGTTTTCCTACAACTTCGTCCCGTTTCAAACCAACAATTGTCTCCTGCCCATTACTCCATTCCACAATTATGCCGCGCTCATCCACGAGAATGACGCCATCCTCCAGGTTGTTTACAATGCTGCGATATTTTTGTTCGTTCTGACGTAATGCCTGTTCCGAGCGTTTTGCTTCAATTGCTGAAGCCACCTGCTCGGAGACAAATTCAAGGATTTCCTTGTTTTCTTCCGTATACCGTACACCCGTGTCATAACTCTGAACTGCCATGACACCAATGATTCGACCCGCATTTTGCAAAGGTACACCCAACCAATCAATGGATGGTGCGCCAACATTATCTACCTCTCCAGATTGTAATAAATCATCAAACGAACTTTCCCCCGAAACCAGGAGCGGCTTCCCTGTACGTAATATGAACTCGGTTAATCCACGTCCACCAGTCGGGCGTGGTTCCGGTTTTGGATCGAACTCATCCACCCAGTATACAAAATAATCTGGTAATCAGGGGGCTCCAGTAGAGCAATGTATAAATTACTAGCCGGCATCAATTCAGCAACAATCGAATGGATGGACTCGTATAATTCATTCAAGTTGTGAACAGAATGGGCAGCCTGTGAAATCAAGTACAAGGCTGCCTGTACTTTTGTACTGCGCTGCGATTGGGTTACATCAATTAATACTGCAACTGAAAAAGCCGGATCTCCCAGGCTGAATTTCCTCAGCAACACTGGAATACAGCATATCCAGTGGTTTTCCGTTTTTATGATAAAAAGTTAAAGGAACATTTGTTATGGATTTTGAGATTCCCTTTTCCCAGAATGCCATTTTTGCGAGCAAACAGGCAGGAATCCGTGCTCATGAAATCAGTAAGCGGTTTATTTAATACTTCCTGGCGTTGGTATCCAAGATGTTCCAGCCAGTAGTCACTGACATCGACTATACAGCCTTGCTCATCCAGGGTATGCAGCATGACAGGTGCATGGGAGTATTGAGATGGTGATTTTCCCACATCAATTTCGGATTTGCTAATTATTTTTCGTTTTCTATTAATTTCAGGGTCGGCAATTTGTTTTTTTAAATTTCCCCGCTCTTGAACCTCAGACATATTTTTATCCCTCAAATTGGAATGATTTTGATTGATATGTATGTGCCTTAGTATTTTTGTATGTTTATTATATATACAATTTGGATTTCTATTACAACCAGTTGTTAATATTAATAAAAACCCCCATCCTGGTTACGGACGGGGGTATGGTACAGAAACAAACCTATTAACCATTAGTAAATTCTGTGGAAATGACATTTACCGGTAAGGGTTTTGGTGCTTTCGGTGCGATGATCCACAAAATAATGTAGAGCAGTAACCCATGTCCACCCAGGAAGAACAACAATACAAATCCCAGGCAAATCAAGGTTGGATCCCAATCCAAATACTCTGCTAATCCACCACACACACCACCAATCATTTTGTCATTATCACTGCGATAATACTTTTTGTTTTCCATTTTAACTCCTCATATAGATATACGAGGATTAATCAAAATGGTTGCAAAAATCATTAGACATCTGTTGCCAGGTCTTCAAAAAATCGGATGGTGTCATCCTGTTTTCTAATGATGGCTTCCATCACATCCCGCATGGATAATACACCGAGAATGCTGTCACCTTTAACAACCGGTAGATGACGAATGTGTTTTTCTGCCATTAAGCTGAGTGCCAGATTCAAGGCTGGCATCCGGGGAAACTGAAATAACAGGGGAAGACATAATTTCTCTTACCGGTACTTCTCGTGATGCTTTACCCTTTAGAATTATTTTGCGAGCATAATCCCGTTCAGAAATTACACCAATCAGAACATTTCCTTCCATAACCATTAACGCCCCAATATTCATTTTTGCCATTGCAACCAGTGCTTCATAAACGGTTGCCTCGGGTGTAATACTCAACACGGTATGCCCTTTTTGGACCATCAGGTCATTTACTGTACGCATAGCACACCTCCATGCTGCAGTATAACCGGATTCGATTGTCTGAACAACGGGCTTAATGCTGGGTCTGAATCCACACGCTGGTTCCATCGGTGGAAATATCCACCCAGCCAGAAATCCGTGTGCTTAGTTGGTTTTCTTGAAGGGAAGAAGTACTGTCTGTAACGATGGTTAACAGGGATGCATCCTGTGCCAGAGTACCCTGCCAGTTGCCTGGATCATCCTGGGTTGAGGATAATAAAATGACTTCAGGTGTTGCCCGGGTTGACAACAACCAATTTTCCAAATAGTCATAAGAATTCCCGGCAGGAACCAGCAACTCGAAGTTGCCAAATCGAATAAGACTGGCGCAAGCGGTTTGACACGGCTCAGCAATCGTAACCACAACCAAATCTTGCAAGGCAATTTGTGTACCTGGGACAATGGTATTCCATTGTGCGCCCCAATCTGTAGAGCGGCTGAATAATTCCGAACCATATTTACTGCCGAGCACTTCCTCCCTTGTTAAAAATATTCCAGGAATGCGATAGGACAACGCGGAAACATTTTTGCGATCCAGGTTTTCCGCCATCCAAATAACACCGGTAATCCGATTGTTGGGGGAAACCTGCCACTGGCTGAATTCCTGGAATGCTTCAGTTGAACCATTTTCTCCGGAAATTATCCAGGTAGCACCCGAAGGGAGTTGCAGCAATATGCTTTCTGCTGTATTACCAGAAGGAATTACGATATGGACTCTATCATCCAACCTGGCAAGGGCTGGACGCCAGGTTGAGACTGCCAATAATGCTGTGAAAAGCAAGATCACAGGCGGGAGCGTGGTTTGCTGAAAGGTTAGTGGAACTTTCTTACGGAAAACCAATCAAAAAAAGCAGCAGGTAGAACAGGATTATCCCAAAAAAGGAAAAAGCCTGTAAGGCAACAGGTTGACCACCGATTTCAGCCAATCCGCTTACCATCTTGATGGTGTATGCCACAGCAGGCCAGGCGAGCCAGGCAAAAAATTGTCCAAGTGGGAACCATACCAAACCGAAAATGACCATTAATCCGCCAAGTATCATAACCAGCGGTTGCGGTGGCAGGATGAGCGGGTTGGCTATTAATCCAATCAGCGGAAATTGTTGAAAATGATAGGCGATTACAGGCAGGGTGGTTATTTGCGCTGCCAGGGTGAGCAGGATATATTCACTTATACCTTTGGTGATAATTGAGTTTTGCAAGGCTGGCAGCCGGTTTTCAATTAGTTTCTCAAATCCGTTGTAAGGGGGTTACCCAACAGAATAAGACCCATTGTGGCTGCAAAAGATAGTTGAAAACTCGCATCTCTCAGTAATCCGGGGGTTATGGCTGTCATGACCGCCGCGGTGAAAACCAGGCTGTTCATACCCACCTGCCGCCTTCCCAACAAGCTGCCCATCAATCCCATGCAGCCCATGATGGCTGCCCGAACTACGGGTGGTTGCGCGCCTACCAGCAGGGTGTACAGGGTGATTGCCAGAATCGTAAACCAGAATGCTCGGCTGCGTTTTCTAAACAGCCGGGTAAAAGAGTTTAATTATCAGGGCACTGATAATCGTGATGTTAAAACCTGAAATTGCGATGATATGAGATGTACCCGTATTCCTGAATGCCGTGGCAAGGTCGGTTGGAATATTGCGTTCGTTACCCAGTAAAATACCATCCAGCAGTGCAGCTTCATCATTCGGCAACATGCGGTATAACCGTTCTTCTGCTGTGTTACGCAATTTCCACAAAAAACCTTTTAAGGAACTGAATTCAGCGGGCTGAATATCGATTATTTTTGGATAAGCCATGTAAGCATAGATTTGATGCCGGGCTAGATAATCGCGATAATCAAAGTTTTCCCCGTGCGGTGGTTCCTCTATGACACCCTGAAAAGTTACCCGATCGTCCACCTGCCAGTCCGGGTTCCATGGCAGGCGAACTAAAACATATCCTTTGACTGGATAAACAGTGGCATCCTGCTTTATATTCACACTGTTCTGCTTTTACTCGCAGCAGAACAGCGTTACTGCGAATATCCGGAAATGCGGATACTTTACCCTGCAGCACAACTTCGCCATATTTGGAATACCAGCTTACCTGATGAGGTGATAAAACAGGTTGGTCAAGCTGAAAGCGGGCTGCGCCGAGTGAAACTACTCCCAACAACAGCAGGGCGGGGAATGGGCAGATTGTTTGCCAGCGGCGGGAAGCATACCAATTCCTGGTTAATCGTCTGACGAACCAACTGCTGCCGCCTAATACAACGGCAATCCCCAGCCACCACCCCCAATGGATTGGTACCCTGGCTGACAGGCTGATGCCGAGTAGAAAAGCCAGGGATAACCACAAAAGGGGCAAATAAATCATCGTTTTATCGTTTTAGAAACGGGATGAGCATGGGGGTGTGTTTCCGGTATTCGATGTATTGTTCCCCAAACTCCAGTACCAGTTTGCGTTCCTCAAAAATAATTCCAACCAGGATATACAGCGTGGCGGCAATATTAAAAGCCAGGATGTTTTAACTCATAAAAGGCAATAACCAGATAGCTAAAAGGCTGCCTGTGTATATCGGGTGGCGGACGAAATGGAATGCTCCAGAAGCTACAAAGGGTACCGTTTTTGTTGCCGAGGCTGCATCCATCGCCTGGCTGAAACCTAAAAATACCATGGCACCGGTTTGCATGATACTGAATAGAACCAATACACCTCCTGCCAATTCTAATATCACAGTCAGGACAACCCATGGAAAGGGGATACGATAGTATTGCTTGTCAGGCAGGAAGAAAATTAACACCAAAACAGCCAAAAACGAAACTGCCGAAAACATCACATATGCTAATCGGTAATATCTTTGATAATGCTTCCCAAAACGTTTTTCAACTGCATGTTTGACTGTCAATGAAGCCAGGATGGAATGGATTACACTCCAAATGGCGACAGCCCCAATAATTATTCCAAAGTTTAGCAAAAGGCACTTCCTTTCTTATGGTATGATTTTAATCCGGAGAAGCGCTGGATGCAATTCCAAAAGCTTTTAAACAGAAGGTGGGTGTATCCGTTAGCAGTGTTGCTGGTCATGGTCGTGGCTTACGGGCTGCAACTCACCAGGATGGGCTTCTACTGGGATGATTGGCAATCCCTTTACCTGTCGCGCTTTGAGAGTGCCAGGGTTTACTGGGATTTTTTTCTTTCTGACCGGCCAATCTCCGCCTGGACATACATCCTAACCATGCCAGTCCTGGGTTTACATCCACTTTCCTGGCAGGTGTTTACTCTGCTGATACGCTGGTTAAGTGTTATGGGTTTGGTATGGGCTCTTTCCGGCATCTGGCCACAGCACCGCTGGCAGGTGCGCTGGATGGGTTTGCTTTTCGCAATCTACCCGGGTTTTACGCAGCAAGCCATCTCGGTGGCGTATTCACAACACTTCATATCCTATGCTTTGTTTACCCTATCATTGGCAGCGATGGTGGCTGCCGTCCTGAAACCAAAAAAATATTGGTTATTTACTCCCCTTGCATTTATATCCAGCCTGCTTCACATGTTAACAATGGAGTATTTTGTCGGCCTGGAGTTACTCCGACCTTTGCTGTTAGGGTTTTTGTTCTGGCCAGGTAAAGCAAACAGGCGGGAAGCACTTCGAAAAGTCTTCTTTCAATGGATTCCGTACCTGGTTGCCATTATTCTATTTGGTATATACCGATTTGTTTTATTGCCGGATTTGATGCCAATTCCGGATCAAAATGCACCCGTCCTCCTGCAGCAACTCATTGACCAGCCTGGTACCACCCTGCGCCAAATTCTGCAAATGGCTTCTCAGGATATGCTGCACACAACCTTGTTTGCCTGGACGAACACAATCACACCAGAAACCATTAACCTTGCATCCAGGTTCACGCTGTTTTCCTGGCTGGTTGGTGGTTTGACTGCCATTGGAATTGCCTGGGGAAGCATGTGGAGCGCAAAGCAGGGATTTGAAGCCTCCGAAATACCCATAAAAACGCATTTTACCCGGCAGGCGATACTGCTTGGGATATCAGGTTTGGTATTGGGTGGATTGCCAGTATGGCTTACAAACCGGCAAATACTGGTGGGAACCTGGTCAGACCGTTTTACCCTGGCACCCATGCTGGGTGCGGTAATACTCGTGGTCGCATTGGTGGACTGGTTGGGACACACGCCAAACCGCAAGGCAATTGTGCTGGCAATTCTGCTTGGTGTATCTGTGGCATCACACGTACGAACAACTGATCGGTATGCCAGCCACTGGCAGTTACAACGCCAATATTTCTGGCAAATGCATTGGCGGGTTCCAACACTTGCAGAAGGAACAGCCATCCTGGGACCTGAAATCCCATTCTCTTATGTTTCCGGAATATCACTAGGTTTTGCATATAACCTCATCTACGATCCCATTCCAGATACATTTAACCTGCCTTACTGGTATGTTGAGGCTTTACGTTACCGCAACAGCAGTGTGATTGCAGATTTCCTGCCGAATTTGCCAATTACTTATAATGAACTGCGCACAATTCAATTTGATGGAAATACAAACCAGGCTATTGCAGTAAATTACAAAGCCGCCCGGGGATGTGTTCGTGTCATGGATCCCATCTATGTTGATGCCCCGACCCTGTCAGATTACCCGATTTACGAAGGCGAGTTGGAGTTGTACAAAATATCCAACATGGAACAAATTTTGGCGCATCCGGTTGGGAATGAAAAATTGATGCGATCTATATTTGGGGCACCTCCCCAGGATGACTGGTGCTTTTATTACCAGCAAGCAGACCTGGCACGCCAACTGCAAAACTGGGAAGCGATACCGGATTTGTATGGAGATGCACAGGCAGAAGGTTTTTCACCCTATAATGGGGCAGAGTATATCCCGTTTATCGAAGGGTATGCTGCGAACCAATGATTGGGAAAAAGCGTACAGCCTGACCGAGTTGGCATTATTGAAAACAGATGGGATGAATAAAGTTTTGTGCCAGACCTGGGAACGAATCGATACGCGTGCATCCACAACACCAGAAAAAACAACAACGGTTGCCCAGGCTCTCAGCCTGTTGCAATGTACAAAATAAAAATACCCCTCATGCATTATCCACATTGAGGGGTATTTGCCTGGCTGATAATTATTAACCCTGCTGTAAAGCCAATAACTCTTTCAAGCGGGGATGACCGGAATAAAAACCGTGGTATTTTTCTGGAAGACAGGCTGCAATCCGGCACATAATTTCGTCAGTTAATTCTTTTATATGCTCTTCCCGCCTGTCGCGATCGATGGGTGGAAGGTGATACGCCTGACCAAACCGGGCAATAATAGTTGGTTTTCTAAATTTCTTAAACATGGAAATAACTGTTTCAGTTCCTGCCAAGCCAACTGGCACAATTGGAACGTCCATTTTCGTTGCAAGGAGAACCGAACCCGCTTTGCCTTCAAGCAGTTCGCCAGTTTTACTGCGTGTTCCTTCGGGTGAAATCCCAAGTGCAAACCCATTTTTAAGTACATCGAAGGCTTCTTTAAAAGCGGTGAAATCAGCCCGGGTACGGTCAATCCAGATCCCGCCTGCAGTTTCAGTAAACCATCGGATGAACAGGTTCTTCTTATATTTATCCGTAACCAGGGCGGTGAGATCCATGCGCCGTTCATTGAGAAATAAAACCGGGATATCAAATCGGCTGAGATGATTGGTGGTTATTAGCACGGGTCCAGTGGCAGGCAGGTTTTCCTGACCAATGAACACGGTATTGGTGATTTTTCTCATCAGGTAGCGAACGATTTTCTGCAATTCTTCACGTTTCAACTGTATCTCCTGTCAAAACTACTACCTGAATAAACCCTTAATGGACTAAGAAGTCACGCTCGATCATTTTGCTGCACACTTTGTTAATTGTATGTCAAAATTTTCTTATTCCTGATCATCTTGCGACTGCTCTTTGGATTTTGCTTTGCTGTGAGCACGCATCTTGAAGAATTCGATCAGGGCGGGTATGCCAGGGATTAAAATCAACGCCAGCACCAAAAGCGAGAAGTGATCCCTTACAAAAGGCACCTGTCCGAAGAAGTATCCTAAAAAGATGAACGTACCCGTCCAGATTATCCCACCAAAAATGTTATACGAAATAAAATACCCATAGCGCATTTTTCCAATTCCAGCCACAAAGGGAGCAAAGGTACGGATAATTGGGACGAAACGAGCCAGGAAAATAGTTTTCCCGCCATGTTTTTCGTAGAACTTTTGAGTCCGTTCGAGATATTCTTTTTTAAAGAAACGGGAATTGCTGGTAAATGCTTTGGGTCCGATATAGTGTCCAATCCAATAATTGACTGTATCACCCAGGATGGCAGCGATTGCCATCAAACCGAACAGGAGAATCGGATTAAGAGAGCCTAAGGCGGAGATTGCTCCTGCGGCAAACAGCAGGGAATCACCTGGAAGAAATGGGGTGACCACCAATCCAGTTTCGATGAAAATAACACCGAACAAAACCAGGTAGGTCCAAAAACCAATATCCCGGATAATCTGGTCAAGATGTACATCCATGTGAAGAACGAAGTCGATGATTGTTGAAATGATATCCATTAAATAGCCTTAATTATTAGTCTGGTTGTAAAGCGAATGAGCAATTTTACCTTGTTTCCAAAGGGATTTCAGAATTTTCTAAATTATATTCTCACTTCGCTGCCTTCAGAAGAAACCTGTGGCTTCAAGTTCCGGCGGGCAATTAAGAGCAGGGCAAGTAAACAAACCGTCAGCACAATTAATGCGAATGGGGCAATAGTTCCTATTCGAATCAGGATTAAGTTCAACTGATTTACCGGTTCCAGGAATTCTGCCATCCCCATCAACAGACCGATTGCATTCCATAATCCATGAATGAAAACCGAAAAGAGAAAGGCTTTTGCCAGCCGCAGGTACTTGTGTTCATGCCAGGCACTGGCAAGACCCCAACCCATTATCCCGGAGGCTGCCATGTGCAATACCCCGGTACCAACTCTGCCAATGATTAATCCCGTCCAGCCTTCTCCCATTGGGGCTGCCAGATATCCCATGCTTTCTATCAATGCAAAAGCAGCACCACTGAGTAAACCATATTTAAAACCTGTGGCTGGATTCAGATTGCGAATAAACATCCATAACCAGACAGGCTTCAACAGTTCTTCCACAATCGGGATGATAACGGATGCCGTCGTGAATATGCCGAACAGTACCCATGGATTCTGCAATATTGGTTTAACCACCCGCATCAGTAAAATCGGATCCATACCGGAATAGGTGATTTGTTGGATAAGTGTCTCAACCTGGTTGATCAGGGATGGAGACATGGCAATGATTCCCATAACAACCAGACCAATCATTCCAAGGGCAATAATTTCAAAAAACATGATAAGAACCGGTGTCACCAGCAGGTTAACCCCAAATAGACTCCAGATTGCCTGGCTGTTGTTTGCAGTGCCAGGATGAGTGCCCATGCGCATCCAAACCCATAATGGTATTGCAATCAAGAATATTGTCAGGAGGGGTAGAACCAGCCAGTCATAATTGGTTTTGCCTGAAATGACGCTGCCAAGTACAAGGATTGGCAGCCATAATCCAAGCAAAGCAAATGGCAGTAATTTTGTACCTGAGAACCTGAAAACCGGTGCGGGTCGTCCACGCAGGCGGTAAATTGCATATACTACACCCGGAATCAGCAGGAGCGAGATCAAAATTAATACCCAGCCTGCAATAAAACTGGGATAAAGAATGTCGTTCGTTTCACCCGACACTGCACTGAAGAGACCTGCAAGTAAAGTAAAACCACCTGCAGTTAGGGTGAGGAAAAATCCACTGATGCTGAGGATAAGATAAAGGAGCGATTTAATGTGTATGGGACGACCGGTTTCCATTATTCCTTGATAATCGATACTTTCAAAATGGAATCCGGTTCGGGAAGTGGTTCTCCCTGGGATGGATCGCGGACAGTCAATGCTTCAACGACATCCAATCCCTGGACCACCTGTCCAAATATCGTGTAGTTTCCATTCAATGTGGGTATGGCATCCATCGTGATGAAGAACTGGCTGCCATTTGTGTCTGGACCAGAAGATGCCATGCCAACAACACCTGCTTTATCAAAAGTGAGTTCGCTGATTTCGGTACCATAAATATAACCTGGAGAACCATATCCTGTACCGGTTGGGTCGCCTGTTTGGGCAAGTTTCCCCTCCAACACCCGGTAAAACGGATTGTTATCAAACCAGCCATTCAGAGCCAGGTAAACAAAACTATTGACCGTCATGGGTGCCATTTCGGGGTAAAGCTCTATGACGATCTCTCCCTTGGTGGTTGTTAAAACTACCGAGTATTTTGCGGATTCATCAATGACATCTGGCGGGCAGGATTCGAATTGCTTTTTCTCCAAAACCACCAACTTGATCACGGTTGAAAGATTGGTAAAATCGCGGGGTGCCTGGTAGGGTTGACCATTGAGAAGTACAAATGGGGTTCCCGGTATACCAATACTGGATGCACTGTCATAAGCGCTTTGCACTTTGGCGGTCACAACCTCACTCTTAAGGTCTGTCGTAAACTTTGCAACATCCAAATCAATTCGGGTGGCAGCCTGAACAAGCCAGGTTTCAAATGCTTCAGGAGTTAATCCACTCCATTCCTCAGTTGAGGTCTCAAAAAGCAATGCTTTCATTTCAAAGAACTTGCCTTGCAAACCGGCTGCTTCACTGGCTGCTGCAGCCAGGAAGGCCTTGTCATGGATTGTGATAAGCGGGTAATGACGATAAACCACACGTAAATCTTCAGGATATGCTTCAAGAAGTTGAGCCAACACGGGCTCAAATGCAATGCAGCCTGGTCACATGAAGTCGCTATACACGATGAAGGTTACTGGTGCATCCGGTGAACCTTCCACCCAATCATCCGAACTGACTGCAGGAAACAGGCTGGACGTAGTTGGGTCTGCCGTGGGAATCATGCTGAATGTGCTGCAAGCAGCCGGATCTCCTGTTGGAATCTGTGTCGAGGTGACATCCGCCAGGGGGGAGGCAGGTGTAGCAGTAACGGCCGCAACAGTGGGAATGGCGACGGATTTGGTTTTTTCCAGCGCAGCCTGGCGTGTCGTATCGACCACTGCCAGGGCAACTGCAACCACTACCAAAATTGCAGTTACGCCAATTAATCCCAAAATCACCCAATCCCGTTTCGACCGGGTGGGAACAGGGTTTGGGGGAACCTGTTCTGAATTTTCTGTACCGCTATCAAGCGACATATAAGCACTCCAATTTAGGACAAATTTGGTGTTGATGTTTCATAATAAATTACTCAGCGATTTTCCGTCAACCGTCCCATGACAATTGCCCGCAGGTCGGACTGAACAGCATCAATATCCTGGGCGGCATTGATGATTGACCAGCGCTGTGGTTCCTGGCGAGCCATTTCCAGGTAACCTTCGCGTACTCTTTGGTGATATGCGATGGTGTAATCATCCATGCGATTCCACTCGCCCCCACCCACTTTGCGGCAATTCAAACCAGTGAGTGCATCAAGATCAAATAGAACTGTCAAATCCGGCCACAACTCGCCGGTTGTAAAATCGAGCAATTGCTTGAGTTTGGTGAGATCATTCCCATGCCCATAACCCTGGTATGCCAGCGTGAAATCAGCATACCGGTCGCAAAGAACGATTTCCCCCTTTTCAAGTCGTGGACGAATTTCTTCTTCCACCAATTGGGCACGGGCAGCGCAGAATAATAGCGTTTCCGCACGCGGGCTCATGCTGCGATTATCCAGGCGCATCAATATATTGCGTACCTGGTCACTGATGGCAGTCCCACCAGGTTCGCGGGTGGTAAATACGCTGTACCCCTGCTGGTTAAGGAAATTTACCAGGGGCTGCATCTGGGTGGATTTGCCACTTCCATCTGGACCTTCCAGGGTAATGAACATAAATTTATTCCTTAAAAATCCGCACCCGCCGGTGCGGGTCTTTTCCATAAGAGTGGGATACGAGCTCTGCCTGGCGTGCCAATTCATGCTGCAGGCGTCGAATCTGGGCATTGGCAGGTGGCATATCAACCCAATGTTGTCCATTCAGCACTGCCTGGATGGCTTCCTGGGTCTGACTGGTCACTTCCTCTGCAGCAGGCATATCTGGCTGCAATGCAATGTTATACAGGTCTGCCAGGGATTGCTCAATTTGGCTGACGGTATTGGCGCGCAAAACATAAATCGGCATGCCGCGCCCTTCTGCGTCCAGAATGGTTTGCTGCCGGCTGCGGTAATAGGTTCGCAGGGTGATGACAACATCTGCAGATTCAAGGTCTTTGACCATATTGAGGGGAACGCCGAGCCGCTTGGCTGCCTGCAGCAGGCGGTTGCGCGCCACACCATACGGATAGATTTTTACTTGAGCCAGGTTGGCATGATTGCGGGCAGGTCGTGCTGCGGTTTCGTGTTCCTCAATATTATTGGTCATTGGAGCGCGAATAGAGGTTGTTGTTCCCCGTCCTGGCTTGTAGGGTTCAATTCCAGAGGATGTCAGGCGGCGTTGACCTTGTGCCGCACTTTGACGAGAGGGATAAGCAGCAGGTGGTGGCGGTTTTTCGATGTGGATTTCATCATTTGCATCACGCCAGCGGATTTCAGGCTGCAAGGCAACCCCGCGTACCATCGAATCGACAGCAGCAGAAACATCCGGATGCACAGCCAGCCGGTTGCGATCCAATATCTCCACCAATACATCAAAAGTCGGTGCGGAACGCCGTTCAAGCACGGTTTTCTGGGTGCCGCGCCGGCGGGCTTCTTCATCAGAAAGGGTGACGGACTCAATTCCACCAACCAGGTCGGACAGGGTTGGGTTGAGCAGTAAGTTCTCCAATGTACGCCCGTGAGCGGTGCCAATAAGCTGTACACCCCGTTCGGCAATGGTGCGGGCGGCAACCGCTTCCAACTCGCGCCCGATTTCATCAATGACAATAACCTCGGGATTATGGTTTTCCACTGCCTCAATCATCACTTCATGCTGTTGTGATGGGGTGGAAACCTGCATACGGCGGGCACGTCCAATGGCAGGATGGGGAACATCGCCATCACCGCCAATTTCATTGGAGGTATCCACAATAATTACACGCTTGTTTTCAGCCAGAATTCGGGCGGCTTCGCGCAACATGGTGGTTTTTCCAATTCCGGGTTTACCCAGCAACAGTAAACTTTTTCCAGATTCCACCAGGTCTTGAATGATGTCCAGGGTGCCATAAACAGCCCGACCCACCCGGCAGGTTAACCCAACAATATGGGCATGCCGGTTTCGAAGTGCGGATATGCGGTGCAGCGTTCGCTCCAGACCAGCACGATTGTCTGCATCAAAATCACCAATCTTTTCCACGACGGAATCAATATCAGACCGGCTGGTTTCCTCTTCGACCAGGCGCACTTCGCTGTCGACAAAACGAGCCATTGGATGGCGACCCAGGTCCAGTATTATTTCAATCAGGTTGTCAGAATTATTGGCTGCCTGTACCGACTTGGAAATATGGGGCGGCAGCACGTCCAATAGTGCCTGTAAATCATCTGTTATTCTACGTTGTGTCATACTTCTATTCTCTTATACCCTTATTTTACCTGTAATAGGCAGAGCCTGCATACTTACCTTGTACTTCCTTCATTAATCTCCGAGGAGGAGCTGAATCCAACCATTGGCGTGGTAGGTTCAATCCGTTGATCCCCGATCGCAGCACGCATACCTGCCAGGGCAGCTTTTTGCGCAACTGCCAGTCGTTTGACCATCAATGCCTGGCGGGGCAGTGGCAGCCAGCCCAACGGTTCCAGGGTTGGTTCGAGCCATGCCTGGTACGAGCGGATGGCAAAGAAAATGGGAAGCCTGGTTTCATGCTGCAACTGGGCAGCAAGTCCAGCCAGAACCTCCTGCACATTTTTAACCTGGGGATGGATTATGGGGATTGCATAGACACCATGCATACCAATTTTTACTGTTGCCCAGGCAACAATATCCCCTTTGTGCCGATATATCCGTCCGGATGGAAGATGTTCAGGAAAAACTCGGCAGATTGTACCAGCGGAGGCAGCAGACTTTGATAGAGATTTTTAACTGCCAAATAATCTCCGGAGTTTGGATGCTGCCACAGTTTTGGTTCCGTTTGGGATGTGTCAGTGTGCTTTCCATACCCGCTGCCAGCCATAAACGGCAAATCCAGACTGGCGCATTCTGTCGTATAGCAATCCGTCTTCAGGTACTTCACCCAAAAGGCAAAGAGCGCCCCAATCTCCCGCCAGCATTGCCATACCTTGAACCAGTAATGGAAACCGGTTTAAATCGATAGCTGCTTCCGGCAGGACAAAGGTGAATCTGGCAGAGCGGTCTCCCTGGTCGTAACTAAATTGCCCGATCAGATTTGGTCCAATTTCCACATCCACAACGCCGGTAAAAGTACCGCGGCTCGGATGCAGTTGTCGTAATATTGCGGCAGGACCCAACGGGTTACCATCTGCCAGCACCAAGGCGCTGTCCAGCGAGACAACATCTTTTCGATGGCGAAATACTGCCGGAAGGTCGTACCAGGCTAAAGGACGGATGTCGATTTTGCCATCTCCAGAAAATAACGGTGAAACCGGTCGTCGGATGTCAGTTCGGGATGAAAAGAAGTAGCAAGGAGATGTCCTTGCCGGGCTGCAACAATCCGACCATCTGGCAATTTTGCTAGAATTTGGGCTGTATCGCCAACCAATTCGATTAATGGTGCCCGAATGAAAACTGCATGAAAGGATTTATTGGAAGTCATCAATGGTTTTCAATTCAGGCACATCCAATTCCACCTCAAAGCTGTCCACCTGCCGGCCAAAGGCATTGCGTTCAACGGTGATATCCATCAATTCCAGTAAGGGTTGTTTGCGATTGGCATCTTTTGAGAGAAATATTGCACCGGCACAGGTTCCCCAGATGGCATGCTTATTTCCAAATTCACGCAGCGGCTCCATCAAGCCGATAAGCCACAGCCAGTTTGCCAATGGTGGTGGATTCGCCGCCCGGGATGATTAAACCATTCAAACCCTCCAGATCTCCGGGCAGGCGACCTGCCTGATAGTTACATCCGAGTTTTTCCAGCGTTGACCTGGTGTTCAGCAAAATCACCCTGCAGCGCCAGAACGCCAATCTTCCATTATGCGATACTACCAACCTCTTCCGGCGATTAATTCCATTTCAGGAATGGCTGAAATCTGCCGGCCAACCATGGGTTCACCCAGATTGCGGCTGACTTCAGCCAGAATTTTTGGATCATTGAAGTGGGTGGTGGCTTTGACAATGGCTGCGGCGCGTTTGGCCGGATCACCGGATTTGAAAATACCGGAACCCACAAAAACACCATCCACACCCAATTGCATCATCAAGGCTGCATCAGCCGGGGTGGCAATGCCGCCAGCCGCAAAATTCACCACCGGCATACGGCCGAGGCCGGGTTTCCATAACCAGTTCGTATGGTGCGCCAATTTCCTTGGCAAAAGCCATCACTTCTTCTTCGGGCATACTCTGCAAGCGGCGGATATCACCCAGGACCTGGCGGGCATGGCGGACAGCTTCGACCACATCACCCGTACCGGCTTCACCTTTGGTGCGGATCATGGCTGCACCTTCACCGACACGGCGCAATGCTTCACCCAGATTGCGGCAGCCGCATACAAACGGTACTTTGAAGGTATGTTTGTAAATATGGTGTGCTTCATCGGCAGGGGTTAAAACTTCCGATTCATCAATATAATCAACCCCAATGGCTTCCAGAATTTGGGCTTCGACAAAATGACCGATTCGGCATTTTGCCATGACCGGGATGGTGACAGCATCCATAATTTGAAGGATAACTTCCGGGTCGCTCATGCGGGCAACACCACCGCTCGCGCGAATATCAGCCGGAATTTTTTCCAGTGCCATCACGGCGCAAGCGCCGGCATCTTCAGCAATTTTGGCATGATCGGGAGTAACCACATCCATGATCACTCCGCCCTTTAACATTTGCGCCAGTCCTTTTTTAACGGCAAAGGTGGCTACTTGCTGTTCCATACTTCCTCCTTGCAAATTTCTTGTTACAAGGCTATTCTACCACGCAGACAATCAGAGTTAAAGCATAACCCGCAGAGCAGTCGCTCTGCGGGTATGGAATCTGGAACAATAGTGAATCAGTTACTGACGCTTCATGCGGAAGAAATAAAAACCAATTCCTGCACCCGCCAGAATGAGAATTCCGCCAATAATGAGCAGAATGGGAGATTTTCCACCATCTTCAGGTGAGGGGGGAATTGCGCGTGAGCTTAATTGAGCGCCAAAATTTATCTGGGATTGATCCCCTGCAGTTACAACTAACGGGTAATTCATGGCAGTTGTTGGGTTATATCCTTCCGGGGGTGCCACGCTGACGTTGTAATCCCCTTCCGGTACTTCTTCAAAACAGAGCGGGTCCAATCCACCGATCGTATTTCCTGTGAGGGAAACCTTTCCCAGGCGGTCGGATAGACTTACCGCTCCGCCGGCAATTTGGGTTTCGGTGTCTTCCGGGTTGCCATTACCGTTTACGTCTTCAAACAAGTAAACACATACATTCCCATTGCCGTTGAATGGTGTTGCGGTTGGCAGGATCGGGGTAGGTGTCGGGGAGGGTCCGGGTGTAAGGGTGGGTGTTTCGAAATATGCCAGGACTAATTGCTGCCCTTCACGCAGGGTGCAGGCTTCATCGAGATTATTTATCTGGATAATCTGGTTGACTGTTGTTCCTGTCAATAATTCAATCATCAAGCAGGAATCGTTCGGCTGCACGATATAGAGAATCCGCCCGGTCTCATCCGGTGTGTTGGTAATGTAATAGATTTGCTGCTGTGAACCAGCCTGGGCAGGAATGGTAAATGAAAATACCAATCCCAGGAAGAGAATCACAATTCCGATACCAGTCAAACGCGCTATTTGTTTCATCGTTTCAAAATTATAACATTATTACCACCCGAGTTTGCGTGGTTATGGGATACCAGCTAGCCTGTGCATTTTGACATATATGCCGGATTGGTCTTGTAGTTTATCTGTGTTGAATTAACCTCAAAAAACTGACCTGGCTTACAATTAAATCAAAATTTGATTCGCAATACTGTTCGGGGAGAGGTTATGCTCACAATCCACCTGGTTCCACACACCCATTGGGATAGAGAATGGTACCGTACGTTTGAAGATTTTCGTTTTCGACTGGTGAAATTGATTGACAGTTTGCTTGATATCCTTTCAAACGATCCAGCCTACCTTTATTTTATGCTGGATGGTCAAACAATCGTGCTGGAGGATTACCTGGAAATCCGACCGGAACGTGCAGATGCACTCCGTCATTTTATCCAGGAGGGGAGGATCCAGATTGGACCCTGGTACATCCTGCCGGATGAATTCCTGGTCAGCCCGGAAGCAACCATCCGGAATTTGCTGATTGGGAGAGAAACTGCCTGGCAGTACGGCAGCATCATGCCAGTTGGGTATATTCCCGATCCCTTCGGTCATATCGGGCAAATGCCGCAGATTTTAAAAGGTTTTGGAATTGAGTTTGCCTGCTTGTGGCGGGGAATGGAGCCAGTACCAAGCGAGGTTGGCTGGCGGTCTCCTGATGGTTCCCAGGTGTTTTTATGCAACCTGCGAGAGAGCTATTCAAATGCCTGGGATGTTCTGGCAGATGGTGTTGAAGGTTTTGGTGCCAAAATTCAGGAGAAAGAAGCCGCACTTGTGACAGACACCCGTGCGCCACATCTCCTTTTGATGTTCGGCACCGATCACCAGATGCCGAATGTTTTGACAACCAGTGCGGTGCATCAGTTTCAAGCAGGCAGGGAGAAGGATGTTCAGTTAGTGCATTCGACATTACCCGCTTATGTCCAGTCTGCCAAAACCTGGTTCGATGAGAACAAGGTTGCGTTACCTATCATCCAGGGAGAACTGCGCACCTCGCCGTATATCAACTTGTTACCCGGAGTTCTCAGCACCCGGATATGGATTAAACAACGCAATGCTGCCTGCGAAATGCTAATGGAAAGATTGGCAGAACCCAGCACCGTTTGGGCTGCCTGGACGAAGGCGCAATCAGGGGATGTTTCCAGTGGATATCTGAATTATGCATGGCGGCTTCTTTTGCAAAACCACCCTCACGATTCCATCTGTGGTTGTTCCATCGATGCCGTGCATGCGGAAATGCTTACCCGTTTTGATAAAGTTGAGCAGGTGGGCTGGCTGGTGGCTCGAAACAACCTGGAGACTATTGCACAACAAATTGATACCCAATCGATAGAATCAGAATGCTTCACCAGCGTGGTGGTGTTTAACCCGCTGCAATACACCCGTTCCGACGTGGTGAAGGTCGCCCTCAGTTTGCCCCCTGCGGTTCGTTCAATCGAAGTGGTCGCACCGGATAGAAGTCTGCATCCCTGCGCGATTCTGTCCCAGGACAGCCAGACTGTGGCGCGCTATGAAATGGATCGCAGTGGATTGATGGAACTGGCACCCTTGCTCCAGGGAGGAAACGCCGGTTATGGCATTAAGGGACTGGGAGTGTATAAAGAAGGCAATGTGGGATTCATTGATGTTGTCATGGAACAGGAAAAACCATCTGACCCGCAGGCAATTTCTGATGGGTTACAGTTGCTGCAATCTTTGCTGTCGGATGAGAGTATTGAGCACTTTTCCGTTCATGCTCATACCCCCAACCTGGCAAGGGTCCAGTTTGTAGCCAGCGATGTTCCCGGATTTGGGTACCGCACTTTTGGATTGAAGGCAGTATCCACCAGCAATATAGTACTTGATGACAGCCTGGAGATGGAAAATGAATGGCTAAAGGTCGATGTAAATCCTCTTAATGGCAGCTTGACTCTGACTGACCTGGAGACTGGTGTGCAATACCCGGAATTAAACACTTTCAGCGATGGCGGGGACGTGGGAGATGAATACAATTATTCACCACCCGTTTCGGATGAATTAATCACCAGTCATTCGTCTTTTCAGTCTGCGAAGAAAACTGTGTTTCCTGACCACCAGGAATTAAGCCTGCATTGGAGGATACCAATCCCAACCGGCACCACTCCGGACAGGAAAGGGCGAGTGACCGAAAAAACTATTCATGGAAATCACTTCGCATATCAGCCTGTATCCAAAAATAAAGCGAGTGGACTTTGAAACGAGTGTCACCCAGCATGGCAACGACCACCGATTAAGGGTGCATTTTCCGGTACCGTTTTCTGCAAGCAGTGCCTGGCATGACGGGCATTTTGAAGTGGTTGAACGACACATCTTACCGCCATTAATGGAAGCAGATTGGTCTGAACAACGCCGACCGGAAGTGCCCCAGCGCGCTTTTACAGATTTATCGGATGGGAAGAAGGGCTTGATGCTGGCAGTGCGCGGACTGCCCGAGGTGGCAGTCCAGACGTTGAGTGATGGAAATATAGAAGTAGTGCTGACATTGCTGCGTTGTGTTGGCTGGTTGTCGCGGGATGATTTCTCCACCCGTAAGGGTCATGCAGGACCAATGCTGGCAACACCAGGCGCGCAGATGCATGGAACGTATACCTTCAATTATTCGCTGATTCCGCATAGGGGTAAGTGGGAGCAAGCGATGACCGACGGTTACGCATTCCCCACTCCGTTGGTGGGGATTGATACCGGGCGTCACCCGGGAAGGCTGGAAAAGCAGAAACATTTCCTGAAGGTGGAGCCGGATACTTTTCATGTTACTGCAGTGAAGCCATCTGCAGATGGTGTGGGCTGGATTTTGCGCGGTTGTAATCTGACAGACCATCCAGTAGATTGTGTTGTCCAGTTACCCGAATCAATTAATCAGGTGTACCTGGCAAATATGGCTGAAGAACGACAGCAGAAAATACCTGTGTCACCTGATGGGCAAGTTACCTTTACCGCAGGTCCACATAAGGTTGTCACATTAAGGGTTGAATAAGAACTAGCCGAAGTCTTTGAAAATAAGTGAAGCACGAAGTCAAGAGGGTTATTCGGGAATTGTCAACCAAAGTCGGAGACTGCTTTGTGCTTCGCAGTGACAAACTGGAGTACAAACACAAAATCGCCGGGGGTACCCCCGGCGATTTTGATATCGGCTTTTTCCTTACACTGCCACTTGCTTTTTACTATCATGCAGCCGCAGGAAAAATTTTGTAATCTCTTCTGCCACCGCAGGGATGAGTGCCAGACCCAACACAATCAACCATTCTCTCGGTTCGAGAAAGTGGGTGTTGAAGATGGGCTGCAGGAACGGCACACTCACCACCAAAATCAGAAGTGCAATGGATAACCCGACTGCATACTGCATATATTTGTTGGAGAAGAAGCCCAGTTTGAAGACAGACACACGTTCCGAGCGGACGGTATAAGCACGGAATAATTCACACAACGATAGGGTAACAAATGCCATGGTCTCAGCTGTTTGTACATCCACACCCCGCCAGTCATGTTGAAGAAGATACAACAGTGGATTGGTATGGGCTGGTATACCCTGCCCTTGCAGGTGCCAGATTAACCCCAGGCTGAATGCCAGCAGTACACAACCGGTTTGCGCAATCGTTTGAACAAGTATCCCAACCTGCATTGAGCCATTGATAACCGGCTCGCGCTTGGGTCGGGGTGCTCGCAACATGACATCCGGGTCACCTTTTTCCATGGCAAGTGCCAGGGCTGGTGCACCGTCAGTCAACAGGTTTAACCACAGCAACTGGATGGCTGTAAGCGGCGTGGGTAGACCTGCCAGGGTTGCCAGGAAAATCACCATGATTTCGGCTACATTCGAAGACAGCAAAAAGAAAACAAACTTGCGAATGTTGTTATAAATTACCCGACCTTGCTCAATGGCTGAGACAATGCTGGCATAGTTGTCATCGGTGAGGACCATATCTGCGGTTTCTTTTGCCACGTCTGTACCGGTGATGCCCATGGCAACCCCGATATCAGAGCGCTTGATGGCAGGAGCATCATTAACCCCATCACCTGTCATGGCAACCACCTGGTCGTTGGCTCGCAGGGCATCAACAATCCGCATCTTATGCTCGGGAGAGACCCGTGCAAACACATCGGTCTGCATGACCTCGCGCTGCAGGCTGGCTTCATCCAACTCTGAAATCTCATTCCCGGTCATAACTTTTCGACCTGGGCGCAGCAACCCGATACTCTCAGCGATGGCGCGGGCAGTATTGGGGTAATCACCGGTAATCATGATGGTACGAACCCCTGCCTGGCGGGCGGTCAACAGGGCAGGTTTCACTTCTGGTCGGGCGGGATCGATCATGCCCACCATACCAACAAAGATCAAATCATTTTCGAGCGATTCGTTACTGGCAGCATCCGGTAAAACTGGTACCAGGCGAAATGCCAGACCAAGAACCCGCAGCGCATCACGGGTTAACGTATCGTTTGCATCCAGGATGGTGCGGCGCATATTTTCATCCAGCGGTTTGGGCTGGTCATCAATTCCCTGGTAACTGTTACACAGGTTAAGGACAACATCTGGTGCGCCTTTGACGACAATGGCACGCCATTCATGTTTTTGGTCATCATAAATTGGAGAAAAGTCTTCCGGTCTGGGTTCCACGATGGCATGCATGGTCAGCATGCGTTTGCGGTTGGAATCGAAGGGTACTTCATCCACCCGTGGGAAAGCCTGGTTAACCTGGGCAGCATAAGCGCCAGCCTTGGCAGCAGCCACCAGGATTGAGCCTTCAGTTGGATCGCCGATGATGCGGGTGGCTTTTCCGCCATCATCGGTGTCTATTTCCTCCAATTCAGCATCGTTATTCAGAACCCCGACCCATAGAGCCGTGGTCAGTCCGGGATAATCTGCAATCTGGATTTTCTTATTGTCAAGCAGGAAATCTCCACGGGTATCATACCCGGTGCCGGTGAGTGAGAAGAATTTTCGGTCCACCCACATGCGGGTAACTGTCATTTCGTTTTGGGTGAGCGTACCGGTCTTATCCGAGCAGATTACTGTTGCGGAACCGAGTGTTTCAACCGATGATAAGCGGCGGATAAGGGCATGCCGGCGAACCATTTCACGCATACCCAGTGCCAGGCTGATGGTTACCACTGCCGGCAAGCCTTCCGGGACAGCGGCAATTGCCAGGCTGACGGCAATCATGAACATGTCGACGATAGCCTCAATGCTGAAATTGGAACGCAGCATTCCCACCAAAAAGACCAGCGCACATATTGCCAGGGATGCCCAACCCAACACTTTACCCAGGCTGTCCAACCGTTTCTGCAGGGGAGTTTCTTCCTCTTCCACCAGTTGCAGCATATCGGCAATCAAACCCAGTTGGGTGTGCATGCCGGTGGAAACCACCACACCGCGGCCACGCCCATAATTAACCACGGTACCCATAAAGGCGGTATTTTTCCGGTCACCCAGCGGGATGTCTTTTTCCAATTGCAGCGAAGCGTTTTTCTGAACGGGAACCGATTCCCCGGTCAGGGCAGCTTCTTCAATCCGAAGGTTAATGGCTTCCAATAAGCGCAAATCTGCCGGGATGAAATTACCGGCTTCCAGGAAAACCACATCCCCGGGTACCAGCAAGCTGGCTGGAACCGAGACCCGGTGACCATCACGCAAGACCTGGGCATCAGGGGCGGCAAGTTTTTTCAGGGCAGCCAATGCCTGTTCTGCCCGGTTTTCCTGTACCACGCCCAGAATGGCATTCAACACCACGATGGCAAGTATGGCACCAGATTCCACCCATTCACCCATGATGGCAGAAACAACGGCTGCAACAATAAGCAGGATGACGATAAAGTTGTTTAATTGACCGATGACCAATTGAAGAAAAGTCGGACGGGGTTTCTCTGTCAACTGGTTGGGACCATATTTCTCCAGCCGACGGGCAGCTTCTTCTGAAGACAACCCCTCCTGTAAAGTGGTATTCAGGTTTTGTAAAACCTCGTCCTGATTGAGGCTATGCCAGGTGATGGAAATATCCGGGCTGGCAGCGCTCGGTGTTGGTTTGGAAACTGTCAATTTATCCTCCTAAAATGGTTAACTGGCAGCGTCTATGACTCTGGCAGCTTTCTTTCGGGTCCAATATATGTTCCGTTGGCAAGTACAGCGTTCTTGGGGATAAGGACGATCCCATCTCTTACATACCAGTTGGTGCCGTCCAGGTCTGTACCACGCGGAAATGGTAATATAGTAACCCCCCTCCCTATGCGGGCGTTCTTGTCAATAATTGCACCTTTGATCAGGGATCCATCTCCAATACCAATTGGAACGTAGTCTTCACGGGTAACACCATTTTGTCTTTGCAGGTAATCTGCTCCCATCAGGATGCTGTCTTCGATCTCGCACCCCGCTGCCAATCTGACTGCGCAGTCCAACAATCGAATGGCGGATATCTGCATTTTGAATACAGCAGCCTTCCGCCAGGAGCACATTTTCCAATTGGCTGTCCTGAATGGTGGAACCTGGCAGGTAACGCGGGTGAGTGTAAATGGGATTGTCAGGGTCGTACAGGTTAAAAGGTGGATCAGGATTGGTCAACATCAGATTTGTTCTGTAGAAAGAACGGATGGTTCCAATATCTTCCCAATAACCGTCAAAATCAAACCCACAAACTTTATAATGGTGAATGGCATGGGGAATAACATGACTGCCAAAGTCTTCAAACTCCTGGTTCTGTAATAGCAATTCAATACATCAATATTAAACAGATAAATTCCCATGGAACCCAGGTACGGTCTTTCAGGATCATTCCGGCTGACCAGTTTTTTCAGCAGTTTTGGGTCATTCGGTTTTTCTGCAAAGTCTGTAATTTGCATACTTTTATCCCGCTTGAGAACCCCAAAACGACCGGTATCTTTGGGTCGAACTGGCTGCACCGCGACAGTAATATCGGCATTGTTCTCCCAGTGGAACTTGCACATGGATTCGTAATCCATGCGGTAGAGGTGGTCGCCAGCCAGAACCAGTACATTTTTGGCCCGGGTGGAGCGAATTTCAAATAATTGTTTGCGAACTGCGTCAGCAGTGCCCTGATACCAATCAGTGGTTTCGGTGGTTTGTTCGGCTGCCCAGATTTGTACCCAGCCGGTATGAAAGGTATCAAACTGATATGTGCGGGAAATGTGACGATGCAATGAAACAGAGTTGAATTGGGTAAACACGGCGATTCTAAAAATCTCTGAATTAATACAATTGCTGATGGGAATATCGATTAATCGATATTTTCCGGCAATCGGAACGGCAGGTTTGGACCGCTGCTGGGTGAGTGGATAAAGGCGGGCGCCGCGTCCGCCACCCAGGATCACTGCAAGCACATCATCAATTTTTGGCATATCGACCTCCAGGTGAGAGATGGATAAAGAGGACAAATGCCACCTGAACGTTCCGGGTGGGTATCATAGTACAAGCATAAGTCATTGTATCGCCAGCGTCAATTTCAAAACTCCCCTAACTTTGTGAAAAACTTCCTCATTTTTCCGGAAAATCTTATCGCTTTTTTGAGAAAAATAATGGCCAGGGTGCTTTGTTTCAAATAAAGTTAACCGGTAACGAATTTACTCCGTGCTTTACAGTGCAATTTTACTAACGCATCTATAACGGAAACCCCAGAATACCTGTTAATTTTAAACCCAGTTTCACATCAAAAGATTTATGCAACTAATCCTTTTCCCAAAAAATCTGATAAATATATTCATTCATGGAAGCAGAATTGCATCCTGACAATTTTTTGATCAATCTGTATACGGAATGATTCGTGCGAGGAAATCTTACCGTGCATTTATTCAGGAAAAGCTCTGACATTTCTTGCAATAGTGGTACCGATAGTTTCGAGTCGACTTAGCTGGTCCATATTGCTTCCTGGTGATTCGACATAGACCTGCACATTTGTTTTACTGATAAAAACATACACGGGTGCAGGCGGTTGACCAACCCGGTTGGGGAAGTGCAGCAGCAGGTTTTCCAATTCTGGCATGATCAGGATTTGCGCCAGGTTGATATTGGTGGAAAAAACCAAAAATCGTTCCTGAAATTCAGGGGTACCTGCAAAAATCTCCTGCCCGTTTACCGCTGCGTGTTGCAGGGTTTTCAACCCTTCTTTCAACCAGTTCTTTCCACTGTTTACCAGGCGGAAAGTCAAACTGCGGCTTTCAGCCCGGAACATATCTCCCACTGCCCTGGGAACGATTGCCAGTGCGCCTTTTCGAAGATGTACAGTTTCTGAATACCAATAGAGGGTGGGATTGATTCCTTTTCCGCAAACATCCATTTGCCAGTCAATTCCATCACTGCTTGAACCGTTAATCTGGCTTCCATGAATTTTCCACCCAGCCTGCCGGATTGATTCTGCAAGCGCATTTTCCAACCCACTTGCAATTCGAAAATTACGCAGAATCAATATAAAACCACCAATAATCAGAACAACAAGAACCAGCCAGAGCAGTATCCAGAGGTCCAATTATTTGTCCAATTCTGAGGTGCACTGCGGGCAGCGAATGGCTTTGATGGCAATCTCACTCTGGCAGAAGGGACAGGTTTTGGTGGTGGGATCAACTGGAACAGTCTTTGGGTTTGAATAAGCGGTTCATTTGGCGTATGAGGAGGAAAATGACGAAACCAATAATCAGAAATTCAATCAGGGCGTTAATGAAAAGACCATAATTAATTGTGGCTGCGCCGGCTTCCTGGGCGGCTGCCAGAGTTTCGTACCTGGTGCCGGAAATGTTGATGAACAGGCTCGCAAAATCGACTTTGCTAAACAGCAGATCCAAAAGGGGGCATGATGATGTCGTTCACCAGTGAAGTAATTATTTTGCCGAAGGCACCACCAATAATGACACCGATAGCCAGGTCCATGACACTGCCGCGCATGATAAAAGTCTTGAATTCTTTAAGCATAAAAACCTCCCATTAAAATAAACCTGCCTTAATCATACAGGATACCTTGTAAGAAAGATATCTAATTAATTGCCCGCACATCCAGGGGGAGCCCTTTATTGATGTCCAGCTGCAGGGTAATAGCACCCTGGGCACAACGGCTGACGCAAATTCCGCACCCAATGCACTGCTCCCATGCCACAACTGCCTCAGAATGAGCAGTTAATGCACCAGTGGGGCAGCTCTCCACACAAATTCCGCAGGCAATACAGTTTCCAGTTTCCACCTGGGCAACATAACCCGAAGATGCCATAATCGGGTTGTGATACTTCACCATGGCTTCCAACCCGCCGCAGCAGCATGGGCAGCAATTGCAGATGACATAAAAACGATTCAAGCGGTCTTCTTTGAAAAAGGCGCTGTGCACATGCCCGCGTTCATGTTCATCCCTGAGCAGTTGAATGGCTTCATCCCTGGATAAAAGGCGGCTATGCTTGGGGTGATGTTCGAGAGCGAAATCCGTGAAAGGTTTGCCGATGATCAGGCAAACCTGGGTTGGCTGGCAATGCGTTGCTCGGGCAGACCGGCAGCCACATTCGTACGCTACGATTTCCAGCGGCAATTTCATGAGAATATCGCGCGCAGTGGAATAGGGCACAATATGCTGTCCCAGGTCTTGCAGGGGGATTTCATGGTCCAGGGTAATGACGGCTTCGGCTAATTCGAGGGTGAGCACCTTGCCATGATAATGCTCACGGACGTAGCGTTTGACAGGTCCATTCAGGTAAGGGTGTACAAAATTAATCAATACCCCCATGATGATTTTTGGCCAGCGATGATAAATGTAGGTAAACAGGCTCTTGATGGCAACAGTGGGGCGGAAATTCATCCACGGGATGAACTTGCGTGAGGATGGGAGGATAAAATGACCGCGCTCTGCGATTAACCAGCCTGTTACCAAACCGATAAACGCAACTACCGCCAAAATGATAAGTATATATAGAAAGGCAGTCATTTGAATATTCACCTGATGAACGATGGAGCACTTAATTGTACCTGATTCTCCTTTTATCCAATACATGGATACATTTAAGTCCCTTGCTGCTTAATCAGATTGGAATAAGTTTTGTATAATGGAGTTATCACTGGGTAGAAAGATTTGCGGAGGGAAGTATGACCGAGGGTGAAAAGAAAAGCCGCCTGAATTCAATAAGAATTTTGGTAATTGGGCTGGTTTCCGTGGTGGTTGTATTAGGGCTGGCGCTCATCATTCGCCTGATGACATACCAGGGCAGCACCACGAAATTGGAACCGGTGGATGCACTGGCAGGCAGTACAGATGCCTGTGTGGACTGCCATCGCAAGGAAAGCCCGGGTATTGTCCAGCAATACAGCTTCAGTACCATGGCAGCCGCCAAGGTGACATGTAATGATTGCCACACCGTTGAGGAAGGTTACCCTGGGGCGGTGGAGCACGAAGGCGGGTACGTACTGCAAAGTCCTACCACTGCCATGTGCCAGAACTGCCACCCGGCAGAAGTTGACCAGTATTTAGCCAGCCGGCATGCACTTCCATCCTATGTAGCAGTCGTTGGCAGCAAGGAACTTTCTGCGGAGCACCTGGCTATGTATGAAGCAATTCCAGAGGGACAGTTTTCCCCTGACAAATCGCGTAATGCAATTGCGGCTATAGAAGGTGAGGATATCACCCGCTTCGCCTGTGAAACCTGCCACGATATTGGAAAACCTGCAGCAGACGGTTCGGTGGGTGAATGTCAGAAATGCCATTTGCGGCATTCCTTTACGCTCGAACAAGCCCGCAAACCGGAAACCTGCAATAACTGCCATATTGGTCCCGACCATCCCCAGTGGGAAATTTACCAGGAATCACCCCATGGCATCGCGTATGCCACCAGCGGGGATAATTGGGATTGGACAGCCGAACCGGGTACTCTGACCGTGGAAGATTTTCCTGCCCCAACCTGTGCAACCTGTCATTTCAGCGGTTTTGGCGGGGTGGAAACATCCCACGATGCCGGTGACCGATTAAGCTGGTATTTGTTTGCCCCCATCAGCGAACGCAGACCGGATTGGGAAACCAACATGGTGCGCATGCAGTCGGTTTGCCTCGAATGCCATAATGAAAACTTTATTGAGACTTTCTATGCTGATGCAGATAAAGGTACGCTTGCGATTAATGCCCGTGTGATCGAGAGTGACGAAATCGTAAAACCGCTCAAAGAGAAGGAGCTGTTAACCGCCGAACCGTTTGATGAACCAATTGATTACACCTATTTCGAACTGTGGCATCATTGGGGACGAACTGCAAAATTCGGGATGTGGATGCAGGGAGCTGATTATGTCCAGTGGCATGGAGCCTACGAAATCATCAGCGACCTGGCAGAACTGCGCGAGATGGTTGCTGAAAAGCTGGAAAACGCCGGTAAATAACCATGTATTATCTGGCTGAAGCATTTCCCTTCGTGCGCAAAATTCGCATTCCATTCGACCGCGACCAGGTCATGCTTTTAATGGTTGCCATCAACCAGCTCTTTTTGGGGCTGGATATTTTTTTGGCTCACAGCAATGACGGTATCATCAAACCCTACGAGTGGATACCCGTGGCATTTGGACCCATAGCGGGTATCAGCCTGTTGATTGCGGGTGTCGTCTCCCTGCGGCATAGAACCCTGGCAAACCTGCTAGCCAGCCTGATTTTCTTTTTCAGCATCCTGGTTGGACTGCTGGGAACGTATTTTCACCTGCATCGCAGCCTGTTGCCATTCGCACCAGCCGGTGAGCAGCTCACGACCGGTTTGCTGGTTTGGGGACCACCCCTGTTATGCCCGATAACGTATATCCTGATCGGGATGATCGGTCTCAGTGCTGCCTGGTCGGAAACCCAGTTGGACAGCGGAAAAATCAGCCTGTTTGGCGGGCGCGTCATCCAGATGCCAACCAATAAAACCCAGATTTATTTCATCCTGGTCGGAATATTCATGCTGGTAACCGTTCTCAGCAGTGTGCTGGATCATGCCCGGGTGCGGTTTGAAAATCCCTGGTTGTGGCTGCCTACCATCGTCGGTGTATTTGCCAGCGTGGTTACGGTTTCAATGGGATTCTTTCCAAAACTGCGCCGCCCGGATGTATATATTTTCCTGTGCGCCATGTTATTAATGGGCATTGTTGGAATGATAGGATTGTGGCTGCATATTGAACGCAACCTGGCGGGTCAGGGTGCATTGCTTTTGGAACGCTTTTTGCGGGGTGCACCCGTAATGGCGCCATTATTGTTTGCCAACATGGCGCTTCTGGGAGGGGTGATCCTGCTTGATCCCAACCCGCCTGTCCCCAGAAAGAAAGCATAACGCATATAAATAAACACATCCCCTCATTTTCAAAATTAGGGGATGTGTTTTCTCTACCTATGGATTTGTCAGGACAATTCGAAAGTACAAAAAGCAGATTTATTTATCACCAGGACGTTTGACCCGGGTATAAACAATCACCACGGAAAACAGGAACAGCGCAGCATAAATTCCGAAAATGACCTGGTAACCCAAGCCTGGTTGAAAGCCATTAAAAGAAATCTGCCATGGGTCCGCCAATGCCTGCCCCCACAATCCCGGCACCTGCCCCAGCCAGGTTGGAAATTCCAAGATAGCGTCCGGCTTTGTCGGGTGGAACCAGGTCAGTACCCAATGCCCAGTTGGTGGCAAAAAACAATCCTGTTCCCAGCCCGATGAAGCATCCGCTGATGATGACCATGGGAATACTGCGCGAGAACAACAGCAGGATGGTACCGCCGGCAGCAATCAAACCGGCTAACCCGGTCAGGCGGATTCTCCCCATTTTATCTGCCAGATGACCTCCGTATAAAGCGGATGGCATCAAGAAGAGGGCAACCACCGCCATTAGTATGGTGGTCATGGTGGCAGCATTGGGAACCTGGAGCACGTCCCGCAAGAAGTATTGAGCAAAGCCCTGAACCGAACCAACTGCTGCCAGGAAGAGCAGGCGATTGACTACCCACCAGATGAACCGGTTATGCGTGCGGGCTTCCTTACCGATTCCAACCCAGGCACCGAAATATACTCCGATGATGATGGCACCTGCCATCGCCAGCAGACCTGCCAGACCGACAACCAAAATACGCGTCAGGGGGGCTGTTGCAACGGGCAGCAAATTCCCGCTGGTTTTAACAAATAGCTGGGCAGCCTGGGTGACAGCCACAAAGATGACCGTCAGTAGAAATATGCGAATGAAAGGCGCAAGATTTTTTTCGGTGGACTTTTCCAGCAATGGTTTTTCTTTGACAAAAAACAGGGTGACGAGCATGGTGACGACAAAACCAGCCATGATTATTGCGATAACCAGCCAGTAACGGGCATCATCCACAAATTTGCCGATGAAGATGACCAGGAATACCGGCAGCAACTCAAAAACTGCCTTCACGCCCGAAGCCTTGCCGCGCTGATGTTCCGGTACCAGGTCGGGGATTAACCCCTGCAGCGCTCCTTGCCCGATGTTGGAGGAGATTTGCAGTAAAACAATCCCGACCAGTAGAACTGGCATACGAGGTGGTAATACCGAAAGACGTCTTGAAGGCTGCATCGGAAGGTGCGCCAATGAAAAGGGTGGATGCCCCCACGACAAACAGGAAGAGGACATTCAGCAAGGCACCGGTCAGAATGTATGGGCGGCGCCTGCCATATCTGGAAGTGCTGCGGTCGCTCAACATACCCGCCAGCGGCTGGATAAGCATGGCCATGGCAAGTCCCACCACCCGCACGGTTGCCAGGTAGGTGTTCTTCTGTCCTTCCGGCATGAAGATGATGACCAGGGCGGGCAGCAGCACAGGAGTGATGATGCCGGATGCAATGTTAATCCCCAGCCAGTAGCTGTTGATGCTCATGAAATCGTACCAGCGCAGTTTTTTGTCCATTTCAGCCCTCCCGTAAGTTTGTTCCCGACAATTTACCCCTCGAAATGAATTACATAGCAGCAATATGATTGATTGTACTCAGGCTGAACCTGGGTGCAAATTCAAATTGAAATGTGAAATTGGATGTAATAAATCTGAAAAGTCTTACAGGGTTTGACCGGCTTCATTGAGACAGCCGACTAATGTCTTTAAATTCATACGCCCCAGGGGTCTCCTGGGGCGTATGCTATAATGTGAGTGCCGAAGGTGGGAATCGAACCCACATACCTTACGGTACACGATTTTGAGTCGTGCGCGTCTGCCAATTCCGCCACTCCGGCGTGGTGGAAAGAGTATATCCATATTTTTGTGAAGGGTCAAGGTATAGTTACAATTTAATGCGACTTGGAATCATAGGTCTTCCCCAATCCGGTAAAACAACCATATTTAATGCACTCACCCGCGGCAGCCAGCCAACGGGCATGGTAAGCGGAAAGCTCGAAGTCCATACCGCCGTGGTGGATGTGCCTGATCCGCGCGTGGATAAACTGAGCGGCATGTTCAATCCCAAGAAAACCATTTATGCCAAGGTGACCTATTCCGATATTGCCGGTCTGGATGGCTCAGCGGGTAAGAGCGGTATTTCGGGCACCCTGCTAAATCAGCTTACCCAGATGGATGGATTTATCAACGTGGTGCGCTGTTTTGAAGATGAATCTGTACCTCATACTGCCGGATCGGTTGACCCGGGACGCGATGTTGCCACCATGGACAGTGAGTTCATCCTGAATGACCTGATTGCCACAGAACGCAAACTGGAACGGCTGGTGGAAGAGAAGAAAAAAGGTGCCGGGCGCGATAAAGCGGTGATCGAAAATGAACATGAATTGTTTACCCGCTTTCATGCCAATTTGAGCGATGAAAAACCGCTGCGCGACATGGAATTATCCCCGGATGAAGAAAAAGCAATTTCGGGTTTTGGGCTGCTCAGCCGCAAACCGATCCTGTTTGTGCTAAACCTGGCTGAAGGACAAAGCCCGCCAGAAATTGCCTATACCCACCAATCCAGCAAGATTGTCAATCTGCAGGGGAAGCTGGAAATGGATATCGCCCAATTGCCAGTTGAAGAAATGCAGGCGTTTTTGGAAGAGTACGGAATTGAAGAACCCAGTCTGAACCGCATGATTCGTCTTTCGTATGACCTGCTGGGGTTGGATTCCTTCTTTACGGTTGGTCCGGATGAAGTGCGGGCATGGACGGTGCGCAAGGGAGCAACCGCCCCGGAAGCAGCCGGTGAAATTCACACCGATTTACAAAAAGGTTTCATTCGGGCAGAGGTGGTTGCCTATGAAGACCTGGTCAGCCTGGGCGGGATGAATGAAGCGAAGGCAAAAGGGAAATTCCGTCTGGAAGGCAAGGAATATATCGTTAAAAATGGCGATATCCTGAACATCCGGTTTAACATCTAGAAATATAAAGTCATTAAAATCAATCCCACCCGTTTACGGGTGGGATTTTCTTTATAATGTAAAGCGATAAAGGTTGCTTTCGCGCAGTTTAAATCCCACCCGCTGATACAGGCGATTGGCTGATTCGCGGCTGGGACGGGAAGTTAAATCTACCGTGCGGGCGCCAAGTTTACGAGCCTGGTCCAGGGCTGCCAGGGTGAGGGCTTCCCCAAGTCCCTTGCCGCGGGCAGCTTCATCCACCACCACATCTTCAATCCAGGCGCGTACACCGGTGGGGATGCGGAACACCACCAGGGTTAAAGTCCCCATGATGCGGTTGTCAAAATCCTCGTGCCGGACAAGGATAACCGAATTGCATTGGGATGTAACCAGGTCTTCCAACTCGGCATTGGTGGGGATGGCGCTGCTGCTGGAAAGCTGCGGCACCAGCCGGGTAAAGGCTTCAACCAGTTCTTCGGTTACTTGGGTCGCAATTTCAATCTGCATGATATACTCCGGGTGTTTAAATTTCGCCTCTGTGCGGTTAATTCTTATCATCAGACTTCGATAGATTGTTAAGAAATCGAATTAATGGGTATAAGCGGAAATGGAACTCCGGGAATGCTTTCAAATACTTTCACTCCAATTTGAACAGGTGAACATTGCGCGCTCGCGATTGCTGGCTGCCCTGCCTGAAGTGGAAGTGGTACCGGACGAGCGAGTCGTCTGGCTTCGCTCACATGCGCTCCGGCATTACTACTTCAATAGATTGGTTTTTACCCGGTCTGACCGAACAGGAAGTTGATCCATTTATTCAAGAAGTAAAAACCTATGAACATCAACCCGGATTAATGTTTTTTTGGGGAGTGGGACCAGGCAGTTCACCTTCAGACCTGGGCACGCGCCTGGAACGTGCCGGGGCAATTTACGATGGCAATTATCCGTATATGATTTGCGACCTCTTGCAAGTGAAAACAACATTGCCTGCCATGTCCGGATTGGATATCCGTCAAGTTACCACACAATCTGAGCTGGAAAAATGGGTGAATGTGCTTTCCATCAGCAATGAATACCCGATCGAAACCACACAGGCATTAATCCGTCTGCATACCTTGCAGAACCTTAAGCCCGGCGCACCCTGCCAGTTGTTCCTGGCAAGCTTGGATGGTGAACCGGCAGCTACTTCTCTCCTGATGATGCATGGCAGGATGGCAGGAATATTTGATGTATCCACTTCGCCCGAATTGCGTGGCAAAGGAATTGGAAGAGCAGTCACACTGGCAGCGATGCAGGTGGGAATGCAAAACGGAGCCCAATTCTCCGGTTTATTTTCCACACCCATTGGACTGGGGATGTATAAAAATATTGGCTTTGAAGTTGGGGCTGCGTTTGATATCTTTGTTTGGGGTGAATAAGAACTTAGTCCTGCTTGCTGCTTCCCACCAATTTGAGTAATTCAACAGCGGCTTGTTCCGGTCCAGCCTGCTCATTACCGGGAATACCCAACTGGGTGCGCATTTGACCGACGAACACGTTATGGTCATAGAAGGCTTTGAAAAAGCGCTCGGCAATGACTTCGTGCTCATTGCGATACTGGTCTGGACCAAAAATGTTGGCGAAATAAGTGCTCACAATACCGGTCGTGGAGGTGGTACCCTTGCTCATAACCGCACCCTGCCGAAAAACCTGCATGGCAGACCGGGCATCCTTGAACCGTTCGAGTAACGGTTTTTCTTCGGTGATTTCTTCATAATTATTGGCGTACAGGATGAAATCAACCGGGTACCCGCGCACGATGGTATCGAAAGTGCTGACAGGTAAAACCACCCGGGCATTGGTCTGGGAGGGGCTCATGATGATGGTGCGGTCAATCTGTCCAAAGGCATAGCCAGGCTTGAGGTCGTCCAGGCGGACGAATGCCCCAATCTCACTGCCATAACCAATCACCCGGTCATTTGCGTCCAGTTCAAGCGAACCCATGTCATCAGCGATGATGGTCAGGTCTTCCACGTTTTCACCTGCAAGAGTCCGAATGGCTTCCAGCGTTTCAGATTTACCTGCGCCGGTATCCCCCATGATTAATATGGTGGCGTCTCCCTGACCTTTCAAGGCAAGGTGCACCATAGCGCCATGGAACGGCATTCTTTTGCGCTTCATCATCTTGATATTGTGGAGCGTCAGGATCATCTTCTTAAGGTAGCCAAAATAGCCAAATTCCGGGGCATCCGGAATGGTGGCAACCAGCATGTCGTTTTCTTCATCGTCATAAAAGATGGTTTGATTGCTATTGGGGCTGGCTTGAATTTGACCGGGAACTCCGAATAAAAATACCGCATCGGGCTTCCGTTTCAAGTCTTCATCATCTGCCAGTTCAAACAGGTTGCTTAGGGAGAAGCCCAGGTCAAAATAATGGAGGTTAAAGTACACCATGATGATCAGGTCACCCACCCGGGCAGGGTAACACAACCAGTTATTCTTGCGCAATTCCACCTGGTCCAGGGGATTGACAACCACCCGCTCGAAGGTGCCGGTGCGTTTATTCATGGGCGGGGTAAAAATGAGGGGTGGGTAGGTGAGTACCTGGCGGATGATGGGGATGGTATTTAGTTTGTAATAGTTGTTGTACAGGTCTTCCGGATAGACAAGGTCACGCGGCATGGCAATGGTGGCAATTTCAGCCCCTGCCCTTACCTGGCGGTAAATGCGGGGGTGATTACCGGTGATGTTTTCCTGTAAATCTCGATAAGTGCTGCGAATAACATGGGTCAGTTGTTCGACCGTATTGGTAAAAGTACGATACGGGCGCTTGTCGAAACGGTTGCCTTCGGAATCACAGATAATCAGGCGCTGCAGGTTGCGCCAATAATTGTAAAGATATTCTACAAAATCATTGAACAATGCCCGGTTTTGAAAGAAATGTTCGGAGCCTTCCACCAGGCGCGGCACCATTTCGGCTGGTACCTTGAGCAGGAAGTGCATGGTATCGACCAGTTTTCGTAATTCCCGATGGGTGATGGTGCGGTTTTCGAAGATGCTTAACAGATTGGAATTGTGGCGGCAGAGTTCATCGGTGCAGCGGCGCAAAATTTCCATGAACAACGGGCTGGCAATAAGCTCTTCGCCCGAGTCACAGATGCGGTCGCGCACCCGGATGATTACTTTTCCGTCAATGATTTGATAGCTTGTGTCTTCCATGCATGGCTCCAGGAGATAATTCCATTGATTTTATCTCATAATGGGAGAAATGGCATGATTAGCTTACATCAAGGCTTTACCATAATCCCGGAAAAATGCGGTGCCTGACGGTGGAAGTATATTCACCGTATCCATCCAGTTCTTTGAAAAGCGTGTCATCTTCCAGCGCGGTGCGAAGCAGGATTACCCCGATCCAGATGCCAGTTGGGATGATAGCCCACAACGATCCGAGTAAGAAGGGAATTCCCAGGGCAGCCAGGAGAGAGCCGGAATAACCGGGATGGCGCAGCCATTGATATGGACCATTTTGAACTACATGCTGACCACGCTCGGATTGAATCCTCACATTAGCTGAAAAGAATGGATTCGACAGCATTGCCCAGTCTGATAACCCGTAACCAACTAGAATTGCCAGAATGCCTGCACCTTTTACGACCCAGCCCAGTTCCGGGGATAATCCTAAACGCTTATCCAATCCGGCAATAATGTAAACCAGCAGGGGGCAGATAACAATTACCAGGAGGGATACCCAGCGATCCCAGGGTTTTACGTTAGCATGCGTGCTCGCCCGTTCCCGGCGTAATTCGGGTGATAATGCAAGCCCAATCATTATCATGTTAAGAATTCCAAATCCGAGCAGAATCCAGGCTTCCAGCCATTGCCATGTCCCCGCAGAAAGAAGCAAAGCAGCCATCATTAGCGCAAACAAGGCAACGAAACGAACAATCCCCCGAACGGTTGGGGGTATGGAGGCTGAACCTCTTGGTGAATTATCTGATGGAGATTGTTTTTCCATTCATCCTCCTCATGCAGAATATGCACACATGGTTATAATAGCATTAGTTTTTCCAATGTGCTAAATCGGGAGGGATTAATGCCGCTCAATGGATGGATGTTGGGATGCCTGGCTGCCCTGGTGGGCGGTCTGGGTGTTTTTATTATTATTGTGGGGTTATTGAGTTTACAGCAAGGTAAACAAACCAAAACCTGGAAGGTTATAGCAGGAAAAATCATCCAATCCACCCTGGAAGAAAAACGACAGGATATCCGCCAGGCGGATGGCGTTACACATTCCGAGATGGGGTATCAACCCCAGGTAAATTATGAATACCGTTTGGGTGACAGAGTCTACACTGGTCATCGCATCAACCTGGTTGAGCGACAGTACACCCAGGCTGCCGGGAAGAAGGCTGTAGAAAAGTACCCGGTTGGAGGTACCGTACAGGTTCACTTTGATCCCAATAATCCAGAGGAGTCGGTTCTGGAAACGGGTTCGGGCGGAAGCGCAATCATCTTTATGCTGGGTGGCCTGGTTTTAATCATCGCTGGAATTGCGATTGTGATTTTTGGATAAACATTTTTGGCATATAAATCCGTATTTTACGAATATTCTGTTGGAGGTTAGCAATGTCTCTTGAACTTGGTCAGGTCCTGAATAACCGGTATCGAATAGCATCCCAGATTGGAAAAAGCGCCACAGGCGTTATTTATAGGGCATGGGATTTGAATATCAATTCTGCTTGTTTGGTAAAAGAGATTATAGACGAAGCGCCTGACTCTGCCAGCCAGTCTCCACTTGAAGCACAAATCCTGCAAAACTTGAACCATCCCGGGTTACAAAAAGTAAGTGATTATTTTGAAATTCCAGAACAGGGCCGCTACCTGGTACTGGAGTTTGTCGATGGCCAACCACTGGATGTGATTCAACAACAGAATAAGGGAGTCATAAACGAACAGGACGCAGTCAGGTGGATTGCCCAGGTTAGCGAGACATTGGAATATTTGCATACCCAAAATCCCCCAGTCATTCACAGGGATATCAAACCCCAAAATATCGTCATCAATAAGCAGGGCAATGCGATATTGGTGAATTTGGGAAAACTCAGAATTCCCGGTGAACAACAATCCATGCACCAGGCGGCTGACGCAATCACCCCCGGTTTTTCTTCACCGGAACAATTTATGAATACCGGAACCGACGAGCGCAGTGATATTTATTCTTTGGGTGCCACACTATACTCCTTGCTTACGGGACTTACTCCGCCAGACAGTATGATGCGCCTGGAGAAAGACACACTTATTCCTGTTCAGACGGTTAATCCATCCATCCAGTTTTGGAATTGGTAAAGCAATCGAAAACGCTTTATCACTCAACAGTTCTGATAGATTTCGAAAGGTGAAAGCATTCCGGAATGCTCTGACCAGCGCGGCTGCCATTCCACAGCCTGCGGCTGCGGTTTCAGCCAGGGAATTGCCCACAGTTCAGACGGTATCCCCCAATATCCCCCAAGGTAACCTTCCACTCCCCAGTGCATCCGCCAAGCCTGCGAACAGAAAATGGTTGGGTTGGGCGATTGGCGGTGGTTTGCTCGGGCTGGTAATCATTGCCTGTTTAATTTTCGGAGTACTCAGCCTCCGGGACGGATTACCATCATTTCTCTCTTTCAAACCAACAGCAACAGAAGAAAGACGTGAAAAGAAAAAGACAAAAGAGACGGAAGAAATTAATGCAACAGAACGTGCAGTGGAAGAACCCCGCATAGCAACAGAAGCACCGGTAATAGTGGTTACCGAAGCCCCCATGTCGTCTGGACGTGTGGAAATCTGGCACATGTATTCCGGGCTTGCTGCGGAAGGTATAACGGAAATTATTGATGCATTCGAAAGAAAAAATCCCGGTGTAATGGTCGAGGAATTATATGTACCTTATGCGGACTTCCAAACCAAATTTGAAACAGCCATGGCAGCAGGAGCAGGACCCACCCTGATAATTCGCAATGCAGACCAGGGTCCAGCGAGTTACGATGAATATCTCATTCAAGATATCTCCAGTTATATCACTCCAGGGTTGCTCTACTCACTCAACGATACAGCGGTTAAATCGGTGCAATATAAAAACGCCGTTTTAGGTCTTCCAACAAATCTGCTGGGTGTATTGTTGTATCGAAATCCTTCCATTATTCCAAGTGCACCCCAAAACTGGGATGATATGATTGGAAAGGCAATGAATGCAACCAGCGGAGATACGATCGGAATGTATTTGGAAACCGGCTTTTACTTCTCAGGTGGACATTTGTATGGATTGGGTGGACAGCTCTTAAATCCAAACACCGGAGAGCCGACCTTTAATGATTCAGTGGGCGTCGAGTGGCTGACCAGGCTGAAAGCAGCACAGGATGTCGGAATACCGGTTTCCAATTATTCCGATGAAGATGTCTATGGTTTTGAGGCAGGCAATGTCGGGATGATTATTGATGGTACCTGGAATGTCTCGCGTTTTGCAAGTGCACTTGGTACGGATAACCTGGTGATTGATCCATGGCCAAGAGATATGTCTGGTTTTGTAATGAGTGATATGGTTTCTCTCACCACCCAGGCACAGGGAGAAGATGCCTCTGCATCGCTGGAATTTATGAAATTCATGGTTTCCAACGAAGCACAAACCATCTGGGCAACCGTTGCCTGTGCTGACCATGATATATCTTCCGGTGTACCTGTGCTCAAGAGTATTATCGTGTCCGACCCGATTATTGCTATGGCGATGGATGCCTTCAGGACTGGCGTTGGGCTTCCAACTTCTCCACAAATGACTCTTTATTGGACACCCTTGCAGGATGCTATCTATGCTGTGATGGATGGTTCTCTGACCCCATCTGAAGCATTACAGACAGCCTACGACCAGATAATCGTCCAGATGCCGTAGTTATGATTGGGGTCCCAGTACTTTTAATTTTCTTGGGCTAAGGTCCTTTTTGGGTCAATTCCACCACTAAAAGGTCAAATGCCAGTTCGGGTGTCATCTGGCTGGTCTTAAGCGATTGATCTACCTGCAATAAGCGGTGATAGATGGCCTTCAATTGCGGTAAATTATACCGTCGGGCTTGTTTTGCCATCTTCTCAGCCACCAGCGATGCGCGGATTTCGGGAATCTCGCTGGTGATGTTTTGCACACCACCCCCATCATCCAGCAGTTCGCGAACCTGCAACAATAGACGAAACTGACGCACAATCATGCTGAATATCTGCACCGGTTCCTGCTCTTCCATCAAGCGATGCAGATGGGTTAAAGCCTGGGGGCGATTATGTTCAGCCAGCGCATCGACAAATTGGAAAATGTTACCCGTGGCATTGTTGGTGGATAATGCTTCAACATCATCCACGTCAATGGCACGCTCGTAGTTTACCATAGGTTAATAGTTTTTCAAGCTCTTTGACAGCCAGGCGGGTATCTGTTCCAATCCATTCCGCCAGTCGATCAGCCGCAGCAGGTGTGATTTTCCCCTCCATGCTTTTGGCTTGTTTCTGCAGCCAGCCTGGCATGGCAAATGGACTGGGCAGTCTGTGCTCATGCCATTCCGCCTGGTCAGGATGCAATTTTATCCATTGCGCCAGCCAGTGTTTTTCCATGTCGTACTGCTTCCAATGATTCCGTTCAAAGACATCAAATAATTGCACGACCAACAACGTGGTGGCAGGCATCTGTTCCAAAAGGGCTGTAAATCGCTGCCCGTCCTGGCGGGGTGGGAGATTGGAGAGCACCACCAGGCGGCGTGAAGATAGGAATGGGAGCGTGTTGAGAGCAGTTCGCAAATCTTCTTCGTTTACCAGGCGGCTGTCTAGCTGGACGATATTCATGCCGCTCGGATCTTCCGCACCCACCTCTGAAATCTTTTGGGCGCTCACCTGGCAGATGGAATACTCATCATCTCCATGCAAAGCGATTACGGTTTTCCCGGCATCGCTCATTAATTCACCTGCATATCTGCAGTTAATACGCGATGAGCACTGGTATTCCGGAATGTTTGCATAGTGATGGAAGTTACCTGCATTAATCCCGGATTGGGGCAGGTGGTGAAGCGGGATTGCACCATCGGTCCAAGCGGCTGGGAAAGAATCAGAACCAGGGTGACCAGGGTAACTACCAGGGGGAACCTTTCCAGCTTTTTTCTCCAACCGCTGCCCGTGGCAGCCATTGCCAGCCAGGCAGCGCTGCCTGCCAGCATACCGCTGACAGCAAAGTTTGTGCCGCAGTGCGGGTGGATGGCAAGTTTGGATTCACCTGCTTTAAGCCGGGTCAGGGCTTCCTCAGCCGCGGACTTCAAGTCCTCGGTTTTTACATCTCCCAGTACCCAAAATCCACGCCAGTCTGAATAGCCTGCCACAAACGGGTAACTTTTCTTGCCCGTCAGAATCTGCAAGGTGGCGTGTTCAAGGGCATGATTTCGCCGAATATTATAGATTAGTCCAGATAATAAAGGATCCATGTAATACTCCTTGTTGCTGAAAAGACAAATTATTCGCGTTTACCAGAAATCAGTGCATTATCCAGCGCTTCACGCAATGAACGCGCTTCAAAAATTTTAATGCCCTCAGGCATGCTCTCACCACGCCTGACCCGATGGGGAATGACTGCCTGTTTGAAACCCAATTTGGCTGCTTCCCGCAGGCGGGCTTCCATCTGGCTGACCCAGCGTAATTCTCCGGATAGTCCAACTTCTCCGATTAAGACGGTATCTGCCTTTACTGGAAAATCACGCTGTGAAGAAGCAATTGCGGCTGCAATCGCCAGGTCGGCTGCAGGTTCGCCAATCCGCAACCCGCCAATTACATTTACAAAAACATCCTGCTCCGCCAGATGCAAACCCAACCGGCGGGTGAGTACTGCTGTAATCAACAGCAGGCGATTCATATCAATACCATTGGGGGTGCGGCGGGGGTTATTCAGGCTGGTATGGCTGGTGAGACCCTGAACTTCGACCAACAACGGACGGGTGCCTTCCATGGTGACTGCAATGGCGCTGCCTGGAGTGTTTACGAGCCGTTCTGCCAGGAATGCCTCTGAAGGGTTGGGTACTTCAACCATGCCGCCTTCCCGCATTTCAAATACACCTACTTCAGAGGTCGCTCCAAAACGGTTTTTCACCGAGCGCAATAATCGGAAGGATTGGAAAAAATCGCCTTCAAGGTAAAGAACCGTATCCACGATGTGCTCAAGAACTCGCGGACCGGCGATAACACCCTCCTTGGTGACATGACCGATGACAAAAACAGCCAGACCAGTAGTTTTTGCCAGTTCACGCAGACGGGAAGCACTCTCACGCACCTGGCTGACAGAACCTGCAGATGATTCAAGTTCGGGAAGATAGACAGTCTGAATCGAATCCACAATCAGGATTCCCGGTGCCAGGCTGGCTGTGTGTTCCAGGATGGCATCCATGTTGGTTTCGGTTACCAGGTATAGCTGCTCGGGAAATGGAAGACCAGGTTGATTCTGCTGCAGGCGGGCTGCCCGCATTTTTATCTGGCGCTCGGATTCCTCTCCAGAGACGTACAGAACTTTGTTGTGGGCTGCCATTTCTAACGCAACCTGCAACAGCAGGGTGGATTTGCCAATTCCCGGGTCACCACCGACCAGGATGATTGAACCTGGTACAATACCGCCGCCCAACACGCGGGCAAATTCGCCAATTGAAAGGGGCAACCGTTCGGAGACATCACCTTCAATTTCATCCAGGCGGCGCGGCTGGCTTCGCAATTGACCCACGTGACCGGTAACACGTTGCGGGGAAGGAGATTTTTCAACCACTTCTTCCACCATGCTGTTGTATTCACCGCACTGCGGGCAGCGCCCGAATGATTGAGGGGAAGTGCGACCGCATTGCTGACAGACATATTGGGTCATGAATTTTGGCATTTGCGCTCCTGGGTATATACTGCAATCATACTCGAAAAGCAATCCAGCGAAAACGTAACTTCTGCAATTTTCTGTGGTTATAGCGATTATACAAGGAGTGCATCCATGCCGTTTCCCAAACGTTCAACCCGGGCATTTATTGCTGAAGCCAGGCGTACCCGCAATTTTAACTTCTTCGATTTTCTTCACGGTTATTTTTATCTCGTTTTTCCGTATGCTTACATTGGCAATGGGATGGGGGAGCGTAAACCGGCACGTTTTTATCTCTGGATGCATAAGTATTGGAGTAAAGTTTTCCCTGCTCCAAAACAGCCAAGACTTGATCCGGCAAATCACATTCAATTTGCAGATACCTACCATGGCAAAGTCGTTCCGTTGGAAACCGCCTGCGAGTTGGTGAATATAAACAAGGAAATTCAGTACAGCTATCCTGAACAGGTCATTCCATACAAACTGGCACGGAATATCATCATGCACGACCCGGATCATATTGCCGTATTGGATTGCCCGTGCCGTGTAGAACGGAAAAATCCCTGCCTGCCGCTGGATGTGTGTTTGATTATCGGGGAGCCGTTTGCCAGCATGGCAATTGAGCATCATCCAAATCGGGCACGATGGATTACACCCCAGGAAGCAGTTGAAATTCTCCAGGCGGAAGAAGAGCGTGGTCATGTGCACCATGCATTTTTCAAGCAGGCAGTTTTGGACCGGTTTTATGCCATCTGTAATTGCTGTTCCTGCTGCTGTGGTGCCATGCAGGCTCATCGCAATGGAACACCCATGCTGGCATCTTCAGGCTACCTAAGCCGCGTGGATGAGAAAATTTGCCAGGGTTGTGCCACCTGCGAGAGTGTGTGCCAATTTCATGCCATCAGCATAACGGATGGTTTGGCGATTGTGGATGAGGCTGCCTGTATGGGCTGCGGTGTGTGCGTCAGCCATTGTCCGAATGATGCCATGCAGTTGGAATTGGCACCTTTCAAAGGTGTACCCCTGGAAGTGCCTGCGTAAGATATTACACTTCTATAGTTAACAAAAAACGGGCGAGGTTTTCCTCGCCCGTTTTAACTCTCATTATCCAGCCGGTTCAGGCTCGGCTATCGTTTCGGGACTTTTGTGTTTGAGTACTACCTGGTTTTCTTCATCCAGGTCGAGAATGATTACCTCACCGTCCTTGAATTCATGCGCCAGCATGGCATCGGACAGTTTATCTTCAATCATTTGCTGAATGATACGGCGCAGCGGGCGGGCTCCCATATCGGGGTCGTACCCCTGGTCTGCCAGCAGGTCAGTTACTGCAGCACTTGGTTCCAAAGTTATATCATGTTCATTGAGACGTTCTGACACCTTGGCAATTTCGAGGTGCACTATCTGGTGAATATCCTGGCGGTTGAGTGCCCTGAACACCACAATTCCATCCAGGCGGTTAATGAACTCGGGACGGAAGACACGTTTCAGTGCTTCGAGCAGTTTCTTGCGCATTTCATCATACGCCAGTTTTTCTTCGGAGGATTCATCCCGTTCCAACTGGAAGCCGATTGAACTCTGCCGTTTGATGACATCTGCGCCGATGTTTGAGGTCATTACGATAATGGTGTTGCGGAAATCCACTTTTCGACCCTTGGCATCTGATAAGTGACCTTCTTCCATGATTTGCAGCAGCATATTCATGGCTTCAGGATGGGCTTTTTCAATTTCATCGAATACCACGATGGAATACGGCCGGCGGCGGATGGTTTCGGTGAGCTGTCCGGCTTCGTCATAACCGACGTATCCGGGAGGAGCACCAACCAGCCGGCTGATGGAATGCCGTTCCATGAACTCCGACATATCCAATTGCACCAGGGCTTCTTCGCTGCCAAACAGGAATCGCGCCAGGGCTTTGGTTAATTCGGTTTTTCCTACTCCGGTTGGTCCCAGGAAAACAAAGGAGCCAATCGGACGGCGCGGGTCTTTTAACCCGGAACGGGCGCGCCGTACTGCCTTGGAAATGGTTTCAATGGCTTCGTTTTGACCGATGATGGATTGACGCAGTTCGTCTTCCATATTGAGCAGCCGCAGCGATTCTTCCTGTGCCATCTGCATGACGGGCACACCCGTCCACATGGCAACCAATTCGGCAATATCATCCGGGGTAACCGAAGGACTGGTTGTGCGATCCCAACCGGTGCGCATCTGGTCCAATTCGGCTTCCATCTCGCGCTGTTGTTCCTGCATTTTTTCCACATCTGCATTGCGGTTTTCTTGCATGGCAAGCTTGATATCCGGCTGCAGAGCGCGGATTTTCTTAATAGTTCCTTGCTGGTTTGGGCAGCCGGGCTTTTATACATGCGAACCCGGGAGGAGGCTTCATCAATCAGGTCAATGGCTTTATCGGGTAAAAAGCGGTCTGAAATATAGCGGGCAGACAGACGGGCTGCCGCCTCCAGCGCTTCATCCGAAATTTGCAGACGGTGATGCTCTTCATACTTGCTGCGAATACCCTGCAGGATTTTGATGGTTTCTTCGACGGTTGGTTCATTGACCACAATGGGTTGAAAACGCCGTTCGAGGGCGGCATCACTTTCGATGTGCTTGCGGTATTCTTCCATGGTGGTGGCACCGATAACCTGAAGCTCACCGCGAGAAAGGGCAGGTTTAAGAATATTGGCAGCATCCACGGATGAGCCGGCAGAACCCGCACCCACCAGCATGTGGACTTCATCGATGAAGAGGATGGCACCGGATTGCTTGAGTTCGTCAATCACCCGTTTTAATCGTTCTTCAAATTGACCACGATACATGGTGCCCGCCACCAGCGAGCCAACGTCCAGCTGTAAAACCCGCTTGCCAAGCAGCAGTGCGGGGACATCACCTTCCACGATGCGTTGTGCCAGACCTTCAACGATGGCAGTCTTGCCAACGCCTGGTTCACCAATCAATGCCGGATTATTTTTGTTGCGGCGTGCCAGGATTTGGATAACACGTTCAATTTCCATCTGGCGTCCGACGACCGGATCCAGTTTATTTTCTTCTGCCTTGGTGGTCAGGTCTGTTGCCAGTTGATCCACCAGCGGCGTTTTGCCGCGTTCTTTTTCCTGTTTTTGGGCGGCAGCCGGGGCGGGTGCTCCAGCCGGTGCTGCCTGGCTGGGAGTGTTTTCCTGCAGTATCCTGCGGGTCTGTCGCCGGATTTGCTCCGGGGTTACACCCAGCTTGCGCAATACTTCATGGGCTTGACCATCGGTGGATTGCGACAAACCGAGCAGCAGGTGTTCCGTCCCAACATAATGATGCCCCATCTTTTTGGCTTCATCCAGGGCATTTTCGAGAACTTTTTGCACCCCTGCGGATAGTTCAATCTTGCCGCTCTGGTAATTGCCAAAACCGCTTATCAGTTCAACCACTTCTTGAACTCGTTTTGCTTCCAACCCCAATTCAGAAAGGACATGACGGGCTACGCCATTTTCTTCCAGAATCAACCCAATTAAAAGATGCTCTGTCTCAATCGTGTCATAACGAAGCCGTTCGGCTTCTTGATGTGCCAGACTGAGAACCCGGCGAGCTCTTTGGGTAAATCGCTCCATTCCAGCCATTTCCTGCTCCATTTCTTATCATGCGAGGTTTTTGAAAAAGAACCCTGTCACTGTGAGTGAAGCAAAGGTTCTCTTTATTAACGAGATGTTTTGCATCGCTCAACCAACCAGCCTCGCAGTACCATTAATTAAATCCGATTGTCCACTTGGACGTTCGATGCAATTCTACCAGAGAACGCTTTCCATTTCATCCCCCAGAAAGGCTGTGTACAGGCGTGAGGTTAAGTATTTTCTAATCTGGCAGCCAGCCAAAAGTATCCAGGTCAATGCGTCCCTGGCTGTCAAACTCCACCCCTTCATCTTCCAGGAGGGTACGCTGCATGGAGGTACCAAACCCGTCACCATGGGTGCTTATCTTGCCCTGGGCGTTAATCACCCGCTGCCAGGGAATGCTGCGGTTTGCGGGGGTGGCTGCCATGGCATAACCAACCATGCGGGCAGTGCATCTGCCGACCAACCTGGCAATCTGTCCGTATGTGGCAACCCTGCCGGGAGGAATTTGCTGCACCAGGTTGTAGATGCGTTGGTAAACTGTTGTTTCCAAATTTTCTATCGATTTATTATCCATGCTATGTAATATATCCACTTTTTTTGTAATGTAAATAGTCTCCCGGATTATCAAATTTCAAAAACTTCACCTCTTTCACCTGTTGTATAATCACAACAAATAACCCTTTCCCCGGAGGTATTCATGCCCGGTCCACGTGTCATCCGCGCCCCACGCGGTACCCAGCTAACCTGCAAATCATGGCTCACAGAGGCTGCCTACCGTATGCTCCAGAATAACCTGGATCCAGAAGTGGCAGAACGTCCGGAAGACCTGGTGGTGTATGGCGGTAAAGGGCAGGCTGCCCGCAGTTGGGAAGCGTTGGATGCCATCCTGGAAAGTTTAATTGAACTGGAAGATGACGAAACCCTGCTGGTGCAGTCCGGCAAGCCGGTAGCGGTATTTCGCAGCCATCCGGATGCACCCCGGGTGTTAATCGCCAACTCCAACCTGGTGCCGCATTGGGCTACCCAGGAGCATTTTGATGACCTTGCCCGGCGCGGGTTGATGATGTATGGTCAAATGACCGCCGGTTCGTGGATTTATATTGGCACCCAGGGTATTCTGCAGGGGACTTACGAAACCCTGGCAGCCCTGGCAAAACAACGAGGTTGGGGATCCCTGCGGGGTAAGTTTGTGCTCACGGCGGGTTTGGGTGGTATGGGCGGTGCCCAGCCCCTGGCAATTACCATGAACGAAGGTGTAGGGCTGGTGGTGGAAATTGACCCGGCTCGTGCCCAACGCCGCCTGGAACACCGCTACGTGGATGTGGTTGTAAATGAATTGGAAGAAGCCATGACCCTGGTTGAAGAAGCCAGGGATAAGGGCATCCCCCGTTCGATTGGATTGATCGGCAACGCGGCGGAAATTTATCCAAAGCTGGCTGCCCTGGGAGTGATTCCGGATGTGGTTACCGACCAGACTCCCGCCCATGACGTCATGATGTATGTGCCGGCAGGCATAAGCCTGGAAGAGGCAAACCTGCTTCGCCAGTCAGACCCTGCCAGGTATGAAAAACAATCGCTCGATTCTCATGTCTGCCCATGTGAAAGCCATGCTGGCGTTTCAAAAACAAGGCGCAGAAGTGTTTGATTATGGCAACAATTTACGCCAGCGGGCATTTGATAATGGCGTCAGGGATGCATTTGATTTTCCGGGATTTGTACCCGCCTATATTCGCCCGCTTTTCTGTGAAGGAAAAGGACCATTCCGCTGGGTGGCACTTTCTGGCGACCCGGAGGATATTTACCGCACCGACCAGGCGATACTGGAGCTGTTCCCGGATGATGACCATCTGCGGCGTTGGATTGTCATGGCAAAGGAACGCATTCACTTTCAAGGGCTGCCCTCACGCATCTGCTGGCTGGGCTATGGCGAACGTGCCCGGGCAGGACTTCAAATTTAACGAAATGGTGGCGCAGGGTGTGTTAAAAGCACCCATTGTAATCGGGCGTGACCACCTCGATGCAGGTTCGGTGGCATCTCCCAACCGGGAAACAGAAAGCATGCTGGATGGGACAGATGCCGTCAGCGATTGGCCGATTTTGAACGCACTTATCAATGCGGTCAATGGCGCTACCTGGGTCTCTTTTCATCACGGCGGCGGAGTTGGAATTGGATTCAGCCAGCATGCCGGTCAGGTGATTGTGGCGGATGGCACTCCGGCTGCCGCCAAACGACTGGAACGGGTACTAACATCTGATCCTGGCATGGGAGTGGTTCGGCATGCGGATGCAGGTTACCCGGAAGCCATTGCAGCAGCCAGGCGCGGCGGGATTAAAATACCAATGTTGAAGAACAGGTAAGCATGCGTGCGAAACGTTTGGTGTGGTTCCTGATTGTCATTGCCCTCGGCATTGCCGGGGGGATTACCTATGGATGGATGGTGAACCCGGTTAAATTTGTTGATACTCCTTTGCATTCCTTGCGGACTGATTACAAGGCAGATTATGTCCTGATGGTTGCCGAGTCCTACCAAAAAGAACAGGACCTGGCGATCGCAGTTCTTGATTTGCGCAGACTGCAGGACGAAGACCCAATCCGCCTGGTACAGCAGGCAGTGATAACCGGTAAAGAATTGGGGTATGGCAGCAGGGATATGGAAGTGCTGGGTAAACTATTAGTGGACCTGCAATCCACAACACCCGGTATCGGGGTGACCCCATGAACGAGCGACGCGGCTATGGCTTTCTCATTACCGGGCTAATCATCGGGTTGGCACTCGGTTTGGTGTATGCCTGGTTGATTAATCCAGTCTCGTATCGTGATACTTCTCCGGCTACGCTTCGCAATGATTTCCGCGACCAATACCGACTGTTGATTGCTCACGCGTATGCCTATAACCAGGATACGGGCAGGGCTGCCGCAAGACTTGCTTTGCTGGGTGATGAAGACCCCAAACAGATGCTGGAAAGCCAGGCACAGCAATTAATTGCCGAAGATGGCAAACGCAGTGATGCCGAAGCACTGGCTGCCCTTGCTGAAGTGCTGGGTGGTGCAGGTGAAGTCAATCCTGTACCCACGCTTGCCGTTGTTTTGACCGATGAGACACCAGGCTTGACAACCGCCACACTCAACCCGGATAACGCCATTCGAACCGCTACACCAAATCCCAATGGTGAGGGCAAGACACCCGTACCCACTTTTACGCCACGCATTGCAATTACGTTTACGCCCACCATCAGCGTGCCGTTTATTCTGGCTGAAAACGAAACTGTATGCAATCCCAACCTGCCTGAAAGGCTGTTGCAGGTGGAGGTACTGGATGAAAACGAAAACCCCCTGGCAGGGGTGCACATCACTGTCAGTTGGGACGGCGGGGAAGATTCCTTCTTCACCGGACTGCATCCAGAGATGGGTCCGGGATACGCGGATTTTGAAATGCAGGAGAATGTGGTCTACAGCCTGCGGGTGGGTGATGCCAGCAAACCAGTGACCGGGCTGAAAGTGACATACTGCAACAAGAATGAGGGCGGTTCCTACCTGGGCGGTGTCAAGCTGATTTTTAAGTAACTTCCCATCATTACAAAATTTAACACAAAAGGCTGTCTGGAAAGATTTGACCAGACAGCCTTAATATTTATAATATATTATCTCAGGGCAGGGGGTTGTTACCAGCCCAATCTTCACCCAGGATGACAACAATATCTGCGTAAGAATCCGGCTGGTAGCGATTGTAAATATTACTGGATTGCACACCCATCAGTTGCGCCATGTAACCGGCAGTGTATGGTTTTCCATTTGCAATCAGGATGGATGTATTGTAATAAATCTGGTCGGCGTTGGTTTCTTCGACGATATTCAATCCCAGGCCGCGCAAGTACTCTGAAGTTCGCTGCGCCAGACCTGCATCCGAAGTGCCATTCTGGATCGAAATGCGGGCTGTTTCTGCGGTGGCAAGCTCAATCAGGCTGGCAGTCGTGCCATCCGTCGAGACTGCGGCTGGACCAACTGCACCACCGGTGGTGAAAATTTCATCCCGCTTGAGGCGAATTTGATCCTGAATGGGAATTTCAATCGATTGACCATTCCACATGGAAGGGATGAAACAATTCTGGTCGAGAACCGCTTTTTTGATGTTCCGTTCGGGTACTTTGGTGGCAAGCAGTGCCAACTCGACAATTTGCTGCAAGTTCAAATTGGTATGAATACCCGCTGATAATTCCTGGTACATCTGGGGTGCCTTGGAAATGAGCGTGGGCAGCATATTGAAAGTCAATATCTGGTCACGCACTGCCAGAACAACCTGCTGTTGACGGTCCGCCCGGTCATAATCACCCAGTCCCGTGTAACGGGCACGGGCGAATGCCAGGATCGTAGCGCCATCCAAATTTTGTACCCCTGGGTAGAGTGTGACCGTATTGGCAGGACCAATGGGGTCAACAGTAATTTCTTCGCGGATATTAATATCCAGTCCATCGAGTAAATCGATGAATTTGACAAACGCTTCAAAATCAATCTGGGCATAATAATTGATGGGTACACCCAGGAACGCTTCTACTGTTTGAACAGCCAGACCTGCACCGCCACCCGGGAGTTGATAGGATTCCCCTAAAAAGTAGGCTGTATTGATTTTGCCATAATCGAATCCGGGAATGTTCACCCAGGCATCGCGTGGAATGGAAAGCATTCCAGCAGTATTGGAGATGGGATCAAGCGTGAGCAGCATCATGGAGTCAGTTCGGGGAACACGCCGTTCTTCTGTGTCCTCATAATCCAGACCCATGATGAGTATGGTTACTCTGCCTTTTCCGTCCCAGGTCTGTGGGGTGGGGGCTCCAACTGGTTGTAGGGCTACTACCGCTTCGGTGCCGCTGGGGGTGGGTTGATTGAATGGGTTGCGCGGGTCAATTTCTGGACCGCCGGGTAACCCTGCTGTTAACGTCCAGGAACCTACCAGGTCGCGCATGACATTAAATGCAACCACCGCAGTAATGATACCAATCACTGCAAAGGCAACCAGCAAGCCGATTGTCAGGCGGTCAAATTTAAAGTTTGTGCGGCTTAAATCAATACCTGAGCGGTTTTTTCGATTATTCCGTTTAGGATTCTTTGCCATCTGTACTGGTGTGCGATCCATAGCCTAATTGTAATCCATTTCTTTTGCTGGAATCAGCCGTGCATGTGTCATCCGGTGCAACATTGATGCCAGACAGCAACAAGGGTTATGGTTAACTGGCAATTCGGTAAAGGATGGCGCAAAACGGTTTCAATCCATGGCAGGGGGTGGAACTGGCAATGCGCTGGCAGAGGTATTCACCCACTTGTCCCCTTCATCTACCAGCATGACCGGAATATCTTCCACTATTGGGTACTTCCGGCTGCATTCAGTGCATAACAACCAGGTCTCTTTATATACTTCAAGGGCGCCGCCGTTTTCATGCTCGCGCACACAAACCGGACAGCGTAATATTTCAAGTAAATCAGGATGTACCATAGAACCTCCAAATAACGGAACAAATTGTACCATAGCTGAAAACATTTATTCTTCGGGGGGAGGCATATCCGGTGTTCCCGGACCGTACTCATAAATCGCCTGCCAGGGCTGGAACTGTGTGTAAAACGAGTCCTGGAAATAAACGTTGCCATCTTTGTAGACTGTGCGCGTGACGGATACATCTGCGCCGTCTGCCGACCAATCGACCTGGCGAACGTCGCCCTGCGATAGATCGCTATTTTCACGGTAGAGTGGTTTTGGGGCTTCCACTACATTTACTGGACCCGTAGTGTCCCAATCGACACTGCGCCCGTCTTTCGTGGAATAGAATTTCCAGGTAATCGCGCTGCTGCCAGGAGAAACGTACGTTTCCATCAAAAGCCAGTAAGGTGTGTCATTGGTAAATTTTAAATCGACAATAGGCGCATATACGGTTGCATCCAATCCAGCCAGGCTGGGGTCAATAGAACCGCCCGCCACCCGCTCGTAATAGGATACCCGGTAGGCATGTGCATAGCGTTCGTTGATTGGGAAGCCGGCAAAGAATGCAGCCCGGAATAGGGTGGTGCTGACCTGACACACGCCGCCGCCAACACCTTTAATCGTCTGGTTACCGTAGATGATGAGCGCTTCTGCGTAACCATTATCCAGGCTGATATCACCCAGATAGGATGCCATGGAAAAAGTTTCCCCTGGCGCAACCAGCAATCCATGAAATTCTTTGGCAGCAGCCTGGATGTTTTGGATACGCTCGGCGCTGGAACCATAAAAATAGGAGGTTTCCGCATGAACCAATTCGGTAATCCCAAGCTGTTCGCCGGACATATCATCTGATACTTGCGGGTTGGTGAAATCAAATACCAGTGCTGCGTTATGTTCACCAGCCACGAGTTTGCTTTGCACCGCCTTGATACTTTCTTCTATATTAAGCTCGCGCCCAATAGTGGCATTTTCCATTATTTCAAGCTGTCGGGTTTCATCATTAAAAATAAAACGGGTGTTTTTGGGAGCAAGACTTAACTCCGGCTGCAGCCTGCGCAAGAATTCTCTTACTGCCTCAGTTTTTAGTGTAGCCCGATATTGTGAAGTGCCATCAATTTGAACCACTTCGAAAGCCAGCATTTTTGACAGGTTGTCGGGTGAGAATACCCAGGGTCCTTCATTGTCAGGCTGTCCATCGGGCATTGTCAGGCTGAGGGGTTGACTGAGAAGCTGCCGCGCCAATTCAGCCTGTTCTTCAACATTAACGATTACCGGATTTGATTCTTGAATCACCAGAGGGATCAAACCATCCTGTAATTTGGAAACCTGGGCTGAGATTCGTTCCAGGGATTGGGTGTAATCCAGGGTTCTGCCATTGCTGCCAGGTGTAATATTTACCTGGGTTCCCGAGATTTGAATGGTCGGTTCTTCCAGGGGGCGATTAATTTCGTTTGCTATCTGGTTGAGGTAAAGAAAGGCGATGCGCTGGTCATAGATGAGCACCGGCGAGAGGTTAATGGTATTCCTGCGGGCAGCCATCTGGATATCCAGCCGGTCAAACAGGCTGCCATTGCGTCCGATTTGGAAAGCAGCCCTGGCAGAACTGTTGCTGTCAAACATTACACCCAGTTGAGCGGGTTTCAGCAGCCAGCTTCTATCCCCATCCTGCAACACCAGGCGTCCGGTCTGGGGGTAAGTAAGGGATGCATTTAATGTATCTTCAGCATCCGCGACCGAAAGCCCACCAAGCGGAATACCTGCTATCTGAACACCGGGAAAGATACGTCCGGCGTACCAGACCTGGTAACCAAGGAAGTAGAAAACCACTGCTGCACCAAAGACAACAGCAGCCATAAGGATTCCAAACAGAGCGTATTCAATCTGAAACGCTCGAGTGGAATTGGGTCGGGGTCTTACCATTACAGGAGTGCTCATATTAAAAGTAATTATAGACCAGGAGGATGGAAGAAAACCATAATCTCCGTGAGAATCCTCTCATACTTATCTTTAAGACGAAGGGATTGCAGGAATTGTTCCAGACAACCGGATTTACTAATTAATTGGAGTACTTCGCAGATGCTGCAATAAATTGCGGAAAACAGCCAATAATCTGCCCAATAACTGGGACTTGCAGGCGTAAATAAAGGCAATTTGACCAATATTGAAATTGGTGGTGTGAATCCCTTGACAGAAGTACTAGACGCGATATAATCCAACCCGCTGCCAAAAACAGGCAGGTTTCGCTGAAAAGCAAACGCATAAAAACTGAAAATGCTCCTGGCTTTGCCGCTCCTGAGTTTTGCGGAAAATCAACGAAAGTGGAAAAACCACTTGACAAGTATGGGAACCTCAGTTAAAATCTAGTTCCTAACTTGCGATCTCGCTTTTGCAGATCTTGATAACCGAATAATTCCTTGAGGCTAATTCCGCAAGGAAATCGTTTTTAGAGGCCGATGTCATCACAGAAAACGAGATAGACATCGGCGTTTCGTCTGAAAATGTCGCCAAGAGAAAGCGGTAAATAGGAACAGCACCTTAACAATTGATGAGTGATAGGAAGTACAAAAAGCCCTGTCGTTTTAATTTCTTTCCGCAAGTTACACCTGTAAAGGTGAAAACATTTTACGGAGAGTTTGATCCTGGCTCAGGATGAACGCTGGCGGCGTGCCTAATACATGCAAGTCGAACGGAGATTGTAGCAATACATTCTTAGTGGCGAACGGGTGAGTAACGCGTTGGTGACCTGCCCCGAAGTGAGGGATAACAGCCCGAAAGGGTTGCTAATACCCCATGTGGTCTTTGAGATTAGATGCTCTTAGACTAAAGGAGTAATTCGCTTTGGGAGGGGCCTGCGTCCCATCAGCTAGTTGGTAGGGTAATGGCCTACCAAGGCTATGACGGGTAGGGGACCTGAGAGGGTGGCCCCCCACAATGGAACTGAAACACGGTCCATACACCTACGGGTGGCAGCAGTAGGGAATATTGGTAATGGGCGAAAGCCTGAACCAGCAACGCCGCGTGTGCGATGAAGGCCTTCGGGTTGTAAAGCACTTTTTGAGGGGATGAGGAAGGACAGTACCCTTAGAATAAGCCTCGGCTAACTACGTGCCAGCAGCCGCGGTAACACGTAGGAGGCAAGCGTTATTCGGATTTACTGGGCGTAAAGCGCGTGCAGGCGGTTTGGTAAGTTGGATGTGAAAGCTCCTGGCCTAACTGGGAGAGGTCGTTCAATACTACCAGACTAGAGGATGGGAGAGGGAGGTGGAATTCCGGGTGTAGTGGTGAAATGCGTAGATATCCGGAGGAACACCAGTGGCGAAAGCGGCCTCCTGGCCCATTTCTGACGCTCAGACGCGAAAGCTAGGGTAGCAAACGGGATTAGAGACCCCGGTAGTCCTAGCTGTAAACGATGTGGACTTGGCGTCGGCGGGTTTAAATCCGTCGGTGCCGAAGCTAACGCGATAAGTCCACCGCCTGGGGACTACGGCCGCAAGGTTAAAACTCAAAGGAATTGACGGGACCCCGCACAAGCAGCGGAGCGTGTGGTTTAATTCGATGCTACACGAAGAACCTTACCAGGGTTTGACATGCAAGTGGTAGGAATCCGAAAGGTGACCGACCCTTCGGGGAGCTTGCACAGGTGCTGCATGGCTGTCGTCAGCTCGTGTCGTGAGATGTTCGGTTAAGTCCGCTAACGAGCGCAACCCTCGTCGTGTGTTATACGTGTCACACGAGACCGCCGGTATCAAGCCGGAGGAAGGTGGGGATGACGTCAAGTCAGCATGGCCTTTATATCCTGGGCTACACACACGCTACAATGGCAAGTACAATAGGTTGCGAAACCGCGAGGTGGAGCCAATCCTCAAAGCTTGCCTCAGTTCAGATTGTAGGCTGCAACTCGCCTGCATGAAGTCGGAGTTGCTAGTAAACGCAGGTCAGCTATACTGCGTTGAATACGTTCCCGGGGTTTGTACACACCGCCCGTCACGTCATGGGAGCTGGCAACACCTGAAGCCGGTATCCTAACCCGCAAGGGAGGGAGCCGTCGAGGGTGGGGTTGGTGACTGGGACGAAGTCGTAACAAGGTAGGTGTACCGGAAGGTGCGCCTGGATCACCTCCTTTCTAAGGAGAACTGAGCAAACATCTACGGATGGGCGTTCGAAAAAAGTCCTCGTCGCGGTGACGAGGTGGCGGCAGGACAAAACTGCTTCCTATCACTCATCAGTTGTTGAGGTTTGCGAGGGCCTTTAGCTCAGTTGGTTAGAGCGTGCCTCTGATAAGGGCAAGGTCTCAGGTTCGAGCCCTGAAAGGCCCACCTGATACCCTGGCAAGTCCGGGGATGTAGCTTAGTTGGGAGAGCGCCGCCTTTGCACGGCGGAGGTCAGGGGTTCGAATCCCCTCATCTCCACTGAGCATGGAGAGACAGGAAGAAAGATATTTGACGAGAACGTCAGCTATCGCTCATTGAAATAAAAGGCAACACCGTTCGGTTTACAAGACCCGGCGGTAGAGCCGGGTCGTATTGTCTCTCGCAATAAAGTGGAATAGGTTGAATGGAGCCCTCTGCTCCTGAAAAATCAGTGGCAGAGTGCCCTGGGTAACCAAGGCAAGCAGAACCTTAAAAATCGAATAGTATGTAGGCCAAAATCATACATTTATAAGCCATTTGATCTAACTAGATCGATTTGGGAAAAAGAAAGAGTATCAAATTCTCCGCATCACGTGCGGAAGCTACTAAGAGCTTATGGTGGATGCCTTGGCGCCAAGTGCCGATGAAGGACGTAGGTCACTGCGATAAGCCTCGGGAAGCCGTGAACAGGCGTTGATCCGGGGATTTCCGAATGGGGAAACCCACTACCGCGAACCGGTAGTATCATCCGTTGAATATATAGACGGATTGAAGGGCACCTGGGGAACTGAAACATCTAAGTACCCAGAGGAAAAGAAATGATTCCCTTAGTAGTGGCGAGCGAACGGGGAAAAGCCCAAACCATCTCAGCTTGCTGAGGTGGGGTTGTAGGGCCTGGTATATGGGAGTTACAAAGGAACTTGCTAGCAGAATGGTGTTGGAAAGCCAACCAAAGAGGGTGCTAGTCCCGTAAGCGAAAGCAAATTCTCTCCCACCAGGTACCTGAGTACTGCCGGGCACGCTAATCCGGCAGGAAACTGGGGAGTCCACTCTCCAAGGCTAAATACACTTGGCGACCGATAGTGAACAAGTACCGTGAGGGAAAGGTGAAAAGTACCCCGTTGAGGGGAGTGAAATAGAACCTGAAACCGTAAGCTTACAAGCAGTTGGAGGGCTAATGGCGGGTCGGTGCTCCGGTGAAAGCCGGGTGCGCGCCGCTAGGCCTGACAGCGTGCCTCTTGGAGAATGAGCCTGCGAGTTAATCTGTGTGGCAAGGTTAAGGGAGTGACACCCGAAGCCGTAGCGAAAGCGAGTCTTAATAGGGCGTATAGTCGCAGAGATTAGACCCGAAACCGGGTGATCTACCCATGACCAGGGTGAAGCGAGTCTAACCGCTCGTGAAGGCCCGAACCTACTAATGTTGCAAAATTAGGGGATGAGTTGTGGGTAGGGGTGATATGCCAACCGAACTCGGAGATAGCTGGTTCTCCCCGAAATAGCTTTAGGGCTAGCGCCACATGTTTAGTACCGGAGGTAGAGCACTGAATGGGCTAGGGGGCTTAATGCTTACCAAACCCAATCAAACTCCGAATGCCGGTACTCCAGAATGTGGTAGTCGGACTACGGGTGATGAGATTCGTGGTCGAGAGGGAAACAGCCCAGATCATCGGCTAAGGTCCCAAAATTTATGCTAAGTGGGAAACGAGGTGGGATTACTTAAACAACCAGGAGGTTTGCTTAGAAGCAGCCACCCTTTAAAGAGTGCGTAACAGCTCACTGGTCAAGTGATCCTGCGCGGAAAACTTAACGGGGCTAAGCATAATACCGAAGCCATGGAATTCGGCGTAAGCCGGATTGGTAGGGGAGCGTTCTGTTTGCAGTGAAGGTCGACCGTAAGGACGGCTGGAGCGGACAGAAGTGAGAATGCAGGCATGAGTAGCGTAAAACACGTGAGAACCGTGTTCACCGTATGTCTAAGGTTTCCGACGCCAGGTCGTTCCGCGTCGGGTTAGTCGGGCCCTAAGCTGAGGCCGCGAGGCGTAAGCGATGGATAACCGGTCAACATTCCGGTACCGCCTGGAAGGAGCGATGAGGGGACACAACGAGGTAGACCAGCCTGCGATTGGTTGTGCAGGTGTATGCAGCGTCAGACGTTGAGGCTTGTAGGAAAATCCGCAAGCTGAGTTGAGACTGTGTAGCGAGCCCCCGAGGCGTAAGTGAGTTAAGCCTTGTTGTCAAGAAAAGCCTCTAAGCATTGAGATCCAGGTGCCCGTACCGCAATCCGACACTGGTAGACGGGTAGAGTATACCAAGGTGAACGGGAGAACCTTCGTTAAGGAATTAGGCAAATTAGCCCCGTAACTTCGGGATAAGGGGTGCCTTCTGACGTGAATGAATAATGAGCGTTGGGAGGTCGCAGTGAAATGGCTCTAGTGACTGGTTAGCAAAACCACAGGTCTCTGCTAAGTCGTAAGACTATGTATAGGGGCTGACGCCTGCCCAGTGCCGGAAGGTTAAAGGGAGAGGTTAGCGCAAGCGAAGCTTTGAACTGAAGCCCCGGTGAACGGCGGCCGTAACTATAACGGTCCTAAGGTAGCGAAATTCCTTGTCGGGTAAGTTCCGACCCGCACGAACGGCGTAACAACTAGAGCACTGTCTCGACGAAGGACCCGGTGAAATTGAAATGGCTGTGAAGATGCGGCCTACCCGCAGCAGGACAAAAAGACCCCGTGGAGCTTTACTGCAGCTTGGCATTGAGTTTGGGTGTTGTTTGTGTAGGATAGGTGGGAGGCTTTGAAGCTGGGGCGCTAGCCTCGGTGGAGCCGCCAGTGAAATACCACCCTAACTACATTTAGACCCTAACCCCACACCGTAATCCGGGTGGGGAACCGTGCCAGGTGGGCAGTTTGACTGGGGCGGTCGCCTCCCAAAAGGTAACGGAGGCGCCCAAAGGTTCCCTCATACTGAATGGAAACCAGTAGAAGAGTGCAAAAGCATAAGGGAGCTTGACTGCAAGACCAACGCGTCGAGCAGGTACGAAAGTAGGGTTTAGTGATCCCACGGTTCAGAGTGGAATGGCCGTGGCTTACCGGATAAAAGCTACCCCGGGGATAACAGGCTGGTGAAGTCCAAGAGTTCACATCGACGACTTCGCTCGGCACCTCGATGTCGGCTCATCGCATCCTGGGGCTGTATAAGGTCCCAAGGGTCGGGCTGTTCGCCCGTTAAAGCGGTACGCGAGCTGGGTTCAGACCGTCGTGAGACAGGTCGGTCTCTATCCGCTGTGGGCGCAAGGGATTTGAGAGGAGCTGCCCCTAGTACGAGAGGACCGGGGTGGACAGACCTCTGGTGTGCCAGTTGTCGTGCCAACGGCATCGCTGGGTAGCCATGTCTGGCAGAGATAACCGCTGAAAGCATCTAAGTGGGAAACTCGCCTCAAGATGAGATCCCTCATTCCGTAAGGAAGTAAGATCGCAGGTAGACTACCTGCTTGATAGGCGATATGTGTAAGTGCAGCAATGCATTAAGCTAAATCGTACTAATGATCGAGGGCTTCTGTGCGTGGTGCGGGGAACTTGATACTTTTTTTAGCAATTCTACATACTATTCGTGACTAAGTAAATTAGTCTCTTGGTGATTTGTGCGTCAGAGGTACACCCGGTCTCATACCGAACCCGGTCGTTAAGCCTGACAGCGCCGATGGTACTTGGAGGGCGACCTCCCGGGAGAGTAGGTCATTGCCAAGAGACTTTTTTTATTTTAATATTCTAGAGGGCGACTGCATCTTTAGGAGTTCCGGTCATTGCCAGGAGACTTTTTTATTAACGATTCTTAGAGGGCGACTCCAACTTAAGGAGTTCCGGTCTCATAGCCAAAAAAATATTATTTACCTGAAGGGCGACTCCATCTTAAGGAGTTTCGGTCATTACCGAGTGATTATTTTATTTAATATTCTGAAGGGTGACACCATTTTGGAGTTCCGGTCATTGCCTGGATACTTTTTATATAAGTCCATGAGGTGGAATTACCAAGATTATTTCCTCTACGACTGCTAACGGACGTTCTCACATCGAGAATTTCACGAATCATAGCCTAATTAAGATTTTATTTAATATCCTAGAAGTAGACTTCCCCATTTAACATTTTGAGATAAAATTCTGAAGTTTGTCACTTTACACAAAAACAGGAAATAATAATGACTAGCATAAACGACAATTCTATATATTCATTTTATTTACAGCAAGGTCCCATGTCGGAGCCAGGAGGCTGTAAGGGATGCACGAAACAGCTTCCCAGTGATGTTCCCATGTTGGTAAAAGCTGTACAGAATTTGAATGTCCATATCTTTTGGGCAAAAGGACATGGGTTGGATCTGAGCGAGGACCGCAAGAAAGAAGTGACTATTCGCAAGTTAAAGGATAAAATCCCTCATCTTGCTGAGTTAGGTGGGCATGATCTCATATCACCGCGGCCAGCAGAACGACGGCTTGTCAGCAATTGCCGCGATTACAGCCTTTTTATGACCAGCTTTTTGCGTGCAAAGGGTATCCCTGCCAGGGCGCGCTGCGGTTTTTCCACCTACTTTACACCCGGTCACTATGAAGATCATTGGGTATGTGAATACTGGCATGATACCGAGAAGCGCTGGGTGATGCTCGATGCACAACTGGATGAACTGCAGATGAACGTTCTAAAACCAGCCTTCAATCCACTGGATATGCCCGCAGGATATTTTCTCCCTGGAGGAAAAGTCTGGCAAATGTGCCGAAAGGAAGGGTTGGATCCCAACCTGTGCGGAATCTTGGAATATAAGGGTTGGGATTTTGTCCGGGGTAATGTAATCCGCGATTTATTGGCATTAACAAAATAGAAGTCCTTCCCTGGGATTTCTGGGGTATCCTCACAACTCCTCTCCAGGACACATCATCGGAGGGCTGGGAATTAATAGATATGCTGGCGGAAATAACATTGGAAGAACCGCTTTCGCTAACCAAACTGATCAGTGCTTATTCCAGTAACCCTGGGATACAAATTCCTGCTGAATGGATTGAATAGGTCTCGCAGCCTGTTAGAATTAATTGACAATTCACCCACAAAGACGTATAATACGTCTGGTTTACGGTACAGATTGATTTACCGGAACATTACGTTTAACTACAGGAGGTTGTGATAGGGTGCAGCTTGAGCGGGTACAATGTATCTCAACAAGATTTCTCGGCTGCAGACTTGCGAGCCGATTTTTTGTCTCTGTCACAATCCTTGCAGGAAATGAACTTGAAATCGAAGGAGGTGAGAACATTTTATGGCATTGGTAAACCTTCGCCAAAACGAAAGCCAGGACCAGTTGCTAAAACGCTTTCGAAAGAAAGTTGTTAAAAGTGGTGTTTAAGCACAATCCGCCGCAAACGTTGGTTCATTTCCAAAAGCGAGTTACGCCGTGTGGAAAAGAAAAAGTCAATGCGTCGCATTAAGCGCCGCCAGTATACCCACATGGTTGAGTAAGACGGTGTGGTTTTATGTCAAAACCCGGTTTTCCGGGAATTGACCAGGAGGTTGTATGGCAAAAGAAGATGATAAGATTACCGTTGAAGGCACCATTGTGGAAGCATTACCTGCTACCCAATTCACAGTGCGCCTTGAAAACGGACACAATGTTTTGGCCTATTTATCCGGCAGAATGCGCAAGTATTATATTCGCATTCTGCTGGGAGACAAAGTAAGGGTGGAAATGAGCCCTTATGATTTGAACCGAGGCCGGATTGTGTATCGCCAGAAGAAAAACGAAGGACCTGCCGAAGAATAACCTCCACCAGATAAACAACGAACACCCCTGCAATTTGCAGGGGTGTTTTGCTTTTAAGTATTATTTTAATGAAGATACTATGCTTTACATGTTTTGTATTTGCTAGAACAATATTTTCCCGTCGAAACTGGTAAGCACTTTCATGTAATTGGCACGTTCGAATGCTGCCGGATCTGCCACGGATTTCTGGCTCATACTGCCCCGCATTTGGGAAATGGAGGAGTATTCCAGCTTCTCCATCCAATCCTGCATTTCAACCAGGATTTCTGTCATGCGTTGACTGCCGCTGCGCAACAGTTCTGAAGTAAGCATGGCTACATTTGCACCAGCCATAACTGCTTTGAGTACATCCTCGCCAGAGTGTACACCCGAGGTGAGTGCAAGGTCGGCTTGAATGCGTCCGTACAGGATGGCAATCCAGCGCAAGGGCAGGCGCATATCCCCTGGGTCGCTCAGGATGAGATTGGGAACCACTTCGAGTGCTTCAATGTCGATATCCGGTTGATAAAAACGATTGAATAGGGTCAATCCATTGGCACCTGCCTGGATGAGCTTGCTGGCAAAATGCGGGAGCGAGGTGAAATAGGGGCTCAACTTGACCGAGAATGGAATTTGGATTTCTTTCCGGATATCTGCCACCAGGGCTATATAGTTCTCTTCCAGGCTCTGACTGGTCAGTTCGAAATCGGTTGGCAGTGAATAGATGTTGAGTTCCAGTGCATCTACCCCGGCTTGCTCCATTTTACGAGCATAATTGATCCAGCCACCTGTTGATACGCCATTCAGACTGCCAATAACAGGGATATCCACTGCATTTTTGAGTTTTTGGATCAGCTCAAGGTAATTTTCTGGACCAACATTATATTTTTCCATGTCTGGAAAATAGGTTAACGCTTCTGCAAACGATTTCGTTCCACGATTGAGAAAATGATTCAAGGCTTTGCTGTCATGGATGATCTGTTCTTCGAACAGCGAGTACATGACAACCGCGGAGGCACCGGCATCTTCCAGGCGTTTTACATTCTCAACCTTTTTGGAAAATGGTGAAGAAGATGCCACAACCGGATTTTTCAGGGTCAATCCCAAATATTTTGTGCTCAGATCTACCATTTATACCTCCGTACCATCTTCAGTTTTTTTGGTTTCGCCAGCCTTGTATTCAATCTCAGCCATCTGGCGATAAAGGTTCCAGCGTTTGTCAACATCACTACGTGCCTGTTTCATTAAAGCTTCCGCACGGGCTTCATCACTTTGAAGCAGCATGCGATAGCGGGTTTCATTATAGGCATATTCTTCCACACTGACTGTGGGTTCTTTCGAGTCCACCTGCAGCGGGTTTTTGCCTTCATCGATTAAGCAGGGGTTGTAGCGGAAGAGAGGCCAGATGCCGCTCTGACTGCAAGTTTTTGTTGTTCAAGACCCTTGCGCATATCAATACCGTGTGCAATACAATGGCTGTAGGCAATGATCAAGGAAGGTCCATCATAAGCATCTGCTTCCAGGAAAGGCGCAAGGTATGGTGCATCACTGGCGCCCATGGCACTCTGGCAACATAAACATACCCGTAAGCCATGGCGATCAAACCCAGGTCTTTCTTGGGCAGTCCTTTGCCATTGGCTGCAAATTTGGCACAGCAGCCCGCGGGGTGGATTTGGATGCCTGACCGCCAGTATTGGAATACACTTCGGTATCCAGAACCAGTACGTTGACATTGCGTCCGGAAGCCAGAACATGATCAAGACCACCATAACCGATATCATAAGCCCAGCCATCACCGCCAATGATCCAGACGGATTTCCGCACCAGGACATCAGCAAGACTGAGCAATTGAGCGGCAGCGGGTTCCTTGATTTTTGCCAGACGTGTCTTTCAAAGTTGCAATGCGTAACGCGTTGTGCAGAAATCCCGGCGTCACTGGTCTGGTCTGCGTGCAGAATTTCTGTTACCAGTTGTTCGCCAACCTGGCTGGCGAGTGCTGTGAACAACTCACGTGGCAAACTCGGATTGTTTGTCCAGGGTCAGGCGCATACCCAGACCAAATTCGGCATTATCTTCAAATAAGGAGTTCGACCAGGCTGGACCGCGGCCTTCTTTATTGAATGACCATGGGGTTGTGGGCAGGTTGCCACCATAAATGGAGGAACATCCGGTGGCATTGGCAACCACCATGCGGTCACCAAACAACTGGGTGACCAGTTTAACGTAAGGGGTTTCACCGCAGCCGGCACAGGCACCGGAGAACTCGAATAAAGGTTGCAGCTGTTGCGAATTTTTAACGGTATGTTGGGATGAATGTGGTTCGGTCTGATTCAGGCAGCGAGAGGAAGAATTCCCAGTTTTTACTTTCACTTTCACGCAAGGGAGGCTGCTCGGCCATATTGATGGCTTTGCGCCCGGCTTGGATTTATCTTTGGCTGGACAGACTTCAACACACAAGTCCACAACCTGTGCAGTCTTCTGGTGCAACCTGAAGGGTGAATTTGGCACCGGGCATTTCTTTAAATTTGGCATCAATCGATTTGAAGGTGGCAGGTGCTTTATCAAGCAGTTTCGGTTCATAGACTTTTTGACGGATGACTGCATGCGGGCAGACAAAAGAGCATTTGCCGCACTGGATGCACAATTCGGGTTCCCAAACCGGAATTTCCAGGGCAATATTCCGTTTTTCCCATTGGGTGGTGCCTGATGGGAAAGTGCCGTCAACTGGCATGGCAGAAACGGGCAGGCTGTCACCTTCGTAGGCGATCATTTTACCCAGAACATCCTGCACAAATTCTGGTGCGGCAGCTGAAACCGGACTGTGGCGGGTGAGTTTGCTGGTGGCAGTAGCAGGTACTTTCACTTCGTAAAGGTTTGCCAGGGATGAGTCCACAGCATCGAAGTTCTGCTGAACAACTGCTTCACCGCGTTTACCATAGGTCTTCTTGATGGAGTACTTGATTTGTTCGATGGCTTCTTCGCGTGGCAAAACACCGCTGATGGCAAAGAAACAAGTCTGCATGATGGTATTGATGCGACCGCCCATGCCGGTTTTTTGGGCGACTTCATAAGCATCGATGACGTAGAAGCGCAATTTCTTGGCAATGATGTCTTGTTGAACTTCCTGCGGCAGGTAATCCCAGACTTCGTCGGGACCATAAATGCTGTTCAGCAGGAAGACTCCGCCGGGTGTAGCATATTTCAAAATATCAAATCGTTCCAGGAATGAGAACTGATGGCAGGCAACAAAGTTGGCATCTCCATTGCCGATCAGATAAGGCGAGCGGATTGGGTGGGGCCAAAACGCAGATGCGAGATGGTGACAGAGCCGGATTTCTTCGAATCATAAACAAAATAACCCTGGGCAGAATTGGCGGTTTCTTCACCAATAATCTTGATGGAGTTTTTATTGGCACCGACTGTGCCATCCGCACCCAAACCAAAGAAAATGCAGCGAACCGTTTCTGGAGATTCGATGGAGAATTCGGCATCATAATCCAGGCTGGTGAAAGTAACATCATCCAATGATGCCTACCGTAAAGTGATTTTTGGGTGTGGCTTTTTTAATTCATCAAATACACTCTTTGCCATGGCCGGAGTAAATTCTTTGGAAGATAGACCATAGCGGCCACCAATGATGGCAGGCATCTTTTTAAACGGTGCGTACCGGCGGCGATCCTTCGTTGAGGGCAGTGATCACATCCTGGTAAAGGGGTTCACCAGCAGCACCAGGTTCTTTGGTGCGGTCCAAAACGGCAATGGTTTTGGTGGTTTCGGGCAGGGCTTTCAACAGGTGTTCAACTGAGAATGGGCGATACAGATGAACAGTAAACACGCCAACTTTTTCGCCTTTTTGGTTCAAATAAAGGCGGTTTCTTCGACTGTTTCAGCGCCAGAACCCATCACAACAATCACCCGTTCTGCATCTTTGGCACCCACATAATCAAACAGGTGATAACTGCGACCGGTCAGTGCGGCAAATTTATCCATGGCTTTCTGAACGATACCCGGGCAGGCGTTATAGAAAGGTGTTGATTGTTTCGCGACCCTGGAAGTACACATCCGGATTTTGGGCAGTACCACGAATGGACGGGCGTTCTGGGGTCAAGCCGCGATATCGATTGGCAAAAATGAGTGCATCATCGATCATGGCTTTCAGATCGTCATCACTTAATTGTTCAATTTTATTGACTTCATGGGAGGTTCGGAAGCCATCAAAAAAGTGCAGGAAGGGAACCCGGCTCTCAAGTGTTGCAGCCTGGGCAATCAGTGCCATATCCTGTGCTTCCTGAACCGAGCGGCTGGCAAGCAGCGCAAAACCGGTTGAACGGGTTGCCGTAACATCCGAATGGTCGCCAAAAATGGACAGTGCCTGTGCAGCCAGTGACCGGGCGGAAACATGGAACACGGTGGGAGATGAGTTCGCCCGCGATTTTATACATATTGGGAATCATCAGCAGCAGACCCTGGGAGGCGGTAAAAGTGGTGGTGAGAGAACCGGTCGTCAGTGCCCCGTGAACTGCTCCGGCAGCGCCGCCTTCGGATTGCATTTCCATCACCATGGGGACAGTGCCCCAGATGTTCTTTAATCCTGTTGCCGACCAGGCATCTGCAAATTCACCCATACCCGATGATGGCGTGATTGGGTAAATTGCGATGACTTCATTCAGCCGGTATGCAACCTGTGCTACTGCTTCGTTTGCGTCAATCGTGATCATTTCGCGCTTCATAAATTAACTCCATACAACTTTATTGATTTCCACGTACCGACAGCATCATGTGCTGTCTGGATAACGCAGGCATAAACATGCTTTTTCAACTCTACAGTATATTCCCACCAAATCAATTCGATAAGTACAATAGGTCATCAATTAGGGTGTTTCATGTCATATATACAACTCTGAGCCAGCAATAAGGCAGCCAGAGTTTTTCCATCATCTATTTCACCGGCATTTGCCATCTGATAAACCCGGGTGACTGGAATGGCAACCTGTTCCAGGAATTCATCCTCATCCCCTGGAAGAGGGTCATGATACAACCCGGTCGCCAGGAAAATGTGCATATACTCACTCGAATATCCCGGCGCAAGATAGAATGATCCCAGCTTCTTCATCTCCCTGGCAGCCATACCGGTTTCTTCACGTATCTCGCGATGGGCGCACACCAGTGGGTCTTCATTTATTGAGAGTGTGCCTGCTGGCAGTTCGAGAAGCGCTTTGCCAGCACCTACCCGAAACTGGCTGACAAAGAGAATGTTCCCTTCACCATCAACAGGGACGATGGTTACTGCACCCGGGTGACTGATGAGTTCATATTGACTGATTTTTCCATCTGGAAGCTGCAATTGCAGTTGATCGACTTTAAAAACTCTGCCTGTAAACACCGTGCTTCGGCTTGTTATTTCGAAATTCACGTAAATCTCCTGTGCGTTTGGATTCCGATAAGAAAAACCGGCGAGATGGATATACCCCGCCGGTTTGTGTATTTACGTTACAAACCTATGGTATTTGGATTTGCTGCCCCGATTTTAAGCTCAAACGGGTCCTGCAATCCATTGGCCGCAATGATGTCGTTGGGATCAACATCACCAAACTCGCATGCAATGGAGTAAATGGTTTGGTCAGCAGAAACTGTATATTGGGTGGGGTGAGATTTAAGTGCCCGGTCTCCCTGGCTCCACTCGCTATCACCGGGGACTTTAATGTGTAACCCACAGGCAAATATTCATTTCCTGTCAGACCATTAAGGCTGAGCAAATCGATGGGGCTTAAAGTTAAAGCGTCTCGCCAAGCAGTATGGACTTTCGCCTTTATGCAATGAATAAGTGTCTGGCAATCCTGGAGTAGCGGTGGGAATTTCATAAACTGGTGCAGCTGTATTGGTGGGTACTTTTGTGGCAGCAGCCAGGTCGACTGTTGGAGTGGAAACCACAATTGCCTGGGTGGGCATATATGTTCCCATGGCAGCCAGGGCAGTCGCTGTTCCGCTGATGATATCCGCCATTACATCCGGTTGAGTGGCTACAGGGAATGGGACAGTGGCGGTTGGTTGGATTTCCGTCACAGGTGCTTTATAAGCAGACCGGGTACAGGCGGTTGTTCCAATCAATACCACCAGGATGACGATGAAAATCCATGGTGTGATTTTTTTCATCTTACACTCTCTTTCTCCCAACTGTTAGCCTTCATTGTATTACGAATATGATTTATCCTAGCATAGGCAGACAGTGTCGTCAAGCCGATTAATGTTACGGTGTTGGCGTTACCTGTACTTCCTGGAAGGTTTCCAGCAGGTCGATTGAACCTTGCACAGATACCTTGGATGCTTCAACACAGGCAAATTGTTCCTGGCTGACAGCAATCAGCAGCCAGGTATTATCGGCTGTGCGGGCAACTGCCATAGCCTGACCACCCGGTTGTATTGAACCCAAAACATTTGAGTTGGTGCGTGGAAATTCATAAATCGGCACATCTGCGTCAGTGGGATTGGTGACCACCACTACCACTGCGGTAGGTTGGGGTGTACGGGTGGGCTCGGGTACATAGGCGATACCAAGTAATCTCGCCCGTTCAGTTTCAAATGCTACTTTTAAACTATCACTGGCAGCAATTTCTTTATTCAATTCATCTGCATTTACTGTTCCGCCCATGAAAATGGTCAGGTACGAAACCACCTGATTAACATAGGTGACTGCAGAAGCGCGGAGAACATCTGCGCATGCGGGTAATTCCAGCTTTTCAATATTTCGTCGAACATCCTGCATTCTCAGGATAACGGGTGCGAGTTGCTGTTGTGGGGTTACACCTGCCAACCCGAGTACATCTTCAAACTCGGTGATCAGCTCATCCAACTTAGCCACTTCAGTTGTAATCGTCTCCGGTGCGCACTGGTCAACCAGGACGGTGGGAGTGACAGGATTGACGACAGCCTGGGTGGGCGCAACAGTGCTGGGACTGCAGCCTGTAAATAACAGGACTATAACCGAAATCGCTGTCAGGAAGAAAAGGGTTTTTGGTCGCATGAGGTCTCCAAGAATTCAGATTTGACAGAATTATAATGACTATTGATGGTAGATTTCCATTATATAGTTAATTTTACAACAATTTGCGAAGCAATGTTCCAGCAGTTCGCGAAATCAAACGAACAGCTTATCTGGTATGATAATTATTGAAATCAAATGAATAACCTGGAATCCATTGGCAAGATTATCGTAATTATAGGGTTTGTGTTTGCATTTGTCGGCGGTGCAATCTGGTTGGCAAGTAAAATCCCCGGATTAGAAAAAATCCCGGGACAATAAAAATAAGCACAACAAGCACGACCTGCCTGATCCCAATCCTGGCATCCATTATTCTCAGCCTGGTGTTGACAATTGTACTTAACCTTTTAGTGCGTTTTCTAAACCGCTAGCTTGCGGATTCTTCCACGAGTTCACAATCCCAACTGATTTCCGCCACACCCCGAATAGTTGCTGCCACTGAGCAGTATTTCTCCTCAGATAGATGGATAGCCATTTTTACTGAATCCTCAGTAATACCCTTGCCTGCCAGGCGGTAATGAAGATGAATTTTCCGAAATGCCCATGGCGGTTCTTCATCTTGCTCCGCACTCACCCCAACCTCAAGCATACTTATAGGGGTGCGCCTTTTGGCTAATATTTCAACCACATCCACAGCAGTACAGGAAGCCAGTGCGACTAAAAGCAATTCTGAAGGTTTCATGCCAACACCTTCATCAACAGTCGAAAGCACAACTGAATGTTTTGTGGAATCAATACCCACAAATTGTTTACCGCCGATCCAACGAACCGCAGCAGTACTCATTTAATTCTCCTCATCCCTTCACAGGATGCATTTTCTACCCAGCTTTGCCAATCAGGGTAATTATGTCCTTAACCAAACGCTCACGCTGCAGATTATCTGCTTCAGGCGGCTGGTTGATGAGACAATCCGTGGCGTATTCCTGTAAAAAATCCATGCTGGCGCTTTGAACGGCTGATCGAATGGAAGTGAGTTGCTGCAGAATTTCACGGCAATCTCGTTCTGCATCCACCATGGTTTGAACGCCGCGCACCTGACCCTCAATACGGCGCAGGCGATTGAGTAAATTCTTTTTCGCTTCCGGGTTTTGTAATTTCATTCAATCATCTCTTTTCCGGCTGACACGCAGCCAGGAGATTACCCTCAGGTGAACCTGCCGGAATTTGACCCACATGAATTGTTACTGTTAACCGTATTGCTGGACCCACTGAAAGCAACCAGCGATAGGCGTTTGCGTGTATCTATGCTGTTGCACTGTGGGCATTGGATTTCGGGGTTGGTTTCGGAAAACCGGACCATCTTTTCAAAAGGGTGCCCGCAATCGGAACACAGGTATTCATAAAGCGGCATGCGATTTCTCCTGAATTCAGCTATATACTATAGGGGAGTATACTATAATTCAATTTACTGTCAAGGTAATTAATCTCTGATTTGGAATTATTTGAATATTATTAGAGTTGTTCAAAGGCGCTTGACTTGAATTTTGGGGCATGGTATCATGATTCTCAGAGTGTTAGCACTCTCAAGCCGAGAGTGCTAAAAGATATCGAAATGGAAACTTTAACCGAAAGACAGAAGCTGGTTCTCAGCCTGGTTATTCATGAATATACCCAAACCGCACAGCCGGTTGGTTCGAACACGCTTGTTACACGCTATCGTCTTGAGATGAGTCCAGCCACGGTGCGCAATGAAATGGCTGCCCTGACTGAAATGGGATACCTGCGCCAACCGCATACTTCCGCAGGACGTATTCCTTCGGAAGAAGGTTTTCGGTTTTTTGTCGGAAGGTTGCTGCGTGAGACAGAACTTCCCGATTCCACTCAGCATATGATCAGCCACCAGTTTTATCAGTCACCACCCTGATACTGATCAATGGATGAAATTGGCTGCATCCGTATTGGCGCATCAATCCCGGGCTGCTTCATTGGTTACCGCTCCACATCCTGAACGGGCATTGATAAAACATGTCGAGTTAATCTCAACCTATGGTCGGCAGGTATTAATGGTCTTGGTCATGGTGGGTGGAGAAATCCGCCAACGGATTATGACTCTCACTGAACCGGTCTCACAAGAACAACTGACCAAAGCCGCTCAAAATATAACCAATTTACTACAGGGAAAAGATGCAGCAGCCATTCAGGCTGCCCTTCCCCAATTGCAGGGTTTGGAACACGACCTGACACAATGGATGATGCAGGCAATGGGTGAACCGGAATCCCTGTCTGCCGGTGAAGTATACCTGGATGGGCTATCCAATGTGCTTGCTGAGCCCGAATTTTCAGATAGTGGAGACGCCAGGCGTGCACTGCGCATGCTGGAAGAACGGTCGCAATTACAGCAAATCCTTACCCGCAGCATGCTGGGAAGCGGGGTGGGCGGAGTGCAGGTATTAATCGGCGGTGAAGGTGCATTTAATGAACTGAGCCAATTTTCCATGGTTCTGGCAAGATATGGTATGCCAGGCGTGGTAACCGGCACCCTGGGTGTTTTGGGACCAATGCGTATGTCATACGGCAGGACGATTTCGACCGTGCGGTACATTGCTGGAATACTAAGCGGCCTGGTATCGGATTCAATTGGTGAAGAGCAGGTAGTGTAACTGAACTGGATTAAACCTTGCACCGAAAGGAAAAGATTGCATGGAACGAGAAAAAAAGAAATCTAAATTGAGCCCAATTGCTGATGAAAAAGGATCCATGCCTGAGCATGAAGCCGCCAGCGATGCAGCTCAAGAAAGGGACCAATTGAAAATAGAATTAGAAAAAGCCAATCAGCAGGCTGCCGAGAATTTTGATGGCTGGCAGCGCGAACGGGCTGATTTTCTCAATTATAAAAAACGAATTGATCGGGACCAGGTTGCAACAACCCAAAACATTAAAGGTGACATCATCAAAACATACCTGGTTGTTCTGGATGACCTGGAACGTGCATTAAAAAGCCAAACCCACTCAAACGGAAGGTGCAGAATGGGCAGAAGGGATTGAATTAATTTATCGTAAACTACAAAATCTTCTGGCGAATAACGGAGTCACCCGTATTGAAGCCGAAAAGCAGGAATTTGATCCCAACCTGCATGAAGCGATCACCCATGAAGACAGCCCGGAACATGAAAGCGGGCAGATCATAGAAATAATTGAACAAGGATATATGATTGGTGACCGGGTAATACGCCCGGCACTGAGTCCGAGTTGCTCGATAGGAGAAAAGAAAATGGGAAAAATAATAGGTATTGATCTTGGTACAACAAACTCAGTAGTTGCAGTGATGGTTGGTGGTGAATCCACAGTGATCCCCACCGCTGAAGGTGAACGCTTGTGCCCTTCAGTAGTAGCAGTAAATAAAAACCATGAACGTCTGGTGGGGCGTGTAGCCCGCAACCAGGCAATCATCAACCCGGAAAACACCATCTTTTCCATTAAACGTTTTATGGGACGCAAGTTTGATGACCCTGAAGTTCAACGTACGCTCAGCCGTGTGCCATATAAAGTAACCAAAGCAGCCCAATGGTGATGTCCGCGTGGTTTTGGACGGAAAAGAATATTCACCGCCGGAAATTTCTGCCATGATTTTGGCAAAATTAAAAGCGGATGCTGAAGCCTACCTGGGTGAAGCAGTAACCCAGGCAGTCATTACTGTTCCTGCTTATTTTAATGATGCCCAGCGAAATGCAACCAAAGATGCCGGAAAGATTGCCGGTCTTGAAGTTTTGCGTATTATCAATGAGCCTACTGCCTCTTCGCTGGCTTATGGTCTGGATAAGAAGAAAAATGAAGCCATCGCAGTCTATGACCTGGGTGGCGGTACTTTCGATGTCTCCATTCTGGATGTTGGAGAAGGTGTATTTCAGGTACGTTCCACCGCTGGAGATACTTTCCTGGGTGGTGATGATTTTGACCTGCGGTAATGGATTACCTGATGGAAGAATTTAAGAAACAAAGCGGTATGGACCTTAATCAGATCGCCAGGCGTTGCAGCGTTTACGTGAGGCAGCTGAAAAAGCGAAAATCGAACTTTCCACCATGGTGCAGACTGAAATCAACCTTCCATACCTGACGGCGGATGCAACCGGACCGAAGCATCTCGTGATACCATTGACCCGTGCCAAACTGGAACAACTGACTGCTGACCTGGTCGAATAGAACACTTGATCCCGTCCGAAATGCCCTTTCGGATGCCGGCATGAAAATGGCGATGTAAATGAAGTGGTGCTGGTGGGTGGCATGACCCGTATGCCTGCTGTGCAGGAACGGTCAAGCGTGAATTTGGCAAAGACCCCATAAGGGCGTCAATCCCGATGAAGTGGTCGCCGTCGGTGCAGCCATTCAGGCTGGTGTACTGGGTGGTGATGTGAAAGATATCCTGCTGCTGGATGTAACCCCCTTACCCTGTCGGTTGAAACCCTGGGTGGTGTGGCCACCCCGATTAATCGAACGCAACACCACCATTCCTACCCGCAAGAGCCAGATTTTCTCCACAGCCAGTGATGGGCAGACCCAGGTTGAAATTCATATCCTGCAGGGTGAACGCCAGATGGCAAGTGGATAACAAGTCACTTGGGCCGATTCAACCTGGATGGCATTCCGCCAGCCCCGCGCGGCATACCACAAATTGAAGTAACCTTTGATATTGATGCCAACGGTATCTTGAAAGTAACTGCCTCGGATAAGGCCACCAGCCGTCAGCCAGCACATCACCATCACGGCATCCTCCGGTTTGAGGAAGCCGAAGTGGAAAAGATGCGCCGGGATGCAGAAGCCCATGCTGATGAAGACCTTAAACGAAAAGAATTGATCGAAGCCCGCAACCATGCTGACAACGTGGTGTACACCACTGAAAAGAGCCTGCGTGACTTTGGCGACAAAGTTCCCGCTGAGTTGAAAACCCAGGCTGAAGAGGGTATCAAAAAAGTGCGGGATATCATGACCTCAGAAGATCCGGAAGCCATTAAGAAAGAGGCGGAAGAACTCGGTCAGGTATTGCAAAAACTTGGTGCCAGTATGTACCAGCAGCCAGAAGCAGGTCAGGCACCCAATCCGGAAGGCAGTGAAGCCGGGGATGCAGGTCCAGCAACACCGCCTGATGGTGGAGAAGATGTAGTTGACGGCGAATTCAAAAACGCCTGATAATCCTTAATAGAAATGATGGGGCTGTAACACGGGTATAAGGAGGATGAAACCATCCCAATTGCACCTGTGAAAAACAGCCCCATTGGTGTATCATAGCTTCCATGACAAAAAGAGATTACTACGAAATCTTAGGTATCCCGGGGAGCCGACAGCGAAGAAATAAAGGGGGCTTTTCGCAATCTGGCGCGTCAATACCATCCGGATATCAATAAATCGCCAGATGCTGAAGAGCGGTTTAAAGAACTCAATGAGGCTTATGTGGTCTTATCGGATCCGGACAAACGCGGCAGCCTATGACCGCTTTGGTCATGAGGGGGTTAACGGTATGGGCGGCATGCCTGATTTCACCACGTTGATTTTCTGATATCTTTGAAGAATTTTTCGGTTTTGGTGGGTGGCGGTCACCGCCGGCAGCGCAATGCCCCCCGGCGTGGCACCGATCTATCCCAAACCATCGAACTGACCTTTGAAGAAGCGGTTTTCGGGGTAGAAAAAGAGATTCAGATCACCCGGGATGAAACCTGCAGTACCTGCCGACGGCAGCGGAGCCGAACCCGGTACCAGTGCGCAACGCTGTGCACATGCTGCGGCAGGGGCGAGGTGCGGCAGGTGCGCCAGACCTTCCTGGGCTCGATGGTGCAGGTGACCACCTGCCCGAACTGTAACGGAACGGGCGAGGTGATCAGTACTCCCTGCCATACCTGCCGTGGACGCGGTTTTGAACGAAAAACATTCGAAAAAGTAGTTCCCATTCCGGCCGGTGTGGACAATGGTACCCAGATCCGCCTGGCGGTGAAGGGCAGCCCGGAATAACAATGGTCCCAACGGCAATCTTTACCTTGAAATCAAGGTAAAGCCGCACAAATTCTTCCGCCGCAAGAATGGATGATATTTTCCTGGATGTAAAAATCAATATTGCCCAGGCAGCCCTTGGGGGCGGATATTGAGGTTCCCACTTTACGACGGCAAAGACAAAATTAAAATACCGGCAGGTACCCAACCCGGAAAAGTATTCACCCTTAAAAGACAAGGCGTGCCCCGTTTGCGCTCACGGGCAGGGGCGACCAGCATGTCATGGTGAATGTGGAAGTACCCAGCCGGCTGAACGGCTGAACAGCGAAAATTATTCGAAGAACTGGCAGGCACACTGGGGAGTGAGGTCAAACCGGAAGAAAAAGGATTTTTTGACCATTCTGAAAGAGGTGTTTGGTGGCTGAAGCACACTGGTTGGAAGATTAAGCTGACCGTCGATGGCGAGCTGGCAGAAGCAGTAGCTGAAGTGCTGGCTCGTTTTGCTGTCAATGGTGTGGTGGTTGAAAGTGATGTAAAATATAACGATGCAGAAGACGAAGGCACACCTTACGGACCTGTGCGGGTCTTTGGCTATCTGGCAGTTGACGAAAACCTGGAAGAAACCCGACAGAAGATTGCGGAAGCACTCTTTTACCTGGGTCAGATCCAACCGCTGCCTGAACCTGAGTTCCGCTTTATGGCAAATGAAAACTGGATGGAATCCTGGAAAAAACATTACAATCCCATCCCGATTGGAAAACGCCTGCTGATTCTGCCGGTCTGGATGGAAGACACTGCCTCCGGACGGATTGCAGTAAAAATTGACCCCAGCATGGCATTTGGCACAGGTACCCATCCGACCACCCAGCTATGCCTGGCAATGCTGGAAAAATATCTTCAGCCTGGTACGAAGGTTATTGATGTTGGCTGCGGGTCAGGTATATTATCCATTGCAGCCCGCAAGCTGGGGAGCCCGCATGTGCTGGCGGTGGATATTGACCCCGAGTTGGTCAAGGCTACCCACGAGAATGCGGATGCCAATGGGATTGATGATGGATTGGAGATCGGTTCAGGTTCGGTGTCAGAAATCTGCTCAGGTGTATTCAGTTTGCAGCATACCCCCCTGGTGGTCGTTAACATACTGGCGCCGGTTATTTTGCGCCTTTTTGACCAGGGGCTCTCCGAATTGGTTGAACCTGGTGGTTTATTGCTTCTTTCTGGAATTTTGGACGAACAGGCAGATGGCGTGGTGCAACGCTGCCTGGGTGAAGGGTATTCCTTGCTTGAAAAAGCAATGATTAAAGACTGGGTAGTGCTGGTTTTTCAAAAATCCAGATAAGAATTACTGTCCGTATCCCCTGCCTTCAATATAATTTTCCAAACTGCTGATAGTGGATTCCTTGTTGGAAATGGTGGCTTTCACCACATCTCCAATGGAAATCAATCCAACCAGCTTGTTGTTCTCTAAGACAGGCAGATGACGGATTCTCCTGGGTCATTAATTGCATACAATCGTCAAGGGATGCATCAATGTTTATCCAATAAACTCCTTGGGTCATGTAATCTTTTACTGTTTTCTCGACAAGACATTTTTCGGTTTTGGCTATAGAACGAACAAAATCCCTTTCGGAAATGATACCCGCTATTTGTTCTCCATCGAGAACCATTAATGCGCCGACACTTTTTTCGCCATTAACTTTAATGTTTCCAATACCGATGCGTTTGGAGAAACGGACCAAACTTCGGTTCCCTTAACCTGAAGCAGATTGCGGACAGTCGTCATGGGTGAAACCCTCCTTGCTTTGAATTATCACTTGCAGCCTGGTAGATTGTGTTGGTCGGCTATGATGAAAGCGGCACGGATTAATTCAGTTTAGCAGGTTTTGAATCAGATTTCAATACGGAGATAGCAGGTAATCTTTGTTTAATTACCAGACTCTCTCCATATCCGGGTTATCACAGGGTCGGCGACCCACTTTTGCCATATCAACCCATTCACCCTGCACCTTAACCATCACCACGTCTGCCGTAAAATCGGTGATAGTGGGTCCGTGATAATCGAATAATGCCGACCCGACTGCATAGATATCGACCGGTACGTTGAGTTTCTCAAAGCGTTGGATTTTTTCCGGGTTGAAACCTCCCGAAACTACAATTTTAACCGCCCGGCAATACTGCCTGGCAATTTCCTGTTGGCTGGATGGCAGGTTCCAATCCAACCAGGCAAAATCCAGGGCTGTGCGGACGTTGAACACCAGGCGTGGGTTTACACCCATGTCCAGGGCAGTATCACCCAAAGGTGTAACGGATTCATCGCGCAAAGAACCAGAAGTATCCAGTCTGACACCAAACAACTTATATCTTTCCGCCTCTGCAAATCTACCTGCTTCATGCAGCGAGATGTATTGGTTAAACATTGCGCGGCAAACCTGCAAGAGTCAGATACACAATCATTATTAAAATCAACCAGCGCAATTCGAGGTATATCCAGTGGGAGAACCCTGGCAAAACTGAGCATTGCTTCAGAGATATCTCCCAGGAAGGACGCGATGGCTGCATGAGCGACGGTACCTCCGCCAGCCCCTCCCCACCAGTCGCCCTGGGCATCGGTGGACACAAAAGGCCCCAACTTTTCTGCAAAATCCTGGTTGTACCTTTGAACGGCGATATTATAGGCATATCCATCGGCGGCTTGCACTTCGTGTAAATCAAAACGGGCAGGGAAAAACAGGATCGGTTTAGATTGTGCCGCAACCAGGGTTTGATATACGTTGGTTGCCACCCGACTGGCACGTCCCAGAATACCCAGGGTGGGGGTCTCCAAAATTGCAAAATCGCGGTATCTGCCGCGCACCTTTAGCACAGGCTGAATTTCCATCGGATTGCCAGAGTAGGTAGTCGTGCAGCCATCGTGGACAGCCCATACTTCGAGTTGTTTATGGGTGTCAATGAATTGCTCATTTTCCCAATAACCAGTGCAATGCTGCAACATGTTCAATGCTTTATCCACCCCGACAACAATTGTGGTTCCTGGTCGGCGTGTAAACCATTGCATTTCCACTTCGATATCCCCGGATGCAATCCCATCGATGGAAATTCCTTCTGGCAGCCTGGCTGGGTTACCGCGGAATGTGTAGCCTTCCTTAGCCAATGCTTCCAGAATTACAGCTGCATTTACGAAATATTTATCGGTGTACCAGCCTTTGCGCATGCGGGTAATATCAAGTTTGAACGTCTCGTTGTTAAGACGTTGATGATTAAAAATACTCATTTATCCTCCAGCATAGTTATCTGATTCTAATCTAAAAAATTCATTAAAAATTGGTTATTGACTCTTATAAATTTGCGTGCTATTATGTTATCGATAACGGGAACGATAACGGGAACGATAACATATGGCAATCAAGACACAAACGCCCAACCATCAAACAAGTCGCCTCTGCAGCGGGAGTTTCCACCCAGACGGTATCGCGTGTTATGAATGATCGCCCGGATGTTTCCCCTGAAACCCGGGAACGGGTTCAACAAATGATTGAGGAACTGGGTTACCAGCCCAGCGCCCTGGCGCGCAGCCTGATTCAACACCGCAGTTATACCCTGGGTGTGGTTACGGCCGGGTTGAAATATATTGGTCCGTCACGCACCCTGAGCGGCATCACCAATGCCGCCGAAGAATTCGGCTATTCTCTGCTGCTCAAGGAACTGCCCAGTTTCAAAGCCAATCATGTCATGCCAATTCTCAAAGAATTTCTCTCCCACTCACGCGGATGGCATCATCTGGGCGGTGCCCGAGGTGGGTGAAAACCGCGAATGGTTGCAATGACCCGCCGGCTGACCTGGAGATCCCGATGGTTTTCCTCACCATGCAGCCCCGTGACAATGTCGCCGTGGTCTCCATCGATAATTACCTGGGTGGGCGGATGGCAATGGCCCATTTGCTGGAGCAGGGCTACCGCCATATCGGGCATATCTCCGGTCCGCTGGATTGGTGGGAGGCCCGTCAGCGCATGGCAGCCTGGCAGGATGCCCTCCAGGAAGCAGGGACTTGAAGTCCAGGAGGCCCACTGGGTGGAAGGGGATTGGTCATCGGCCAGCGGCGCCCAGGCCATCGAAAACTTTTTCAACAATACCCGCAGATGGATGCGGTGTTTGCCGCCAACGACCAGATGGCGCTCAGTGTTTTCCAGGCTGCCTGCCAGAGAAAACTGCGAATTCCTGAGGATATTGGGCGTGGTCGGTTATGACAACATGCCCGAGTCCCCCTACTTTTGCCCCCCGCTTGACCACGGTGCAATCGGATCAATATATCGTGGGCAAATTGGCTGTTGAAGAGATGATCAAAATCATCGAGTCGGGCTGGAAGGAACAAGAAATCCACCAGCCTGACCACCATCTATGTTGACACCAACTTTAGTCGTGCGGCAGAGTTCATCTAAATCTCAGAAAGACCGTATAAAAGGAGGTGATTCTGAGTAAACAGAAAGCTCATTAAAAAAGGAAGTGCCTGCCAAGCGATTGAGGTCTCCAGGCAAGCACTTCGAGTGTGAGAGATGAGCCCATGCGTTAAAGGCTCTCTTCACCGACTCGATTATACCGCACCCACAACTCCGTGAGGAGAACTACCCAAAAGAATAAGGAGAGATGATCATGTCTCGTGTAAAGGTTTTCGCTCTCATCATCGTGGCTTCCATGATATTTAGCAGCATGCGCCACCCCAACGGCTGCACCTGCCAACAGCAGATCCGGCTGACAGCATGTCCCTGGTAACAGCTGGACTGCCCTGCGCTCCAAATTGCGCATACAAGGACCTGGTGGTCGGCTTCCTCCAGACTGGTTCTGAGGGTGGCTGGCGGGCTGCCAACACCGCTTCCTTCAAGGAAACGGCTGATCAATTGGGCCTGACACTCAAGTTCTACGATTCACAAAACGATCTGGCCAAGGAAGTGGCTGGTTTCCACCAGTTCATCCAGGACCCGGAAGTGAATGTGATTGTCCTTTCTGCTCTCGAGACCACCGGCTGGGAAGAAGTACTGGCAGGCTGCCAAAGATGCTGGCAAAGTTGTTGTCATCCAGGATCGCCGCATTGATGCACCGGATACCGAGTTTGTCACCTACATCGGTGCCGACTTTGTTGAAGAAGGCCGCAAGTCTGCCGATGAAATCTGCGCTTCCTCGGAAGGCAGCGAGAAGAAAGAATGTCTGGGAACTGGTTGGTAATGTAGGCTCTTCGGCTGCCAAAGACCGCGGCCAGGGTTTCCGCGAGAAAATGGGAGATTGCGGCATCACCGTCACCAACAGCCAGACGGCCAACTGGAGCATCACCGAAGGCAAGCAGGTTACTGAAGCCTGGTTGAAGGAATCGCAAGGATGTCCAGGCCATCTTCGCCCAGAATGACGAAATGGCTCTGGGTGCGATCGAAGCCCTCAAAGAAGCTGGCCTCAAGCCCGGTGTGGATGTCTTCGATTCTCTTGGTGGATGCCACCGCTGGCGCCTTCAAAGTCCATGCTGGCGGGTGAACTGAACGTGACGGTGGAATGCAATCCGCTGCTGGCTCCCCAGGTGTACGAAGCCGCTTTGAAAGCCGCCAATGGTGAAACGCTGCCCAAGTGGATTCCTTCCCAGGAAGGCGTATTCCGCGCCACGGATCCAAACTTGCAGGAAATTGCTGACGGCCGCAAGTACTAAAAGTCATTGGCAGCTTCTAAGCTTAAGCCAATCCTTTGCTAAAGCTTATCTCCACTTAGAAGCTGGATTGGGTTGGTGAGGAGCGGCGGCGCACCGCCGCTCCTCATATCACTAAAGCTGGAGGATGCAAATGCCAGAAACCGACAGCAATCCCCCTTCGTCTCCATGCAGGGCATCCATAAAGCCTTCCCGGGCGTCCAGGCCTTGGTGAATGTGGATTTTGACCTGAAATATGGTGAAATCCATGCCTTGATGGGCGGGAATGGTGCAGGAAAATCCACCTTCATCAAGGTGTTGACCGGTGTTGAACATCCCGATAGCGGGAGGATTTTCCTGGAGGGCAAGGAAATTCATGTGCGCTCCCCACAACATGCCCAGTCATTGGGCATCAGCACGGTCTATCAGGAAATTAACCTCTGCCCCAACCTGAGCGTTGCCGAGAATATTCTCATCGGCCGCGAACCGCATGCGCCTGGGAAGTATCGACTGGAAGAAATTGAACATCCAGGCCAGGGAAATCCTGGTATCGCGTTCTGGGCATGAACATCGATGTCTCCAGGGTGCTCGGTTCATATCCTGTGGCAATCCAGCAAATGGTGGCAATCGTACGGGCGCTCGAGATTGAGGGGGCGAAAGTCTTAATTTTCGACGAGCCCACTTCAAGTTTATCCACGCGTGAAACCGAGCAGCTCTTCGAGGTGATGCGCCGCTTGAAGAGCGAGAGAGTGGGCATTATTTTCATCACCCATTTCATCGACCAGGTGTACCAAATATCCGATCGTGTCACCATCATTCGCAACGGTACTGCAGGTTGGAACTTTTGAAACGGCAGAATTACCGCGTCTGGAATTGATCACCAAGATGATCGGAAAAACCATCACAGTGCTGGATGAGATGTCAAAACCTAAGGCTGAAATTGGCAAGAACAATCAACACAGAACCCATGCTGCAGGCAAAGGAATTAGGCTTGACCGGTCAGGTGGAACCAATGGATTTGGAACTTGCATGCCGGAGAAGTGCTGGGCTTGGCCGGTCTGGTTGGGTCGGGACGCACGGAGATGGCCAGTTTGCTATTTGGGCTTGATACTCCCGATAGTGGAACCTTGACCATTCCGGGCGAAAAGTGAAAAAGTTCTCTCCGTTGGAATTCAATCAGGCGCGGCATGGCCCTCTCCCCTGAGGACCGAAAAGCCGCTGGAATAGTGGATGATTTAACCGTCCGTGAGAATATTATCCTGGCGTTACAGGCTGGTCAGGGCTGGTTCCGGTATTTGAAGTTATCAAGAACAGTACGAAATCGCTGAAAAGTATATGCGATTGCTGGAGATTTCCACGCCTTCCGCCGACCAGCCGGTAAAAAATCTGAGCGGCGGGAATCAGCAGAAAGTGATCCTGGCGCGCTGGCTGGCAACAGATCCGAGAGTGCTTATCCTGGATGAGCCCACCCGCGGTATCGATGTTGGCACAAAGGCTGAAATCCAAAAATTGGTCTTATCGTTTGCGAAAGATGGCAAGGCCTGTGTATTCATTTCCTCGGAACTGGAAGAAGTATTCGCTCCAGCCATCGGATTGCGGTGATGAGTGATCATAAGAAGGTCGCCGAATTCAGCGGTGATACAGATGAGCATGCGATTATGCAGGCGATGGCAGGTGAATAATGGAGACAACCAAATCGTCCAATCAACTTGAGAAAAATCACCGAGAGTAAACTCTTTTACCCGGTTTTGGCTCTGTTTATCATCCTGTTGCTGGACCTTATTTTTATCCCCAACTTCTTTGCGTTACAGGTTCGGGATGGCAATCTTTATGGCAGCCTGATAGACATCATGCGCAATGCCTCCCCGGTCATGTTATTGTCGCTGGGAATGACGATGGTGCTCGCCACCGGTGGGGTGGACCTTTCGGTTGGGGCCGTCATGGCAATTTCAGCATCCGTTGCAGCGGTGATGATGAATCCGGTCATCATCGGGTTGGAACTTCCACCCGATTTGATGAAGTTCATTAATGATCCAAATTTCACCTATTCCCCATTGTGGGAAGTGATTACTGTCACCCTGCTGGTATCCATATTTGTGGACTATGGAATGGTTTATTGGTGGCTTATGTGCGCATTCAGCCGATGGTGGCCACTTTAATCCTGACCATTGCCGGACGAGGAATTGCCCAATTAATTACCAATGGTGTGCGCATTCAAATATTCTACGAACCTTATGCATTTCTTGGTCAGGGCTGGATCGTCCTGCCTTTTTCCCTATATATCGTTGCTTTTGTTTATCATCATTGCCTGGTTACTTACACGGCGAACTGCAATCGGGTTGTTTATCGAGTCGGTGGGTATTAACTTCCGTTCCAGCCTGTATCAGCGGCATAAACGAAAAACGTATCAAAATGCTGGTGTACGCTTTTTGCGGGTTTTGTGCCGGAATAGCCGGACTGGTGGATAGTGCCAATATAAAAACATCCGATGCGAATAATATTGGGCGCTTGATGGAATTGGATGCGATTTTGGCGGCAGTCATCGGGGGTACAGTGATGGGTGCAGGAGGGCGGTTTTCCTTATTAGCCGGAATGATTGGTGCGCTGGTTATCCAGGCAATCACAACTTCGATGTATGCGATTGGAGTACCTGCTTTTGCGCTTCGAGCAGTCAAAGCCGTGGTGGTAATTTGCGTGGTCCTGCTTTACTCTGAGCAGGTGCGGGGTTTTATTCGAAAACTGAGCACTTCAAAGGAAGGAGCTTAGCCATGTGGAAAAAGTTAAGCACTTTCATCTCTAATAATCGCAGGTTTATACCCATTACAGTTACAGCCCTCCTGGCATTTATAGCCTATGGAATAGGCGCTATCTTTTACCCGGGTATGCGGGACTTGCAGGTGTTTCTGAACATATTCCGCAACAATTCCTATCTACTGATCAGCGCAGTTGGGATGACCTTTGTGATTCTTTCTGGAGGAATAGACCTTTCCGTTAGTGGTGTGGTCGCCTTAACGACTGTATCGGCTGCTGCATTGATTCGAGAGGGATGGAACCCTTACCTTGTAATCCTATTAATGCTGCTCATGGGGATGACCTTGGGAACAATGATGGGCAGCTTTGTGGCATTCCTTAAAGTGCAGCCATTTATCGCTACTCTGGCAGGCATGTGGTTTGCCCGAGGAATGTGCTTTTTCATCAGTGATGATGCAATTGCCATCAAGCATTCCGTTTACACCCTACTGGGCCAGACGAAACTTCTGATTCCAGGTTTGACCGAGCTCGCTCAAAAACAAGGAAATAACCCACCTTTCATAACCATTCCAGTTGCGGTTTCCCTGCTACTTGTGGCAATTGGAATTTATGTGGCTCATTACACCCGTTTTGGACGTACGGTATATGCAACCGGTGGCAATGAACTTTCTGCACGCCTGATGGGCTTACCGGTAGACGCGACGAAAGTGCTTGTATATACGTTCAGCGGATTTTGCTCAGGTCTTGCAGGCATTGCCATGAGCATCTTTGTTTTATCCGGACACGGGCTATACGCTGGAATCCTATGAAATGGATGTAATTGCCTCGGTGGTAATGGGGGGAACCATGCTCACAGGAGGTGCCGGTTATTTGTTTGGTACACCTTTTGGCGTGCTTGTTTTTGGGATTACGCAAACACTGATCCAATTCGATGGCAGATTGAGCTCCTGGTGGACAAAGATTGTCATCGGACTGTTGACCTTGATGTTTATCGGGGTTCAAAGCATCCTGGCATCTTCGAAAGGCGGTAAACGTGCCAAAGAGACTGTTGCTCAAAAACACAAACGCAGATGGATTTTCGCTGGCAGTGCTGTTGGCGTTGTGATTATCCTTGTTGTTTTCATCCTTTCCCAGACAGGTAACCTGGGGTCTGCCCTGGGTACACCAGAGACAACCGCGTGTGAGCGTAAACCATTCCGGCAGGATCAGGCAGCCAGTCTTGTGGAAGATGGTGCGATTATCGTATATGAACGCAACGGTGGACCGGATTGCATTGATGAGCTGTATGCAATATATCCAGATGGACGCATTACGGGTTCTGAAGGTGAAAAGAGTGTTGAAAAACAGGTTACCGTGGCAGAAGTAAATCTCCTCATTGCCGGGATTATTGAGCACGAATGGTTTACCAATGCGCATTATGACACCTGGCATACTCCCTGCGGGCAGTGTTATGGGTATTATCTCACGGTATCAGCAAACGATCAAGTAAAGACTGTAAAAGGAGTAGATGGCGGCACGGATGCACCTGCAGCCTACTGGCAGGTGATTTCCCTGGTCAAAGGTATTGTGCCGAAATTTACGTCCATTGAGTAAACCTGAAGAAAAACAAAGTACGTAGAATCGATTTCGGATTAATGATTGTCAATGGACATATTACTACAAATGAAAAGTGAACTGTACAACGATTTTTTGGAGAATACCCATGCGTAAGCGTAAAGTGCTTATTCCAGTTTTGATCATTATTCATCTCATTATGACAGCCTGTGTTTACATCGTTCTGCCTGAAGGACTGGATACAACTTCTTCCATTGTTTCCAAAGGGTGGAGTGGTGTAGTAACTGGTATCAGTCAAACAGAAGAGGGCAGCCTCCATATTGACCTGACCATCCGTAATGAAACAGGAGATTGGAGCACGATGAGTGCTGTGGAAGACAAGCCTGCCATTCTACCACCAGCGATGGGAAAGAGCATGAATGCGAGACCATATTTGTCGGTACGGGTGGACATCGCCTGGCACCTGGTTTTCAAATGCGCGGCTACACGGCAGGGAAGAAATTGGAACCGGTTATTCAACTGATCTATGTCGAATGCGCAGGAGTACAGGATGCTAAAGATGCAGAGCTTTCCATTGACTATGTATCTTTTAGCGGGGTAATGAATTATTACCAGCAGGAAGAAGGCAAAGATACCGGTACCATGATATTGGACCTTAACCAGGTTGTTACAGATATTTCATATCCGGTATTTGAACCAGTTGAGGGATTGATACAGAAACAGGATGTAACTTATACCGCAATCAGTGAAAATATCATCTCCTTGTTGGATGTTCAAAGAACAGAGACTGGTTTCGATTTTACCTGGGGAAATTTCAATCCGACCGAATTTGCTTTGACAATCCATATCGGAAATCCCCCTGTGATTGGGGATGATGGAATCATTTACGGGTATTACCAGATTATGGACCTGGCAACCACCCCCCTTACCCCTGCAGGTGGAAATGTGGAATGGGTAACACAAGCAACCGTACCTTCCACTGTAAAGGGCTGCTATATCCTGCTCAGTGTTGAGTCAAAGAATATGCGGAACTACCTTAATTATGCGATTGATATTACGGATAAATGACAAGCAAAAAGATTGGGTTGAAACGTATGGGAATGGATGGCTGAGAAGATAGAATGGCAAAGTACACGATTGGTGTTGATTTTGGAACTGAAAGCGGGCGTGCGCTACTGGTTGATGTATCCGATGGGCGAGAATTAGCCACGGCAGTTTTTCCATATTTTAATTCCGTAATCGATGAATACCTGCCTGGGACCGATATTCACCTGGAACAGGATTGGGCGCTGCAGGATCCTAATGATTATATTGAGGTCTTTAAGCATGCGATTCCCAAGGTATTGAAAACCAGCGGTATCAATCCAGCAGATGTGATTGGAATTGGGATTGACTTTACCGCCTGTACCATGCTGCCTGCCAAAATGGATGGCACCCCTCTGTGTTTTCTTCCTGAATGGAGGAACAACCCGCATAGCTGGGTCAAACTGTGGAAACATCATGCGGCTCAACCTGAAGCGGATCATTATCAACCAGACAGCCCGAAGTATGAATGAGCCGTGGCTTGAGCGGTACGGCGGCAAGATTTCCTCTGAATGGTTTATTTCCAAATCCTTACAAATTCTAAACGAAGATCCCGAACTTTATGCGGCTGCAGACCGATTGATAGAAGCCGCAGATTGGGTTGTCTGGCAGCTTACGGGTGTTGAGACCCGTAACAGCTGCACGGCAGGGTACAAGGCAATGTGGTCTAAGCGGGAGGGTTTTCCATCAAATGCATATTTTGCTGCCTTGAATCCCAAGTTGGCAAGGATAATTGACGAAAAAATGAGCCGGGATATCCAACCCATTGGGGCAAAAGCCGGCACATTAACCAGTCAGGCTGCGGAATGGACCGGTTTGCTGCCCGGAACCGCGGTGGCGGTTGCCAACGTTGATGCGCATGTCGCTGTTCCTGCCACCACTGTCGCGGAAACCGGGCGCATGGTGATGATTATGGGAACCAGCACCTGCCACATGGTGTTGGGGGATGAAGAACACGTGGTGCCGGGAATTTGCGGCTATGTAGAAGATGGAATTCTGCCAGGTATGTTTGGCTATGAAGCCGGTCAGTCCTGTGTAGGGGATCATTTTGCCTGGTTTGTGGAAAACTGTACCCCGGCAGCCTATGAACAAGAAGCAAAACAACGCGGCATTTCAACCCACCAGTTATTGGAAGAGAAAGCAGCCAGGCTGGAACCCGGTGAATCCGGTTTGCTGGCATTGGATTGGTGGAACGGAAACCGCTCGGTCTTGGTGGATGCTGACCTGACGGGGCTGCTCATTGGCGCCACACTCTTAACCAAGCCGGAAGAAATATACCGGGCGTTAATTGAAGCAACTGCTTTCGGAACACGGGTCATCATCGAAGCACTGGAAAATAATGGCGTCCCGGTATGGGAACTGGTGGCTGCCGGTGGTTTACCTGAAAAGAACAGCCTGCTGATGCAGATTTATGCAGACGTAACCGGGCGTGAATTTAAAATTGCCGGTTCTTCACAGACGCCAGCCTTAGGTTCTGCCATGTTTGGGGCTGTGGCTGCCGGGAAAGCCATGGGCGGCTTTGACAGCATTTACGAGGCTGCTCCTGTGATGGGAAAACTCAAAGATAAGACCTTCAAACCGAATCCAAAAGCTAGGGCGGTTTATGATTTGCTTTTCAAGGAATATCTTGCATTGCATGATTACTTTGGACGTGGAGAAAATGACGTCATGAAACGCTTGAAGTCCATTAAGGCTGAGGTAAGGAAGTAAATAATATGCTGGAAAAACTAAAAGAACAACTGGTTCAGTTACACCTTGAATTACCCAAAAACAATTTGGTGATGTGGACGGGTGGAAATGTTTCAGCCCGGGATGCTGAAACAGGTTTAGTGGTTATCAAGCCAAGTGGTATTCGATACGAAGATTTGAAAGCCGAACATATGGTTGTATTGGATATAGATGGAAATATCATGGAAGGTGATTTAAAACCATCTTCAGATACCTACAGCCATTTGTATATCTATCGCCATCGCCCGGATGTGAACGGCGCGGTGCATACTCACTCCCGCTATGCGACAGCCTTTGCTGCAGTAGGCATGGAAATTCCTTGCGTGCTGACCGCCATGGCGGATGAGTTTGGTGGGGCAATCCCGTGCGGAGGATTCGCAATAATTGGCAATGATGAAATTGGAAAAGTGGTTGTGGACAGCATCGGGAAATCTCCCGCTGTTTTATTAAAAAATCATGGGGTGTTCACAATCGGGAAAACACCCACTGCAGCAGTAAAAGCAGCAGTGATGACAGAAGATGTGGCTGCAACCGTTTGGATGGCAATGCAATTGGGTAAACCAGAGGTAATCGCACCTGAGACTGTGGAGAAACTGTACGAGCGCTATACCCATGTTTATGGTCAGTAATTATTATTTTTAATGGAGTAAAACAATGATTGATTTAAAAACCTACGAAGTCTGGTTTGTCACTGGCAGCCAACATCTTTACGGCGCGGAGACTCTCGAAAAGGTCGCCATCCATTCCAGGGAAATTGCAGAAGCGCTGAATACAAGCGCTCATGTACCCGTTAGAGTGGTATTCAAGCCAGTGCTGACCACACCCGAATCCATCCGAGAATTATGCCTGGAAGCCAATTCAGCCAAAGCATGTATTGGTCTCGTTGCTTGGATGCATACTTTTTCTCCAGCCCAGATGTGGATTGGTGGTTTGAACTTGCTTAAAAAGCCGTTTGCGCATCTGCACACCCAGTTCAACCGGGAAATTCCCTGGTCAGAGATTGATATGGATTTCATGAATTTGAATCAATCAGCACATGGTGACCGTGAATTTGGTTTCATTGGCAGCCGGATGCGACTGGATCACAAGGTTATCGTCGGTCATTGGCAGGATGAAGATGTACACATCAACCTTGGTGTTTGGACGCGGGCGGCTGCTGCCTGGGCAGACTGGCAAGGCGCAAAAGTGGCACGATTCGGTGACAATATGCGCAATGTAGCAGTTACTGAAGGGGATAAAGTAGAAGCTCAGATACAACTTGGTTATGGTGTCTATGGATACGGTGTAGGTGAGTTGGTGAACAGGGTCAGCCAGGTGAAGGAAAGTGAGATTGACCAATTGGTCCAGGAATACCTGGAGGAATACGAAACCAGCCCCAATCTGCAGCGCAATGGTGCAAAACATCAATCTTTAAGAGATGAAGCCCGCATTGAACTCGGGCTGCGGCATTTCCTGGAATCAGGGAATTTCAAGGCATTCACCACCACCTTTGAAGATTTGTTCGGTCTACCGCAATTACCCGGCTTGTCTGTTCAACGCCTGATGCGGGACGGTTATGGTTTTGGGGCTGAAGGGGACTGGAAAACTTCTGCGCTGGTCCGTGCCATGAAAGTGATGAGTGCCGGTCTTCCCGGTGGAGTGAGTTTTATGGAGGATTACACCTATCACCTGACTCCCGGTAAAGAAAAAATTCTTGGCGCGCATATGCTTGAAGTATGCGAGTCAATTGCTGCAACAAAACCCAAGTTGGAAATTTTACCGCTCTCCATTGGCGGAAAAGCGGACCCGGTTCGCTTGATTTTTGATGCCAACACCGGACCAGCCATCGGAGCCTCCATAATGGATATGGGACAGCGTTTCCGCATGGTTGCCAATGTTGTGGACGTTACGCCAACCGATGCTCCGTTACCCAAACTTCCAGTTGCCCGTGCTTACTGGCAGCCACGCCCCAGCTTGAAAGTTGCAGCGGCGGCATGGATTTATGCCGGCGGAGCCCACCATACCAGTTTTAGCTATGCCATCACTCCTGACCACTTGCGTGATTTCTGTTCCATGGCAGGGATTGAATTTTTGGTGATTGATGAAAATACCCGGCTGGAAGAATTTCGAGATAAATTACGCTGGAATGAACTGTATTATCTCCTGGCAAAAGGGTTTTAACATTCCAGAGTGAACCTTGAAAATCCCCTCATGCTTGAGGGGATTTTCGGTTCTGAAGGTAAACCGTCATAACAGTCCATCTGTTGCCACTGGGATGAACTGTTCGAGCGGCTTTTCCATGAGACAAGGCTTTAATGTATAATCGAACTGCAACATGGAGGATTCATGGAAATATTTTGGTATGGACATTCTTGCTTCAGAATTACCGAGCGCAGCCTGGCAACCGTGGTGTGCGACCCTTTCGACCACCGCCAGATCGGTTTTGAACCTCTGAAGCTCAAAGCAGATATTGTTACCGTCAGCAATCCCACTTCGGGACACAATTACATTGCTGGCGTAAAAGGATTTACCTACGAAGTTACCAGTCCAGGTGAATATGAGATAGGCGGGGTATTTATTACCGGTGTGCAAACCAATGGCTTTACTAAGAAAAATGCCGATGAACCACGCAACACATCTATTTGTGATTGATTACAATGGGATTTCGGTCGCCCATCTTGGCAGGTTGGACCGGGTGCCAACCCAGGCTGAAATTGAAGCATTGGGAAATGTACAAATCGTTCTGGTACCTGTGGGCGGCGATGGTGCGTTGAATGCAGCCAAAGCGGCTGAAGTCATCAGCCTGTTGGAACCAAAACTTGTGGTACCCATGATGTACGATATGCCTGCTTCACTAATCAAGCTCGACCCGGTCAGCAAGTTTCTTAAAGAGATGGGACTGAGCAGCACGGAAACCCGGCCTTCCCTGAAAGTTGCCCGCGATTCAGATCTGCCCGAGGAGACTCAGGTGGTTGTACTGGACATACAAAAGGCATCGTGAGGATGAGATGACGCCCGTCAAGTTGATTATGAGCTGGGATATCGCACCAGAGCACGAGCAGGAATACTTCGAGTTTGTAATCCGCGAATTTTTACCAGGAGTACAAAAACTCGGGTTTGAATTAAGCGATGCCTGGGCGACGGTGTATGGCGAAGAACCGCAGATTATGGTCGCGGCTTTGCTTCCGACCATAGAAAACGCGCGATTGCTGCTTCTCTCCCAGGAGTGGGTCAGCCTGCATAATAAGCTGATGGATTATGTTCAAAACTATAATCACAAGCTTGTCCCTGCCAACCGGGGGTTTCAATTCTAGGAAAATCTCCCATGGCTGGTGCTTTTTCCCGGCGACTGATAAACTGGTATCAACATAACGCCCGCCCGCTTCCCTGGCGGGAAACAACCGATCCCTACGCAATTCTCGTATCCGAAGTGATGCTGCAGCAAACCCGGGTGGATACCGTTATCCCGTATTACCTGCGCTGGATGGAACGTTTTCCCACGCTGAAAAGCCTGGCAGAAGCCACTGAGGACGAAGTCCTGCGGGTTTGGGAGGGGCTGGGCTATTACAGCCGGGCACGCAACCTCCATAAAACAGCCCAGGTGGTTTTGCTAAACTTTGATGGTGTACTTCCTCGATCGATCGAGGATTTAGTGAGATTACCCGGGATCGGTGCATATACTGCTGGGGCAGTTGCATCCATTGCTTTCGGAATGGATGAAATCTCCGTGGATGCCAACATTCGGCGTGTTGCTGCCCGCCTGTTTGATTTAGTTGAACCGCTCGGCACTCCTTCCCTTGAAAAAAAGGTTCGGGAAGCCATTCAAACCCATTTACCTCCCGGCAATGCCGGGCAATACAACCAGGCTTTGATGGAATTGGGGGCGTGTGTCTGTACTCCCCACCAACCGGATTGCAATAACTGCCCGGTTCAACGATTTTGCCTTGCATTCCAGCAAGGACTGCAGGAGAATCGACCTGTGAAAAATGCTGCCAAAAGCATCCCCCATTACCAGGTTACAGCAGCAGTCATCTGGCAGGATGAAAAAGTACTGCTGGCAAAACGTCCAGCATCCGGCTTGCTGGCAGGGATGTGGGAATTTCCAGGCGGTAAATTACTGCCCGGTGAAACGCATTCTGAAGGGTCTGGGACGTGAAATTTTGGAGGAACTTGGCGCGATAATACATGTTGGAGAACAAATTGGTGTTTTCCGCCATGCATACACCCATTTCAAGGTTACCCTGTTTGCATACCATTGTGTTTTGGATGGCAAACAACCTGTTGCGCTGGAGGCACAGGAAATCCGTTGGGTGGATTTGGACGAACTGGTAAATTATCCAATGGGTAAAATTGACCGCCAGATAGCCATGCAAATTACCCAAAACGATAACCTGATTATCTGAACGATGAAATAACGAATGCTTGGTAAGGTGACAGGATGCCTTGCAATCCCCAATGATTTTGAAAAAGAGCGATTGGAGATGGTTGCACACCAGTTGGTGCGGCGCGAACTTAAGGATGAAACGGTGCTGGAGGTTATGCGCAAGGTTCCACGGCACTGTTTTGTACCAGAAGCCCTCCATGACAATGCATATGAAGATTGTCCCCTGCCGATTGGAAATCACCAGACGATTTCCCAACCCTACATGGTGGGGCTGATGTCATCCATGATGGTACCCGATCCAACAGCAAAGGTGCTCGAAATTGGGACCGGATCAGGGTACCAGGCGGCAATTTTGGCTCATCTTTTTCAACAGGTATTTACAATTGAACTGCACGAGGAACTTGCCAGCCAGGCGGAAAAGGTTTTTCTTGAACTGGGTATATCACAATATAAAGGTTAAAGGTGGGGGATGGGTCTGCAGGATGGCAGGAACATGCACCCTACCATGCCATCGTTGTAACCGCTGCTTCACCTGAACCACCGAGCATCCTGTTGGAACAATTGGAAGAAAATGGTCGATTGGTGATACCGGTGGGGGGTAATCATGGTCAGACATTGCAAATCTGGACTTCGACCAAGGGAGAGTATTCCTGCACGAATTCCATCCCGGTATCGTTTGTTCCGTTACGTGGTCAATATGGATGGTCAAAAAATGATTGGCAGTGGTATGATTTATAAAGTTGTTACCAGGGATTATCGAACAGAATCAGGAGGAACCTTATGGGTATTTCTATTCTGGATAACAGTTTGAGTGTTCAGGTTTATTTTGATAAGACAGATGCAGAATTTGAAGATAACGTCTGCCTGTGCTTCGAAGAAACCTGTATAGACGATGAAAAAATTTTTCGGGCTGAAAAAACCCACATCTACCTAACCGTAAAAGAAGCCAGGGAATTGGCGCAGTCATTGATTGATGCGGTCGATGCAAGCCAGGAAAAACTTTGAAAGGAATGATTTTGGAAAACAAAACAGCACGCTGGTTATGGGTAGTTGTCATTGTTGGTATTGTCTGGGGATTTATCACGCTCATATTTGGGTTTATTCAAGCACCTTTTCCATCCAACATGGCGATTGTCGAAGCCTACCTGGCGAGTGCTTTTTTTACATTCTCCTGTTTTTAACCCGGCGTTGGTGGTTGGTATACCTGGCAGGCAAAGGTAAAATTGCGGCTGCAGCGGCTGGAATTTTTTGTGCGCTGGTGGTGGAAGTCATCGCCTGGGTCACCCAAATAATGGCGGGCACTACCGGCAATGTGACCGACCCCAATTTCTGGCTCAACCTTGTGTTAACAATGCCCTGGTATATTGGGCTGGTGATTATTTTTGTGCGGGTGCAAGACAGGCGGCGATTTTCAATTCCCGTTGTGTTATTGCTGGGTGGTCTGTATAAAACCCTTTTGATCGGGGTTTTGAACGCCACCACGGCATACATTCTCATGAGCACGCAGGTATCGTTTATCAGTAATTGGGCGTGGCTGGCTCGGGCGGGATTTTGGCAATTTATCCCCATTTATAGTGCACTGGTGTTGATCCCCGCCTGGATTCTCAATACCCGCCCGGTGGAAATTACCCCAATGAATGCAAAACCAATCTGGTTGGATGCCATCCGACCGGCTTTTTGGCTGCTGCCATATATCTTATACTGGTTTGCATATTCCATCTTACCAGTGGTGATGACAGCGCAACAATAATAAGGAGGACAAGATGGGCTATAAACTTACAGGTGGTGACCGTCAGATAGTCAAGTGGTTGTCAAGATTACCCGTTCCGGATGAGACAAAAGAAAACTGGTTATCCACTCTCAACCAGTCCGGAATGAATGATGACATTGCTGCAGAAATGCAAAAAGCAATCACAGAGTTCGAGGGAAGTGACCGAACCCGATACCTGGCAGAGTTGACACAGTTAATCAAACAGTGGCGGCTGGCGAATTCAAACGCATAATTTCCGCCGAAGAATGTAAAGTTTTTCAAGCCGAAAAGCAGTATCCGCAGGAGAATTGCTCCATGCGGATACTGCTTTTTAAATTTATCACTCCAGGGATTGCTGCCAGGAAACCCCTTCAACCAGGCTGCCTTCAGGAATACCCGATGCCTGCACCACAATTGGATTTTCGCTGTCTAGAGACAACAAATATAATTTGGAGCCTTCAGTGTAGGTTTGCAATAGCAGGTATTGCGAATCAGAAGACGGCACCAACCGATTCCCCCGGCATTTGAATAGAGCAGCCGCAAATCTGAACCATCGGGACGGACTGCATAAATACTGGCAGTCAGTGTGTTTGAGGAGAGCATCGTGTTGATCTCAAAAATTACCCACTGATTGTCGGGTGTCCATAGCAGACTTGATATACCACTGTTCGCGAAAGATCCCACCAATTTTTCAGAACCATGTTCAATGTCACGGATGGTCAATTCCATGCTCTCATCTTCCGAATAACCTGCCATGGCAATGAAATTTTGTTTTGGGGAAGGCACCGCGATATATCTGGCAGATGGCAGAATATCTACAGGTTTTACATCTACCATGGTTGGTGAGAGAGATAAGTATTCCAATCCCCGACCAGCGAGAGCATGGCTTACGAAGAGCCGGTTATCCAACCATCCTGAAATTGTGAGAGCGGCATTTTCTTCTGAGAAATAACCCTCGCTAAGATTTATGAAAGGCATTCCGACTGTTGTTGGAACAGCTATCACGTTCGTTGCTTGATTGGAATTCGCAACAATATAGATCGTTTCTCCGTCTTTTGACCAGGCAGGTGTGTTGATACTCGGATAAGAAGCCAGCATTTCCCAGGTGTTTTCTACAGCATCGAATAAATAGAGCTGGTCAAGTGGTTCGCCATTATTTGAAGTAATTACCAGGGCTGCTTTTTCTCCTGTGGGAGACCAAATCAGGGGGTTGATAATTCCATTTACATTGGGATAACCGGCGACGGGATTGGCTTCAGGGCAGGCAGTGGATTGAAAAACACAGGAAGCGGATTGTCTTACCAGGCTTATTGTTCCGGTTTGATCTGACACAACAAAATAAAGGTTACCAGGGATGTTTGTTTCCACCGGCAAGTCAGAAATCGTTGGTTCACCTGGATCGACTGGGGGGACGGCATCATAAGATTTAAAAATGGGATTGGTGTCAATATCCGTTGAGAACAGTGAAGCAGCAAATTGGGTATCAAAAATTACCTGGTTAACCAGGTATTCCGTGACCAGAAGGTCCGAATTATCCTTTGAAAAATCCTGGCGTTTTAGCAGCATGCCGGTTTGCCCATCTACCCACAATCTTGAAGGCCGAAAACCTTCGCCCACAAACCTGTCTACCACTACCACGGGTCTTTCAGCAATAATTTCTTCGCCAATAATCCTTATTTCCTCGGTGTTTTGGGCAATTCCAGTCGGAAAGATCATGTCATTCAACGGAGTAGACATTTCCAGTGCCAGAGGATATGGATATACAGTGTCCTTGCTATCCATCCAGGGATTGAAAGGATTTTTTGCAGTAGGGGGGCAGGGGAGTACTTTCCAGGTTGGCGGATTGTGAATTATACCGGATGATGGTTTCCCCATCACATACCTGGAAAAATGTAGGTTTTTCATCCACCTTTCCACTTTCAACCCGAAAAGTGAAATTTTCGCGATTAACCCAGGCTTGCTGGTGTTTTTGTTCCGTTGGGGTTGGTGAATGTTCATCATAATAGGTGATGGTGGCATCCATCCAGACCGTATCCCAAAACAGGTGACTCACGCGGATTCGGAGCTGAATATCTGATGGAGAAGATGATCCCGTAATCGGGGTATCGAAGGCATTTGGGGTTGTTGAGGTATAAGGAATAATCGGTTGGAACTTGCGTTTGGTCGGTTGTTGTAGGCGCAACACCACACGCGCTCAGGCTGATACTAAAGAGAAATAATAAAGTAAGTAAGCGATTTATTTTTTCCTTTTCACGATTTATATACAAAATTTTAAATCAAAGTAAAAAAGCTGATAATTCAACTTCTTAGCATAGATGATATTTTAAGCAAATTTGTTCCCGATTTCATCCTTATATTGGATTATTACCAAAATATAATGGTTTTTACATCTATAACGAATATTTGACTCTGCCTGTTTGACGTGCTATGATTAACAACGCAGATATTATTTGTACCTTAACATATATATAGGAGGATTATGAGCACTGAATTTGTTATCCGACTTATTGGGATGGTTTTATTTACCATCCTGGGTGTGAGCTGGGGTGCAGCCTTGGGGCAGGCAGCAAATGTAAAACCCGGCAATGCCACACTCACAATTGAACAGTATGCTTTTACTATAGGACTGGTTGGCGCATTAATTGGCATTATTCTTACTCCATTTCTTACCACTCGCCCCATCCGTGCAATTCGAGCCATACTTGGCAAACTCTCCACACAATCGCTTTTTGCCGCTCTCATGGGTTTAATCGCAGGTCTGGTTGTGGCGGCGTTGCTTGCCTTTCCACTTTCATTATTACCAACTCCATTTGGAGACATGATGCCGTTCGTCGGCGTTCTTGTTTTCGGGTATCTCGGAGTGGCAGTTTTTGTTGCACGGCAGAATGACTTGTTCAGCGTTATGCAGGCAATTTCCAACCGCCAGGGTGTACCAATAGCGGGTTCTGGAGACGCGATTGGGCGGACTGACTTACGAACCATCCTGCTGGACACAAGCGTCATTATTGACGGAAGAATTGCAGATATAGCCCGAACCGGTTTTATCCCCGGTTCATTGTTGATTCCCCGCTTTGTGCTGAACGAGCTGCAATATATTGCCGATTCCCCCGACAGCCTGCGCCGTCAACGCGGCAGGCGGGGTATGGAAGTATTATCTGCACTGCAAAAAGAGCCTGGCATTCCTGTGCGGGTTTCTGATATGGATGTGGAAGGAATGCGCGAGGTGGATGATAAACTGGTTGTCCTCGCCCGCCAGTTGCGCTGCCCGATCCTGACCAATGACTACAACCTGAACCGCATGGCAGAATTGCAGGGGGTGAGGATTTTGAATGTAAATGAACTGGCAAATGCGGTTAAATCTACCCTGTTGCCAGGTGAAATATTAAATGTACGGGTTATTCAGGAAGGTAAAGAACTTAACCAGGGTGTGGGTTACGTGGATGATGGCACCATGGTGGTCATCGAGAATGGTAAGCGATTATCCTGAACCAAGAAATTAAAGTAACCGTAACAAAAGTTTTACAGACCGCTGCCGGGCGCATGATTTTTGCCCGCCCGGAATAGAGAATAATTTGGGAGTATTTTAGACAATGACCATCAAGCTTTATAGCACCTTGAGCCGTAAGAAAGAAGAATTTTGAAACTATTGAACCCGGCAAAGTGCGCATGTATGTTTGCGGGCCTACAGTATATGACAAGGCACATGTTGGCCATGCCATGTCTGCCCTGGTTTTTGATATCATCCGCCGTTACCTGGAATATCGAGGCTACCAGGTAGCATGTCATGAATTTCACCGATGTGGATGACAAAATCATCAATCGTGCCAACAAATTGGGAATGGATCCATTTGCATCTGGCGGAAGGATACATCCAGGAATTTCGCAAGAACCTGGATGACTTGAATATACTGCCCGCAACAATCAACCCGCGCGCCACCGAGGAAATTGACCTTGATTATTGAAATGATTTCCAGGTCTGATCGAAAAAGGATGTGCCTACCCGTAGATGGTGATGTATATTTCCGGGTCGAAAAAGATAAGATTATGGCAAGCTTATCCGGCCGAAGCTGGATGACATGCAGGCTGGTGCCCGGATTGAGGTGGATGAACGAAAAGAACATCCCATGGATTTTGCCCTTTGGAAATCAGCCAAGCCCGGTGAACCTGCCTGGGAAAGCCCCTGGGGTAAAGGACGGCCTGGATGGCATATCGAATGTTCAGCCATGAACTTGCATCATCTTGGTGAACAGATTGATATCCACGGTGGTGGGAATGACCTGATCTTTCCCCATCATGAAAACGAAATTGCCCAAACAGAAAGCCTGACAGATAAACAATTTGCCCGCTATTGGGTGCACAATGGCATGCTGCAGTTATCAGGCGAGAAAATGTCCAAATCACTGGGCAACCTGGTCACGATCGAGGACTTTTTAGCCAGCCATAGTGCGGATGCTTTGCGATTTTTAATCTTGAACAGTGGATACCGCAACCCGCTTTCATACAATGACGAAATCGTCGTACAGGCAGAGCGGGCATTGGAGCGTTTGCGCTCAGCTTTACGTCCTGCAGACGCCGGTGCGAAGGGATGCACCTCCGACCAGCATTGATACTCTCGAAGCACTGGCACAGGCAACCCGCCAGGGTTTTGAACAATCCATGGATGATGATTTTAATTCTGCCGGTGCCCTTGGGTATCTTTTTGAATTTGTAAGAGGTATCAACCAGGTACGGGCTGATGGCGGCACTGATGCGCAATTATCCAGTGCACAAACGCTGTTAACCCAATTAACCCGGGTATTGGGACTGCGGCTGGAGGATAAACCTGCATCAAATCAAGCGGTCGAACCATTTATCGATTTGCTGTTGGAATTACGCCTTGAGCTGCGAAAACAAAAAATGTATGCCCTGTCAGATATGGTCCGTGACCGCCTGACTGCGCTGGGAATAATTTTGGAAGACGGCAAGGGTGGCACTTCCTGGAGAATGGGCTGATGCGTGAATGGATAGTTGGTCGTAATCCGGTTTATGAAGTACTGCGTGCCCACCGGAGGCAGGTGTACCGGCTTATCTTTGCCAGCGGGATTTAATCCACAACCCGCCTGCAAGAAATCATAAACCTGGCGAAAGAACGCCGAATTGAAGTGGAATCATCACCCCGAACCATGCTGGATAAACTGGATGAACACCATCAGGGAGTGGCAATAGAAGTCAGTGACTATCCATATTTCACAATGGTGGATATTTTGCGGAAAATTGAGAAATCGGAAAAACCTGCCCTGATACTGGCACTGGATATGATTTAAAACCCGCAAAATATGGGTACATTATTGCGCAGCGCTGAAGCCCTGGGGGTGGATGGTGTCATTATTCCACTGGCGCGCACGGCAGGAGTAACCCCGGCGGTTGTTCACGCCTCAGCAGGCGCGAGTGAACACATGCGGGTCATCCAGGCTAACCTGGCACAGGCGTTAACTACCCTGAAAGAAGCCGGGTTATGGGTGTTCGGTCTGGATGCAGGAGAATCCTCGCAATCCATTGAGCGGGTAGACCTATCCATACCCCTGGTGTGGGTGGTGGGTAATGAAGGGGAAGGTATGCGGGCTCTGGTCAGAAAATCCTGCGATGTGATGGTGTCTCTACCCATGTCAGGCAAAGTGGATTCTCTTAATGCAGCAGTTGCAGGGTCAATCGCATTGTTCCAAACCGTGCTGTCGCGGAGAATTAAAAACGAGGTTAACCACCCAAGCGCGACTTATTCAAAATTAATATGCGTATGCTATACTAATTAAAATTAATATTATTGGAGGAAAAAATGCAAATCAGCAAGAAAACTTAATGATGCGATCAATACCCAAATCGGACATGAATTTGAAGCCACCTTACAATATTTAAGCATGGCAGCATATTTTGAAGTTGAAGGCTTTAAAAACCTGGCTGCCCGCATGTACGAGCAGGCTGATGAAGAACACACCCATGGGATGAAGTTCTTCAAGTTTATTTTGGAAATGGGCGGTACTGTGGCAATTCCAGCATTACCTGCACCTGCCAGTAAATACGGCTCTGCCCTGGCATGTTTTCAAAGCCGCACTTGCCTGGGAAAAAATTGTTACCAAGAACATTTATAACTTGATGACCATTGCTCTGGAAGACAAAGATTACGCTTCCCAGCAGTTCCTCAATTGGTTCACCAACGAACAGATCGAAGAAGAAGCCAACATGGAAGCATTCATAAAAATGGCTGAAAAAGTTGGCAAAGAGCATGAGTACCTGCTCGAAAGTTTTGCGTCTCACGCCTAGGCATTAAAAATAATCTGCCTGGCTCTCTGAAAGCCTGATTATAAAAACGAGATTTTGTTGAATTCAACAATGGAATCTCGTTTTATTTTCATAAATATCAATCAGCAAATACCCTTATTACTTTTGAATGGGGATGATAGTATCCGAATATGTCTGGGTATCCCTTCCCCATTTGCACAAATAGTATGCCTGGACTTTATGGTAAGATAACTTTATTCGGTCAAGATGACATTCGAAATTCATCAACTTTTCCCTCCCATTTACAAACCCAAACCATTCTTCGGTCGGGAGTATTATTTATTTTTGTAGTCAGTTATTTTGATGATTACGACACCCAATGCAGTTGCAGTTGCAGATGATATTGTGATTGAGCAGCTGCAGGTGGATATCTGGCCAGAATATGACCGCCCCGCAGTTTTGGTAATCTACCGCATAGGCTTGACTGCAGATACGACCCTTCCCGCAACATTAACCTTGAATATTCCCAAGGATGCCGACCGTCCTTCCCGACTTGCAGTGCAGGACGTGGACGGTATGTTTTACAATATCGACTTCACTACGCAGGATGCCGCTGAATGGGTTTCGATAACTTTTACCACTCCATCTCACGAGATCCAGCTTGAATATTATGATCCAAATATTACCTTCACCCAATATCAAAGAGCCTATCAATTTACCTGGCAGAATGACCTGCCGGTTAATGCCTTAACCGTTCGTGTTCAGCAACCGGTTAACGCCACAAAAATATTGATTGAACCCGACATGGGTAGTGGACGAATTGGTCAGGATGGATTGGAATATTTCATCTTCCTGGCGGGACAAATCCATGCAAACGAAGAATACACGGTTAAATTAACCTATGATAAACCCGATTTTATGCTTAGTTCCGGATTATTGCCTGTGTCTCCGGTCAAGCCAATCACACTGCGAACAAAAGGCAGAACCACTGCAACCCTGGCTGTACCCTGGGCTTTGGCTCTACTTGGAATTGTTTTAATCGTGACGGGAGGATTGTGGTACTGGCAAATTGGGAAAAGAGCCCCAGCCTACGAATTACATACACCTCCCATTGAACCAACATCCCGATCACTGAAGCAAGCCCAGCAGCTTATCAGCCAGACTTTTTTTTACTGTTCCAAATGCGGTAAGCGCATTCAAAAGGAAGATAAGTTTTGCAAAGAATGCGGGCAAAAGAATATTTCAGAATAACCATAGTTGATTTTATGACCCATGTTACGCAACCGACCCCACAAGAAAAACGGACCCGTTTTCTGCAATTAAACTGGCAGACGGCTGGTGATTATGCATTGGTTCTCATTGGTGCGCTCATCCAGGCTTTTTCAATGCGCCTGTTCCTGGTTCCTGGTCAATTGGTTAGCGGTGGAATAAGTGGTGCCGCCCAGATAATTAATTACTTTACCCAGTGGCCTATTGGCTTGATGGTGCTGGTTGGAAATATTCCGTTGTTTATTATTGGATGGCGCAACCTGGGTGGAGTACGGTTTGCACTTCGTACTGCAGTAGCCATTGCTGCCTTTTCACTATTTACGGATTTGCTGGTGCTATTCATCCCTGCCCGGGGTGTCACGGATGATATGGTCTTAAATTGTTTGTATGGTGGTGTAACCCTGGGTATAGGGCTGGGGCTGGTTTATCGTGGAAAAGGAACCAGCGGCGGTTCGGACATCTTGGGACGCATTCTTAACCGCAGGTTGGGTATTTCCATCTCACAGTCATACATGATTACTGATACATTGGTGGTACTCGCCAGCGGTTTCGCATTTGGCTGGCCGCAAGCGCTATATGGTCTGGTGGTCATTTACGTCAGTGGTCTGGCAGCAGAGATGGTTTCAGAGGGCACAGGTGTTTTCAGGTCAGTGATGATTGTTACGAACCAGCCTGAGGAAGTTGCACAGAAAATTTTGCTGGATATGGAACGGGGTGTAACCATTCTTGCTGGAAAAGGCGGGTATACCGGTGCCGACCGACCGGTTCTTTATTGTGTCATCACCCGGTCTGAAGTAAACCAACTGAAAGACATGGTATCCGAAATTGACTCGGCAGCTTTCATGGTAATCGGGCAGGCACATGAAGCGCTTGGTGAAGGTTTTAAACCGTTTGAAAAAAATGGGAAGTAGAACTTTAGCTATTTAGTACATGCAGAACCGCAGCAATCACAATCGAAAACTGCGCCAGGTGATAACTGATATGCACCCACGTGCGCCCATGTTGGATGGGACGTACATAGCGGTCAAAACCCAATAAAATATCTGACAATACGAATAGAGCAGCACCCAGGGTTATGAGAATGGCAGTGGTTATATCAGCCATTGGGGTTTGTAAAGGGTCAGACTGGCTGAAACCAGAAGCATACCCTTCCACCAGACCATAAAGAACGATTGCCGTGATTAACTGTTTTGGGTCCACGCCGTCTTCGTATGGTGCGTGCTATTTCGAAGACCGGAAAGAAAGCAGCAACCAGAATGATGCCACCGCCGAAATACGCCAGTGGCTGTTGCGGCAGTGCGGTCTGATGCAGCCCAACCATATACCAGACTTGCCCTACAAGGAATGCTCCCAAGCCTATCAGGAAAAATCGCGAACGCAGCATGAGCAGGATATCACCCGCCAGGCAGAATACCAGCCCGACACCAAAATAAAGCATTTCTCCCTGCCAGTGGGAGGCAGAAAATGCCCACAAGAAAAGCAAGAATAATGTGGCTGGTTTGGTGAAATACATCAGCCGGAATTTACCAAACCAGGTGGCAGCCCAATCCAGAAGTGCAAGACTGGCTGAACCAAGCAGCCAGACCCATTGCAGATTATTCATCTTTGGGCAGGATATATCCCAACTGGGATAGAGCTTCAGGATTATTCCGCCAGTTTTTGTTTACTTTTACTTTTAATTCGAGGAATACTTTGCGTCCGCTCATGGCTTCTATTTCCTGCCGGGCGGTGCTGCCGATTTTCTTGAGCATCTCGCCTCCCTTGCCAATCACAATCCCCTTGTGATTTTCCCTTTCCAGGTGAAGGGTGGCAGCAATATAAGCCAGGGATTCCGAGCGTTCAGTAAATTCATCCACCTTGACCCCGATGGAATGCGGTATTTCTTCACGAAGATGAAGCAGGGCAGCTTCGCGTATTAAATCTGCAGCAATATCCCTTTCGTACAAGTCAGTGACTTGTTCGGAATCGTAGAATGCCGGTCCTTCAGGGAGATGTTCGATGATTGTGTTCAACAGTGCCTGGTGGCTTGATGCATCCCGGGCGGATACTGTCATTACTGCTGCAATCGGGCACAAATCGGCATATTGAGTGGAACGGGAAGCGATATCTTCTTTGGATAGGAGGTCGCATTTATTCAATACCAGCAGCAGCCAACCAGGAACTGGGCGTTCCATCAATTGATTTGCGATCATCAGGTCTTCGGGATGAGGGGAGACGCTGGCATCCACCAGCCAGATGATTACATCTGCATCCGGCAGGGTTTGCAGCGCTACTTCATTCATGAACTCACCCAGGCGGTGCTGGGCTTTATGGACTCCGGGGGTATCCATGAAAACCAGTTGCGCATTTTCCAAGGTGAGGATGCCCAACTGGCGGCGGCGGGTGGTTTGTGGTCTGGGGGATACTGCAGCAACTTTTTGCCCCAATAATGCATTGAGCAAAGTGGATTTACCTACATTGGGGCGTCCAATAAGTGTTACAAAACCGGAGCGAAAATTTGTGTTCATTCTGTTGATTTTACCGGCTTTTGCCAGTTAACGATAACAACACCACCGATAATTACAGCACTACCCACCACCATGCGCCAGTCAAATGTTTCATTCAGGAAAATCAAACCCAGTATTGCACCTACAACCGGGAAAATATAGGAAACCAACATGGTTTTTGTTGGACCGACGGAATGAAGCAAGGAGTAATAAAGCATGGTTGCCAGCCCGGTACCGAGGATTCCCATAAAAGCCAGCGCAAACCAGGTCAGCGGCAGGCTTGGTAAAACAAATTGTTCCTGTCCCCAAAGCGCAATCGGCCAGATGATGAGGTTGGCAGTAATCTGTTGGCCAAAAGCCTGGGTGGCAGGAGCCAACCCTTTCGTAAACCGCCGCGCAAACACGGCACCACCACCATAAAACATGGCGGCTATCAACATGGCAATTAACCCAAAGGTATAGTTCCCAAACCCATTCCCGAGCTGGTCTGACATCAGGATAATCACACCACTGAAACCGATAATTAACCCTGCAACTTTACGAATGGTAAAGCGGTCATCAGAGAGAAATATCGCTGCAATGATGATGGTAAATAAAGGCGGAGTACCGTTTAAAATCGCTGCAATAGCGGAGGGTATGTACACTTCTGCCCAGGAAATCAAGATAAAGGGGATTGCAATGTTAAATGCACCTAGAAATAAAAAGATCCACCATTTGGAACGCAATGGAAAACTCTGGCGGGTGAGAATCAGCATGATGGAAAGTGTCACCAATGCAAAGAATACCCGCAAAGCAACCAGTGTATACGGAGTGGATTTTTGCAGTACGATCTTAATCGATAAAAAGGAAGATCCCCACACAAGACCTAAAATGATAAATTTAAACCAGTTTTTTACCGACAATGTGAAGTCCTTCCAGCTGAAGTAAAAACGATTTGGTAGTTATTCCATCAGGAGCAGCATAGCCATGCAGGGAACCATCTGACCCGACCACCCGGTGACAGGGAATGATAATCGGAATGGGATTACCAGCCATGGCAGCGCCAACCGCCCTGGCGGCTCGTGGACTTTTGGCGTTCACAGCCAGCATTCCGTATGTGGTGGTAGTGCCATAAGGTATCTGGAAAGTCAGGTTTAATACACGTTGTTGAAAAGGGGTTAAATGGCTGATATCCAGATCCAGGTTAAATTCACGGCGATTTCCCAAAAAATATTCGCCCAATTGCAATACTGTGGCAGTTAATATGGATTGTGTACTGCCATCCAGGTAGCCTGATTTGGGAAAGCGAAGTTGGAGTTGTTTCAGGCTGCAAAAATTAACCGACTGCAGCCTGTTTGAACTGGCTGTCAGGGTCAGCCTGCCAATTGGGGTATCCCGGATTTCAACAGCATAAGTTGGTGGTTTCAATATTCAATATACCTGCCCTGCATTTGAAATAATAAGACTAGATGTTACCACTTAAAAACTTGTCTGTGGGAAAAACGCAGCATGTGTGATCGAAATTCAATCAACAGCACCGCTTTGTTTTATTAAGTCCACCAATGGATCGAAGAGGTTATCCTTCACGGTCGGATAGACCCGGTGCAGGCTTTCAAAGGAAAGCACGATTTCCGGAATTGTTACCGGGTGACCGGCAGCCAGGGATGGGCGGCGAACGAAAAGGGCGTGCTGGGTGCGGTGGCACAGTAGTGGCGGCAATTTTTTGATCCAATACATTTTCAACATTGATTACCAGGTGTGCTGGATCATCCTGGTTCATAATGCGCGGTTTGGGATGATTGGGATGGGCAGCCTGGAAAGTGTAGAATAACGGCTTGACTGAAGTCAACCTTTCAATCGCTTGCTTCATTGCCTTGTGACAGAGAATGTGGGCAGGATGTCCATATTCCCCGTTCGATCCATGGGTGATGATTGCATCCGGTTTGTCGGTTTCTAAAATGTTGACTATTCTGGAAACCAGTTCATTGATATTTTCGGTAAATGGGTAGAGGGTATCTTCTGGTCCCACCCGTGGATCAACATAGGGCAGGAATTCCAGACTGCCTCCGCCAAGTGCATCAATCGCGCAACGCAATTCTTGTGAGCGTAACTTTCCCAGTTCTTGCGGGGGACACAATGCAGGGTTTCCTGATTTTCCACCTTCTCCGCGGGTTGCACACAGGTAATGGATCTGAGCACCCATCTTATGCAGCAATGCCAGGGTTCCTCCACATAACATGGTTTCATCATCTGGATGAGCGAAAAAGCACAGTATCTTCATTAGATTTTGTTCCCTGCCGCAGGTATAATAACCCATGACAAATGGATTGTCCACACGACAATCGTGCGAACAGGAGTATATGCATGAATATAACAGTTTTAATTCAAGGGTTGGCGGTAGTTGCCTGGATTGCAGCAATAGGCTTTGTGGGTGTTGCCATTTTCCAGGCTGGCAGGGGACGAAAAATAAGCAGAGCTAAGCAATTTGTGATCGGTATTGTTGTCCTTGCCATTGTGCTCAGTACTGCCTCAGCTGGATTGGTATTTATTAATCCTGAAGAACGCGGAGTAGTGATTTCTGCCATTTCCCCTGCCGGGTATCGTACTGAAGCACTGCAACCAGGGCTTAACTATATCGTGCCTTTTGCAGAAAACGTTGTTCGATATCCCATTTCAAGACAGACATACACCATGTCAATTGCCCCATCAGAAGGTCAGAACCTGGGAGATGATTTCATCACTGCCCGAACTTCAGACGGGCAGGAAATTTATGTGGATGCCTCCGTTATTTATGCCATTGACCCCAATAAAGTCGTACAGATTCATATCAATTGGCAGGACCGTTACACCAATGACCTTATCCGGGCGCAATCACGGGGAATCATTCGGGACGCCGTTTCACAATTTGGTGTCGAAGAAGTGTATAGTTCAAAGCGATTTGAATTGGTCACAATGGTAAATAATGCCATGCAGAAGAAATTGGAAGAAAACGGCATCCTGTTGTTGGATTTTGTTTTAAGGAACATTACTTTTTCTCCTGAATATGCTGCCTCGGTTGAACAAAAACAGATTGCAGAGCAACTGGCGCAGCAGGCTCAATTTGTGGTGGAGCAGCGCAAGCAGGAAGCAGAACAAGCCCGCCAGGTGGCGAAAGGAAAGGCGGATGCGTCTGTTACCGAAGCACAAGGTGCAGCGGATGCCCGCAAAATTCAGGCAGACGCTGAAGCTTATGCTTTACTGACAATCGCCCAGGTAATCAATGAGAATCCCGATATTCTCATGTACAACTATATCAACGCTCTTTCACCCAATATCGAGGTGATGTTGCTGCCTGCGGATGCACCTTTCATCTTTCCGCTGCCAACCATGGATGCAGTGACAACCCCCACCCCGGTTCCTTAACGGAGAAAGTATGAGTAAACCCGCAAGGGCATCTTCCGGTAAACAGATTCGATTGACCAGCCTGTCCAGTTGCGCTGGTTGAGCATCGAAACTGAGTGCGGAAACGCTGGCGCAGGTTCTGCGCCCCATCAAGGATACTTTCCGAAATACCAGCTACCCTGACCTGCTGGTAGGTTTGGATTCCCCGGATGATGCAGCCGTCTGGCGACTGGAACCAGACCGTGCCCTGGTGGTAACCACGGATTTTTTCACACCGGTTGTGGATGACCCATTCGATTATGGTGCGATTTCTGCTGCAAATAGTATTTCGGATATTTATGCCATGGGGGGGCAGCCATTCCTGGGATTAAACATCGTTGCACTGCCACCTGATTTACCCTATGAAATCAGTGAAAAGATAATCCAAGGCGGGGCAGAAAAAGCCAGGGAGGCAGGCGTAATCATCGCAGGTGGGCATACCATCCAGGACAAGGAACCAAAATTTGGACTGGTGGTTGTTGGATTTGTAAACCCCAATCAGATGATTACCAAGCAGGGTGCGAAAGTGGGTGACAGGCTGGTATTAACCAAGCCGCTTGGATTTGGCGTAACCACCACCGCTTTGAAACGCGAGATTGCTTCGCCACATGATGTAAATGAGGTGGTAGGTTGGATGACCCGTTTGAACAGGGATGCATCCCACCTGGCAGTGGGTGTTGGGGTGAAATGCGGGACAGATATTACCGGGTACAGCCTCCTGGGTCATGCCCTTGAGCTAGCCAATGCCAGTAAAGTCGGATTCCGATTTAATTTTTCTGCCATTCCATTGGTTCAATGTGCCCGCAAATATGCGGAGCAATGGACTTTCCCAGGTGGTGCTTCGGATAATAAGATGTTCTTTGAGAAACAGGTGCACTTCTCACCTGAAATCGATGAGGTATCCAAAATGCTGCTTTTCGACCCGCAAACCAGTGGTGGATTGCTGATGGCGGTACCTGCCGAAAGGCTGGATATGCTGTTACAAAAAGCCCGCGAAATCAGTCAGCCAGCCTGGGAGATTGGAGAGGTAATCCCTGGGAGCGGTATTGAGGTTGTTGCTGCATGAGCATGGATTTATTTCAATACGATTACACCCGCTCTGCAATATATGGAAGAAACGGCATGGTTGCATCTTCCCAGCCGCTGGCAACTGCAGCCGGATTGGAAATATTGCGGCAGGGTGGCAACGCAGCTGATGCAGCGGTTGCAGTTGCGGTAGCATTAAATGTCACTGAACCAACCACATCAGGTCTGGGTGGAGATACATTTGTTCTGTTTTTTGATTCCCAAACCCAAAAAATCAGTGCACTGAATGGTTCCGGAAGAGCACCTGCAAGATTAAGCCTGGATAGAATTAAAAAGGATGGCTTGGAGAGTGGATTGCCTGCTCTACATCCCTACACGATAACCGTACCAGGTGCATGCGCTGCAATATGTGACCTGGTTGCCAGGCACGGACGATTATCCATCTCGCAGGTACTACAACCAGCCATACGTTTGGCTGAAGAAGGTTTTCCAGTTGCACCGCTCACAGCCTGGTTCTGGCAACGCTCTGCTGACCGGTTACTGCAGAAAAGCCTGAACGGCAGTGAAATGCTGATTGGTGGACGAGCACCTGTGACAGGTGAAATTTTCCGCAACCCCGGTATGGCGCGCACACTGCGAGCAATTAGTAATAGCGGAAAGGACGCTTTTTACCAGGGTGAAATCGCACAGGCTTTGATAGATGTTGTCCAGGAAGCGGGCGGATGCATGGAACTTGCAGACCTGTCAGCCCACACCAGCACCTGGGATGAACCCATCAGTGTGGATTACCACGGGGTTCGAATTTGGGAATGTGCACCCAATGGACAGGGTCTGGCAGCATTGCTGGCGATGAATATCCTGTCCGGTTTTGACCTGGCAGAAACACCTGCGATGAGTGCTGAGCGGCTTCACTTGCAAATCGAAGCCATGCGGTTGGCGTTTGCTGATGCTAATTACTACGTGGCAGACCCGGCATTTTATTCTGCACCCCTGGCGGAATTATTATCACCGGACTATACCTTGCAGCGTCGGTCATTGATTTCTCCGAATAAGGCAAACCCAGCCATTCAAAAAGGTTCCCCAGTAAATTCCAGCGATACGGTTTATTTTTGCGTGATGGATGGGACAGGGAATGCCTGCTCATTTATCAACAGCAATTACATGGGATTTGGTACAGGCATTGTTCCCAAGGGTTGGGGGTTTACATTGCAAAATCGGGGACACAATTTCTCTCTTGATCCGGGTCATCCCAATTGTGTAGAGCCAGGCAAGCGTCCCTATCACACCATTATTCCTGCCATGGCGACCCGTGCAGATGGCAGCCTGTATGCGGCATTTGGGGTGATGGGAGGCTTTATGCAGCCGCAAGGTCATATGCAATTGGCGTGTGCCATGCTGGATGATGGGCTAAATCCCCAGGCTGCGTTAAACCAGCCGCGTTTTTGTATTGAACCCGAATCCAGATGGCTCGGTAGTTGCGCTGGAGGCAGGAATTTCCCAGGACGTAGTGGAAACATTGCAAAGATGGGGTCATCGGGTTCACCTGGTTGATGGCATGCAGCGAGCCATGTTTGGCAGAGGGCAGGTCATACAGCGTGATTTGCAATCCGGCGTACTGGCAGGTGGCAGCGACCCTCGGGCAGATGGCTGTGCCATGCTGCTTTTATAAATCAAACCAATCCTGAGTGTTACAATATTCCCATGCCTGAACTTAAGTGACCATCTGCAAGGGATAATCAATACTTTACCCCAAAAGCCCGGCTGTTACATTTATCACAACGCGGACAAGCAGGTTATATATGTTGGTAAAGCCATCAACCTGCGCAACCGGGTCAGGTCCTATTTCCATGCTGTTCCAGAATGGGATCACAAAACACGCAAACTGGTGACATAAAATCGCGGATATCGAGTGGATTGTGGTCGGTTCCGAATTGGAAGCGCTCATTCTTGAATTGAACCTGATCAAGAAACACCGTCCATACTACAACATTCGCTTAAAGGATGATAAGAATTACCCGTACATTAAAGTTCATTGGGGCAGATCCATATCCCAAGGTAACCGTAACCCGCATGATGATCAATGACGGATCGCGTTACTATGGACCGTATACCAGTGTTTGGGCAGTGCATCAAACCCTGGATGTTCTGCGGCGGATTTTCCCTTACTTAACCTGTGACCGGGAAATTACGGGTAAAGATGCGCGACCCTGCCTGTACTATGATATTAAGCTGTGCACAGGACCTTGTATTGGAGCGATTGATCAGACCGGTTACCGGCAGTTGATTGACGATCTGTGTTCTTTCCTGGAAGGGAAAACTGGACCAATCGTGACCCGTCTGCAACAAGAGATGGAAAAAGCCGCCGATGATTTACGTTATGAAAAGGCAGCTGCCATTCGGGACCAGCTCCAGGCAATTGACCGGGTGGTGGAGAAACAAAAAGTCATCTCCAGCGACCAGATGGATTCTGGATGTAATCGCCATGGCGCGCAGCGATGGCGAAGCCTGTGTGCAGATATTTTTTATCCGCAATGGTAAATTGATTGGCAGGGAATACTTTATCCTGGAAGGCACAGCGGATGAAGCCGATTTAGAAGTTATGGCGGAATTCATTAAGCAATTTTACGTGGAAGCAGCCAATATCCCCAGCCAGGTATTGTTACCCCATGAAATGGAAGAAGCCAATATCATCAAGCAGTGGTTGAATACCCGCAGCCATGGAGAAAAGGTGGAATTGCTGGTGCCGCGGGATGGAACCGCCCAGGAATTGGTCCAGATGGCAACCGAAAATGCTGTCGAAACCTTGCAATCCTTGCGCACCCGATGGGAAGCGGACACCAACCGCCAGAGCGAAGCCCTGGCAGAATTACAGCAGGCATTTCAACTGGCGGAACCACCCAACCGGGTGGAATGCTATGATATTTCCAATACCCGGGACGGCTAGCCGTGGGCAGCATGGTTGTTTTTGAACAGGGTGTACCCAACAAAGCCCTGTACCGCAGGTTTAATATCAAAACAGTGCATGGACCGGATGACTTTGCCAGTATGGAAGAAGTGTTAAGCCGGCGCTTCAATCGTTGGAAGACCATTCATGATGAAGACCTGCCAGGTAAAAAGCAGGATCCGGCGTTTGCATTATTGCCCGATGTATTGCTTGTGGATGGCGGTAAAGGACAGTTAAGCCGGGCAATGGCTGTACTGGAACGCTTTCAATTATCGGGAACGATTGCGGTTGCCGGGTTGGCAAAGCAACAGGAAGAATTGTTCATGCCCGGTAAAGAAACGTCCATCCTTTTGCCGCGTCATTCACAGGGTTTGTACCTGCTGCAGCGGATTCGGGATGAAGCCCATCGCTTTGCCATAACCGCGCACCGCAACCGCAGAGGGAAAGAAGGCATCGCCTCGCGGCTGGATGCCATACCAGGTATCGGACCAGCCCGCAGGAAAGCGTTATTGAATCAATTTGGCTCGATTGCAGGTATTAAAAATGCCTCCATCGAAGAAATTTCCAGCATCAATGGTATAAACGAAGCTCTCGCTATTGCTGTTAAAAGCGGTTTGGAGTAACCAGGATTATGCGGATTGAAACCTTACCAGCAGGCAATAAATGGAGGATGGTCATCAGAGTCAGTATATGGTCTGCTGATTGCAATATTATTAACCGGGTGTGCTGGGATGAGGGATATCCTGGTGGAAGGATACCGTGAAACACGTATCGCTGAAAGCTGGACAGCCACCGCAACAGTACCAAGCCCAACTTTTACACCTACCGCAAGTGATAACCCCAGAACCAACATTAACTCCAAGTCCGCAGCCGAGTGCAACATCCCAACCCACTGCAACTCCTGATCGAAATGACCCCAAGAACTGGTTCTGGCATGAAGCAGGTCAACCGGTAACTGCGCCTATTCTGCTTTATCACCATGTTAAACCTGAAACTGTTGCCAGTGATTATTACCTGACAACAGAGTTGTTTACCCAGCAGATGGATTGGCTGCTGCAGGAAGGGTACACGAGCATCACTGCAACCCAACTGGTCGAAGCGATTGTAAATGGGGGATATTTGCCGGAAAAGCCGGTGTTAATTACCTTTGATGATGGATGGGTGGATGTATTCCAGAATGCCTACCCGGTTCTAAAAGAGCGCAGCATGGTTGCCACCTGGTACCTGGTCGCTTCCTACCTGGACGCAGAAGATTGTGTCAGCACGGACCAGGCTTTGGAATTAATTGCAGCAGGCTGGGAAATTGGAAGCCATAGCATGACCCACCAGGATTTGCAGTACACAATGGATACCAATTTTGAGATGGCGCAGACCCGCAGTGTCCTCAAGAATGCCCTGGGTGTTCCCATTTATACCTTTGCCTACCCGTTCGGCTCGGTAAATGAGTATGTGTTCCAAAAAGTGATCAAGTACGGTTTTACGGCAGGCATGGGACTTGGTAAAAGCAGTTTACATGACATGTCCAGCCGGTATTACCTGAGCCGGTTGGTGGTCACCGATGGAATGACCAGCGCCGATATTGCGAATTTAATTGCAGGGAATTAGAGGGTTTAGGGTCTTCTCTTAATACTCCATTCGGTCACAGGGGGAGAAAACGACGAGATAATGGGATTCCTTGACTATCAAGGGGACATCTGATAAACTCCCACTTCGCGTGCAAGCAAGCGCCCGAGACCGCTTAGGTTAGATTCCTTGCCATTCCGGGTGTGCTTTGTTATAATTCACGCGCTAAATTGAAACTTAATAAATTATTTTGCCGACGTAGCTCAATGGCAGAGCAACCGCCTTGTAAGTGGTAGGTTATGGGTTCAATTCCCATCGTCGGCTCAGTTGCCGGCTGGCGAGTGAAGGCAGGGGATACCCGCCTTATTCTCAAGCAGATAACTGCTTCATGGGCGGTTACCCAAGTGGCCAACGGGGTCTGACTGTAAATCAGATGGCAAAAGCCTTCGGAGGTTCGAATCCTTCACCGTCCACTGCAGCTGGATTGACCCTTTCATGAGGACTCCAGCAAGAACGGCAAGCCCTCATAGCTCAGTTGGTAGAGCACGTTCTTGGTAAGAACGGGGTCATGGGTTCGAGTCCCATTGAGGGCTCTAGTTGCCGGAAATAACTTAAAAGAATTGGTTTTAAGGAGAAGGAAATGGCGAAGCAGAAATTTGACCGGAGTAAGCCGCATTTGAACGTGGGCACAATGGGACACATTGACCATGGGAAGACAACGCTGACAGCGGCAATCACCAAATACTGTGGATTTTTTGGAAACGCAGAATTTCGTGCATACGATTCAGATTGACAATGCGCCGGAAGAAAAAGCGCGTGGAATCACAATCAATATTGCGCACGTAGAATACCAGACAGCAAACCGGCACTATGCGCACGTGGATATGCCTGGTCACCGTGACTACATCAAAAACATGATCACCGGTGCCGCGCAGGTAGACGGAGCGATATTGGTGGTAGCAGCACCGGATGGCCCGATGCCGCAGACCAAAGAGCACGTATTGTTGGCACGCCAGGTGGAAGTACCGAGCATCGTGGTGTTCCTGAACAAGACCGACCAGATGGACGATCCGGAATTGTTGGAACTGGTTGAGATGGAACTGCGGGAAATGTTGACCGAGTACAAATTCCCGGGCGATGAGATCCCGATTGTGCGAGGCAGTGCCTTGAAAGCACTGGAGAGCACATCCACAGATCCGAATGCACCGGAATACGCCTGCATCAGCGAGCTGTTGGACGTGGTGGATGCATACATTCCCAACCGCCGCGAGCGATTGACAAACCGTTCATGATGCCGGTGGAAGATGTATTCTCGATCAAAGGACGCGGAACGGTAGTAACCGGGCGTGTGGATCGTGGCATGGTCAAAACCGGGGAACCGGTGGAGATCGTTGGTTTGCGCGAGAAGAGCATGAACTCGGTGTGTAACCGGGGTAGAAATGTTCCACAAGACGTTGGATACAGGCATGGCAGGCGACAATTGAGGTTTGTTGCTGCGCGGTATTGAGCGGGATGATGTGGAGCGCGGCATGGTGGTAGCGAAACCAGGCAGCATCACACCGCACACCAAATTCATGGCTGAAGTGTACGTGTTGAAACGGGAAGAAGGTGGACGACACAAACCATTCTTTCCCGCGTTATCGCCCGCAGTTCTACATTCGGACGATGGATGTAACCGGCGTGATCACCCTGCCGGAAGGCGTCGAAATGGTAATGCCAGGTGACAACGTGAACATGAAAGTGGAATTGATTGTCCCGGTTGCGTTGGAGCAGGGATCAAAATTTGCTATTCGCGAAGGTGGTCTGACGGTTGGCGCTGGTGTGATCACCAAAATCTATAGGAGTTCAGGGTTGAAATCATGGCATCTAAAAAGAAAGATGTTCGTCCTGTAATTACCTTCGCCTGCAATGACTGCAAAGAACGAAATTACACAGTCGAGAAAAACCGCCGCAATGATCCAGGGCGGATGGAATTGAAGAAATATTGCCCGCGTTGCCGCAAGCACACCATGCATCGGGAAACGAAGTAGTCTTGCGGAATTGTGAAATCTGAAAAGAATTTCACAATCCGTTTAGGCCAGTAGCTCAATTGGCAGAGCGCCTGTCTCCAAAACCGGGGGTTGTGGGTTCAATTCCTGCCTGGCCTGTATCAGATAGGCGACGCCGTCCTCCCTTCTGATTATGGGAATGGGGGAGGCGGCGTTTTAGCCGTAAAAGGAGTGTCGCGTGGTAACAAAAAAGGATAAACCAGTGCTGCTTAATAAAACTGCTGCCAAATCGGAAAAGGCAGTTGTACCGGCTGTTCCCATAAATCGGATAAGCCTGTAAAAAAGGAAAAGAAACCGAATGGACTCGGCCGTTTTTGGCGCGAAACCGTTGGCGAATTGCGCAAAGTATCCTGGCCAACTCCACACGAAGCCTGGCGGCTGACCCGGGTTGTGTTCGTGGTCATGTTATTAATGAGCGCCTTTTTGGGCATAATGGATTTTGTATTTTCGAAGTTGGTTACGCTGCTGCTGGCATAATTTGCCGCAAGCAACCGATGAGGAAGTGAATAAATGGAAGCGGATCAGGATAATTATCGGGACGAGAACGAAGAAATAATCAGCGAAACTCCTGAAGAAGAATCAGAAGTTCGTTCAGACGCGCCGGTTGCCGCTTCAGAAGAACCTGAGCTGGCTGCCGAACCAATAGAACAACCCGCTGAATTTCTGGCGATGAAAAACGCGAAGAACGTTCCTGGTATGTGATTCATTGCTATTCAGGGTATGAGAACAAAGTTCGCCATAACCTGGAACAGCGTATCGAAACCATGGGAATGAGAGATAGAATTTTTGATGTCGTCATTCCGACCCAGGAAGAAATTGAAGTAAAAGATGGCAAACGCAAGGTTGTTGAGCGTCATGTTTTCCCAGGCTATGTGCTGGTAAACATGGTCATGTCTGAAGAATCCTGGTATGTGGTACGAAACACCCCGGGAGTGACCGGTTTCGTGGGTATGGGCAACTGAACCTACTCCACTGCGCCCTGAAGAGGTTTCCAGTATCTTGCGCCGCATGGAAGCAGAAGCGCCGCATGTGAAAGTTCTTTCAAAGTGGGTGAACGGGTTCGAATTGTTGATGGACCATTCAACGATTTCCGTGGTACGGTATCTGAAATTGAAATGGATCGCACAAAAGTCCGTGTGATGGTCAATTTCTTTGGCCGTGAAACACCGGTTGAACTGGACTTTTTACAGGTAGAAAAAGCGTAAGGAATTCCGCCAATCTTCATGATTATGGCGTTGGAATGCCGTAAGTTGGGCGAAAGTTAGTGGGAGGGTGTCCAAATCATCCGCTAAAACCACAAAGGAGTAATGCTGTGGCAAAAAAATTAAAAGCAATTGTACGGTTGCAAATTGAAGCTGGAAAAGCAAATCCGGCACCCCCCATTGGTCCTGCGTTGGCAGGGCATGGGGTCAATATTATGGCATTCTGCAAGGAATACAATGCCCGAACGCAAAACCGCCCGGGCGAAATCTTTCCTGCAGAAATCACCATTTATACCGATGGTTCTTTTACTTTTATCCTGAAATCACCCCCGGCAGCTGTACTGCTGCGAAAAGCAGCGGGTGTGGCAAAAGGTTCTGACCAACCCAACCGAAAAAGTTGGAAAGGTCACCCGTGCCCAGGTTCGTGAAATTGCTGAAATCAAAATGAAAGATATGAACGCCATCGATATCGAAGGCGCCATGCGTCAGATCGAAGGTACAGCCCGCAATATGGGCATCACGATCGTAGATTAAATTGGTGGGAGGGCAATCAAATGCCCGTTAGCACCACAAAGGAGTAATAATGGCAAAAGTATGGAAAGAAATTTGATGCAGCACTGGAAAAAGTAGATATTAATCAATTCTATGCGCCGCGTGAAGCCCTGAAACTGGTAAAGGAAACCGCATCACCAAATTTGATGGCACCGTTGAAATTCATTTACGCATGGGGCTGGATCCCCGCAGGCAGATCAGCAGGTTCGTGATGTTGTGGTTCTTCCCCATGGCTTGGGAAAAACAGTTCGCGTTCTAGTTTTTGCCCAGGGTGAAGGTGCCACTCGCCCGATGGCTGGCGCAGATTATGTTGCGGACAGCGATGAATGGATTACCAAAATCCAGGGTGGTTTCACTGATTTTGATGTCGCGATTTCGACCCCGGATATGATGGGTAAAGCTGGCAGACTGGGTCGTGTACTTGGCCCCCGCGGTTTAATGCCAAATCCAAAAGCCGGAACAGTTGTCCACGCAGAGGATTTGCCCCGGGTTATTAAAGAAGCCAAAGCCGGTCGTGTTGAATTCCGCCTGGATAAAACCGCCAACATTCATGTTCCCCTTGGAAAAGTATCTTTTCCGAAGAGAAATTATTCGAAAACTTGGTCGCATTGATGGAAGCAATCCGCAAAGCAAAACCATCGCTGCCAAAGGCACTTATATTCGCCGTATAACCCTGAGCCTCGACCATGGGGCCTGGCATCAAAGTGGATCCAAACCTGGCACAAACAATGAATGTTGAAGAATAAAAAGTAGAGTATAATCAGGTTCGTCTTCACCAAAGAAAGCCGGTGCCTGAAAAGGCTTAATATCCTGCCGAGGTGAAGATTACCATCCGAACAAGTATTGTTCAATTTCACCGATGGAAGTCTTTGCCCGAGCAGTTAAAGGCAAAGACTTTTTATTTTTTACGGAAGGAGGTGAATTTCATTGGCATATTCAAAAAAGCGAAAAACCGAAATGATAGCACAATATACCCAGTGGCTTAAAGACAGCCAGGCTGTTTTCTTGCTTGAATACACAAAAATGCGTATGAAGGATGTAGATACTCTACGGGTAAAAGTACGTGAGAGTGGCAGTCGGGCGAGTGTGGTAAAAAACACTTTGCTGGAACTGGCATTACAGAATTGTGACATGAAAACTGCTGGTATTGTAGGAACCACACTGGCTGGTTTTGCTACCAGCGATGCTCCTGCACTGGCAAAAACATTCGTTGATGCAACCAAAAGTTGACCTCTTCAAATTGAAAGGTGGTTACTTGAATGGGGCATGGATCACAGCAGAAGAAATTAAAGCACTCGCTGAATTACCACCATTACCCATTATGCGTGCCCGATTCTTGGCATTTTGTCCGCTCCGGCTTCCAAGCTGGTTCGTACATTGGCAGAACCCGCCCGCCAGATTGCGGCTGTGGTCAAAGCTTACTCCGAAAGCGGAGCAGCACAACCTGCTTGATGCCAGGCATGTACATCGTATTCACAGCAACTGGCTGTGAATGAGAAATTAGACAATCCGGTTTGCACCGGGTATTATTCAAAAAGAAAGAATTGTAAGGAGATTTTGAAATGGCTAAAATGGAAAAATTGATTGAAGAATTAAGCAGCCTGACAGTATTAGAAGCTGCTGAACTGGTTAAAGTGCTGGAAGAAAAATGGGGCGTTTCTGCTGCTGCACCTGTAGCTGTGGCTGCTGCTGCTGGTGGCTCCGCTGCTGCTGCTGAACCAGTGGAAGAACAGACTGAGTTCGATGTTGTCCTCAAGGATGCTGGTCCCAAGAAGATTGAGACCATCAAGGTCATTCGCCAACTCACCAACCTGGGTCTGGTTGAAGCCAAAAACATGGCTGAAACCGCTGGTTCCAAAGTGCTTTCTGCTGTCAGTAAAGAAGTTGCACTCGATGCAAAATCCAAACTGGATGCAGCCGGCGCAGTAGTTGACGTTGCCTAAGTTCATCTGAAGCAATCAAAAAAGGACGGGTGTAAAATCCCGTCCTTTTTTTGTTTTAATCGAAAGGATTATGCACTAACCCGGCTGCGTAAATAGGTTGATTTCACTTCCGGCAGGTCGCACATCCAGATGATGAGCGCAGAAAAAGCCATGGAGATGATGGAAAACGAAAAATAGAGTGTATTAAAAACTTGTGTGCCGCCAACATTGTATGTCACGTGGGGCATGAGCAGCATTAATCTGCTGATAATGTTAAAACCCTGGGCAAACGAAATAAGGTACCAAGGCCAGGCGGCGGGGCTGCGCCGAATGGCTACTTGAACAACTCCAATAATTGCCAAAATCGCCAGCAATAGCGGTAACCACCATTCCTGGGTGCTCAGTGAATATGATGATGGTGGTAAAAGCAGCAGGGGAATGAGCTGGACTATTAAAACGGTTGTTACGATTTTAGGGTTTGAAAAAAGCTGGCGCATGGCAGCCTCCTGTGGCTGAGAAGCGGAGTATATTAAAAACTGATTTTACTAGTACAATGAATATATTGTCAAGAAAAAGAAAAAACCAAATCCTTGACAGTTTTATCGGTTTCCAGTATATTCACGGTTTAAGTTTTGCAGTGCTGTATTGATTTAGATAATAGCAAGAATTCTATCCCTTTATCAATTCATTCGTCGGTATTATTGTTGGCTCGTAACGAAAGGAGGTGGTTCGCGTATAGATGCTTACATAAAAGTAAGTCGGGCAGAGCAGCCCGTTCTTACAAGAAGTCTACATAGTTTAGAATCGCCAAAATCAAATTCGGAGGAGACATACAATGCGTAAGATTAGAATAATTTCAATTATTGTACTGGCTGTTCTTTTACTTTCAGCCTGTAAGACTGCTGGAGCGAAAGAACTAAAGGTCGCCATCCTGGCACCGCTTTCTGGTCCGGTACCAACATTCGGTGTTTCAACCCGTGATGGCGCACTGTTAGCCATCGAAGAATGGAATGCCAAGGGTGGTGTCTTGGGAATGACCATCGTTCCGATCGTTGAAGACAGCCAATGCACCCCTGACCCGGCCGTCAATGCCGCCAACAAGGTCATTGATCAGGATGATGTTCACTACATCATTGGCGAAGTATGCTCAAAAGCATCCATCCCCGTTTCCGAAATTGCGAATGCAAAAGCGTCATCCAGATCAGCCCAACCTCAACCAATGAGCAGCTGACCCTCGATGCCACTGGCGGGACAAAAGAATTCATCTTCCGCGCATGCTTCATTGACCCATTCCAGGGTTTGGTCGGTGCGAAATTTGCATAGGAAAACCTCGGCGCGAAAACAGCTTTCGTCATGCTCGATCAGGCGAATGACTATGTGAAGGGTTTGGCTGAAAGCTTCGAAAAATACTTCACTGAAAATGGTGGCAGCGTTGTTGGTACGGAAAGCTATACCTCAACGGATACCGATTTTTCGGCTATTGTTGCCAAAATTGCAGAAGCCAAACCAGATGTTGTCTATCTGCCCGATTACTACAACATTGTCAACCTGGTAATCAAACAGGCTAAGGAAGAAGGCATGACTGCTCCGTTCGTCGGTGGCGATGGCTGGGATTCCGCTGACCTGGATCTGGTAGCTGCTGATGGTGGTTATTTCACCAACCACTACTCACCCGACAACCCAAGTCCTGAAGCAGTTGCATTCAAAGCCGCTTATGGTGCGAAATACAAAAATGATGATGGCACTCCAAAAGTACCGGATGCCCTGGCAGCCTTGGCCTATGATGCCACCAATATGCTGCTAAGTGCTATTGAGAAAGCTGGTGCAGATGATACCGCCAAGGTACGAGATGCCCTCAATGGCATCTCTTTCAATGCCGTATCTGGCACAATCACTTTTGATGCCAAACACAACCCCATCAAAGCTGCAACCATCCTGGCGGTCAAAGACGGCGCAATCAAGTTTGAAGCACATGTAAGCCCGTAGTAAAAAATTCTGAACACAATGTGGAGGGCAACGGTTCAAGTTGCCCTCCACATTTGAAACTAAACAGTTAGGAGGAAGTTCTCTGATGGAAGTTCCCTTAAAAACCCAAACTCCGTGAAATTCGTACAATGCGAAAACGTGAACCACTGGCATGGATAGGAAAAAGTTTCCTGATCTTGCTAGCGTTGGGGTAGTTTACATTCTTGGGAAAAACCTGATTGAAAACCCAGTTCTTTTTGCCCAGTATTTATGAGTGGTTTGCAGTTGGGTTTTGTATATGCCATGATTGCACTGGGCTACACCATGGTTTATGGCATTGTAAGACTGATTAATTTCGCCCATGGTGATGTTTTCATGGTTGGTGCTTTTGTCAGCTATTATGCGGTAACGCGGTTTCAACCTGCACAAGTGGCCAGCCAGGTTGTTCCCAGGCATTTCCATTGGATGTTGGCAACAGTGATTGGCTCCATCACAGTGATAATGCTCTCCATGCTGATTTGTGTACTCTTGCGGTCACCATCGAACGGGTGGCATATAAACCATTGCGCGATGCTCCCCGTATTGCTGCATTGATTACTGCAATCGGCGTTTCATTTTTCCTGGAATATTTCGGGGCATTGAATTTCGTTTTTTCACCCCGTTTTATCCCCTACGAGCGTCCATTTGAAGTCGTAGCCTGGTATATCAAGGATGGTATTCATCGCATTGTCCCGGGTGAAGCACCCCCGGATGGCAGTATACTTTTTCCAATATTCTTGTGATCATTATGCTGGCGTCCATACTGGTGCAAGTTTTTCTTGCAATTCCTGGTGCGCAAAACCAAAATTGGTAGTCGCCATGCGGGCGGCATCATTTGATAAACCGGCAGCCCGGTTGATGGGTATTAATGTTGATCAGGTGATTTCCTTCACTTTTGCAATTGGTGCGGCATTTGCCGGACTGGGCGGTGTGCTTTATGCCATTGCATACAGTTCCATCTGGACCCAACTGGGCATCCTGCCCGGCTTGAAGGCCTTTGTTGCTGCGGTGCTGGGTGGAATTGGCAGTATCCCGGGCGCTTTTGTTGGTGCTTTGATTATGGGTCAGGCAGAAGCCATGACCATGGGATATATCTCCACGCCCATGCGGGATGCAGTTGCTTTTACAATCCTCATTATCGTCCTGCTGATCCGGCCAACCGGTATTTTCGGCGAACCTGAAAAAGAAAAAGCATAGGAGGACGCCATGGAACTTGGATTTCTTCTTGGTTCAATAGTAAAAATTGCAGCGATTCTGGCCTACTTTTACGGCTTATTGTGGGTGATGGGTCACTCCAAGCAATATGGGTAAAAGTCATTGGGGTAGTCGGCGCATTTGGAGTCATCCAATTGGCACTGATTGACTTTGGCGATTTCCAATTGCTCAATAATTTTGACAGCGGATTGATTTTTCAGGCCTGCGCCATGACGATGGTGGCATTGGGATTGAACCTGATTTATGGTTTCAACGGTCAGTTCAGTCTGGGGCAATGGGGTTTCTACGGCATTGGCGCTTACACGCGCTGCGGATATCACTTTCCGCTGGATCAATGGGGACGCTCGCGGGTCTGATTGTGGTTGGGTTTGGCACAATTGTTGAGGCGCGATCATATTTGGGGCATCGGCCGATTGGCTTAAGAAAATTCGCGGCATCCCGGTCTTATCGGCTTTTACTTTGTACCTGATTGGGAGCTTGTTGCTGCGGTGATTATCGCATTATGATTGGCAGATTGCTTAATCCATTATTGCATCCACTGCTTGGCACCATACCTGCACCCGGGAGTTTTAACTCGGGGTATCGCATGCAAATTATGTTTTTCCTGTCGGTTATATTTGCCGGGATATTTGCAGCTGAAGTCAGCTTTCTTGTTCGGTCTTCCGGTGCTTACCCTGGGTATCCGATTACTTTGGCATTGCCACCCTGGGTTTCACCATCGTGGTCAACACGCTGATGGTCAACTCGGATACCATTCTCCCCTTCCCCGAAATGAAAGGCGGGCGCGGGATGATCGGTATTCCCAAATTGACCACCTGGTTCTGGGCATTTTTCTTCATGATGCTGGTGATCATCATCATGCGGAATATTGATCCGATCCAGCACTGGCCGGGCAATTATGTCGGTCCGTGAAGATGAAACTGCCGCCAAGGCGATGGGAATCGATATTGCCGGATACCAAATTGATGGCTTTTGTCATCGGCAGCTTTTTCGCCGGAATCGGCGGTGGAGTTTACGCCCACTACATCGGGTTCCTCAGCCCGGGGACGTTCGATTTCCTGGTCGGTTTCAACCCGTTGATCATTGTGGTGTTTGGCGGTCTGGGGAGTATGACCGGAACAATTGCCGCATCGTTTGGCTGGATTTTCTTCCTGGAAGGATTGCTGCGTGTTCTGCTCGGCCAAATGGGTACAGAAGCACCGACCTGGCGTTTTGTGCTTTATCCGATCACTCTGCTGCTGCTGATGCTGATTCGGCCGCAAGGTCTGCTTGGTACGGTTGAATGGGGTTTCCTGAAAGCCAACCAGTGTTGAACCAGACAAAAAACAGATGCCAACATCCGGTACCGATAAACCGCGGTTGAGATCCATAAAGGAGATGAATGAACATGGAAAACACAACATCCTCCACGACTCCTAGAAGTCGAAGGCCTGACCAAGTACTTTGGCGGTCTGCGCGCGGTGCAAAATTTTGATATCACCTTGAACCAGGGTGACCTGACGGGCTTGATCGGACCAAACGGCGCAGGAAAGACCACTGTTTTCAACCTGATCACCGGCTTCTATTCCCCACCCGCGGCAAGTATCGTGTTTCAAGGTGAAACCATTGCCGGCATGGAACCATTCGAAATCACCCGCAAGGGAATTGCTCGGACCTTCCAAAATATCCGTCTGTTTCCCGAATCTTATCCGTGCTGGATAATGTCCGCATCGCTTACCATCCGCATGCAGGTTATAGCCTTGACAGACAGCGTTCTGCGCAGCCAAGAATTTTTCAGTGAAAGAAAATGAACTGACTGAACAGGCCATGGATTTTCTGGCAATTTTGACTGGAAGGTATTCAGAATGAAATAGCCAAAAACCTGCCATACGGTCAGCAGCGCCGGGTGGAAATTGCCCGCGCGCTGGCATGCCAACCCGCAACTGCTGTTGCTGGATGAACCGGCTGCCGGCATGAATCCACAAGAGATCATCGAATTGATGGATCTGATCCACTTCATCCACGACCGGTTTAACCTGACCATCCTGCTGATCGAACATCAGATGCGGGTGGTCATGGGAATTTGCGGGCAAATCACGGTGATGGACTTCGGTCAAGTCATCGCTCGCGGGAACCCCAAAGAAATCCAGGCGAACGCAAGGTTGTTGAAGCGTACCTGGGGAAAGGAGCCGCCCATGCTGCTTGAAGTTGAAAACCTCAATGTGTATTACGGCGCGATCCATGCCTTGCAAGGTGTGTCCTTTCACGTCGAGGAAGGCGAAATCGTGACCTTGATCGGCGCCAACGGCGCTGGAAAGTCAACCACGCTGCGAACCATTTCGGGTCTGCTGCGTTCGCGCGGCGGGCAAGTCAAGTTCAAAGGAAAGGATATTACGATGATGCCGGCTCAGCAGATTGTACGGCTGGGCACCAGTCACGTGCCGGAAGGGCGAAAGATTTTTGCACCATTGACGGTACGAGAGAACTTGATGATGGGCGCCTTTACCCGCAATGATCCGGATGAAATTCAACGCTCCATGGACCGGGTGTTCTCCAGTTTTCCGCGGCTGAAAGAGCGCATCGGTCAACTGGGCGGAACGCTTTCCGGCGGTGAACAGCAGATGCTGGCAACCGGCCGCGGGATGATGAGCCGGCCGACCCTGCTGATGATGGATGAGCCTTCCATGGGGTTGAGCCCGATCCTGGTGGAAGAGATTTTCCGATCATCAAGGAGATCAATGCTCAGGGAACCAGCATTCTGCTGGTCGAGCAGAATGCTCTGATGGCGTTGTCGATCTCCCATCGGGCTTATGTGCTGGAAACAGGGCAAGTCGTATTGTCTGGGGATGCCAAAGAAGTGGCGGAAAATCCGCAGGTAAAATCTGCATACCTGGGGATTTAATCTTTTAGACTTAAACGAAAATGCCCCTTCATAATGAAGGGGCATTTGTTTTTATAGAATATTGACGACTTTTGACTTTACGAATTACCAGCACCACTTTACCCATGATGCGTAAATGACGGGGGTCATCCACATAGATGGGTTTCATGGTTGGATTGGCTGGTTGAAGGCGGATGCGGTTGTTTTCTTTGTAAAAATATTTCAACGTGGTCTCGTCTTTGTCATCCATCCAGACGGCAACCATTTCGCCGTTGGTCGCTTCGATTGCAGGTTTCATGATTACAATATCACCATCGTTGATCATGGCATCAATCATGGATTCCCCTTGAACCTCAAGTGCAAACAACTCGCTGATATTTTCGCGAGTACTTTAACAGGCTGCGAGCGACAGCCACACTGCTTTCAGGGTCAAAATAGCGCACATCAGAACCAGGAACGGGGATGGGTTCGCCAGCGACAATTCGACCCATAACCGGTATATCCAGCAGTTCGTTCACGGCATTTGCCAGATGATTGATGACGCGGGTTACTGGATTGCCACCGGTAGAATTAAGCGTGCGCACTACCCGGATACTGCGTGAAATGTGCTGGTCGCGTTCAATATACTCCCGCTCTTCCAACTGGCGCAGATAATAATCCACCAACGAAGTTGATGCAACACCAATATGTTCGCCAATCTCACGAATGGAAGGGGAGTAACCATTATCTGTTTGAAATTTCACAAGATAGTCCATTATCTTGCGGTGCCGATCACTAAATCCTGCACTTTTTCTCGCCATGGGCTAATCCTTTCAGCCGGTTATATCGGTCATTTGTGCTATGAATATAATAACCGAACATACGTTCTGTGTCAAGTACTCAATTTGGCTGGCACAATAGTTGACCTGAGTTGTCTTATTCATTACAATAGGTCAATGAAGATGCTATCTATCTTTGAAATTGGCAAACAAATTAACTTCATTATGTATTATTACCCTGGTTATTGATCATAGTTCTAACACTTTCATCTATAACGCTTTGGTTTAACTCACCTTTTTCTTTCGCAGATACCCTGGAGAACTTCATGCCAAAAGTTAATTTTCCTTCCAAACGAGCACCGATCTTTGCAGATGTACCAGACGAAAAATGGAATGATTGGCGCTGGCAGTTAAGCCACCGGTTGAACAATGTGGAAGAAATTGAAAAAGTTTTCCCTTGACAGATAGCTGAGTGAAGGCGCTGAACAGCAATTTGTTTCGAGTGGATATCACCCCATATTTTACTTCGCTGATCAGCCCGGATGACCTGGAAGACCCCGTCCGCCGACAGGTCATCCCGAGGCAGACGAAATCGTGCCATTTACCGGCATGATGGAAGATTCCCTGGCTGAAGACCGCCATTCGCCGGTCCCGGGCTTGTGCACCGTTACCCAGACCGTGTATTGATGCTGGTCACCACACAGTGTGCATCCTATTGCCGTTATTGCACCCGGTCCCGCATTGTAGGAGACCCGGCTGCAACTTTCTCGCGTGCTGAATTTGAGATGCAAATTGAATACATTAAGAACACTCCGCAGGTGCGTGATGTTTTGCTTTCTGGTGGTGACCCGCTTGTCCTTGCTCCGAAGATCCTGGAGGAGATCCTGCACGATTACGGGAAATACCGCATATTGAAATCATTCGCATAGGTTCCCGTGTGCCAGTCTTTATGCCCATGCGGGTGACCCAGGAACTGTGTGATATGCTGCAAAAATTCCACCCCTTATGGTTGAATATTCATGTCAATCATCCGAATGAAATAACACAGGAACTGGCAGAGGCCTGCGATCATTTAGCCGGGCCGGTATCCCGCTGGGTAATCAGTCCGTTCTGTTGGCCGGGGTAAATGATTGTGTTCATATCCAGCGCAAATTGGTGCATGACCTGGTGCGTATTCGTGTTAGACCGTATTACCTCTACCAGTGCGACCTGGTGGAAGGTGCCGGGCATTTCCGCACCCCTGTTGCAAAAGGCATCGAGATCATTGAAGGTTTGCGCGGACATACATCCGGTTATGCTGTACCCTCATTTATCGTGGATGCTCCCGGGGGAGGTGGAAAGATACCGGTAATGCCGAATTATCTGATCAGCGCATCTGACCATAAGGTGGTCCTGCGCAATTATGAAGGCTAATCACCACCTACGAAGAACCGTTGCAATATACACCGCATGACCCTAAAACCTGTTCTTACTGCCAGAATAAACGGCTGGAACCCGGGCAGGAAGGTGTATCCGGTTTGCTGGACGGAAAGGCGTACTTTATTAAACCGGAAGGATTTGACGAACTCCATAACCGCGGAGGTGGCACCCACCGCCTGCGAGAGGATAAAGATAAATGGAAACCACTGGGTATTGGACCAGGCAAGGAATAAGAAAGACCAGGTAGATAAATCCTTCCAGTGATTTCACGGGATTTTACACGGGATGTATAATTAAGCCAGCCCTGTTTACAGACAGGTTACCCTGACAGGCTTCAGCAGGAGCTACAATAAAATCTCCCCGAAACAGGGTAGATTTTGTACCGAAAAGCAGTGAGCAGTGTTAATCCTGATGGATTACCTGTTGACCAATTGGATGAGAATCTCAGTGCATCGGATTTGTTTGAAAAGCATCAAGACGGTGTGCTGGAATCTAATACTATAATTGATGTACACCCAAAGGAGGTTTAAATGGAGTACGGTTCTGTTCCACAATATGTGCCTGAGCCTGCAAAGCCCGAAAAGCAGGGTTTGTCGATCGCCGCATTAGTACTGGGTATCCTGAGCCTGTGTGCATGGTTCATCCCGTTATGCGGTTTCCCGGTATCCATCGCTGGTGTGGTATTGGGCATCCTTGGATTAAAGAATTCCAAAAAGGGTATGGCAATCGCAGGTTTGATTATGGCAGGGATTGGACTTCTTCTCGTCCTGATCAATGCTATCTTTGGCGCTGCTTTATCTTCAGGCATGCTGGATGGATTTATTCCTCCTGAATTTAAACAATACATGCCATAAGCGTTTCTATAAACTTAAACAGGGCTGTGGAACCACATCACAGCCCTGTTTCATTTCAACCCTTTGATTTGATGCATTTTTTCGGAATCTTTATAAAACGATGATACTTGTACCTTTTGGTATAATCCCTGTTGCTGTTGCAAGAAATGTAGTGACTGCAAAAGAGAGTATGATTATTTTGATGCTGTAATTTAATTTTATTGGAGGAGTTTTCATGGATAAACGCTGGAAGCAATTGGGCGAAATCATGGTTAACCATTCAGCCGGAGTAAAACCTGGTGAAAAAGTGATGATTGCCATGCAGGAAGTGGATACCCTGCCTTTGGTTCATGCCATTTATGAAGAATCCATCAAGGCAGGTGCGTTTGTCCAGGTACAATTCCTCTCCGAAACGCTGCGTCATTCATTGATGAAATATGGAACCAATGAACAAATAGGCTGGCTGCCCGAAATTGAAGCCTACGGTATGGAATGGGCAGATGTATATTTCGGGCTGCGCGGCGCACACAACCTGTTTGAGTTTTCAGATATCAGTCCTGACCGGCTCAGCCTCAGCCAAAAAGCCAATGGAAAAATATCCACCATGCGCTGGGAGAAAACCCGTTGGACACTGGTACGGGTTCCCAATGCAGCCTTTGCCCAACAGGCAGAAACCGACCTGGAAACAATGATGGAAATGTTTTTCAACTCATGCCTGATTGACTGGACTGCGCAAGCCAGGGAATGGGAGCGAATTGCATTAATTTTGAACCAGGGCAGACAGGTTCACCTGGTGGGAAAAGATACCGACTTGAAATTTTCCGTGGCAGGTCGCAAATGGATGGTGGGTGATGGCAGGATAAACATGCCAGATGGAGAAATTTACACTGCCCCAGTCAATGAGACCATAGACGGCACAATTTACTTTGAGTTTCCGGGTGTTCTTGGCGGCAGGCTGGTGCATGATATCCGATTGACCTGGAAGCAGGGTGAGCTGGTAGAAGCAACCGCCAGCCACAACCAGGACTTTTTGCGACAGGTGATTGCCAGTGATGCTGGCGCTAACACGATTGGCGAATTTGCCATAGGGGTCAATCCTTTTGTGGACCGCTTTACGACCGATATTCTCATTGACGAGAAAATTGGCGGCACAGTACATATCGCCCTGGGCAGGGCTTACCCGGAATGCGGGGGAACCAATAAATCTGCCATACATTGGGACATTGTAAAAGATACCCGCCAGAACAGTTCCATTAACCTGGACGGGACGAAAATTTTTGAAAATGGTAAGATTCTCATCTAAAAGGTTCTCATCTATAATAAATTGATCAGGCTGGTCAGTACAAATTATTAACAGGAGATTGCAATGGAAAAAGGATACCTGCTGGGTATTGATATCGGAACGTACGAATCGAAAGGCGTAATTACTGATCTGAATGGGAAAGTTTTATGTACGCAGGTCAATCCGCATAATCTTTCCATCCCTCACCAGGGTTGGGCGGAACATGATGCCGAGAAAGACTGGTGGGGAGATTTTTGCATCATTACCCAAAAGTTGTTAAAGGAAACCGGGATTGACCCCAAACAAATCGTCTCGGTAGGCTGCAGTGCAATCGGTTCTGACTGTTTACCGGTGGATAAAGATTGCAACCCGCTGCGCAAGGCAATATTGTATGGAGTAGACACCCGAAACATGAACGAAATTACCGAGTTGGAAGAAAAACTCGGTAAAGACCGAATTTTTGAGCATTCAGGGATGGAATTGGCTACCCAGATGGTGGGTCCCAAAATCCTGTGGGTTAAGAAAAATGAACCAGAAGTTTACAAAAAAGCCTACAAATTTGTTACCGCAACAACCTTCCTGGTTGCCCGCCTGACGGGTAATTATGTTATTGACCATATGACCGGTTCATTCTTCATGCCCATGTATGATTACAAAAAGGGAGTATGGAGCCGGGAAATGAGTGAGGGGATTGTTGAAATTGAACGTTTACCGGATTTGCGCTGGTCAGATGAAATTGCCGGGCATATTACCCGCACTGCTGCCGGGCAGACCGGATTGGCAGAAGGAACCCCGGTTGTTGTGGGTGCGGTGGATGCTGTCTCAGAATCGGTCAGCGTAGGTGTTGTCAAACCCGGACAGATGATGATTATGTATGGTTCCACCATTATCATGCTCGAAGTGATGGACTGTTACATGACCGAGCGCAGCCTGTGGGGACAGCCTTATGCTTTTAAGGGTACCTATGGCATGATTGGCGGTATGGCAACCAGCGGTGCACTGACACGCTGGTTTAGAGACAAAGTTGCCCAGGACCTGGTTGTTGCCGAACAAAATGGCGGTGCCAACGCTTATGGCGAATTGGTGAAAGAAGCAGAGGGAATTGCACCCGGCTCTGAAGGTCTGGTGGTTCTTCCTTATTTCAGCGGGGAACGGACTCCATTGAATGACCCACGGGCACGCGGAACCTATTTTGGCTTAACCCTGGCGCATACACGGGCACATCTCTTCAAAGCCACCCTGGAAGGGATTGCATTCAGTATTCGGCATAACTTTGACGTTATGAAGACTGTGGGTGCCCGAATTGATGAAGTGATTGCAGTCGGTGGTGGAACTAAAAATCGCATCTGGCTGCAGGCAGTTTCTGATATTTGCGGAGTTCCGCAGCGGATTCCATCGGTAATAACAGGTGCATCTTATGGTGATGCTTTTATTGCCGGTCTGGGTGCAGGGGTTTTCTCCTCCTGCAACGATATTGAGAAGTGGGTCAATTACAGCGGTACGGTTACCCCTGACCCGGCAAAATATGAACTTTACAACAAGTATTTCCAGGTCTACTTAGAGCTGTACAAACGCAACAAGGACCTGATGCATGACCTTTTCCATTTAGGAAATGGTTAATTTCCGATAACAAAAAACAGGGTCAGGTGAAATTGCTTGACCCTGTTTTAATTTATTAACTATATTAAGCAAGCGGATATTTACCAAACTTGTGGGCTGCTTCGCACATGGTAACCACATTGGCAGGCGGGGTATCCGCCTGGATGAAATGGGAGGAACAAAGAATATATCCACCACCATGCCCAAGTGCCTGGATGCGTTTATAAACTTCGGCTTCCACATCTTCCTTCGTACCAAATGGCAAAACTTCCTGGATGTCCACCCCGCCATGGAATGTCAATTTATCTCCAAAGTCGCGTTTTAATTCAAATGAATCCATTTCGGCAGCCAATGGTTGTATGGGATCCAGAATCTGGATGCCGCTGGCAATCAATTCGGGAATAATCCGCCTAACGCTGCCGCAAGAATGCAGCATTATCTGGCAGGATGGGTTGATAGTATCAAGATACTCACGGGCTGCTGTCCAGCGTCTTTGCAGACGGGGCAATATCAGAGAGCGCAGCATCCGTGGAGAATAGAGTAAACCATTTTGGGTACCCAGGTCTTCGCCACTGACTTTAAGTATCTGCAGGTAAGGGGCTGATGCTTCCAACCCGATGCGGTCCATTGCAATCATAATATCGGTAATATGGTCCAGGAGACTGCCAGCAACGTCAGGGGCTTCTGCTGTACAAAGCAGCCATTGCTCAAATCCCATCAGGTATACTGCGGTCTCGATAATTGGACCACCAAAACGCCCCATGAGGGCAAGGTCAGTCTCTTCATATAATCTTTTCGCGCTGGCAGCGGTTTCTTCCAAACGACCCGGCACATGCGGGTCTGGCCAGGGATATTTCTTTAAATCATCCAGCGTGGCATTTGCCAGGGGTGAGTAAGCAACTTCCATGTAGCTGCCGCTTGTTTGTTGTACTTTACGGTATAAAACGCCCCAGGCATCTTCAACCAATCCATCTGTTCGCACAGGTTTTTTGGGTGCTTTTCCGCCAGCGAGTTTGACAGAAATTAAAATCTGCCACCAACTGCTTTAATGATGTCCGGGTGGGGAATAACCTCCATCGCCATATTTGGTTTGATTTCTTCCTGGATGTTGACCCCAAGATATTCCTTCAAGTGCAGGTAGAAATCATAAAGGGGTGCCAGGTCAATCGGAACCCGGTCTGGTTCCCGGTGTTCCATGGCAGCAATAACGCGTTGACGCGAAGTCCATTTCATACAGGATTCTCCATAAATGAGTTGGTCCAACTCATTTTACCCAATTATCTTTGATTGGAAATATTATTCAAGCCATGCACCAGGTGCGATTGTGGTGATAACTATAATTTGCATCTGGTGCATGGTTCTGCAAGCGACTTGTTTATGATGATAATGCTGTTATGCGTCGCCAGCTTACAACATTGTCTCCGGGCTTTCGATAGCCTGCACCATATCGTTCAAAAATCGTGCAGCTACCACACCATCCACAATGCGATGGTCAGCGGAGAGGGTTAAAGTAATTATCGGTCTGACAGCAACCGTGTCGTGCTCATCCACGACCACCGGTTTTCTCACGATGGCGCCGGCAGCCAGGATGCCGCATTCGGGCGGATTTATGACTGCAGTGAAATGGGGAATGTTATACATACCCAAGTTGGAGATGGTAAACGTACCGCTTTTAATTTCACCCAGGCTCAACTTACCTTCACGGGCGCGTTTGCTCAGGTCAGTAATGGCATCTGAAATCTGGCGAATGGAGAGATGATTGGCATTATGAATTACGGGAACAATGAGCCCATCATCTAGCGCTGTTGCAACACCAATATTAATCTCCTCCCAGAGATGGACATTCTTTTCCACCAGTGAGGAATTCATATAGGGATTTCGTTCCAAAGCCCAGGCAATAACCTTTACCAGCATAGCGGTCAGTGAAATCTTGTTTTCAGACTGGCGGGCGGCAATTTCATTCAAGCGCTTCCGGGCATCCTCCAGGCGGGTTACATCTGCTTCCACGGTAAGGAAAATATGCGGAATATCCCGAAAACTGGCTTGCAGTCTTTCTGCAATCTTCTGGCGCATATTGGTCAGAGGAATGACTTTGGCGGGACGTTCGCCAGTGCTGACTATGGTAGTTTGTGGCGCAGTTTGCACAACAGGCTGCTCGACTGGTTTAATAACATCCTTGGCTTGCAGGCGTCCGTGTGGTCCGCTGCCTGCCAGGGTAGAGAGTGCAATCCCGGCTTCATGGGCTAATCTGCGGGCGGCAGGAGTGGCAGCAATTTTTCCGGAAGCAGTTGTTTCAGATTTATCTTTCACACTTTTGGCAAAATTTTCAACATCTTCCCGGCTGATGCGTCCAGTGGGAGCAGGAATCTCATTGATGTCTATTCCCAATTCCTGGGCTACTTTTAATGCAACCGGACTGGCAGATGCTGCAACTTTGGGAGTATCCGCTGCAGTTGGCGGGACAGTTTGTGATTCCATTGCAGTTGTAGCAATATGACCAGGAATATCTTTCATGGTCTCACCCTTGGTGAGCACATAGGCAATTACGGTTGCAACCGGGACGACATCACCTTCTTTAAACCGAACATCCACCAGCGTGCCTGTTGCTGGGGCAGTTACATCAATTGCAACTTTATCCGTTTCCACCACAAGTACTGTTTCATCCTGTTTTATCTCGTCACCTTCAGCTTTATTCCAGGAAATAATGGTGGCTTTCTCCTGGTCCATATCAACTTTTGGCATGATAAATGGGATTGGCATTAGTATTCCCCTTTCAAAATCGCACGGATTTCCCGTTCGATATCTTCTTCCTGGGGCACTGCAGCCCGTTCGAGTTGGCGGTTATAGGGTATGGGGCTGTCAGTACCAGCCAGCCTGCGCATGGGAGCATCCAGGTAATCAAATGCCCGGCTGCTGGATACAACAGCCATGATTTCTCCTGCCCAGCCGCCGGTTTCACAGGCTTCGTGAACGACCAGCAGTTTTCCGGTTTTGGTTACTGAATCGATAATAGCCGGTTTATCAAGCGGACGTAATGTGCGCGGGTCAAGAATTTCCACGTCAATACCTTCTTCTGCCAGTCGGTTGGCTACTGCCAGGGATTTTTGCACCATAATGCCACTGGCAACGATAGTCAGGTCTTTGCCTTTCCGTTTGATATCCGCAACACCAAATGGGACCGTGTAATCCCCTTCTGGAACTTCACCTTTTGACTTATACAGCATCTTGTGCTCCACAAAACAAACCGGGTTTGGGTCACGGATTGCAGATAACAATAGCCCTTTGGCATCATAAGGGGTGGAAGGTACTGCCACTTTAAGACCAGGAATGTGCATCAAAATCGTTTCAAGGGATTGTGAATGCTGGGCTGCTGCGCCGGTACCGGAACCGCTTGGCATGCGAATTACCATGGGAACGGTGGCTTTCCCGCCAAACATGTAATGCATTTTGGCTGCCTGGTTGCCAATCTGATCCAGGGTCATCAAGGTGAAATCCATGAACATGATTTCGACAATCGGCCGCATATTCAGTAAGGCAGCCCCAATGGCTGCGCCAACTACCGAAGGTTCAGAAATTGGGGTTTCGCGGATTCTTTCGGGACCAAATTCATCCAGCATGCCATTCGAGACACCGAATGCGCCACCGTATCTGCCGATATCTTCGCCGATAAGGAATACTCGCTCATCGCGTTTCATTTCCTGCCACATGGCCTGGCGGATGGCTTCCAAATAAGTAATCTCAGGCATAGACGTACTCCGTTACACTATTGGGGTCTGGTTCGGGTGATGCTTCAGCGAAGGCAACTGCTTCTTCGTTTTTCTTTAATGCTTCTTTATCCAGTTGATCGGCAAATTCATCATTAATAATTTTGGCTTCGATTAATTGACCGCGGAAACGTAAAATGGGATCCTTGGTGGTACGCCATTCTTCAATTTCATCCTTGGTGCGGTAAAGATTTCGATCACTTTTCGAATGCCCAAAATACCGGTATGTTTGGGTTTCGACCAAAACTGGACCTTTTCCGGCACGGATGTATTCCACAGCATCTTTCATGGTTTCATAAACCAATAGCAGGTCATTTCCATCAATGGCGTACCAGGGAATGCCATATCCTTCTGCCCGCTGAGCGATGGGAAGTTTGGCGGTGGCACGTTCTACATCCATGGACATACCATACTTGTTGTTTTCACATACATACAATCCGGGTATTTTCCACAGGGCAGCCATATTCAAGGTTTCGTGAAATACACCTTCATTTGCAGCCCCGTCTCCAAACATGGTAACTACAAGTCCTTTAAGTTTTTGCATCTGGATTGCCAATCCAACACCCAGGGAGTGTGGAATACCCCCGCCAACAATACCATTCGCGCCCAGGTTGTTGGATGAAAAATCTGCAATGTGCATGGAACCGCCACGTCCTTTGCAATAACCGTTTTCTTTGCCGAGGAATTCCGCCATCATCAAGTTGATGTCGGCACCTTTGGCAATAAAATGACCATGACCTCGGTGATGATTAATCAGATAGTCATCTTTACTGGTGCACCTGCTGATACCGACTGCGACTGCTTCCTGCCCGGCAGAAAGATGCATGGTACCGTGTACTTTACCCAGCGCATATAACCGGTCAGCCATGTACTCGAACTGGCGAATCAGGTACATTGTTCGCAGCATGTCAATTAACATGTCGTTGGACAAATTTAATCGGGCTATTTTATCGGTAAAAGACTCAGTTGTTTTTGCTTTTGGCATTTATACCTCCATTGGAATTTATTTTTCATTGATCGCAAGAATATTACGGGCGGTGATGCTGTCTGTAACCAGAACATTTACCAACCCTGAACGCAGGGCACCAATAATGGATTGCACTTTTCCGGGTCCACCGGCAACACACAAACGGGTGGGAATATTCCGGAGTACCTTGTCTTGAATCGTAACTTGCCTTCGGGTGAATTCGTCAACATGCATTTCTCCAGTGATGGTGAAATGATTTCCGGCGATATCGCCGACAACACCTGCATTGCTAAGGCGTATAATTTCATTGGACTCTACATAACCAGCCAGGTAATAACTGGAAAACTGAAGTTCTGTGGTTCCAATCCCCAGCAAGGCAATATCCACCTGTCCGCCCAGTTCAATTGTTTCGCGGATGCCTGGGGTATCCATGAGAGCCTGGGCAATTTCCGGGGTTTGGCAAAGATATGGGGCATTGAGAAAGTAACATTCTCCGCCCAGTTTATCTGCAAGGCGTTGAACCAGTGCATGCCCGTCGTATTCATGGTTGCGCGCACCCAGAGCACCCAGGAGTTGGATGATTTTCAGAGGGATATTCTGGTTGTTATCCATGCTGTCCACGGTAGCACTTACAGTTGTTCCCCATGCCATGCCGACCACTTTGCCTGGTTCCAGGTACCGCTGTAATACTGAAGCACCCGCCCGACCGAGGTCGGAAAGGAGACGGTCGTGGTCGTCATCCCGCCTGATGGAAACTACAAAAACCGTTTCGATACCAAAACGATGTTTAATTTGCGTTTCCAGAGTGTGGTCAGATATTAAATGGGTGATTGATGCGGATTTCCACGATGCCGCGCTTGCGTGCGTCGGTCAACATGCGCGAAATCATGGAACGGGTCACTCCCACATCATTGGCAATGGCTGTTTGGTCTTTACCGTCGATGTAATACATTTCAGCCACGTGGGCTAACAGGCTGGTTCTATCCTGGGAATTTTGATTTTCGATCATACAGGCATCCAAAGCATCATCTTAATCACTTTTGTGAATAATAGTTCACTAATGTGAGTATATCACAGGCTATTTCACTCGTCAATGAATCGAAGATGCGTCTGATATGTAAAATGTATCGGTATTGACAGGCAATTGGGGTTATTGTAGAATAGTTGAGATTATCGTTATGAATTGTCATACATTTGCGTTCACAAACCTCAGCATGCCACACAATTACTATTGCAATCATCATAGTTATGATATTCCAAGCCTACTCGTTTTTCCATTATCTGTATGGAGAAAAGTATAGTAGAATGACTATCCGTTTAAGGAGGTGAAATCGTAAAGACCAGTATTGAACGAACAACCCAGTTAGAGATCTACAGAATACACAAAATTTCTGAATTGAATGAGGAGAAAAAATGAAGAAAAGTATTTTATTTGTATTGACAGCATTGGTTGTACTCTCCATGCTCGTCAGCTGCGCCCCGAAATCAGCCGCAACAGAAGCCCCCGTTGCAACTGAAGCCCCCGCAGCAAGCTTCACACTGGCAACCGTTGTAAAACTGACCGGTGTTGGCTGGTTTGATAGAATGGAAGTCGGCGTAAAACAATTCGAAACTGACAACCCTGGCATTACCGCATTCCAGCAGGGTCCCGCTGAAGCAGATGCTGCCCAGCAGGTTCAGGTAATCGAAGATTTGATTGCCCAGAACGTCAATGCCATTTGTGTAGTCCCCTTCCAGCCCGATAGCCTCGAGCCCGTCCTCAAGAAAGCCATGGACCAGGGTATCGTAGTCATCAGCCACGAAGCCTCCAATCAACAGAACGTCAACTTCGACCTCGAAGCCTTCGACAATGCAGCCTACGGTCGCCATTTCATGGACCAATTGGCCGCACTCATGGGCGAAGAAGGTGAATATGTTGTATTCGTTGGTAGCCTGACCTCAAAAACCCACAATGAATGGGTTGATGCAGCCATTGCTTACCAGAAAGAAACCTACCCGAACATGACCCTCGTGGGCGACAAAAACGAATCCTACGATGACGCAGCCAAAGCATACGAAAAGGCCAAAGAAGTTTTGAAAGCCTTCCCGAATCTCAAGGGTATGCAGGGTTCCTCCGCCAATGATGTTGTTGGTTTCGGCCAGGCAGTTGAAGAAGCTGGTCTTCAGGACAAAATTGCAGTTGTTGGTACCAGTCTGCCCTCCATGGCTGGCAAATACCTCAAAACCGGTGCAGTTGATTCCATCGGTTTCTGGGATCCCAAACTTGCTGGTTATGGTATGAACCAACTGGCTCTCATGATCCTCAATGGTGAAACCCCCGCCGATGGTATGGATCTGGGTATTGAAGGCTACAACAGCCTCGTTCTCGATGGTAAAGTCTTCTATGGCCAGGCCTGGATTGACGTCACCACAGATAACGTTGACGAGTGGGATTTCTAATCGTCTCACTTTGTAAGTAAAAGTAATAATAGGAGCGGCTAGACCAAATTGGATAGCCGCTCCGATTTGCACCTGAGAGAGTAACAATTTCAGGACTCAAAATAAAGCAAGTAGAGATGGACAATGGCTGAAGAATTTCTCAAGGTCAATAATATCAGTAAGTCATTTGCTGGTGTTCATGCACTGCAAGATGTCAGTTTTACAATCAATAAAGGGGAAATTCACTGCCTGATTGGTGAAAACGGTTCAGGAAAATCCACGCTGATTAAGTTAATCGCTGGTGTTTACGAACCAGATCAGGGCGAAATTATTATTGCTGGTAAGTCATTTAAACGTCTGCACCCCATTGATACAATCCGTGAAGGCATTCAAATTATTTATCAGGATTTTTCGTTATTCCCAAATTTTACCGTTGCAGAAAATATTGCAATCAATACCCAGCTGTCCTATAACCGCAAATTCGTAAACATGCGTGAAGTGCGCCGAATTGCACGCGAGGCATTGGAAAGCATTAATGTACACATGGACCTGGATACCCTGGTAGGGCAAATGTCCGTGGCGGATAAACAATTGATTGCCATTTCGCGTGCTTTACTGCAAAATGCCCACTTGATTATTATGGATGAACCAACCACTGCCTTGACCAGGCGCGAAGTTCAATCCTTATTTACTGTTATCAATAATCTGAAAGCAAAAGGTATTTCGATTTTGTTTGTCAGCCATAAGCTGAATGAGGTGTTGGAAATCTCCGATCGGACCATGGTATTGCGCAATGGTGTCAAAGTCATTGATGCCGAAGCCAAGGAATTTGACCAGGCAAAAATGGCATATTATATGACTGGTCGGAATATTGAAAATGAAAATATTGCATGTGGTGAAATCAACCCGGAAGAGACTCCGCTGCTTTCCGTGAATAACCTGACTTCTGCCGGTAACTTTAAGGATATTTCCTTTAATTTATATAAAAAAGAAATTGTTGGTATTACAGGTTTATTGGGTTCAGGTCGTACTGAACTTGCGCTGGCTTTATTTGGGATGAACCCGGCGGAAAACGGCAGTATTTGCATCGATGGCAAGCAGGTTCGGATTGGCAGTGTTGAGGATGCTCTGAAAAACGGGATTGGTTATGTTCCAGAAGACCGCCTGACTGAAGGTTTATTTTTGGAGCGCCCTATTGGGCAAAATATTATCGTTACGACCATTAATAAACTGCTTGATAAATCTCGTTTGGTCAATCAACGCAAGATGCGCCAGGAGATTAATACCTGGGTTAAAGAACTCAATATTAAAACGAAATCTGCAAACAACCCTGTCAAAAGCCTTTCCGGTGGAAACCAGCAGCGAGTGGTTCTGGCAAAATGGCTCGCCAGCAACCCGCGCCTTTTGATTCTCAATGGCCCTACCGTTGGGGTGGATGTCGGTTCCAAATCGGAGCTGCATGAGATTATTCGAAAACTGGCATCCAATGGACTGGGTGTGTTGATTATGTCGGATGACATCCCAGAATTGCTGCATACCTGCAACCGCATCCTGCTCATGCGTGAAGGTCAGATTGTCGAAGAATTTCGATCATCAGAGATTTCGGAGAACGAGCTTGCATTAAAGCTGGCTGAAGGATGAGAGAGCATCATCTGTCAGCGCTTATCTCGTATTAAGGTATCAAGATATGCTAAAAAAGTATTTGAAAACCAACGAATTTCTTGTCGCTGTGATCCTGGTTATTTTATGTATTTTCATTGGGATCATGAACCCGGTATTCTTCACCCTGCAAAATCTGTTTGATTTATTGCGGAGTGCCACAGTGATGGGAATTTTCGCCATGGGTGCGTTGATCGTCATTATTTCCGGTGGCGTGGACGTATCCTTCACGGCAATCGCCATTTCATCCATGTATATCACAGTAAAAATATTGCTTGCGCTCGATTTTACCGGTACGGTTGTGGTTGCGATATTAATTTCTGCCTTCATAGGATTAATCATGGGTTTGATCAATGCAGCCATTATTGCATTCTTTAAACTGCCAACCTTAATCGCCACACTGGGAACCCAAAGTTTATTTCATGGCTTTTTGTTGTTCTTTGTTGGCAGCAAATATATCAACAATGTGCCTGAGGGCATGGTGCGTTTTGCAAGATCATCCCTGGTGACCACAGTAGCACCCAATGGAGCAATTTCCGGTTTGCAAACTGGCATCCTCATTTTGGTTGGTGTTACGCTGGTAGTCTGGTTTATTTTACGCTACACGATGATAGGCAGGGGTATCTATGCTTTAGGTGGTTCACGTGAAGCGGCAGAACGATCGGGTTTCAATACCATCGGGATTCAGTTTTTCATTTACGGTTTCGTCGGTTTCCTGGCGGGTATTGGTGGAGCCGTTTTTGGCAGTCACTTTAAACAGGCAAACCCGTTTGACCTGGTTGGTACGGAATTAAGTACCATTGCTGCTGTGGTATTGGGCGGCGCACTGATAACCGGTGGGCGGGGGACGGTCATCGGAACCCTGCTTGGTATTTCACTCGTGGTAGTAATGAACAATAGTTTGATCCTGATAGGTGTTCCATCTGAGTGGCAAAAAGTTGTTCTGGGTATCATTCTTATCATCGGTACTGGAATTCCAGCCTACCAAAATTTAATGGCTGAAAAACGCCTGAGAGCCAACCTGTCAGAATGATACAAATAGGGAGTATGGTCTAGCATGTCGAACAACGATAATAATCAAAAAAGTGTCACCCCGGAAAATTCCAACAAGTTTTCACTGGAAAAGTATTTTAAAATCCAGGATTGGAACTTGCTGCGTTTATTAATTATTACAGTTGCCCTGTTCATCCTGATGTCCGTGTTAATGCCGACAAAGTTCCCCACGTTACAAAATTTCCGTTCCATGGGATTTCAACTATCCGAGATCGGTATCCTTGGGATTGCTATTGCCATTACCATGATCACAGGCGGTATTGACCTCTCGCTAAATGCAGTGGCAAACCTGACGGGTATTATTGCCAGCCTGATTCTGACCAGGATTGCTGGTGCAGATGTAGCCAATCCACAGACTGGAACAGCAGTCGCACTGGCAATTGTTATCGGGCTCGGTGTTGGCACCCTGTGCGGGTTGATAAATGGATTCCTGGTGGCATATATTGGCATTCCAGCAATTTTGGCAACACTGGGCACAATGACATTGTTTACTGGTTTTGCCTTTGTCATCACCAAGGGTACAGGATTCTTCGGCATCCCTGCGTTTCAATTCATCGGCAATGGCGAGTTTTATGGAATACCGGTCCCATTGATTATCTTTTTGGGAGTTGCCATCATCATGAGTGTGGTGATGAACAATTCTGCTTTTGGGTTGCGCATGTACTTGCTGGGTTCCAACCCCAAAGCCTCACGCTTCTCTGGAATCAACAACAAGGTAGTTTTACTGCGTACCTACGCACTGAGTGGTTTCCTGGCTTCCCTTGCCGGGCTTGTCATTTTGGGACGAACCAATTCCGCCAATCCGGATTACGGTGCCTCTTATGTGCTTCAGGCATTGCTGATAGCAGTTTTAGGCGGCGTGGATGTAAACGGTGGATTTGGAAAAATTTCCGGGCTGGTGTTGGCTGTAATTTCTCTTCAGTTCCTCTCGACCGGATTGAATATGCTCCTTTTCCGGTATTCTGGTGCGAATTTCTTCAAAATGTTTTCATGGGGCTTGTTGATTATTGTGTTTATGATTGTCAACTACCTGAGTTATCAACGGAAACAAAGAACCATTATTAAAAAACCCAAGTAATGGGTATGCGTTTACATAAAACAATAATTCGCCGCCTGGAGGTTTGGACTTTCTCCTGGCGGTTTGAATATATCGGCTGTGCTAAAATATTTAACAGATGCCTGTATCAATAATACTGCATGAGGTGAACATGGGAAATGGATATTTGCTGGGTGTCGACATTGGTACTTATGAATCCAAAGGGGTGATTACCACATTGGGTGGGCGGGTGGAATGTATCCAGGTGCAGCCCCATACCATGAACATTCCCAGGCAGGGATGGGCGGAGCATGACCCGGAAACAGTCTGGTGGGGAGATTTTTGTTCCATTACCCAATCCTTGCTGCGTGAAACAGGTATCGACCCGAAGGACATTCTGGCAGTTGGCTGCAGTGCCATTGGGCCTTGCATGCTGCCCATTGACAGGGATGGTAACCCATTGCGGATGGGAGTTTTATACGGCATAGATACACGGGCGACCGCCGAAATTGCAGAACTGGAACAGAAATATGGAAAGCAGGTTCTGTTTGAAAAAACTGGCAATGAGCTGTCATCGCAGGCAGTTGGACCCAAAATATTGTGGTTAAAGCATAATGAACCTGATATTTACCGGAAAACTCACAAGATTGTAACTGCTTCAACATTTATGGTCGGTCGCCTGACGGGGCGGTTTGTCATGGATCACCTGACGGCTTCGTTTTATAACCCCCTATATGATTATGAAAATTGCCGCTGGAGTGAATCGTTTTGTGAGGGGATTATCGAGCCTGAACGGCTGCCTGAATTGGGTTGGGGTCCGGATATTGCCGGCAAAGTTACCCGACAGGCGGCTGCCCAGACCGGACTGGCAGAAGGTACCCCGGTGGTGGTTGGTACGGTCGATGCTGCTGCAGAATCTGTAAGTGTGGGTGTGGTCAGCCCTGGACAGATGATGTTGATGTACGGTTCCACCATTTTCATGTATATCATTCAGGATAAACCCATCATTGACGAACGCTTATGGGCTTGCCGGTATGTGTTTGACGGTACCAGCGCCCTGGCAGCCGGCATGGCAACCAGCGGTGCACTCACCCGCTGGTTTAGAGACAAACTGGCACCAGATTTGGTCATGCATGAAGAGCAAACAGGTGAGAATGCTTACGGAGTTCTGGTCGAACAGGCAAAAGCCATCCCGGCAGGTTCTGAAGGACTGGTGGTGCTGCCATATTTCAGCGGAGAACGAACCCCCATCAATGACCCACGGGCGCGCGGGATGTACTTTGGGCTTACTCTGGCGCACACCCGCGCCCATTTATTCCGGGCTGCGTTGGAAGGGGTGGCATATGGTATCAACCATCATTTTGAAATACTGCGCGAGCACAATGCGGAACCCAGGGAAGTGGTGGCGGTTGGCGGTGGTACCAAGAATTCCCTCTGGCTGCAGGCTGTCAGCGATGCCTGCAATGTGGTTCAACGTGTTCCCGAGGTGACGGTTGGCGCATCATACGGCAATTGTTTTCTGGCTGGAATGGGAGCAGGTGTATTCTCTTCGTATCATGATATTCAAAAGTGGATGAAGTATGTCAGTACTGTCCAACCGGATGCAAAAAACCACGCAGTTTATATGCAATATTACAAAGTCTATCGAGAACTATATGAAAGAAACAAGGACTTGATGCACCAGGTATATGACCTGGTGAAGTAAATCGCTTTAATTAAAAAACAACCTCATGCGGGATAAATTGCATGAGGTTGTTTTTATTGGGTTTATGCCACTGGATGAATTACGACGTTTGGACCATACAACCCGGGGAAGTTGCCACCATCTACCAGGTCTTTGGCTTCCGGGTGGGCTATCAGCCACTGGTTCTTGGCGATTAATATTCTGCCATCCGGTGAATCTGGTTTGGGATGAGACAATGCGCTCCCGGACATGCGCGGCAGGGTAAAGACATCACAAAAACCGGCTGCTTCACTGGCATTGATCGGGACGAAATGCAAACACCAGGTGTATAGTTCCGTCACTGTTCCGCGGGGGGCGAAATAGGCTTTCACCTTGTTTGTATCCAGGTAAGGTTCAGGGCGCCACTCGATTTCTTCGTAATGTGCAACCAGGAATACGGTATCTTCCAGCGGGATATGTACTTCGCTTCCCTGGTGATACTCCAGGGCATTGAGAATGTTGTTTTTTCCAAAAACCCACCCAACCTGTACCGGCATTTCACCGTAAACCCGGTCAGCGATCGTGGTTTTCAGGTCAGCATCTGCCTCAAATTCTGGAACCGAAGTGGAAAAATCCACACTGTCTTTTAGAACCCACATTTTCCGGGCAGCATTGACAGCCTGCTCTGATTTAGTGCCTGTCAAGACCCTGCCATAACGTGCAAAGCTGGGGTCCGTAACTGGCAATATTTTTATGTGAGGATTTTTGGCTTGCAATTCGGAAAGCATACTCATTTCATCTCCTGATTCATCTTATCCAATCAACTATTAAGTGCCGTAAAAATTGTAACCAGGGCAGCACAGCCGGGATCCACTTTTCCCTCGGTGCGCTCGCCAACCCAGCCAGCCCGACCAATCTGGCTGCGCAGGGGGGTTACCCTGTCACGTCCATCTTCAGCCGCTTTGAGTGCCAGCAGCCCGGCATCTTTTACGGTTTTTCCCTGGGCAATGGCGGTTGAAAAGGCTTCACTGGCAGGGTGCAGGGCATCCACAATGGTTTTGTTGCCAAGCTGGGCTTTGCCGCGCTCTTGAATTCCCATGTTGGCAGCATTCAACATGGCGGCGATATCGGTTGGTGCAAGTTCGGTTTTCCCCATCACTTCTTTACCGGCACGCATCAGCGCTGTTGCTAGCAGGGTTCCCATGGTGGAAGGCGCTGCCCGGTTGGCTGCCATGCCTGCACCGGCTATGTACTTGCCTATATCAGCCAGTTCAGTGGATGCAGCATACTCTAACAGTGCATTCCCAATCCGTTCCATGTTGATACCCATGTCACCATCACCCATTGCCTGATCGAGGGAGGTCAGAAATTCACTGTTTTTGTTTAGTGCCAGGCACACTCTTTTAATCGCTTCGGCAACAGCCGGTCCTGTGATTATTTCAGTCATAATCTGCCTTTCTTCCTGTCAGAATTGTTTAAAGAATGGGGTATGGGCTGGATAATCCAACAGCTCAACCAGCTCATCATCCAAATACATGAAGGTGAGAGAAGCACCAGCCATTTCCATCGAGGTGGCGAATTCGCCGACATACGCTCGATGGACAACTAAACCTTTATCGTGCAAAATTTCATGGACTTTGCGATAGATGACATACAGTTCTTCAGGCGGGGTGGCGCCCAAACCATTTACCATTACAGCCACACGCTGACCGGGTTTCTGTGGCAGGTCTTCAAGAATGGCATGGGTCATGCGTTCGGCAATCTGGTCTGCAGTTTGCAGTTTTTCACGCTTCATGCCAGGTTCGCCATGAATTCCCATACCAATTTCCATTTCATCTTCCCCAATGGTAAAGGTTGGTTTGCCAGCCATTGGAACGGTACAGGGGGATAACGCCACACCCATGGTGCGAATGTTCGCCAGGGCTTTTTCTGCAATTGCGGCTACTTCATCCAGGCTGCCACCTTTATCGGCTTTGGCACCCCCGATTTTGAACGCAAAAACCATACCTGCCACACCACGGCGGCGGGCTGCTTCAGCGGGGGGGCGGATGCAACATCATCTTTTACGAGCACCGTACTGACTTTGATGTTTTCCATGTCTGCCATTTCGGCTGCCATGTCGAAATTCATTACATCCCCGCCGTAGTTACCATAAATATAAACCACACCCTTGCCGCCATCAATCCGCCTGGTTACCGACAGCATCTGGTCAGCGCTTGGGGATGAGAATACATCACCCACTGCGCAGCCATCCAGCATGCCTTTGCCAACATACCCTAAAAATACTGGCAGGTGACCGGAACCGCCACCCGTGGCAAGTCCAACTTTATTTTGTACAGGTGAGTCTGCCCTGACGATGCAATGAATATCTTCAGTGTAAGCCAACTGGGCGGGGTAAGCTTTGATCAAGCCATCCAGCAATTCGGGTACGAAATCTTTCGGTTGATTCAGGATTTTTTTCATGGGTGCCTCTTGTTTGATAGATTGAAATTGGGATAAAAATTTAATACTTTACTTCCACGTTTGACATTTCTTCAAGTATTTTGATAAATGCCGATGCATTTTCCTCACCCCAGCCTTTATTGACTGCTGCTTTGATTACTTCACGAGCTGCCGCGGCTGCCGGGGTGGATACATTCAATTCTTGGGCGAAAGCAGCTATCAGGTTGGCATCTTTCAGCATTAATTTCAGGTAGAACGAAGGAGAGAAATCGCGCCTGCAAAGCGCATCACCAACCCCATCAAAAATGGGAGATTTAAAATCGGTCACATGCAAAACCCCCAGGACGTCTTTTGGATCCAATCCCGCTTTGGTTGCCAGGGTCATGGCTTCGCCGAGTGCTTCCAGTTGGGCTGCAACCACCAGGTTGCCAACCAACTTCATGGCAGAGCCTTTTCCGTTTTCGCCCATGTAGTGCTGGGTGGCGCTGATTTTTTTGAAAATGGGAAGGACTTGTTCAAAAATAGGTTTTTCCCCACCTACCACAATCCATAATCCGGCATCACGTGATTTACCTTTGCTGCCAAACACTGGTGCATCCAGGAAATGCGCTTGTTTTGCCTGGCAGGCTGCTGCTTCCCTGATGGATGTTTTGGGCAGGCAGGTGGTTAAATCAATGACAATCTGTCCGGCAGATAAACCTGCTTCGACACCATCTTTGCCAAAAAACACATCTTCGATACCTTTGTCATCATTGACCATAATCATGACCACATCTGCCCCCGATGCGGCTTCACACGGGGAAAACGCCTGTTTCGCACCGGCATTTACCAGGGGTGCTGCCTTGGCGGCTGTCCGGTTATATACCGTAACCGGGTAACCGGCTTTGAGCAGGTTTGCAACAATATTGTGACCCATTATTCCCAAACCGAGAAATGCAATATTTACCATTATTTACCCTCATCTAGAAATTTTAGAATGCGACTTGCACCTTCAATATAATATCATACCTGCAATTGGCGCATTGATTTTAACCGAATTAAGAGATTTCCAAAATGGTATTTCACCAATTTTGGAAATCTTGGAAGTAATGGAAAAATAATTAAGAAACCTTCAGGAAACAGTTTACAAATACTGTTTACTAAAATGCAGTATTTCGGAACTATTATTCTTCAGCATTCTCTTCATAATTATGATGCAAGTCCCATATCTTTGCCTTCCAATAATGCGGTTTGCATTTCGTCGATCATGGCTGCCCCAAGCCGGTATTGGAAGGGCCACATGGCTCGTAAATGAAAAAATGCCACCCGGTCCTTATCCTTTAATTCGTCGGTCAAATCTGGCTGCAACCCGGGCATGGCACTTAAATTTCCATTGATAAAAGTGATGCCGCGTTCTTCCGTGTCCATTTGCAGGACTGATAACAGGTCGCGTACGGTTGCACCTTGCGGCAGGCTGACCTGGGGATTGGCGTAACCAGGACCGATTGCATCCCCCCCATGCCTGGCAATTTCACCATATAACCAGGTATCAATGAGTATTTGTGTCATACTGCCTCCTCCAACGGGTGGGAAAAAACCAACCTCATCACCAGGACTTAAGATAAAATCCAGCTCCCTGATGCGCCCGTTCACGAAACTAATTTTTACCTGGTCTTCCGGTAATTTAAAGTTCTGAAGCGAGCGTTTTTAACGTTGCACCATTATCTATCTCGTACGGAAAGGGCTTGGCAGCCTGTTCGTGAGGTGCAAACATCCCCAGGGTTGCAAACAATTTTACCTGAATTATCATCTCACCTCTTACGGGCAGCGGATTATATCCTGTGCCCAAAGACAATCTGCGCAGGATGGGTTCCATCCCCAGCAGCCTTCATTCGGCTCGCGTAAATCGCAGTGTGTCACGCAAGTCGCAATCAGGGCAGGAAGGAAAGTGGAACATGCGCACTTCACTGCGGAAGCGCACGTAATCTTCTGACATCCAGATCTCGGCCAGTTGATTGTCATTAACATTGCCAAGCAGATAGCGGCTGACTTCTTTTTTTCGCCCGTCAATGGCAAAATAGGAATAATTATGGGAAAGCGCATAACAGGGGGAAACGCCGCCATCCCAGCCTACAACCAGCGAGCGGTCATTCACGAAACGGCAGCGCCGTTCAGCACCCCAATGCATGCGGGGCAATTCCATGGTACCCCAGGTTACCCAGGCATCCAGGTTCACCGGGAAACCACCGGACTTGAAAGGCTCCTGTGGTTCGTGACCATACAGTACCTGCTCACGCATGTCTTGCGTGTAGGGTAGTACATTGCTGACCAGAACCCGGGAGGCATTGAGTTTGGATGCCAGGCTGGCAAGTTCTCTTAACTCGGCAATATTGGATTTTAATGTTACAAACTCAATTCCCAGCGCAGGGGTCAGAGACGTCCAACTGGCGTTTTATCTCGTTCAGGCTGCGAATATTTTCCAATACCTGGGACAGTGCAGCGCCGCGCACTTCTTCATATGTTTCTGGTTTGACACCATCCACCGATACAACCAGCCGGTCGACGCCCAGGCTTGACCAGTTCTTCGCGATCCTTGGGATTAAGCAGCAGCCCATTGGAACCAACTGTTACTGCCAGGTTTCTCTGGCGGATTGTTTCGATCATTTCCAGAATACGGGGATGGGTCAATGGTTCACCAAAACTGGTAAAGACCACCCGTTCCAGTTCGGGAAATCCATCCAGGCTCACAAGGATTTGTTCAAAGCAATCCCATTGCATTTGCGCTTCAGGGTCGCTCCAAACATTGCGGATGCAGGTGCGGCATTGCAGGTTGCAGCCGGTGGTAGCTTCGATATACAGTTTGCGCGCGTCGGGCTGGCGGGGATGCAGAATGATTTCGCCGTCGCGCTCATCCAGCCAGTATTCAGCCTGGGCGGACATGTGCCGGCGGTTAAGGAATGATTCGGTAAGAGCAGTCTGCCCTGATCATCGCTGATGATTTTTGGCATAATGCTTATCCATAGATGGTTCATGCGGATCAAGAACTATGACCCGCATGAACCAAATTGTAAACTGAAATTGAGGTTACGAGACTTACAGTTCGCCGAAAACGGAATCCAGGGCTTCGTCGGACACATCGAAAGACCTGGTTGTGCGGAGGCAGCGGTTCGGTGTTCATGAACTCGGGCATGCGGTCGGCTTCTTTGCTCAAGCCGGCTGCTTCGTTGAACTTGCGTTCCACCTTCAGGATATCGCCACCATAGCTTCAGAATATCATCTGCGGTCCAATTGGTACCCAGAACGCCGTTGCACTTCTTCGATCATCCCTCATAGCCGCTGGCAATATCCAGGATGGCAAAGGCAATGAACAGGCAGTGACCGCATGAGTCGATGAAAGCCGTGGTGGCCTGGAAAGCACGGCTGAGCGCCAGCCTTTCCTTCGGGCTAGAGCGGGTCCTGCTTGCCGCTTACGCCCAGAATTTCCGGAGCGATGGTATAACCGGCGGTATGGTCTGCGCCCATGGTGGTGGTGGCATAGGTGATGCCAATGCCTTTGACAGCGCGCGGTTCATAGGCTGGCATACCCTGTCCTTTGACGGCGGGTACACGGGTAACACCCAAGCACTTTGCCTGCCGTGCCGGTTCCGCTGCCCAGAATGCGACCCATGGGTGTGCCTTTACCCATTTCGTGAACCAAATTGATGGCGCCCTTGCCGTCGCCAAAAGGTATTACCCCGGCTTCCATTGCTACAGCCAGTGTAACGCCGGTTTCGATGGTGTCCAAACCGTACCCATTACAGAGCTTATTCAGTTCAGCAATGATCATCCAGGTCATCGATTCCACAATCTGCACCCAATGCCCAATCGGATTCATATTCAATGCAGGAGGTATGCTCGGACTTGTCTTCTTTGTAATAGGTATTCGAGCACTGGATGATGCAGCCGGGGCTGCAGGCGTGATTGTAGAGTTCCTTCCCCAGGCGTTTTTTGTTGGTTTCGAAGATGGCTTCGCCGGCAATCTTGGCAGCACCTTCAAACCGGCCGCTGGAGAAGTTGCGGGTGGGCAAACCGCCAGCCTCATTCAGAATATTGATCAGCACTGCCGTGCCATAACGAGTTTAGGGCGCCTTTGGGTTTGGTGATGGCATGCGTTCGCAGGGCATCAATCATTTTCTTGCGGCCAATTTCAAAAAGCGCCTTGTCAACAATTTCCACCCCGGGGGCATCCTTGCGGTCGAGGACAATGAATTTAAGCCCTTGCTCGCCATTACTGCACCCAGTCCACCCCGTCCTGCATACCGGCTGGGGCGGTCAGACATGTCACTGAACACAATCCCGGAGTTGCTGTAGCCAAGTTCACCGGCGACCCCGGTTCCGCATACTGAAATACGGCGGTCTTCAAACTTGGAATAAATCTCCGGGAATACCTTGTACACATCCTGCTTGGTGTATTTATCTGCTTCAAACCATTCGATTTTAGGTTTACCCTCTTCTTTATCCCAGGTAAGCAAAGCACCCCAATACTTATCTTTTTCCTTGGGTTGTCCCTCCACGATCAATGCTTTAATTTGCATGGATGCCAGGTGTGCAGCCCAGGAGGTACCGGCGTTGGCTTCCTTGATACCGCCTGTAAGAGGTGACTTGCCACCCACAGAGATACGGGAAGAGGTGGGGGCGGTTGTGCCAGTGGTAAAACCTGGAGAAAAGACCAGCTTATTATTGGGACCGAGTGGATGACACAGTGGTGGTACTTCATCCGCCACCAGGTTGGATGTCAAACCGCGACCTGCCAGCAACTTGTACTTTTCTGGCGCTTTTGTAACCTGGTATTTTCGATCTGTCATGTTTATTCGTATGAACCACATAGAATTCTCCTTTCAAAATATCCGGGTTTAATATTTGTTAGAGAAAGATACTCGTAATTAACTTTTGGCTTGGGCGATGATTCCTCCTCCTGTTTTGCAAGTAAATACAAAAAGACAAAGGAAATTTTCCTCGCTTTGGGCGGGGAAAACCTCCTTTGCGCAATGGCGGGCATGGCAATTACTCACCATACCTTATCGTTCACCTGTCCCGGTGGGATGAAGTGAATCGGAGGAGATTAGATTGTTTCAATAATATGAATACTAATAACAGTAAAGCAATACAACCTTATAGTAGCATAGGAAATCTTTGAAGTCAACAAGCACTGATTTTGGAGACCCTGGATTAGTGTTTCATTCACCAGGGTTGCCTTGACGGGTCAGGAAAATTGGTTATAATATGAACAATAAAGAACATTATTGTACATCTATTTGTTCATTATTGATAAGGTAATAGATGCTAACTGAAGAAAGACACGCTGCACTTCTCAACGAATTACGTCAAAAGGGTTATGCCCAGGTGAATGAACTGGCGCAGCAACTGGGTGTTAACCCCATCACCATACGGCGCGATTTTGCATTGTTGGAGAAACAAGGAAAATGTATCCGGCACCCGGGGTGGAGCGATTCAGGCAGGGCAGGGTACCACCCTGAACTTCCCTATGAAATCAAAGCCCAGCGTTATGTGATGGAAAAACAACGGATTGGCGAGGCTACCCTTGCGCATATTTCTGATGGTGACACCATTATCCTGATTCGGGTTCAACAACCTACAACACTTGCCAGCCTGTTGATAGCACATCGACGCTTGACAGTGGTTACCAATGATTTAAAAATTGCCAGTACGCTCGCAGTGAATCCATCCATTACATTAATTTGTACCGGAGGGATAGCCCGGGCAAATGTTTACACGCTGCTCGGGTCGCAGGTGGAACAATTTTTGAAGAATGTGCACGTGGATAAAACTTTTCTTTCGGCGGATGCCATTCACCTGGATGGAAGTATTGCCAATGTCAACCTGGATGAAGTTGCCATCAAACAAGCCATGGTGAATGCGGGACGGGAAGTAATCCTTTTGGCGGATTCCTCCAAATTTCAATATGACGGGTTTTGCCACTGTGTGCAGCCTGGAAAGAATCAAGACCATTATCACAGACCGGGGATTGTCCCAAGACTGGATAAAGCGATTGCATGAATTGCAGGTCATGCTGGAAATTGTTTAAATACCCTGTAAATATTTCTCAAGGAGATGAAAATGAGTTACTGGACAAAAGATGTATTTGGAACTGAAAAACCCATTATCGCAATGTGCCACATGCAGGCGATGCCTGGTGACCCTGCTTATGATAAAGCGGGTGGAATGAAGAAAGTTTTGGAATTAGCCCGTCATGACCTTTTGGCATTGCAAGAGGGCGGTGTGGATGCAGTTATGTTCTCCAACGAGTTCAGCCTGCCATACCTCACTGAGGTGCGCAGCGAGACGGTAGCAGCCATGGCGCGTGTCATCGGGGAGTTAATGCCCGAAATCACCATTCCGTTTGGTGTGAACGTCCTGTGGGACCCAAAGCAATCGCTCAACCTGGCGATTGCCACTGGCGGTCAGTTTATTCGTGAAATTATTACCGGTGTTTATGCCAGCGATTTTGGCTTGTGGAACACCAATGTGGGAGAGACAGTTCGTCACCAGCATGCCATTGGTGCTGAAAAAGTAAAAATGCTATACAACATTGTTCCTGAAGCAGCCCGCTACCTGGGTGACCGGGATATCGTCAGCATTGCCCGCAGTACGGTTTTTAACAATAAACCGGATGCCTTATGTGTTTCCGGGTTGACTGCCGGGGTTGAAACCGACACCCAGGTTTTGGAACAGGTAAAGCAGGTTGTTCCCAATACGGTTGTCTTTGCCAACACAGGGGTTCGCCTGGAAAATGTTGAAAAACAGTTGAGCATTGCGGATGGCGCTGTGGTTGGAACCACCTTCAAGAGAGATGGTGTTTTCGAAAATGCTGTGGATGTTGCCCGTGTTAAGAAGTTTATGGATAAAGTGAAGGCTTTCCGCAAGTAAGTCTTTTAGCTAAAAAGAAACAGGGCTGGTGTTCATTCACCAGCCCTGTTTTTATTTTGAAAAGATGCAATCTACTTAATGCCTTTTATCTTCAGCCATGCACTAATCTGTTCAATGTGATCCTCATAGTGTTCGTTGGAATTTGTGGTGATGAGATCGTAAGGCTTCCAATCCAGCGGCATAAATTGAAAACGGGTTGGATTTTCCAGGTCAGCATCATCCAGAGTTGCTGCTGCCTGCACAAACCGCTTGAACACATCTTTTGATTCAGCGAGGATTTCATCCAAAGTGCGGTTTTTGTTCATCTCATAGATTGCCCGGTTACGCTCCTCCAATGGAAGCAGCCAAAGGTCTGAGCCTTCCATGACATGGGTCAGAAAAACGGGAATCACCTCGCGCTCATACCAGGTGACATGGGCAGCGAGGTCCTTCAGGGTCCAACCCCCTGGTTCAATTGGTTCCTCCCAGAGATTCAGGGGGATTGTTTCCAGCAACGCGTCCAATTCCTGGCGTTTTTCCACAACCTGTTTCAGGATTTCTTGCAATTGTTTTCCCATATGTCAGCTTCTTATCTTCGCACCCAAATCCTGTTCCAACTTGCGGATGATGCGCTGCCGGATTTGGGTGGCATCTTTGTCTGTCAACGTCCTATCTTGCGCCTGGTAGGTCAGGCTGTAAGCCAGGCTCTTTTTCACCTCTCCTATTTGTTCACCGCGAAAGACGTCAAACAGGCGTACTTTTTTCAACAAGTTCCCGCCTGCCTGCAAAATAGTTTCATAAACGCGCACTGCTGGCAGGTCTTCTTCGACAATAACAGCCAGGTCTTCAAGCACCGGAGGATGGGAAGGAACAGGTTCCGATACAGACCGGTCTGGTATTCGCAGCATCACTTCTTTCATATCCAACTCGGCTGCCAGAACGGGTGCTGTCCCGAAATCATAATTCTGTTTGACCAGCGGGTGCAATTCGCCAAACACACCCAATTCCTGATCTTCATGCAAAATCGCTGCACATTTCCCTGGATGATATGGCATCCGTTCGACTGCCTGAAAACGCACACCCGGAATATGGATCCGTTCCAGCAGCGTCTCCAGGATTCCTTTCAAATCAAAGAAATCCATATGCCTGCCTGCGGGAGTATCCCATTCCGGCTCACTGCGTTGACCGCTCAGCGCAACAGTTAACATCAGCTTTTCATCAGGCAGAACCTGGTCCTTTACCGGAATGAAGATTTGTCCCAATTCGAACATCGCCAGGCGTTGAGAAATCCTGGCGTTTTTCTCCATTATTTCCAAAACAGACGCAAGCTGACTGCGCCGCATAACACTGCGATCGGGCGTGATGGGGTTTTGCAGACGAATATACTCCTGCTCATCTGCAGGGACCCTGCAGGGATAATACGTTTTTCATGTTCGGGTGAGGTGAACCGGTAAGTAATGATTTCCTGTAATCCAAAGTCCACCAGCAGGTCGCGAATGGTATCCTCCAGCAGGATGGTGCGGTCATCGTGAACAGGCGGCATTTCTTCCTTAAGGGCAGTGGCAGGCAGGGTATCATACCCCACCAGCCGGGCGATTTCCTCGATCAAATCTGCTTCGCCAACCACACCGGTTCCAATATCCACACGATGCGGAGGGGATTTGACAACAACACCATCAGCCTGCACCTGGCAGGTGAAACCCAATCGCTGCAGGATCTCTGCTATCTGCGGGGCAGGAATTTCAATCCCCAATATTCGTTTGACAGAATTTACGGACAGGGTAATCTCAGGATCCACATAGGGGATATGGATAAGCATCTACCAGTCCCTGGGCAATTTCACCGCCACTCCAGGCGGCAATGCGTTGCAGCCCAAGCGTAAAACGCCTTCTTTTGCCAATTCCGGGTGTACCCCACCCAGAAGCGATAGGCTGCTTCTGACTGTAATTTTTGGCTGGATACTGTGCGGCGGGTGTTGATAAAATTCCAGGATGCACCTTCCAACAAGACATTGCGGGTGTTTTCGGTCACTTCACTTTCCATACCACCCATCACACCAGCCAGCGAAAGTGACCCAGCCGTATCAGCCACCATAATGGTATATGCAGAAAGAGTGCGCTCCACACCGTCCAGGGTAGTCAGCTTTTCCCCTTCAACTGCCGGGCGGGTGATGATGGTTGGAGTTTTTCCGTTGGCACGCCGAACGAGCGTATCATAATCAAAAGCGTGCAGCGGTTCACCCAATTCGAGCATGACGTAATTGGTCGCATCCACGATGCTGTTAATCGACCGCACGCCTGCCAACCGTAACCGGTGCTGTACCCAGTATGGACTGGGAACAGGCTTTACATTGCGTACCAGACCCACGACAAAACGCGGGTTAAGGCTGGGTTCGGTGATGTCAATCCTGGACCTTGCCGCTGAGGTTTCCCCGGTTGCTAAAATATTTATGCACCGGCAGTTTTATGGATTTCCCTGTACCGCAGCAAGTTCGCGTGCCACACCCACCACGCACGCATCCCGGATCATATTGGGCAGGATGGAAATTTCGAAGACAGCATCCCCCATGTAATCCACCAGGCGGGGTTCCTGTTGGAGCGTCTTCATCCAGAATAATGACACCATCGTGCTCTTCGGAAATCCCCAGTTCCTTCTCCGAGCAAACCATCGAGAATGATTCAACACCGCGTATCTTGGTGCGTTTGAGCGTGGTAATCACCTGCCCGGGTTGATGACCATCATAAAAGCCGGGCACCTTCCCGAGCGTAAGCAACTTTAAGGGGCTGTGTCGAGGGTGCCTGTACCTTTATAGGGATACAGGTTGGGGGCTCCAGTTAATACTATCAACTCATCGGTGCCATCGAACAGTTTGCATAAAACCAGCCGGTCGGCATTTGGGTGGGGCATGACTTCATTAATTTGTGCAACCACTAACTTGTCGCGCTCCCAGGTTATCCCGCTATATTTGAATTCAAGATGTTCCTCACCCGGCATTGGCAGCCCAACCAGGGTAATTCCGTCGACTTCCAATCCTGCCATTGTCAACTTGCGGGCAAGCTGCTCCAGGTTCAAGTCAATTTCGACAGATTCCTTTAACCAGCTCAGGGGTAATTTCATTTCGTACCTTCCCGTTCAGCGAAAAACGCATTTTTGATAATATTGCCCATTAGAACTGCTCTAAAAAGCGGAGATCATTGCCCCAAAAATAACGGATGTCATCGATTTTGTGGCGCAGCATGGAGATTTGTTCCGGACCCATTCCGGCTGCAAAACCGCTGTACACACGCGGGTCATAGCCACCATTTTGGAGCACTGTCGGGTGAATCATGCCGCAGCCTAAAATTTCCAACCAACCAGAGCCCTTGCACGCTCCGCAGCCCTTACCGCCGCACACAAAACACTCGATATCCAGTTCGGCGCTTGGTTCGGTGAAGGGGAAATAGGATGGACGCAGCCGGGTGCGAACATTATTACCAAACATACGCCTGGCGAAAGTTCCGAGAGTGCCTTTTAAATCACCAAATGTAATGTTTTTCCCAACCACCAGTAACTCAACCTGGAGAAATTGGATTTCGTGGCTGGCATCCATCTGCTCGTACCGGTAACACATACCTGGCAAAATGACCCGGATGGGTTCAGGGGCGCGCTCTCGCATAGCGAGGATTTGACCAGGAGAAGTGTGGGTGCGTAACAGCACACCGGGTTTGGTCGTGTAATAGGTATCCCACATATCGCGTGCGGGATGAAAGGCAGGAATATTTAACAGTTCAAAGTTATATTCATCCGTTTCAACATCCCGGGCACGATAGATGGAAAAACCCATCTCGGAAAAAATGCGGGTAATCTCCCTCATTGTGCGAGTCTGGATATGATACCTGCCCTGTACAGGTTTGCGCCCGGGCATGGTTACATCCAACCGGTCGTTTTCCAGGGTTTGCATCAGGCTGGCGTTTTTTATTGCCTGCTGCCGCTGCGCAAATGCCTCTTCCAGGGCTGTTTTCACCTGGTTGGCAACCTGACCTACCCGCGGGCGTTCTTCTGGTGCAAATTGCGAAATCTGGGAAAAGATTCGCATGACAGCACCTGATTTACCCAGGTGGGTGGTACGCCATTGCTGCAAACTGGCTTCATCAACTGCAAGGGCTAACTCAGTCAGGGCAGTCTGCTTGATATTATCCATCTCATTTTGTAAGTTGTTCTCTGGCATTCTTCCTCCAAAATTAAAAAATCCCATCCGCGAAGGGACGGGATTGACCGTGGTACCACCCAACTTGGCTGGAATTTCCAGCCCGCTCATGCCAACAGCCATAGGGCGATTGGCTGCGCCTGTAACGCTGTGCTTGCGACCCGAACTACTACCTTCTCAGGGGATTCACTCAGGTAACTCGAGAGGGAACTTCGATTGTTTTCCACCGGGCAGGGGTTTCAGTCAGTGCCCCTGCATTCCTGTCGGCTTCACAACAATCTACTTTCCTCTGTCTCAGTTTTTATGGAACAGATTGTTCCTATTATCCTCTTTCAGCCCAAATTGTCAAGGGGGCTGTAATTTCTAAATCATTATCTGCGTGTTCGTAGATGTACTTTTTTCCACAGGCGAAAATCAGGCGGCGGTAGAGGTTTATATGCCAGTTGATCCGGAAATGGATCCTGGTCTGCCAGGCGGGCATAGACATACCGACCTAACACCCGAAGTGATGCAATGGTTGGCGCGGCAAGTACCACACCCATAACTCCAGCTAAAGATGCACCAACGACAATTCCCAAGATTACTACCAGGGGAGGTAATTTTACCGCCCGTCCAATAATGCGGGGAATAAGATAATTTAAATCGAATTGGGTAAAGATGATATGGATTACAAATACAATGATCAAAAATCCCCAGTGCGGTACAGGCAGCCAGGTGGAACCCAGGAACAATGCGATGGAAGAAGCCAACACCAACCAGATGGCGTGTCCAATACTGGGCATAAACTCGAGCATCCCGGCGATAATCCCCATCAGTAATGCAAAAGGCATACCAATGATTAATCCTTCGATGGTGATAATGGTTGTTACTATCAGGGAAAGCAATAATTGACCACGAAAGAAGGAAGACCAGATATTATTCAGGTCTGACCGAATGCGCGAAACATCCGGTCGGTAAATTGGGGGAGCTAATTCTTCAATCCATTGAAGAATGCTTTCATTATCTTTTATCAGGTAGAAACCAATAATGAGGATAAAAATAAACCAGATGATTGATTCAGCAACCACTGCCAGGGCGTTTAAAGTCTTTCCTACGAGTGGTGCAGCGGCTTGCTGGATGCTGGCAATTATCTGAGCGTACACTTCAGGACCGCTAATAACCAGTCCTCCGATGGCAAGCTCACCATCGAAATAACTGCGGGTTTGCACAATCATGCTTTGCAGGTTTACTGTAAAACCGGATACTTCCCTGATGATGATTGGAATTACCAACCACAAGAGCAGACCAATAATCGTCAGCATCACTAAATAGACAATGAGGATTGCGCCAGCGCGCCCAATTCCCAATCTAGCCTGCAGCCTGCTAACCAGGGGAGTGAGTACAAATGCCAGGATGACTGCCAGAACTATCGGGGCAACCACACTTTGAAAACGATAACTGATATAGAGTAGTCCTGCCAGTATCAGCAGGACAACAATAATTTTGGTCTGGTTACTCCAGCGGGGGCGAATTCCGTTTTCCATTGCAGACCCTACCCGGAAACAAGTGTCCCTATGGATTCGCCAACCAGGGCTTTTCGGAGCGAATCATGATCCCACAGGTTCAACACCAGGATGGGAAGTTTATTTTCCATGCAGAGCGAAATGGCGGTGCTGTCCATGACTTCCAGCCGGCGGTTGAGGGTATCGATGTAGGTCAGGTGGTCAAATTTTCGCGTCCGGGTTAGTTTCGGGTCGCTGTCGTAAACGCCATCCACTTTGGTGGCTTTGATGAGCACATCCGCATCAATTTCCATGGCGCGCAAGGCGGCCGCGGTATCGGTGGAGAAATAGGGATTACCGGTGCCGCCGCCAAAAATGACAACCCGGCCTTTTTCCAGGTGGCGGATGGCCCGGCGGCGGATATAGGGTTCGGCCACGGAGCGCATTTCAATGGCGGATTGCACCCGGGTCATCACGCCCAGGCTTTCCAGCGCATCCATCAATGCCAGGGCATTCATCACGGTCGCCAGCATGCCCATATAATCGGCAGTCGCGCGGTCCATGCCTGCATGGAAAGCCAACCTTGCCGCGCCACAGGTTGCCGGCTCCAATGACGATGGCTACATCCACACCCATCTCGCGGACTTCGCTCACTCGGCGGGCAATATCGCAGGCTCGCGGCGGGTCAATCCCCGTAACCGGCATCGCCACCGATAATGCTTCGCCGCTCAGTTTCAATAAAATGCGATGGTATTTCAGGCTCTCCATATCATCCTTCCTTTTATAAAAAAGAGCCAACCTTTCGGTTGGCCTTTAATGATTATTAATCTTTAGCGGTGACTTTCGCCCAGTTCCCAGCGGACAAAGCGCCGGATGACAAGGTTCTCGCCAAGGCTGACAATAGTTCTCATTCATCAGTTCCTGAATGGTCATGGTTTCATCGCGGATGTATGTCTGGCGCATCAGAACTATTTCATCCTTGAATTTCGTGATGCACCCTTCGACAATTCGGGGAAGAATTGCTTCCGGTTTGCCTTCTTCTCTGGCTTTGGCGGTGGCAATTTCGAGTTTCGTGCTCAATACTTCGGCAGGGATGTCTTCTTCTTTGAATATTGCGGGGAGCCGAAGCGGCAATTTGCAGGGCAATTTCATGAGCAAAAGTGCGGAATGTATCTGAGCGGCCGACAAAATCGGTTTCGCTGTTTACTTCCACCATCACACCCACGCGGCCCTGCCAGTGGGAGTACAGCTCAACGACGCCTTCAGAAGCATTGCGGTCGGCGCGTTTGGCGGCCGTGGCCAGGCCTTTTTCCCGCAGAAAATCAACAGCCTTTTTATAGTCGCCATCGGCATTTTCCAGTGCTTTTTTGCAGTCCAGAAATGCCTGCGCCGGTTGCTTCGCGGAGCTGTTTAATCATTTCAGTTGATAATTTCCATCTATATCCCTCTATTGTGTATCACGAAAGTAAATTTCCAGTATTGCATGCAATTAGAGTATCTTCTTCAGCAGGTCAGCGTTCGCTTTCAGTCCGGCCGCTCAGTTTTGCCAGGGTGGCTGCACCCAGCAGGTCTTTATCTTCCATTTCGGTTTCGTCTTCCAACAGGCGCAGCACAGGCTGCAGCGAACACGGATCGGCCTTCATCTGCATACGGCGATTTCTTCCTATCTTCATCCTTGCGCATGGCTTTGCCTTCGATAGCGGCATCGGCAACTTTGCCAACCAGCAGTTTGATGGCGCGGATGGCGTCATCATTGGAGGGGATCACATAATCAACGCCGCGTGGATCGCAGTTGGTATCCACCAGGGCGATGACGGGAATATTCTTAATATTGGCTTCATGTACGGCGGTTTCTTCACGGCTGACATCCACCACAAAGACCAGATCGGGCAAGTTTCTTCATATTGCGGACACCGCTCAAGCGGATGAGCAGACGGTTGATTTCGCGCTCGATCAGCAGGCCTTCTTTTTTGGTCAGGCGGTTGATCTCGCCGGTGTCGCGCATTTTTTCCAGGCGATCCAGTTCATGGATCCGCTGGAAGATGGTTGACCCAGTTGGTGAGCATTCCGCCCAACCAGCGTTCGGTTACATAGGGCATACCGCAGCGGATGGCTTCTTCTTTGATGGTTTCCTGCGCCTGGCGTTTGGTTCCAACGAACAGAACTGTTGCCGCCGTTGGCGACGGTATCGCGCACACATGCATAGGCGGTGTTGATGGATTTGACGGTTTGCTGCAGGTCAATAATGTGGATGCCGTTGCGCTCGGTGAAGATGTAAGGGCGCATGGAGGGTTCCATTTGTTGGTGCGGTGACCAAAATGCACACCACTTTCCAACAGGGCTTTCATGGAAATTACAGTAGACATAATACTAAGCTCCTTTGCGTTTTGTCCGCCGCTTCCGACTTACTGCCCTGTACTGTCCACAATAGGCCAGCACGCCAGGACGAACCGAGAAGCGTGTGAAATGAATTAAGCGGGAAAAGTATACCACAGGTTGAGAGTTGATTTGCGCGATTGATTGTCAGACATTCAATTGGAGTATAATTATTCGTAAGAACCCATGGTACGCCGAAGAACCATTGATGACCTTTCTGTAGAAGAATTACGCCGCCTGCTGGTTGAAAAACAACGCAAGGAAAGAGAAGCGCGTCTAAATCATTTTCGCCAGACCGGAAGAGTAGTTCGAGTTGGGTCTGTTGTCCCGCCGATTGAAAATACCTCCACAAACGACGAAGAAATCTTTATCGATGAAACAACCGAGGTAAAGAAAAAACTGCCAAAGAAGGGTATTGACCGCTTTTTATTTGTGGTGGAAATATTGGCAGTGATCGGGTTGGGATTTGTACTTTTCAACGGAGCCAGTGTGTTACGAAGTTTAAACCGCGAAGTTGCTTCTGCGCTCACCCAACCCACGATGGCAGCGACACCATTGATAACCGCCATCATTCTTCCATCCGGGCACACCCCGCCGAATTCTCCTGGTGGTGTACAACCCAATGAAGCTGAAATTCCGGAACATTTGCGTCCCCTGGTACAAAGCCTGGCGGATTTACCCATCCCCACACCTGGACCTGAACATGCCGTGCGTATTCAAATTCCTGCCATTCGGGTGGATGCACCTATCGTGCAGGGAGATGGCTGGGAGCAATTGAAGAAGGGGGTTGCACAGCATGCCGGCACTGCCAATCCAGGTGAATTGAATAACGTTGTGCTCTCTGCCCACAATGACGTTTTCGGCGAAATATTCCGGGATTTGGATCGACTGCAGCCAGGAGATACCATAACGCTGTTTACAAGCCAGCAGTCGTTTACCTACCTTGTAACACAAACCTTGATTTTGGAACCAACCCAGGTTGAAGTTATGGCTCCAACCAGCGAGGGTGTGGTAACATTGATATCATGTTATCCCTATCTGGTGGATAATAAACGCATCGCGGTCATAGCCAGTTTGCAGGATTAACCGCGAATTTTAGGAGACAGAATGTCCAAGAAGTCAAAAAGAAATGTTTCACAGCCGGTTTCCAGCACCAGCACTGCACGAGCAGTAAAACCAACCTCTCCAGTTTCAGATAATAAAGCCCAGGTGGCTGCCGTTTCCTCCAGCAACCGGTTCAGTACCACATTTAACCCGGATTATGCACCCGTTCGGAAAGATTTAACCCGGATTGCCATACTGGCAGTAACTTTCTTTGTTGTCCTGGTAGTGCTCTCGTTTTTCTTGCGCTAATTCTTGCAGCAGGGAATACGGAGTTTGATTTATTCTTAATATTTCAAACACGAATTTAATAGTGATTACTCCGCGTAATTATTTTTCAGGTCTTTTCAAGCTGTAAAATCCTATCATCCCAACCGGTACAGGAGGTCAGAATGTCACCCATGTTTGTCCCAGGTCCCGTAGATGTAGCACCAGAGGTTTTGGCAGCCCAAACGAAACCAATGTTGCCCCACCGCAGCAAGGATTTTGAAGCAATCTTTCAGCGCACGGGCGAAAAACTCCAAAAAGTATTTTATACGCAATACCGTGTTTTCCAGGGCGCTTGTTCTGGTTCCGGTATGCAGGAAGCCGGCATCCGCAACTTTGTGAATGATTCGGTTCTATGTTGTGTCAATGGTTCATTTGCAGACCGCTGGTTTAATGTTGCCGACCAGCAATGGAAAAAATGCGGATTCCTTATCAGTCGAATGGGGTCAGGCAATTACTCCTGACTTGCTGGCAGATGCGCTCAAGAAGAAGCATTATGAAGCGGTTACCATCGTGCATAATGAGACTTCCACTGGTGTTGAAAATCCGCTCGAAGAATTGTGCAAAGTAGTACAGGGAAGTCAGTCCTGATACATTGATTCTGGTCGATGCAGTGTCATCCCTGGCAGGCGTAAAAATTGAAATGGATGCCTGGGGGATAGATTTTCTGCTTACTTCATCACAAAAGTGTTTCGCGTTACCACCCGGTCTGGCATTTGCGGGTGCCTCTGACCGTGCCATGAAGAAGGCAGAAAGTGTAACAAATCGCGGCTGGTATTTTGACCTGCTTTTGATGGAAAAACACCGGATTAAAGACTTCACTCCCATGACACCGGCAATTTCATTGCTGTACGCCCTGGACCTTCAACTGGAACGTATTTTTGCAGAAGGACTGGAAGCCCGCTTTGCACGTCATACTGCCATGTCTGGTCGTGTACAACAATGGTGCATCAGCCAGGGGATGGAACCACTTGCGCCTGCACCTTACCGCTCCAAAACGGTTGTAACTGTCAATAACACCAAGGGTTGGGTGGTTGGTGATTTGAACAAGTTCCTGCTGCAACGCGGTATGCGGATTGCAAATGGGTATGGCAAGCTAAAAGAAGTTACCATGCGCATTGCCACCATGGGTGAAACCCAGATGAGCGACATCGAGGCTTTGATCAAAGGTATGGAAGACTTCATGGCGCAATAGAGCCAGTGATTTAAACAATAAAGCAACCCTCAGGGATTATCCCTGAGGGTTGCTTTCATATTTAGGGATCTACTTTAACCAGCTGCCGATTTCTGCCCAACAGTATTCCAGGTGGGAGCTCAATTCTTTCCCCAAAGGACGGCGGATTTTCCGCATGACAAAATCCATTAATTCCACACCGCCGATATCATACAGTCTTTGACCTATTTTGCGTGCCTGGATGTTGCGGCATTGCATGTTGAAACTGCCTCCCGGTCGTTCAGAAAGAAAACCTTCAACTTTTCCAATGCGCGCCAGGTCTTGAAATAATTTATTCACCTCGGGGCGCTGTTGAGCATCACAGGGGGGTATTCCAAAAAGGTCTTGTAAAAAACTCATCACTGACTCCCGTTATTTTTCATGGTAAGGATTTTCTCGTAAGATTCTACCACGACGTTCAGGTCAAAATATTTGGCGTGCTCCCGGCTTGCCATCCTGGCAGCCAGCAGAGCCTGTGAATCACTTAGTAATGAACGTAAAGCCCGGGCGTAATCCGCATTTTGACCGGATATTATGAGATGCCCATTGATATTTTCATTTACCAATGCGGGATTGCCGCCAGCGTCACTGAGTACCATTGCCAGACCCAGCGCGAGAGCCTGAACACCGACAACCGGCAACCCTTCAGAGAGCGAAGGCATAAACAATATATCCGCTTTGCGAAACCAATCCAGCACTTGTTCTGGGGTTAACCAGCCGGGCAGGGCTATTCGGTTCTGAAGTTTATGCGCTGCAATTTCATTAATAATGTCTGCTTTCATCGCACCATCACCGATGAGAACTGCCTGCCAGTTCAGGTCTTGCAGCTCGGACAGGCTGCGAATAATCTGGAGTGGATTTTTCTGGGGAACGAACCTTCCAGCAAAGATGACCACAGGCGGTGTATTAACCCGGATAACTCCCGGATCAAGTGCAGTCAGGTCAACCCCATTCGGAATGACCTCGATGGGTACCTTGTATTTTGCCAGGGCTAACTGCCTGGTAAACTCGCTTACAGCAGCAACATGCCTGGCTTTACGCCAGATTGGGGGAGTAAATGGAAATATCCACTTGAACCAACGTCCCGTTTTTTCAGGCACACCACCGGGCACATCACCCAGGTGGGCAGTTAGAACGTATGGCGTGCCGGTAAAAAGCGAAAGGGCATAGGCTGCTGCACCAGCAGGTACAGCAAAGTGAACATGGATGACATCCGGTTTCCAGTTGCGGATTTGTTTTAATCCCACCCAAAAAGCCGCGAAAACATATCCGAGCATGGCGCGCAAAATCAGCTTTGAATGCCTGCCTGCGTAAAGACTTCAATCGGAATATCCGCACGCCTTTATCATCCTGCCTGGCGGGCAGGTTACCGGAGCGAGCAGTGAGAATTCTGACCTCATGCCCGTGCTGAACCAATCCCTGGCATAAATCCTGGGCTACTCGTCCGCCCCCACCACCCAGGGGTGGATATTCGTGACATAAGACCAATATGCGCATTATTGTTTCAGATTAATAGTTTTACGAACGGTATAAGTGGGATTACCCGTGGATTCATAATAAGTACGTGCCAGCAATTCCGCAATCAATCCCATCAGGATGGATTGAAAACCCAGGATTGCCACCATGGTGCTCATTTGAAACAGGGGAGATGAGAAAACGGAAATTTGAAAGAAAACCCGGCGGATGAAAAGATACAGCAATACCAACAGGCTCGAACCGATTAATATTGCCCCAGTACCGCCAAAAAGGTAAATGGGTTTGTTGGCATAACTGCTCAAAAACTTTACTGTAAAAAGGTCAAGTACAACTTTCATTGTTCTTTCGAGGCCGTATTTGGCTTTACCATACAGGCGCGGATGATGGTTTACCGGTACCTCAATAATGCGTGCTCCCACGCGGTTTGCATACACAGGAATAAAGCGATGCATTTCGCCATACAGGCGGAAGCCCGTAATGACCTCGCGGCGATACGCTTTAAGCGTGCAGCCATAGTCATGCAGCCGCACCCCGGTAACCCAGGAAATCAAGCCATTGGCAATGTTGGAGGGCAGCGTTCGTGTGATGAAGGTATCTTTGCGATGCTTGCGCCAGCCGCTAACCAGGTCATACCCCTCTTCAATTTTGTGAATCATCATGGGAATATCTGCTGGATCGTTTTGCATATCGGCATCCATCAGGACGATAATATCGCCGTCCGAATGATCGATTCCGGCAGCAATGGCAGCGGTTTGTCCAAAATTACGGCGCAGGGCTACCACTCGTACATGTTCTCCATCTGTGGAAGCCAATTTTTCCAATGCCTGCAGGCTCTCATCTTTACTGCCATCATCCACCAGAACTACCTCCCAGGGATGCTCCATAGTTCCCATGGCAGACACCAATGCCTGGTAAAGCAAAGGGATATTTTCGACCTCGTTGAAAACCGGCACAATTACAGATAGCTTCATACGTACTCCATATGATGTGTTTATTATCGCACACAAGCACCAAATCACCCAAGTCTGGGTGATTAATTATTGTTCGATATCCCTGGTGAACCAGGAACGAAACCGGGTTCTTTTCATCAGGATCGGTTTAATGACCAAATCAAAAATCAAACCCAGGATAATGATGCCTGCACTGATCCCAATGATCCAGGCAATCATCCTGGTAAATGGAAGCCGGCGCCAGGTGAGAAAGTAACGGCTGAAATACCAGTTGGTAAAAAAGCCCAGGAATACCGCTTCAATCAGGAGCCAGCGTGGCAGCCAGGCATCCCGATATTTAATTGCCTGCAGAACCGCCCAGGCAGCCACCATCACCAGCCAGGGCAGCATATTCATCCGATAGCGCGGGTTATCCCAAAAATCGCCGCCTGCTCTTGCCGATGAAATAACAATCCACAATAACGAAAAAACCACCAGCCAGGCGAAAATTCGCCGCTCGGAGGCGTGTTTGCCTTTGAAAAGAGAAAACACTGCGTAGATGAGCAAGGGCGCTAGCATGTACCAACCGCTTGCCCTGAATATATTAATTACTTTCCAAAATGGCAGAGTCGGTTCTGCAATCGTAGCAGGCAGTACGGGTTGGGCGATCCCATAAATGACCAGGAATGGGATGCGATACTGGCTGCCGATTTCTGTAATGACTTTTGTCACCCAACCTGAGCCGCGTTCGGTTAACAGCATGTCCCATTCAGCAGACGATTTTAACCATGCCCAACTGACTCCCACCAGGGCAACAAACAATAATGCCAGTACCACCCAGGTAAAGTTATGCATACTCTTGGGGAGGTGCTCCATGCGTTCAAGGAGGAATACTACCAGCAAGAAAATGAAAATGGCAACAGTAATACGCGAAGAAATCACGGTCATAAGCGCCATACTGACGAAGAATAGCAGCACAACCCAGCGCTTGCGGGCAGACCAGTTCATGATTGACCAGAAAGCAATCATGCTCAAACCCAGTAAAAATGGTTCCCGCATCTGGGAACTCGTGTATAAAATACCATCCGGGTAGAGCACCAAAAGCCAGGCTGCCAGGAGAGCCAGCCGTTTCCCCCAGCGCTGGTTTACTGCCTGGTAGAAAAAGGGAATTCCTATTGCAAAGGCAAATGCGCCTAGTATGAGAAGTAGAAATGGACGATGTGCATCCGGGCTCAAGGTTCGGTAAACCATGGCGCTGATAGCCAGCATCCCACCGTATTGGTCGGTATAAAGCTCGTCGCGGGTTTGATATAAAATGGACTCACCCGATTGGGCAAGGTCCCATGCTTGTGCATCCCGCCGGTAAGCATCAAAAAAAAGGTAACCAGCGTTTTGAGCGGGTTCATCCCAACCCCATTCCGGCAATGCCAGGCTGGAACCGATGCCGACTATCAATCGTAACCCGAATGCGATAAAAATCATCCAGCCAACTGCTTTTCCATTTCCTAGCCATTTCCAGGCGCTTATTAGAAAATAAAAAGCCAGGCAGAACAGGAGAGAACTACCAAGCCAACTCATCCAAAAATTTACATCTGGGAAAAGGGCGGCAACACCTGCACCCGCCCCAATCCCCAAGACCAGGGACAAGCCAGCCCTAAAAACGGTTTTCATAAATGCAATTTTACCCCAAGGTAAAGCAATTAACAGATGGTATAATTTTTTTGTATTTTTGAAAGAAACTTATTCCAGGAGATTGCATGGGTTTTCCTTACAAAATAAAATTACCCAACCACTTCAATTTACCAAAACGTATCAACCGTCTGGGGGAACTAGCATACAACTTGTGGTGGGTTTGGAATCCAGAAGCACAATTACTTTATCGTTTAATCGATCGTACATTTTGGGAACAGGTTTATCATAACCCGGTAGCATTTTTGCGCAACGTCAGCCGCCCAGCGGTAAATGCGGTATTAAATGACCTGTACTACCTGGAGATGTATGACCGTGTTTTTCGGGCATTTGACCAGCATCTTGCTGCACAGGATACCTGGTACTCCCGTACCCATCCAGAAATTTAGATAAAACCATTGCCTATTTTTCATTTGAATTCGGTATTCATGAATCTTTACCGGTATATGCCGGCGGGTTGGGAGTGCTTTCTGGCGATCATTTGAAAGAAGCCAGCGACCTCGGATTACCGCTTGTTGCGGTTGGATTTGTGTATAACGAGGGATATTTTATTCAACGAATCACGGAAGATGGCTGGCAGGAAACACGCAGCACGCATATCGACTTTGCTGAAAAGCCAATCATCCCGCTGCTGACGCCAGACGGAAAGCCTTTCACAATCTCGGTCGATTTACCGGAACGCAAAGTTGCTGCCCGAATCTGGCTGGTACAGGTGGGACGTATTCCGCTTTACCTGCTGGATACAAACCTGGAAGTGAACACACCCGCAGACCGCCAACTTAATGCCCGCCTGTACTCAAATGACCTGGAAACCCGCATCTCCCAGGAAGTCATGCTGGGTGTGGGTGGTGTCAGGGCATTACGCTTGCTGGGTTACAACCCCAACGTGTGGCATATGAATGAAGGTCATTCGGCATTTTTAATTTTGGAACGCGCCCGGGAACAGGTGGAAGCAGGTGCCAGTTTTGAAGAAGCAATCGCCAAAACCCGCGGTTCGAACGTTTTTACAACCCACACCCCGGTACCGGCAGGAAACGACCAGTTTCCCTTCTGGCTGGTTGAAAAATACGGTTCATCGCTTGCCCAGGGATTGGGAATTGAAAGGGAAAAATTCATTGACCTTGGCAGACAAACCCAAAGCTGGGGTGATATGTTCTCGATGCCCGTTCTGGCATTAACCCATTCCGATGGAAGAAATGCGGTTTCAGAACTTCATGGAGAAGTATCCCGCAAGATGTGGAATTTCCTTTGGCCTGAACTCGATGAAGAAGATGTTCCAATTACGCATATTACCAACGGAATTCATACTGGCAGTTGGCTTGCCAGGCGGATGCGCCTGCTGTTTGACCGGCATCTTGGTTCAGATTGGATGCGAAACCTGGGTGACCTTGAAACCTGGGCGCGGATAGAGAATATTCCTGATGGCGAACTATGGGCAGTCCGCAATCATCTCAAGAGAAAACTGACATTGTTTGTCAATGAGCGTGCCCGCCAGTCCTGGTCCACGGGTGGGATTGCCCCGGTGCAGGTGGTGGCGAGCGGTGTGCTGCTTGAGCCATATGCACTGACGATCGGTTTTGCCCGCCGGTTTGCGACTTACAAACGGGCTGACCTTATCCTGCATGATTTTGAAAGACTGCTTAAAATCATCAATAATCCATCCATGCCGGTTCAATTTATTTTTGCTGGTAAAGCCCACCCGGCTGATGAACCAGGAAAATTGATCATCCAGGAAGTGTATCGTTCGGTTAAAGATTCGAAAACCGCTGGTCGGCTGGTATTCTTGGAAGATTATGATATGAATGTTGCCCGCTATATGGTTCAGGGCGTGGATGTCTGGTTGAATACCCCCCGCAGACCCAACGAAGCCTCCGGAACTTCCGGCATGAAAGCGGTTTTGAATGGCGTGCTGCAATTATCCACCCTGGATGGCTGGTGGCGGGAAGCGTATGCTGGTCGAAACGGTTGGGCGATCGGGAATGATAACGACTATTCAGATCCTACCCAGCAGGATGAGATAGATGCCGATTCATTGTATGATACGCTGGAAAATGAAATCGTACCTCTGTTTTATCACAACCGTACTTCTGATTCTCTACCGGTTGAATGGATTGCGATGATGAAAAAATCCATCCGCACACTTGCGCCGCAATTCAGTACCAACCGCATGGTGAAAGAATATATGCAGCAGCTTTACCTGCCTGCCATACAGCATGGACCGGATCGTGTGGATTAATTTGGAGATGCGCAATGGAATTCTTACTTAGCCCTGCAGCCTGGCTGGCTGCGCTACTGATTTTTGGTTTACGCGTGGCGGATATGGCTTTGGATACCGTGCGGGTCTTGTTTGTGGTTCGCGGGCGCAAAAAGCTCGCCTGGATTTTGGGTTTTTTCCAATCGCTGATATTTGTGATTGCCATTACATCGGTATTGGAAAGCCTGATGGCAAACCCCTTGAAAATTTTGGGTTATGCTGCCGGTTTTGCGACAGGCAACGTGGTGGGAATGTACATTGAAGAACGCCTGGCGATTGGACACATTCATATTAATATTATCTCGCCCATGCGAGGTCATGTAGTTGCTGAAAAGATCAGGTCGAGCGGGTTTGCGGTAACAGAAGTTCCAGCGCACGGCAAGAGCGGAATGGTTTCGATGCTGCTTGTGGATGTGTTGCGAAAGGATGTTGACAAAATCGAGACGGTAGTTCTCGAAGCAGACCCGGATGCTTTTGTTACGGCAGAGGATGTGCGACCCGTCCGGCGTGGTTTCTGGCGGGCTTAACTCCCTTTTTTACGCTTAACTACCAGTCGCAACCCGCTGACTGATACAACTTCAATCTCTTCCCCTTCCAGAATTTCAAACTCTCCTGGTGCCAGTAAGGCTCCCCATAATTCACCAGCCACGTGCACATTGCCTTGTGGATTCAATGTTGTTTTTACGATTCCGAATTGACCTGGCAGGGTTTCCCTGCCGGTTTGGATGCGGGTGCGTTGGGCACGGATGGCAAAACTGACCACAATAAAGAACGTGATACCTATAAAAATCCCGGTTCCTATAACCAATGGAACAGAAATCGGGGGGAATCCTGGCATGCGGGTTGAGTTGAATAAAACAAGTGCACCTACAATAAATGTAACAACCCCAGCCGCGGTTAGTGCCCCGTGGGTTGGGGCTTTAATGTCAATAATAAAGAGGATAAATGCCAGGACCAAAAAGATAATCCCAAACCAGTTGACAGGTAGAATACCCAGCCCATAAATTGCCAGCAGGATGCAAACCAGACCAATAAAGCCTGCCACCCAACCACCCGGGCTGGAAAGTTCAATTAGAACCGCCTGGACACCGATGGAGAGCAGTAAAAATACCAGGTTTGGGTTAATCAATAAAGTTAGTATGTCTTCTATAAATGTGGTTCCAATAACATCAATTGAGGCACCCCGCGTGTTCAGGGTTACCGGTTTTCCATTGACATTGATAATTCTGCCATCCAGTTGAAAAATCAGGTCATTCCGGTCGTTGGCTTTGATATCAATCAACCCGGCAGCCAGGGCTTCATCTACGGTTACAGCCTGGGCAGTTTCTACCATATCTTCTGCCAGGGCAATCGCTTCCGGTCTGCGGTTTGCGGTAAGGTTGCGCACCGAGGCTTTGAGAATTTCTTTAACTTTACCTTCCATGGTGGTGTCAATGTCTTCACCCTGGCTGCCGACCGGGCTGGCAGCCCCAATGGTTGTTTCTGGTGCCATGGCGGAAATGTGCCCGGCAAAAGTGATCAGTGCTCCTGCACTGGCAGCCATGGCATTGGCAGGGGTGATATACACAACCACCGGCACCTGGCTGGAGCGGATGTTCTGAACAATAAGATTCATCGAATCCACGCTCCCACCAGGGGTGTTGAGTTCGATTATCACCAGGTCAGCACCTTCGTTGGCTGCTATTTTTAAACCACGCTCAATATAGTTAGCCAATACCGGGGTAACGGAAGTGCTGGCATTCAAAACAACAATCTTGGGGGCAGCGGTAGATTGTGCCTGGGCAGGCAGAACGACAAACAAAATCGCCACAATCCAAAAGAGCATTAAAACCGACCTGGTTTTTTGCATGGGCTTCATTTGGATGGGGATGCGTTTCATATTGTCCTGCTTTCAATAATCAAATTTTTGCTCTATAAACTATGGTCTGTAAATAAAATCAATGCTTTCTGTGGAAGGAAGGGTGATTTCGGTGATACCATTGGCATCAAATTTCCCCGGGTATTTGCAATCAGATCCATGATGCTGCTGGCGCAATCTACACCGACAATTTGAACGGAAAACTTGCCTTGTGAACCATAAGGCAGGTAGGCATAAAACTCACCATTCGAATCCGTTAAGTCATCAGAACGCAATTCACCTGCAACAGTTTGTTGATAGACCGCGATAAGCACCTTATCCACTGGCGTACCGCTGGCGTCTTTCACGCTGCCATGGACGATCATGCTATAGGTCACAGGGAGGGTTGGCAATTCTTCAACCGGAGTATCCAGCGTCAGGAATACCAGAATCATCCAACCGATTTGCCCGTTTGGCGTTTCCACCAACACCCATTCGTCTCCCTGAGCTTTTCCAATGACAGCGATGTCTGCATCTTGGGCGAACTTACCCAGTACATCATGTGCAGTTCCGGGACCGGTTCGCAGATTAATCACTGAGACGGCAACTTTGGCAGGAAAAGCCTGCAATACAATACCAGTTGGAATGTCTTCAGTGACAATGGGTGCCAGGGTGGTTTCTGACGTAATGGCGGGAGATTGAGTGGAAGTTGGGGGTAAAGGTGCGGTGGGAAAAACCAGCGTTGCGGTTGGTTGGGCAGTGGGGGTTGTACAGGCAGCCAGTAACAGAAAACAGACAATTCCAATAACAGCGATACGGTGTTTCATATTATGCTCCTTTCCCGGTCAGCAGCAATTCAGACAGACTTGCAACCCGGTTCCAGTTTCATTATACCCGCCGCCATTACCCTGAATCAACCACCATTTTCCTTATTTCCGTGTAAGAATGGCAAGGCATTGGTAAAATAGAAGCATCCTGGATGGAGCGTGAACATGGCAAAACCTGACCTTTCCTGTGAGTTCCTTGACCTGCTCTTGAAGAATCCGATCATCCTGGCATCAGGCATTATTGGCACCAGTGTCAACTTACTGGTGCGGGCTGCCGAATGCGGTGCTGGTGCGGTCACCCCAAAAAGCTGCGGACCTGTACCGCGAGCCGGGCATCCAAACCCGGTTACACTGGATTGGGGTGGAGGGATTATCAATGCCATCGGATTAACCAACCCGGGTGTTACAGCGGAAATTGATATGCTTGAAAAAGCCCGGCATGCATTGGAAGGGATGGGAGTTCCGGTAATTGCCAGCATCTTTGCCGGAACGGTTGAAGAATATCATTCTGTTGCCAAAGTAGTTGCGCAAGCCAGACCGAACCTGATTGAGGTGAATATTTCCTGCCCAAATGTGGGCGATGAATTTGGTACTCCGTTTGCAGGTACCTGCCAGAGTGCAGCCGAAGTGACAGAGGCAGTAAAACGTGCTACCAGCATACCCATTAGTATTAAACTGGCTCCCAATGTTCCAGATATTGCCCGCATTGCCGCCGCTGTGGTCGAAGCAGGAGCGGACGCCATAACCGCCATCAATACCATGCCCGGCATGATTATTGACGCAGAAGCCGGAAAACCGGTGTTGGCAAACAAAGTGGGCGGAATCTCCGGGAAAGCCTTGAAACCCATTGCGCTGCGGTGCGTGGCAGAGATTGCGAAGGCGGTGAAAGTACCCATCATTGGTACAGGAGGAGTATCCTCAGGACGCGATGCAGCCGAGATGATTATGGCAGGTGCAACCGCGGTGGGTGTGGGTTCAGCGGTATGGTACGGAGGGGTGGAAGTCCTGGGACAGATTCGTGATGAACTGGAAGTGTTTATGCAAAAAGAAGGTTATATCCGATTAAGCGAAATGCGGGGGCTGGCAATCCAATGAGCGAAAAACCCGGATGCAAACAAAATATCAGCCTGCCACAGGCATGCAACATTCAGGCAATAACTCGCCAGAATGAGCGTACCATATCTGTATTTTTAGACAGTCAAATGGAAGCACAACCCGGTCAATTCGTCATGGCGTGGCTGCCTGGTGTTGGAGAGAAACCATTCAGCATTGCAGGTGTGAATCCGTTACGACTGACTGTGGTGAATGTTGGCGCATTCAGTCAAGCGCTGCATATGTTAAATGTAGGAGACCGCTTGTGGATACGCGGTCCCCTGGGACATGGTTTCCAGGTTGAACCGAATAAAAATGCAGTTTTGGTTGGTGGCGGCTATGGCGCCGCACCTTTACTCTACCTTGCCAGGAAACTGATTGAGAAGAATACAGCAGTAACTGCATGGCTTGGGGCTCGCAGCAAAGGGGAGATTATCCTGGTGGACGAACTAACCCAGGCTGGGGTGAAAGTGAAGATTTCAACAGAAGATGGCAGCCAGGGTTTGCAGGGGCTGGTGACGGACGGTTTGAGAAATACTTTAAAAGAAGAAAAAGTAGACCTGGTTTATGCCTGTGGTCCGGCGCGGATGCTGCAGGCTGTTGCCGCGATTTGTAAGGATTCGGGCGTGTCTTGCCAGCTTTCATGGGAAGCCATGATGCGCTGCGGTATGGGTTTGTGCGGCAGTTGTGAGCTCGAAGAAGAATATGGCGAACCTTCCGGTTGGCTGGTATGCATGGATGGTCCGGTATCAATACGAAGTTAAAATAAATATTTTGACAGAATTCAATACGCATTAGAAGTTCATGATTTTATGTTTGACAGTAAGTATACGCATTGCATCGAGGTTAAAAATATTCTGAAAATCGTATCTTGCATTTTGTTTGTGTGTTATTATCCGAAGGTTATGTTATATCCCTGTGTAAGTGTATTAGCTTAAGAATATAGAGGTAGAAACCATGGAAATTGCCATCCCTAAAGCACAGGCTCGTGCCCGTCGCAAACCCGCCACCCGGCGAGAGCGCTGGGCTTGGTATTTATACGATTTTGGTAACTCGGCTTATGCAGCAGTAGTTTTACTGGCAGTATACTCCGCATATTTTAAAGGAACGGTTGTCGGCGGTGCGGAGGGCTCACGTTTATGGGGTTTATCTGTTGGTATTGCCATGCTGGTGGTGGCGGTCATTTCACCCATTTTGGGCACCCTGGCTGACTTTTCTGGTACAAAAAAGCGTTTTCTGCTGGTGTTTACTGCCATTTCTGTAGTATTTACAGCCTTGCTCTTTTTCGTTGGAAAAGGCGACATATTGATGGGGATGCTCTTTTTCATCCTGGCTGAAATTGGCTATCGCGGGGCACAGGTTTTTTATAATGCCCTCTTGCCAGAGATCGCCAGTCCGAAGGATATGGGGAAGGTGTCTGGAAATGGGTGGGCAATCGGTTCCTTCGGCGGCATCGTGTGCCTGGGTATCGTGCTGGCTTTGATCATGACAATCGGTGGTCCGACAGTTGTACGATATGCATTCCTCATTACGGCATTTTTCTTTGCGCTTTCCGCACTCCCGACCTTTTTATGGATACGGGAACGGGCAGAACCGGAACCCATGCCGGCAGGCGAGAACTACTTCACAATTCCCTTTAAACGCCTGGCAGTTACTTTCAAAGAAATTAAAAACCATAAAGAATTCATCAAATTTATCATCTCATTTTTGATATACAACGACGGTATCATGATGACCCTGGATTTTGCAGCCATCATTGGTGCAGTGCTGGTGGGCATGAACCAGACGCAACTAATCATTTTCATGATGATTGTGCAGGTAACCAGTGTGGGGGGTGCATATTTGTTTGGTGTTTTAACCGATAAACTAGGTGCCAAACTGACGTCTTAAAATCTCTGTCGCCATGATGATTGTGATTGTCGCCGGTCTGTTCATAGTAAAAGACCTGGTATTCTTTTTTGTCATTGGCGGTTTTGCCGGGTTTGCCCTTTCGGGGGTGCAATCGGTCAGTCGGATGGCAGTGGCAAAAATGGCGCCTGAAGGCAAGAGCGCAGAGTTCTTCGGTTTCTTTGCTGTTGCAGGTCACACATCTTCTTTCATCGGTCCAGCCGTGTATGGATGGATTGCTGCAGATGCCGCCATCATTTACATGTCCCGAGGTATGGATTCCATAACAGCCGAACAAACAGGTTTACGGATTGCGGTAATCTCCATTATTGCTTTCCTCGCGATTGGTTTGGCTTTGTTGTTCAACGTCCGCCAGAAGAAACACCTGGATGCTGTCAGTCCGGAAAACAACAGCGAGTTATAGATGTCATCCGCAGTTGATGAGCAGGCACTAAAAATAAAATACCCGCGCCGTCAATTCATCCGGACTATTCTTCGGGGGGGAATTGCAATCGGCCTGGCAGCGTTATGCAACGTCCGGATCGAAGGACTGGAAAACTTCCCGCGGACCGGTCCAGTGTTGTTAATTGCCAATCACTTTAGTTTTATCGATCCTGTTGCAGTCATTCGATTCAGCCCGCGTCACGTGGAATTTATCGGTGGCTCCCAAACTCCCAATGCGCCAAAATCCGTTTCCTGGTTTGCAAAACTTTATGGTGTGCTGCCGGTACGAAGGGGCACTTTGACTCGAGACAGCCTGCTGGGGGCACAGTCCCTGTTGAACCAGGGCGGCGTTCTCAGTATTTTCCCCGAAGCCGGCAGTTGGGCAACCGTGCTTCGACCACCGCGACCGGGTGCTGCCCTGCTTGCCAGTCGTACCACTGCCCAGGTTTTACCTGTCGGTTTATCTGGTTTTACAAACATTTTCCCCATGTTTCGCAAGGGAAAGCGGGCAACAGTGACTTTTAAAGTTGGCAAACCGTTTGGTCCGTTTTACGTTTCAGAACGGGGAGAGACAGACCGGGTTAAACTGGATGAAATCGGTCACGAAATGATGCGGCAGATTGCTGTGCTGCTGCCCCCGGAAGAGCGCGGTTATTACAGCGACGATCCGGCTGTACGCCAGGCTGCCGCAGGAACCGAAATATATCCCTGGGCGAATAAAGCGGAAATGTAAAAATTCTATGAAATTATCAACAAACGGGTGCGTCAGGATGCACCCGTTTGTTTTATTGTATTTACCCAGGCTTCATCTAACTTTATCAGACGGTTCTTTTTCAAATTCTCACGCACTATCCATTGGATATCCGGGTCTGGATTGCTTGCCAGGGTTTCAAATTTTGGTTTTCCGATCTCTGGATATGCCACGATAGCCACACTCCAGCAGTATCCCAACCCCTGCCGCAGAACACGGACGGATTTCACTCGTACGCTCTTTAATATCTAAAAATGCCTGCGTGATTTTTTCCAGAATTTCCAATACCTGGCGGGCATGTTCAGGGATCTGTAATAAATCCGGTTCACACAAACCTGCAGCAACCGCCCGCATCTCCAGGGGATTATTCCCAATCCAACCGGTGAGTTCGTGTATGAGCCCATCCCAATGGTGCCTGCCAACATATTGAAGTGCCATGGCAACAGATTCTCGTACCCGCCAGCGGCTGTCGGATGCAAATCTCCGCAGGTCAGTGAATTTTGCATAATTGCCTGAAGCGATTTCCCTGCCTAATCCCAATACTGCAATGAACACCAAAAATGCTTGTGGGGTGTTTTCGGGAGCAACTTCGGGCGTTAAAAGCAGCCAGGGCTGATAGACCGTACTTGCCAATTCATCTGCAGCAGCAGCCGCCAATTCCAGGTTTGAACGCGGACCCGGCAGATTTGAGTTGGCAAGCAAATACTCTTCAAGCAACTGTGGATTTGGAAATGATTGCAGTATGGACGAATACTTGTTCATTTCCTTGATTTTATACCCAAAGAGGAGTGAGAAGATATAAAAAATGCTGGAGTATGGCGCGCCATACTCCAGCAAGTGAGTTACGAGCGGTTTATTCTTTACACAAAAATAATTTGAGCGCCGTCTGCAATTTCCATGAATTCCATCGCACCCAACACTTCTGCTCCATCGATCAGGTCGGCTTTGGTGAGCTTCATCATGTCCATGGACATTTTGCAGCCATATACCATCGCTCCGGAATCAACAATCATTTCCATGAATTCACCAACGGGTGGGAAACCGAGTTTATCGATTTCTTTATTCATCATCCAGGATGCCGCTGCGGACATGCCAGGAATGGAACCCAACCAGGTGGGAATATGAAACCAGGGGTGCATGCTGGGATTTCCGACAGTAGCAACATGCAGTTTGTTCATTTTCTTTTTGGTAATGATATCCAGACCCCAAAAGGTGAAGAACAAATGTGTTTCAATGCCAGACATGCGGGCCGCATTGGCAAGGATTAAGGGCGGATATGCCATATCCAACGAGCCTTTGGAAGCGATGAGGGCTAATTTTCGTACGGGTTTGGTTTCAGGGGACATTAAATTTTTCTCCTAATTTTGGATATTGATAACAATTTAGATACAACCGGTCGGTTTGGGAAGACCGGAAACTTTGGCAGCCAGTTTGGCAGGTCCACCAGGGAAAAGACCATACAGTTCCTTGGTATCCACACCTGAGTTCTTGGTGATGGCGCGCAGGGCGGGTGCATCACCGGTGGTTTCATAGATGTTGCGGGCGTAGTTGATTACAATCCAATGGCGCTCATTCAGTTCAAGACCTTCGCGTTTTGCGATGGCTGCGCCAAGTTCAGGTGTCCAGGCTTTGGCGTCTTTTAAATAGCCTTCAGCATCAAATTGGACAGTATCGAGAATATCAGACATTTGTTTATCTCCTTTTAAATAGTCGATCGAAATTATTGTTTTTTACCAGCCATGCTGAATTTATCAGGCATGGGAATTTTGACACCGGGGAGCAGCAGATTCCAGTACATCCATTTGAAGAATAGTTTGCCCAGATGATTAATCCAGGTTTCTTTCAAGAGGGAGAATGGTCCAATCCCTGGCACCGGATAAGTGCCTTCCAGAGGTTCGACATCATAATTGAAGTCAATCAAGAAAGCCTTATTAAAACCTGATTCGATGTAGCAGTTGGCATGACCATCGAATTGGGACTCGAGCGGCTTGCCCTGCATGTGATGCAGGATATTTTCAATGACACCTTCCATCTGGAAATGGGTAACTGAACCTGCTTTGGAAGCAGGGATATTGTTGGCATCCCCGATGGACCAGATATTTTCCCACTTCTTGGATTGCAGGGTAAATTTATCCACAGGCACATAGTTGAGGTCATCTCCCATGCCAGAATCCCCAATAACCTTCGCACCCATATTCAAGGGGATGGTAACAAGCAAGTCATATGGGACTTCTTGATTATCATATGAACGCAGTACCTGCTTGCCATTGTCCACTTCCATGATGTTAAAATCGGGCACTACAGAGATGCCTTTTTTCTCCATCAGGCTGCCAAGTACCGCCGATGATTTCGGCTTTGTAAAAGCACCAGGCAGGGGGGTGGCCAGAACCAGATCCACCTTGTTGCGGATGCCGCGTTGATGGAAATAGTGGTCAGCCAGGAAAATGAATTCAAGCGGTGCCACTGGGCACTTGATAGGCATTTCGGTGATGTGCATGACCAGCTTGCCGCCTTCCCATTTCTGCAGGAATTTGTGTAATGCCAGGGCACCATCGATAGTATAGAAATCGTGAATGTTCTTATGCCAGCCGTTTTCCATCATCCCAGGGGTTTCTTCAGGGTGTAAACCAGTACCCGTAGCAACCACAAGGTAGTCGTAATCCAGGACTCTGCCACCGGCTGTCAGGAAAACTTTGCGGTTATCCGGTTCAATCTTTTCAATATCCGAGATAACAAATTCAATCCTGCTGGAAAGGAATTGTTTTTTTGTTTTTGTAACGTCGTTTTCACTGTACACACCAAAGGGTACAAATAGAAAGCCGGGTTGGTAATAGTGCGAAGGTTCGCGGTCAACCAAAACAATTTTCCATTCATCCGGCTGTAGTCTTTTAGCCATTTTATTGGCCATCATGGTTCCGGCAGTTCCTGCCCCAAGGATTACGAAATTCTTCACTGGTATTCTCCTGAATTAATTTTCTTCAATAAAATTCTGGTTGACACGTTCAGCCAGGGCTGCCTGGTCTTTGAGCGTATCAGCCAGCATGGCACGCAATAAGTCGAGTGCCTGCAGAATTCGCATGTCAGTCAGGCTGTACACCACAGATTGACCGTCACGAACAGCAATTACCATGCCCGCGTTTCACGTAGAATTTTAAGATGACGGGAAACAGCAGGTTGGGGGATTTCCAGATGTCGGGATAGTTCCCCAACATTCAACGGGTTTTCTGCCAGGCTGTAAATGAGCATGATCCGGTTAGGGTCAGCCAGGGCACTGCAAACCTGCGCATGCAATCGTACAACTTCTTCACGTAAACTATTTGCCACAATTTCTCCCAGGCTACATATGTCTATGAAAATATACATATAGAGATATGCGCTTATGCATATATATTAATATACATATCCAAAGGTGAATAGTTGTAATATGTCATAACTTTGACGTGACATTCGGGTAATACCGAATTAAACCTTGTACTGAGGTAATCGTCCCTTGCAATTTGTTCCAGGATTGGTTATTATTACGATATCGAAAGGTTAGATATAAAAATAATATGCCAAGCCATTATCCTGGAACCACTCAAGAAATTCTCGCCCTGGACACCTACATTAAGCTTTCGCGGGCTGCATCCAGCCTGGACTCGCGGTTGTTTTCCGGCTTGCCCGAGGGTTTGACCGAAAGTCAATTTGCCGTCCTGGAAGTATTGCTGCATTTGGGTACACAAACTCAGACGGAATTGGGCAGGAAAATCCTAAAAAGTAATGCCAATATCACCCTGGTGCTGGATAACCTGGAAAAGCGCGGGTATGTACAGCGCACTTCTGTTTCCGGTGACAGGCGTATTCACAATGTCAACCTGACGGAAAGTGGAGCAGCGTTAATACGGAGCTATTTTCCACAGCATCTGGAAAGGTTGCTTGCGCTTTTTGCCATCCTGACCATTGAAGAACAACAAACCCTTTCTGCTTTGTTAAAAAAATTGGGCAGGCAAGGGATTTCATAAGTATTAATAATTGAATTCATGGAGAAAATCATGTCAACCCCAATTAAAATTCTTGGAATATCTGGCAGTCTGCGCAAGGCGTCTTACAACACCCGTCTTCTGCATATCTCACAGGGATTGCTTCCCGATAATGCCACAATGGAAATCATCACCCTGGAAAATATCCCCATGTACAATGGTGATATCGAAAAAGAAGGTTATCCCCAAAATGTATTGGATTTTCGTAAAAAGGTTTTTGAAACCGATGCCATTCTCTTTGCCAGCCCGGAGTACAACTCCTCATTTACAGGTGCCTTGAAAAATGCAATTGATTGGGCTTCACGCCCTCCACGCAACGAACCCTATCCATCTTTTCCGATTATTGGCAAGCCGTATGCAATTATCGGGGTGGGTGGGCGTTATGGCACCTCAAGGTCGCAATCTCATCTGCGCCAGGTATTGCAAAAAATTGATATGCCCGGGGTTAATCATCCCGAGGTGTTGATCCAGAATCAACCCGTTATTATGTTTGATGAGAATAATAATTTGACAGACACCTTCGCATTAAAATTGATCCAAACCTTGCTCGAAAAGCTGGTTATCCTGGTGAAGCAGACCAGGTCAGTCTAGTACACTTCTCAATCACAATACGACCAGCCCGGGTTTTTAATGGGCTGGTTTTTGCTTTATGCAGTTATTCCAAGTATAATCGGACAACATTAGTCTAATTACAACATTTACTTTACTTGGAGTTATGTATGGCATCTAGTTTTTTACTGGCAATTCGGGAAGGTCTGGAAGCGGCATTAATCATTGCCATCATTCTTGGAGTACTAAAACGCACAGGGCAGAAAAAGCAAATCAAGCAGCTCTGGCTGGGTGTGCTGGCGGCTGTGGTCGTGAGCATTATCGGTGCATGGATTCTGCAAATCATTGGAGCACAGTTTGAAGGGCGGGCAGAGGAGATTTTTGAAGGGGTTGCCATGCTGCTGGCTGCTGCAGTTCTCACCTGGGTAGTTTTGTGGCTTAACGGAAAAAACAACGGCTTGCAGGAGACAATTGAAAAAGATGTAGACCAGGCTGTTCAAATTGGTGGGACAGCAATTTTCCTGCTTGCTTTTCTGGCAGTCGTGCGGGAAGGTCTTGAGTTGGCGTTATTCCTTTCGGTTGCCAGCATGGCTGCTTCCGGATGGATGGTATTAAGCGGAGCAATGCTGGGATTGGTGGCTGCAACTTTTTTGGGATGGGTTTTGTTTACCGGTACCCGTAAAATACCCTTGCGAGCTTTTTTAAGATTACTACGTTTTTATTGGTTTTCTTTGCGGCAGGGCTGGTGGCGCATGGATTGCATGAATTTGTAGAAGCAGGACTTGTTCCAGGCATCATCGACCCGCTGTATAACATCAATGCATTTCTGCCAGACGATAAAGGTATTGGTCTCTTTCTCAAAACTCTGCTGGGGTATAACGGCAACCCGGCACTGGTCGAAACCATCGCCTATGGGGTCTATCTGGTTCTGGCAGCGATAATCATCTTCTTCAGGAATCCATACCCAAAACATACACTTGCGATTAAATAACCTGAATACTCTGGCGTAATCTGGAAAACTGCATACAATTGGGGGAATTGAAAACGAAGACTGCTTCAAATCCTGAATTCTGGCTGGGCGTCCGCGACGAGCTTCCCATGCTGCTGGGTGTTGCACCATTTGGCATGATTTTTGGTGTGCTAGCGCTTTCTGCAGGGCTGCCTGTAGGCGTTGCCCAGGCGATGTCGGCAGTCATTTTTGCCGGTTCATCCCAGTTCATCGCTGTCCAGTTGATTGGAACTGGCGTGCCGTTGATTATCATCTTTTTCACCGGTGTGGTGGTCAACCTGAGGCACGCGCTCTACAGTGCATCCGTGGCTCCGTTTGTTCAACATCTTTCCCCTACCTGGCGGGCGGGTTTATCCTACCTGCTGACGGATGAAGCCTATGCCGTGGCAATCAGCCGCTACAATTCTTCCGATGGAGATTTTCAAAAAAAGCACTGGTATTTTCTGGGAGCAGGCTTGACCTTGTGGCTTTGCTGGCAGATTAGCACTGCGCTGGGAATATTTGTGGGAACCTTGATTCCATCCGATATTCCCCTGGAATTCACGCTGCCACTGGTTTTTATCGCCCTGGTTGTCCCCAATTTGCGGGATAAACCGGCAATTGTGGCTGCAATTACAGCCGGGGTACTTTCGGTATTGGCATTTGGATTACCGTATAAATTGGGTTTGCTCGTGGCAGCCATAGTAGGTATGGGAGTGGGATTGTGGCTGGACAAACGATGACATCCATCTGGTTTTTCATGATCGGGCTGGGTTTGGCTACCTTTCTTATCCGCCTGTCATTTATCTGGTTGTTTCAACACTGGCAGGCACCTGCCTGGTTTATCAAAGCCCTTCGTTTTGTACCTGTAACCGTGCTGACTGCCATTGCCATTCCTGAGTTGTTACTGCCAGGCGGAGACTGGATTCTGCCGTTTACCAACCCGCGCTTAATTGCCGGTATAGCAGCCATACTGGTTGCCTGGTTCAGCCGGAATGTGCTTTTGACTATTGCCGCAGGAATGGTAGTATTGTTAGTCGCCAACGCCATTTTGGGATGATATCATGCTGAGAAAAGCACCAACTGGAACAACTGCATTTATCATAATCTGGCTGGGACAGATTGTCTCCGTGCTGGCATCCAGCATGTCACACTTTGCTCTCACCATCTGGATGTACCAGCAAACCGAGAGTGCCACAGCCATGGGGTTGATGCAGGTCTTTTTCATCACACCTTTCCTCATCATGTCTCCTTTTGCCGGGGTGATGGTGGACCGCTACAACCGCAAAATGATGATGATGGTGAGCGACCTGGCAGCGATAATTGCCACAGGCGGTATTTTTATCCTGCTTGCGCTGGGAAAGCTGGAGTTCTGGCATCTCTACTTTGCTGCCGCACTGAATGGCATAGGCAATACGTTCCAATGGCCGGCATATTCCGCTTCCATCAGCACCATGATTCCCAAGGAACAATTGGGGCGCGTAAATGGAATGATGTCATTGATGGAGGCAGGTCCGGGCGTTGTAGCACCCCTGCTGGCTGGCGCACTTTTACCGCTCATTGGATTGAAAGGTATTCTCTCAATTGATGTGGTAACTTTTTTCTTCGCGGTTGGTGCCCTGGCAATTGTGCATATTCCCCAACCAAAACAGACGGAGGAAGGCAAAGAAGCCCAGGGCAGCATGCTCAAGGAAGCAGCCTTTGGATTCCGGTATATTTTCACCCGACCCAGCCTGCTTGGGCTGCAGCTGGTATTCTTTTTTGGCAATCTGTTTTCTGGCATCGCGTTCACCCTCCTGGCTCCCATGATTCTGGCGAGAACAAATCAAAACAGCCTGATTTTTGGCAGTGTCGAAACGGCTGGTGCAATTGGAGCAATAATTGGCGGGGTGGCTATGAGTGCCTGGGGCGGTTTCAAGCGCCGGGTGCACGGTGTTTTGAGCGGTTGGGTGTATTCAGGAATCATCGGTACCGCCATACTTGGGCTCAATTTTGGGCTTCCAGGCTGGATAACCGGTATGCTGCTTGGTTCGCTTGCCCACCCGTTAATCAATAGCTCCAACCAGGCTATCTGGCAATCCAAAGTTGCGCCGGATTTGCAAGGCAGGGTCTTTTCTGCCCGGCGGTTAATTGCCTGGTTTACCAATCCTTTGTCTCCCATTATCGGTGGTACGCTGGCAGATTTTGTGCTGGAACCTGCCATGAAAAGTTCAGGCTTTTTGCCCAATACTTTTGGCTGGCTGGTTGGAACCGGACCCGGCTCCGGGATGGGTCTGCTAATGATATTTTGCGGTGTGATGATTTCCATTATTGGTATCGCGGGTTATTTTGTTCCCGCCATCCGAAATGCTGAAGACTTGCTGCCTGATCATGACCAGGTAATTATCGAAGAACCAGTCCCTGCCAGTTAACCAAAGCGTGCATTCATTTCGTTTATTTGTAAATGTCAATCGGATGCGATTTAAAGAATAAGTCCCCGCTACTGCGGGGATTTATTTGTATCCGATGATTTGATAATCGTTATGGCTGCCCGTAGGAGAGGTAATCGAACTCAATGGCAACCGGAAGCGTATCGTACGACATGGCTCCCATTCCCACCAGACCGGCATCCGGCAATGTACCATCGATGACACTGACAATAGCATTTCCGTTTACTTCAAGGCTTAACGAATTGCCCTGGCAGGTCGCCCGGATAACGTTTTCCTTATAGGCTGCAAAATAATCTTTCCGCAATGCGCCTTTTTCAAGCTCAATGTACGGATTCTTGTCTGCATCCTTCAGGCTTTTATCATAGCGGTAGATACTGTACCTGCCTTCATCGGTGACACGAAACTCGTACCAGGCTGTGTAATCATTCCTGGCGCGGCACACCAATGCAATTCCATCAATCTTGCTGCCGACTGCCTGGGCTTTGGTTTCGACCACCACATCTGCCTTGGATGGATTCGTGTAAAACTTGTAGAGATAGGTTTCTGCATCCTGGATATCAAATTTCATCATTCCCGCCAGGGTGCTGACGCTGGAAATCATGGCGCCAGGCAGGGCGGCAGTTGTCACAGCGATGGTTTCCGACCAGGCTGGATCTTCCATCACGAAATCATCATAGAGTGAACTTTCAGTGTTCTCCTTGGGAACCGGCGTATTGGTTGGCATAGCAGTAGGTGTGACGAGATTCTCCTTGAGAGGATTCACATCACCCAGAGTGCAAGCCATGGATACTAACAACAACACGAGCAAGGGGACATACATTCTTCGTTTCATACCAAACTCCTTTCGTCTTTCTGGTTAGAGAAGTAGACACCCGGAGGTGCCAATAACTGGCTGGGGTATTTTACTTATATGCGAGAGGGTGAAATGGATGTCAAGCAAGGAGGCTGAAAAACAAGTCAAATTACAAAACTGTTAAGTCCTGAAATCGCAAATTGGCACGAAAATTCAGGGAAAGGGACAATTGTTAGATTCTAGTTAGTTGCGAGTATTATGCCTGTAAGGATGCAGAGGGTTTATTTCCGTGTGCTTTTAGCAAGTACAAAATCGGCAATGCCAGCAGGTTAATCCCGGCGAAAACAAGCATGGTTGGACCAAATTGAATTTTATCCGCCAGGATACCACCCAGGCTAAGTCCGATTCCCTGCCCGACGTTGGTGAAAGCCATCAATATGGCAAACATGGATGCCGCAATGCTTGCAACCGTAAAACGCATGGCAAGTGCAAAATAAACAGCCTGGTAGGTGCCATACCCGATCCCAAACAGAAACGCGAAGCCAAAGGCTAATGCCAGGGGAGTATTTTGGTTCACACCAAAAGCAAGCGCCGCCAGATGCCAGCGTTGAAGCAATAATGGAAACCAGGACCGCGTTGCGCCACCCAATTCGGTCGCTTATCCTGCCGCCTGCCAGTCCCCCGGTTACGACACCGATACCCCAGGCAGTTGTCAGGAATCCTGCCGTACTGAAGGTGATGCCCAGTATTTTTTCAAAATAGGGGTTGACCAATTGATTGGCACCCACAATCACGAGAAAGGAAATGAGACCGATGGCAACCACACCTGCGAGGGTCCAGGACTTGAAAGCCGAAAATGCTTTCCAGTTAAATCGTAATCCGGCGGCACGTTCTGTTTCGCGAATACCCAGAACAAAAGGCACAGGCAGCAAGGTGAGTACTGCCAGCAGCCAGAAGACTGCATACCAGGATGCCTTTTCTGCCAGTAGACCCACCACCGAGGCAGTAATAATTACACCCACAGCCCGTCCACCGACCATAAACCCCTGGATGAGACCACGTTCGTTTTCGGGGGTGGTGTCCAATGCCAATCCGTCGGTGCAGGTATCATATAACGCCATTCCCAATTGCAGCACGAATGCCAGCACCACGAATCCCCAGTACATGGTTTTTGGATCCAGCAGCGGGGCGATGACCAGGCAAACCAGTTGTACTCCCAGTCCGATCAGGATGTATGGTTTTCGGTGACCTGCGTGAAACAGATTAACCCGATCCGAGAGCATGCCTAAAAATATCTTGATGATAAAAGGTACCAGGGCGATGGTGGCGAAAATTCCCACTTTTGTCATGGATACTCCCCTGGATAGAAAGTACAAGGCGTTCAAGGCAGTGAAGTAACTCAGGATGGTACCCTGGGTGAAATAGAGTAGTCCGAACATGGCATAGCGGGTGGTTTTGTTGGTTGGCATTTTTCTCTCCGGTGTGGGAATACTTACAGAATTGTATACCAGCCATTCAATTCCTGCTTTTTCGGTTAACTCTTCTATAATGACCTCATTCGCAGCAACTCTTTTCACCCACAAACCCGTTAAATATTAGTGAGCGGCTGCGTCACGAGAAACCTATGCCTAATGAAACTATTGAAAACATTGTAAAAGCAGCCAGCCGGGGTAACCCCGAAGCGGTGGCACGCTTATATGAACTTTACCATCAGGCAATATTCCGATTCCTGTACTACCGCACCGGCTCGCAAACCAGCGCAGAAGACCTGACTTCAGAAGTGTTTTTACGGATGGTGAAGTCGCTGGTAGGATTTCAACTGGGGCAGGGTGATATCGGTGCCTGGCTGCACCAGATTGCCCGCCGGGTGTTATACGACTGGTACCGGCAGAATGCGGCGCATCCTGAAACCGAATTAACCGAGTTGCACACAGATGCGACAGCCTTACCAGAAGATGCGACGGATAAAAAGCTGGAGCACGAAATTCTGGCAAAAACGCTGCAAGTGCTTGCCGAGCGACCAGCAGGAAGTACTGATATTGCGATTTATTAATGGGTTTTCCCTGCAGACAACTGCAGAAATTATTCACCGCAGTGTGGATGCGGTAAAAGGGTTGCAAAGCCGGGCTATCCAGGCATTAAGAACCCGCTTAACTGAAAGAGGTGTTTTATGAACGATAAAAATCCATCCAGAAATTTTGGAAAGTAAAGCCGATATGGAATTGGCTGAGCAAATGAACCGGATGGTACATCCTGTTCTGCCAGCCGAAAAAGCAAAGGCGCAAGTAATGCAAATTAAAGCTGCTGCCCAGGCACAAAAGCATGCCAAGGGTCAGCAGCAATGGAAGTGGGCGTTTGCAGCCATTGGAACACTCGCAGTAGTTGGTGTTCTCCTGGTCGGATTGGTTGCAGGGTTATTCTTGAATACATCCAGTGTAAAAGCCGCCAGGTTGAGTAATGTTGCAGGAATTGTCGAAATCTCAAAAGATGCCGGACAAACCTGGTCGTTTGCTGACAACGGGGACACTTTAAAAACCGGTGACAGCCTGAGAACGTATATCGATTCCAGTACCGTGCTGACCTATCCGGATGGATCGGTTGTGGCTGTTGGAGCAGATGCCGCGTTTGAGATAACTACCCTGGAATACAGCAAGAAAACACTCCGGGTATCTATTCTGCAAACCGCTGGTGAGACCACGCACTGGGTCGTACCTGTGAAAGAGGATGGTTTCTACCTGGTTAATACGCTGAACGGAACCGCTGAAGTGCATGGTACCGTTTTTAATGTGAATGTACCGGATGCAGGTCTATCACGATTTTCTGTCCTGGAAGGAAAAGTGGCTGTCAGCAACACCGATAACGAAGTTTTCTTAACCCCCGGGCAGGTGACCCTGGCTGAAAGTAATGGGACCCTGGTTGACCCGGCGTATGATTTCAGCCTGAAGGGTATCATTGAGCAGCAGAACGCTGACGGCACATGGGTTGTCAATGGGGTTACGTTTGGCGTGACTGAAGAAACCCGCATCAGTGGTGACCCGCTCGTGGGTGATACTGTTCACGTTGCCGGCCGCACCCTGGAAGAAGGCGGACGGATTGCTGACGTGATCATGCTGTCCAAATTGGAAAAGGAAATATTAAGCTTCTCTGGTGTGGTTGAAAGCACAGGGAGTTGATGCCTGGTCAATAAGCGGACAATCTGTCATGATTAATCCTGACACCGAAATTGGTTCCGACCTGGCGGATGGCAGCCTCGTGGAAGTCCGCTTTACCGTACAGGAGGATGGTTCCTGGCTGGCACTGGAAATCAGTGCGCTGGAAGATGCCAAAGGTCCACCGGAAGGCAAACCCAAGGGTCCAAAAGGCACTCCGGATGTTGATGAAACCGACGCACCTGATGATGAAGAAGGTCACCCCGGAACCTGAAGAACCACGTGAAAATGGAATATGCGGTAACGGGCAGACACAACCCGAAGCAGTGAAACTCGCGGAACGCCATGGCGTATCCTATGAAGTGATCATGGGCTGGTTCTGCCTGAACAACGGATTTGGCGAGATTGACCTGGTTTACAGCCTGTCACTCGAAACCGGTGTATCCGTTGAAGAAATCTTCGCCATGCGGGATGAAGGTATGGGTTGGGGTCAAATCAAGCAGGAACTGCAACCCAAGCTCAAACCGACCCATAAACCTACCAAGACTCCCAAAGTAAACCCCGGGAAAGGTCCCAAGGAATAAATAAAAGGATGAAAATCCTTTCTCCCAGGGAGACTATATAACGATAATCAACCACCCCTTCAGATTTTTGAAGGGGTGGTGTTTATTGTCTGTGGTTGGGAGACATTTCTTTACTTCTTTTTATCTTTCTTTTCTTTTTTGTCTTTCTTGTCCTTTTTATCCTTCTTGTCTTTTTTATCTTTTTTGTCTTTCTTTTCGTCTTTCTTCTCTTTCTTTTCTTTCTTGTCCTTCTTGTCTTTCTTATCCTTTTTATCTTTCTTGCCTTCTTCTAATTTCTTTCTTTAATTTCTTTATTTCTTCTTCAGCATCTTTCAGTTTCTTTTCGTCGTCCGTCTTTGCCATTAAATATTACTCCTTTCAAGTAAGAGGCTAATCTTAACTATAGCATCCTCGCACAGGGAATACAAGCGAGAATTTGCATGTTGTTCAAACAAGGTGTTGTGGGTTACATGGAAACCAGGAAGCGCTTAAGGCTGCCGATATCTGCATACATGGCGTCCACCTGCTCCCGGCTCTGTGCAACGAATGTCGTGGAGATTGCCAGGTATTTGCCGCCATCACTGGCACGGCTGGTCAGGTCAGAACGCGTAATATCGGGGATGTGCCGGGCGAGGACGGCAAATGCGAATTCGAAGAAATCATCCTGGTCGAGCCCGATGAGTTTGACCGGGTATTCACACGGGAAGGCCAATTCGTAATCGTTCAAGTCGGTGGTCATGACGGGGAATCTGGCAGGAGAGGGATGCACAACCGGAAACCGGATTCACAGGATGCAGATGGCTGTAAAATAATATCGTTATCATCCATGCAAGATTCAGGTTAATGATGATTGAGACAGCCAACTCATAATTCGACCATTCCAGGAAGAGGACGGTTCCTCCCTGTACGAATATCTTTCTGATCCAGCCATTTACCGCTTCGAACCAGGGAACCGGTCAGCATGGAACAAGCCGCCAGATGGCGGTGGAACGATCGCGGGGGACGGATTTCTGGGCGGTGGTTCTCAAAAGCACCGGCAAGCTGGTGGGGCATTTGTATTTCAAGCAGACGGAACCGCTGAATTCTTACCTGGGAACTGGGATATTTTTAACCACGCTTCCAAAACCAGGGTTATGCCACTAATCTTCCGCAGCGCTCATCCGGTATGGGTTTGAACATTTTGGAATTCACCGGGTGATGGCGCATTGCAACCCGGAGAACACGGCTTCATGGCGGGTGCTGGAGAAAATCGGGATGCGCCGGGAAGGGCACTTCCGCCAGAACGTATTCTTTAACCTGACCCCAGATGGCTCACCGTTATGGGTGACCGTTTGAATATGCCATCTTGAAAGAAGATGGTTACCCGCTGGAGAGTGGGATATAAAAAATCGCAATCCGGTCATACCTGGAAAATCTTCAAAATCGTAATGAAAATTCCTGCTCATTCCTTAAAGGGAAAGGTTGCTTCAACTGTCATGCCCCATTTCAGCGCGGATCAGGTTCATCCACCCGTAAGCGAACAGTGTAAATTACATCTCCAGCCTGCACCTTGGGAGCCATGGCTATTTCATCAACAATCCCAGTAAACACCAAATCCGGCAAGGCATCCACCGAAATTGTTGCCGTGTCTCCGACCTTTAATATCAACGACCTCGTATTCTGTCAGGTCGCTGGTTTCCACATACCACTCGACCCGGATCGATGACAACCACCGCCCAGGTTTCGGGTCCGACTTGCTGATTCACCGAAACATTGATATCTGCCACGATACCATTAAATGGGGCTTTGAGCTCATAATTGTCAAGTGCACTTTGGGCTGCCTCCACCTGGGCTAGGGCATTATCCAACCGGGCTTGTGCCAGGGCGAGTTTGTCTGTATCCGGTCCATCCTGGGTATTTTTATAGGCCCGTTCTGCTTCGGCTTCAGCTGCTCAAGGCAGAGTCCAGGTTTGCCCGTGGGAATATCCCGCCGGTTGGTCTGGATAAGCAGAAGGCGAACTGCTTCGTCATAATTGGTTTGAGCAGTCTCGAGTTTGTCTTCGGCATTATTCCGGGCATAATCATCAGAAGGTCAACATTCTTATACCTTGTCAAAATCCTGCAGGGCGGTATCAAGGTCGGTTTTACGGTCGTCAACTGCTTCTTGCGCATTATCAATGTTGTTTTGTATGCTTTTAAGTTCAGGCGGTCCCATACGAGTTGAGCGTCAATCTCTTGCCTTTTGGGCGTTGATGATAGGCTAAAAATGCCTGTGCTTGGTTCAGAGCAGCGGTCCTCAGAAGTGCATCCATGGCTTGTTGCGCGGAGGTCAATTCGAGATTTGCAGCAGCCACTGCAGCTTCGGCGGGCTGACTGTCGCCTAACCTGATCAGGACCTGACCTTCGGTCACCTCGTCTCCTTGTTTAACCAGGATCTCGGATACTTTTCCGCGTACGAAAAATGAAAGATAGAGGTTTTCTCGCGGGACAAAATGACCTTCAGCGACAATGGAATCCGCTGCAGCAATTGGAGTTGATTTCGCGGTGCGGCAGTATTGTTGCCTTTACAACCGGCCAGCAGTGAGAAGATGAACAATGTGCATAATCAGGATAACGTTTTTTTTTTCATTTCATACTCCTCTAACAAATTTACTATTCGTAAGCAAGAACTTCGCGGATGGTCAGCCGGGCTGCATTGCGGGCCGGAAGGACGCTTGCCAAAGCTGAAAGAACCAGAACCACCAAAAACCAGATGCCATACCCTAAGAGTGAATAAAACCGAAATTGGTGAATTAAAAATCGCCAAACTGACGATATCCGATAGCAGATAAGTGAATGGGATGGAGAGAATTGCCCCCAACACCCACGAGATACCGCCAATCACCATGCCTTCAACAATGACAGTGCCCATGATCACCCGATCTACCGCACCGATGGACCGCATCACCCCGATTTCACGGGTGCGCTCCAGGACATTCATTCCCATCGTGCCGGTCAACCCCATGCTGCCCACCAGGGCTGTGAGCAGCGCCATGATCAACAGGAAAGTGATGAGGATATCCAGGCTTTCTGATGCGCTTTTTAACGAGGAATCGCCTGTCCGCACCTGGCTGACATGGTACCCCTGGTCGCGGAAATAGGCATCCACGATATCGCCGACCTTCTGTTGATAGGCTTTATCGTGTTTATCCAGCAAAATCCGGTAGGTAAAGGTGCGGCTGTTCATGTGCGAAATCCGCGAGATATATTCATACGTTCCGTAGGCGATCGTGCCTTCCTGCGGTACAAATTTAAAAATTCCCACCAGCAGCCAATCTTCCTTTTTTCCATTGATCTTCACCCGGATGGTATGCCCCGGGTTTGATATCCGGAAATTTGGTATAAATTCCCTCACTCACAGCCAAATGCCTTCTCATCACCTGGCTGGATCCAGCGACCCGCAATGAGCATCGGAGCAACCATCTGGCTGCCGCCCGGAGGAGCCAGGATCGTCATATTGTCAGCAAGACGTACCATCCGGATAGAGCATTTCAGCACTCGCATATGCCCAGCCTTCAACCGAAACCACACCAGGGATCTGGCTGCTTTGCTGATGATTTCGTTCAGACGGTAGGGTCGGTCAAAATCCAGCGTCACATCCGCCAGGAAATATCGCCCAATGCGGTCAACATAGTCATGCAATGTGATTCGCACATTAAACACCGCGATAAAGATTGCGCCCGCCATGGTCAATGTAAACAGGGTCAACACCAGGCGTCCTTTTTGCCTGAAGGTATTCCGCAATGAAATTAAAAGGGACGGGGGATATGCACACCGTGCCGATGCAGAAATTTTGACAACCTGCTGCCGGATTTTTTCGTGAAGGTTTCTTTTTTCACCAGGTGGGCAGGAGTTTTTCCTCTTCCCGGATGAGGTCTTCGCTGAGCGCCCGCACCACAGTGATGCGGGAACCGATAACACCGGAAACAGCCCCGCCAGCAATGGAACCAAAACCCCGACCGCAATCTGAATGAACAGCGCAAGCGGGACAATCCGATAACCCAGGAGGGCAAAATTGATCTTTTTGGCAATAAAAGCGGAAAGCGCATAAGCACCCTGACCTCCCAAAGGGACGGCAATCAGCAGGGCAATGGCACAAAACAGCGAAAATCAACACAAAATACATTTGCAGAATCTGGTTTCTGCGGGCTCCGACCAGCTTCATAATCCCGATATAGCGAAGATGCTGATTCATCAGCGCATTCAAGGTATTGGCAATCAATGAACTGCTCAGCAACAGGATCAAAATCCCCAGCGCCAGCAGAATACCCAGGATGGCTTTAACGGTGGATGCCATGGGGTGTTCATTTGTTTTTCCGAAACGCGGACCGACAGACGTTGACCCCGTTTTTTTCGACCTTGTCCCGAACGTCGGCGGTCATCGACCGTAAATGTTCAGCATCATTGGATTTTCTGAAAGGGTCACAAACAAGCGGTTGAAGGTTTTGGGGTTGACCGAGGTAGGCAAGGGTATCGGTGGTGATATAGGCAAATGGATTTGCGAGGAAATCACCGGCCGCTGTACGGGGTCCTGCACCAGACCAACCACCGGCAGGGTTTTGATGGATCCATTTTCCAGTTCGATCTCAAGCATCTGACCGACCGAGACTTGCAGTCCTTCAAGCACTTTCCTTTCAAGTACCACCTGCTTGGTTTTTGGCGCGTTGGTGCCTGAATCGGTTTGCAGCAGGTTGATCTTCATTTTGGAATAATTCTCAATCGCGATGACATTAATGGTGACCCATTGATCTGTCCCCTGCACCCGGGCGCGGGCAGTGAAGACCCTGCGTCCTTCAACTTCCTTGACCCCGCGCATATTTTGGAATGCAGTAACCACGGAATTATCGAATGGGTCGGTGCGCAGATCAATGTTCATCGGGTTATTGGCTGCGTAACTGACGCTCATATCATTGGAAATGATCACATACGCTCCAACAATCACCCCAATGGAAAAAACGCCAACAGCAATGGAAATCACAACCAGGACTGTTCGTGAAAAATTGTTCACCAGGTCATGCAATACCTTTCGCCAGCGCGGACGCATCATCTTCGTTCTACTTTTTCACTATTTTCCCGGGTCTGCTCTGACTGAACGGTTTTCTTCCAGGCGCAGCCGGACGATCCTGCGCCAGGGCTTCTTCGGTCAGAGGAGACTCTTTCATCAATTCAAAAACGGTATGGCGGTTGAATGGCCGACCAGCTCCACAGGTGCTAGTTTCAGAGGCGCGCACGCTGGCAATGGTCTGCCCGCCGCTGAGCAGCTCGACCTCGCCAAAAAACTGGTTCGGACCCATGTGGGTGATGGTGGTTGGTTTACCAGCTATCGCTGATCAGGCTGATTTCCACCTCTCCGCTGGCGATCATGAAGAAATGTTCAACATCCTGTCCCTGTTTCAGGATGGTGCGCCGGGTGGATAGCTGAAAACTTTCCAGTTGGCGGGAGATTTCAAGCAATCTGGTGGTGCGACAGATGCACAAAGCATTTGGCAACAGTTTCGTTGATCATCTCGCCATCCGAGATGATGACGGTGCGGGAGGTTCGCTCGGTCAGGGATGGGTCATGCGTGACCATGATGATGGTCTTGCCGTTTTTCACCAGATTGTCAAACAGGTCGATGATGACCTCGGCGGACCGCGAGTCGAGGTTGCCGGTTGGTTCATCGGCAGCAATGACCGGCGGGTCGGTTGCCAGTGCCCTGGCAATGGCTGCGCTTTGCTGCTGCCCGGTGGAGACTGCCGCGGGCAGTTTATGTGCCTGTTTTTCCAGCCCGACCATTTTCAGCAATTCCAGTCGCCCGTTTCGGGCGTTCATCAAAGTCATACTTATTCACAAAATCCATCGGCAGCATGACGTTTTCCTGCAGGGTCAGCATCGGCAGCAGTTGAAAGAACTGGAAGACAATTCCCAGGTTGTTGCCGCGCCAGAGGGAGCGTTTGCTCTCATTCATATCATGGACGTTCATCCCGTTGACGATCACCTGCCCCCCGGTGGGATGATCGATGCCGGTTACCATGTTGAGCAGCGTGGATTTTCCGCTGCCGGATTTGCCGACGACTGCCACAAACTCCCCCTGGGACAATGTGAGGTCGATCCCTTTCAGTACCCTGAAGACTCCGGCAGTGTTCTTGAAGGTCTTTTCAACTTTCTGCAGCTGGATCATGCGGAGGTTGGACGCTCAAGATCTGGTTCATGGTATTCCTCCGGGCGGAAGCACGGCGGCACTTGAGCACGATCTCGCCATCCTGTAGGATGAGCAGTGCGCGAGAAGCGCGGGGAAAGACCCTTATCGTGGGTGACCATGATGATGGTCTTGCCATGCTCCTTCAGCCGTTCAAAAACGCCGAAGATATGGTCGGCAGGTGACAGAATCAAGGCTGCCGGTGGGTTCATCGGCCACCAGGATGGGAGGGTCATTGGCCAGCGCGCGGGCGATTGCCACCCGCTGCTGCTGCCCGCCGGAAATGAATTTGGGCAGTTTCTTGGCGTGTTCTTCCAGTTCAACCAGCTGCTAGCAAGCTCATAGGCACGGTCGCGGCTTTCCTTCTGGCGGTAAAGCCCGCACAGATCCATCGGCAGCGTGATATTTTCGATCAGGGTCAACATGGGAAGCAACTGGAAGGATTGATAGACAACCCCCAGCGTTTGCCCGCGCCATAAAGCCAGCGCGTCTTCGCTGAGTTTATGGACTGAGTGACAGGCCGTTGTTGTTGACCAGCACCTCGCCGGAGGTGATGTGGTCAATGCCGGTGATCATGTTCAGCAGGGTGGATTTTCCGGCGCCGGATTTGCCGATAATGCCCAGGAACTCATTGGGATAGACATCCACAGTAATTCCGCGCAGCGCGTAAAAATCCTCTTCAGCCGTGGGATAGGCTTTCACCACGGAGCGCAGTTGAATCAATGGGCGGGCAGCGGGTGCTTCCCCTGTTTGATTAAATTCCGTATGGATTGTGTCCGTTTCCATCGCCAAATTCCCTTGGACGCAATTTCATCCACCTTTTATCATAATCCAATTTTTGGGGAATCTTCATAGGAAAATTTAGAGTATTACTTCGTTGGCGATATGGCTAATGTGAAACGGCATAGCCATCCTCCTGACCAGCGGAGGATGTTCCCCTTATTGCCTAAAAATCAGGACACCCGGGGTTCAATAATGCCGGTTGATCAATTCGGTAATTTTTGCGGCTAATTGCTTGCTCCCGACCAGGTTTCTCAAATACAGTTTGTGTTTCACATCCCTGCGCTGAATTTCCAGGCTGTATCCCACCAATGCCCCACCTGTTGCCCGGATGGATTCAATGACCGAAAGCGGGATATCATATTTTTTGAAAGACCAGGTCGTGGCACCCTGCGCCAGACCAAGGATGCGCCTGTCGGTCAGGGCGATGTCATCCACCAGGAAATGGATGATGTCAACCAGCCCTCCAAGAGCAAGCACGATTAAAAAGACGCCAGTAAAAATCAGGGCAGCAGTTTGCGACAGGAACTCCCCAAATATCTGTACCAAAAAATACAGCATTATCCATGCCATGATCGGGAGAAAGATAAAGTATCCGAACACCATCCACAGGAAGTGATACCATTTCCTGCCCCGGTTGGTGCGAATAAGTACCTGTTCCCCTGGCTGTAAATGCGATGATATGTAACTCATGGCTGTCTCCTTCGATTGCGTTTTACCCCGAGCGGGTTATTCCATCTAAATGATAGCGAGGATGGCTTTGTAAAAGATCCCATACCCCGTGAATTTCTCATCCTAATATAATAAAACCCAGTATAGCAGAAATCAGCAACTGGCGGTTTTTACAAAAGTGATATAAATACAATCATGTGAATTCGAAATCCGAGGAGATGAAGATGAAAATTATTCCGAAACCCGAAGCCGGCGAATATTCGCCCTCCGCTGCTGCGTACATTGCCCTGGTGCCGGATGATGGCAGGGTAATCGAACATATGCAGGAAAATTTGAAAGCGGTCCAGGAAGTCATCACTTCATTCCCGGCGGAAAAACTCACCTGGCGCTGGGCGGAAGGCGAGTGGACGGTTAAGGAAATCCTGGTGCACATTATGGATACGGAGCGGATCCTGGGTTACCGGGCGTTGCGCTTTGCCCGGAACGATTTCAGCGAGTTATCTCCTTTTGACCAGGATGCCTACGTTTCCCACTCCAACATTAACGAGCGCGAAATAGCGGACATCCTGGAAGAGTATACAGCAGTCCGCCAGGCTTCGATAGCTTTATTCAACAGCCTGGCAGAAGAGACCTTCACTCGGGCAGGGGTGGTGAATGGCAAGCGGGTGAGCGTGCGGGCACTGGCAGCCATGATCTGCGGGCACGAACTGCATCACCTGGACAGCATCCGCACGAATTATGTGCGCAGCCCAGGGTAGGGATATCGTAGACCAGGCGTAGATGAGATTATCGATTAATCTGGTTGTATAATGGGTGCATGTCCATGGTACGACCTCCCGGTCAGGCTGCCGGGATTTTCAAAGTGAAAAGAACAACCCCCAGCAATACCGTAAACCCCAGGGTGCTGTTTCATCGCGCTTGTGCTCCTGGTGCTGACGCTGTTCCCAGCCGGGAAAGTTTTGGCGAGCCCCCCAGCACAAACGGAACCCCCCACACCGACAGAGGTGATTGATTTAGTCAATGCGCTGCGCACCAGTCATGGCCTGTCTGCGCTCAGCGTGCACACCGCACTCATGCAGGTGGCGCAGATTGAGGCGGATGGAATTGCCAGCGGCTCGAACGGGCACTGGCGCCCGGAGGGACTGACCCTGGGTCAGTGGCTGATGACCTTGGGCTACCCGCTGGGAGGCAGTATCAAGCTGGACGGGTATCGTTCGGAGAACTGGGTTGCGGCGGATACCGCGGCAGAAGCGGTGCAAGCCTGGCAGGGGGATGACATCCATACCAACACGATGCTGTCCGAGTTCCGCAGCGATATCGGGGTGGGTATCGCGGTCAGCGATGCCACCTATATTGTCCTGGTTACCGCACTGCGCACCCGGGACGGCAAGATGCAGCAGACTGCCATTCCCATGTTAACCGAGCAGGCTGGAAAAGACGGCATCATCCAGGGAACCGTGGTTTCGCAATTCGTGGCGCCGGTGGTGCTGAGCACCGCCCGCCCGGATGGGGATGTGATTCACAAGGTCGGACCGGGTCAATCGCTGTGGAGCATTGCGATTGCCTACCAGACGACCATCGACCAGATTTGCATCTGGAATAATCTCGGGTCGGAAAAAATCATTTATGAAGGACAGATTTTGCTCATCCAGAAAGGTGCCACCCAGCCGGTTCCGGAAACACCGACCCTGGAGACGACCACAACGCTGGAAAGAACAGTTCAATTCCGACGGCAACCCCGTCTGCCACGGCGACGGTTCTCGTCCCAACCCCGGGTGCGGTTGAGGAAGTTACCCGAATGGTGTAACCAATAAAATTGTGTCCCGGCTGCTCCTGACGGTGCTTGCCCTGGGCGGGTTGATGACGGTGCTGTCAATGAAAAAGAGGAAGTGAAGTGGGGGGGGAAGTATAGATTGTTTTTAATAGTCTTCAGTGAAATACCCTGATTGACACCTTATAAACTTCAAGACACTAAACAAGGCTATTTTGGCGACTTTTCAATAATTCTATCAAAATCAAGTATTAATTAATGATTGGAGTATAATAAGCTAGGGGATATTCATTATGCTTTTAGTAAATTAGTATGTTGTTGCAGTGATGAAATTGGGTTAAATAAAAAAACTCAGATCAATAACTCTTAGCAAAATGCTAGTTTTCGAGAAGGTAAGGTTTTAGAATTGTGCATAGCTTATTACTCAATCTTGGAAATGAATACCCACCTTTAATCCTTCCAAATTCCGTGTTTTCAATAGTTTTGCCTTTATTATTTACAAGTGCCAAAATTTCATTCATTATCTTATCATGTGGGAATAGATAAAACTGTCCCTTTCCATCTGGGAAGCAAATATAAATATCCTTATTAATATTTTTTTAAAATAGTCAATCTACCTTTTAATTGGATTTTTAGTATTGTTTCACCGTCAATATGTTTGGCGAGAAAATCTGCGCCTTCCCAATCATCAGATAAGTGAATTGTAGTATACCCATAATCTGCTAAAATTCCGGAAACCTTTTGAAAATTATAGCTTTCTTTCTGTCTTGCGTTTAAATTCTGATAATTAATCTTTTTATGAAAAACTTCGTTTTTCTGATTTTTAGTTTAGTATTGATTGCCCTTGAGAAAATTACCCTATTACGGTCTTCTATGAAGATCCTTCTTTCTCCGCTTTTCAATAACTGATTCATTCAACCAAATGTATCTTCTTAATGAGTTCTTCATTTTTGGCAAATTGTTTGGAGCTTAATCGAACTTCTATCGGGATTAACGTTAGTACTTTGAAGCGAGAAAATCAGTTCATAAAACCTTGAAAAAGTCTAATTCTATATTTCTGAAAAATGTAATACGATTTATAGATAACAATTAAAATGCTTTTGCTTTCAACTCATCAATTTTTTTTATAGCGTAACTAAGAAATATATCTGGATGAGGTATAGTTTTCAAGGATAAATATAATCGGTTATATGATTTATTTGCATCTTCAAAAATATTGTCAGTATTTCCCATATTCAATGTATCAAGATATTCATGCATAGAAATTGAAATATTTGTAAATTTTGTGAAACTATCAATCAATTCTTTATCTCCATACGCTAACAAATAAGACCTCTGTACCAAGAATGTATCATCTTCGGGAGTTAGAATTCAAGTTTCTAAACCAAGCAGAAAGCTTATCCAAGAAATCATTACGTTGGTCATTGTCGTTAAATCGACATTTTCTGGAAATGTTTTTTTAGGAGTACAAGAATATTTGAAACACGTTTAAAAAAATATTTCTATTTCTAAAAATCTTTCTTTGATAATTAACAATCGTTCATGATCATAAGTCTTCTTGTGTTCGTTAATAAACTCCTTATTTGTTTTGAAAATATCAAAGATTTTCTCAATCGTAATCCCAATTAGGGTTAATCCAGAACCAATTTAGGTCCAATGAATTCAGGCGTCATAATACATTCCTCCATAATTCAACTTACTTTTTTTCGTGGACAACTTTAGTATCTATTGTTCCAATTGCACCTAATTCTAGAAACAAAAATCTGTTACTAACAACAAAAAAACACAAAGAATTGTTTATTACCAACTTCTAAAAATGGATCAACACTTTGTCATAAATCACAAATGCACCTCAAAATTACCACTTCCGAATACAAGGATGTTGCAAACCTATTCGCAATTCTTTCCGAAAAACGAAAATTTCTGTGGACTCAAATTCGTTTGAAATAAAAACATACTAATTCCTGCGAACGAAATAAACTAATGCGGAAGTTTTATCGGCTTGAATGGATTCGAACCTTCAACCAGGCAAATTCTCGAGCTCATTCCAGTTCGGTACTTGAAAATGTCTTGCTCTAAATTTCAAGCAGCGGCAAACTCTGTATGTTGTCGCATTTCTAATGAGCGAAATCCTAACACTATCCTTTCAGAAGCTCCAATTCATAAATATCATGTAAATACATGCTTCCTCTAAATATACATTCTTCCTTACCAACAATTATAAATCCGAACTTTTCCAGTAATCTTTTACATTTACTATTATCGATATAAACAATGGCAATTATTTTATTTACTTTCATTTTAATTCGTGCAAATTCAATAATTGCCTCTACGGCTTCTGTCATATATCCTTTTCCGTTATACTGTTGCATAAGCTCAAAACCTATTTCAACTTTATTCTTTTCTCTATCCCAAAGATGGAATCCGCAAGTGCCCATTTTTTTATTTTCAAGTTTGTTAATGAGTACCCATCTGTTTTGGTTTCTTGGCTCTTTCATATTATAAAATTCAATCAGATCATCAGCTTGTTCAATATCTGTCATAGGTTCCTCGTCAAACAAATATTGATTAATAAAATCATTTTGGAATTCTTCGAAAATAAATTCTCTGTCACTTTGATCAATGCACTTTAAAAGCAAACGTTTTGTTTCAATATTCACAAACATGATTCCTCCAATAATTACTACTATGTCATATGGGTACATAGAACGGTTTTTACGTTACCAACAATGGCGGGATTTGGCGGGAATAGCCACGAGACGCCGAGATCGCCGCTTGGGGCCGCTGACCCGAAAGTGTGGGCGAATGCCCGCACTTTGTCCGGTGCACGCGGTGTTGGCTTGCGTTTCTGGGCTAAACCTGGTTTTGCAAAGAAAGCCCGTCAAGAATTACCTTATCCAAACGGGCGATAATCGTGGAAGTTCCCATTCAGGGTTTGCTTGCCACTTTTCCCATTTTTTATACAGAGAACGCCGTTCTGATGTTATCAGTCTTATCGCTCTCTCGCCTTCGGCCCAAATTTCACTGGCTTTTTCAGGGGAATAAAGACCTATTTTTTCGGCTTCTAAAAATTCATCATCGTCTTTCCAATGCCATTCGGTCATATCCGGGCTGAGCGACCACATCGAGCATATGATCCATTGTGTCAAAGCCAATTTTTGTACGCCGGATCGGTTCCTGCAAATTGATATACCAGCAAGCCAAGGTTTTTGTGCCAGCTTCCCACATGATGTAAGTGCTAAACGAATCGCCCGGAACGATCAAAAACAATACATCAGTTCGATCCCATCGGCAATCTACGATATTTATTTTATCGGAAATGATAGTAATTCTTGCGGCGTAGGTCTGTGGTCGGTGTCTTTGCCAAGAATACCACAAGGCATATAAAGAACAATCAATTCAGATGTATCTTGAACAACTGTTGTAGGATAAGCCCAAAACACCTTGCTTCCAACACCACGTAAAGTCGCATTTTCACCCGGTAACCAATAGGATTATTTGCTCAATTGGTTTCTCCAAACGAATAACCAGCAAGCCAACTAGTGGATATACTGCAAGAATGCCGTTTTATATGTCAATTCAATTTCTTATTGAAGGGTGGTATCAAAGTCAGGATACATGTTCAAAAATATCTTTGCCCCTTCTGAGATTGGATATATTTCATTTTCTCCACCCTTTATTGGGACCGATTCACGCTGTAAATCGTGGTGCGAATATTATATGTTTTCACGTTAAGGTGCAGTTTGCATCCGTTTCCATACTTCTCGATCATCCAGTATTTGTCCGTAATCATAGTATGTGGATTATCTTGTTAAGTTA